>JAHEBQ010000075.1 GCA_024642205.1 Planctomycetaceae bacterium | reverse complement strand
CATGAAGCCGGAATCGCTAGTAATCGTAGGTCAGCATACTACGGTGAATGTGTTCCTGAGCCTTGTACACACCGCCCGTCAAGCCACGAAAGTTGGGGGGGCCCGAAGTCGCGATGCTAACCGTAAGGAGGCTAGCGCCGAAGGTCAACTCGATGATTGGGACTAAGTCGTAACAAGGTAGCCGTAGGGGAACCTGCGGCTGGATCACCTCCTTTCTAAGGATATTAGAAACCTCATTTTGGTGACAGAATGAGACTATCCGTGGGCATGATCTTATGAGAATCGTTGGAACGATTGAAACTTCGGTTTCACATCAATAACAATTCCAAGAGGTAGCTGTTCAATCAGCAAATCTACTTTTTTGATAGTTAAAACCCGTTGTTGGATCTCAGCCAGGATTCTTCAACGGGTTTTTTCATGCGCTCACGGCAACCTGACACAACTTGCGCGCCCGTCGGCCAGCGACCGGTCGCTGCTTCCAACCCAATTCAACAATCATTAATCCATGTTCATCAACCATCAATCCCGCGTGCCAAATTTGATGGATGAATAGGGATTGTTGAATGTCGAAGCGGCGAATTCGGACGCAAATTCCCCGCAGTTTTTCAAGATAGTATTCAACCGCGAAAGACGCGAAAGACACTAAATACGCGAAAGCTGCGCTCGTTTTTTTTTGCGTAGTTCGCGTCTTTCACGGTTGGCAAGCTCATACTGGCGGAGAATCAAGACCCAGACCATGGAATTCGAACGTGAATTGGTCTCCAATGAAATAGAGTCAACTGAGACTGCCTTGTCCTTGCGTTTAACCAAAAAACTCACACTTCTCGATGAACAACCGCAGAAAAATCTTTTTCTCGATTCTCACGATTTGCATGTTAATTGCGACTTGCTGCCTGCAACAACAATCAACTGCCCAAGTTATCACGGATCAACAGCGACGAATCCGTTGTGTTGTCAGTCAATCGAAGTGGGTCTACGAAATCATTCAAGAAGGCACGATCCATCTGAATTTGAAACACAGTCGAGAGTTTCAAACTCCCATACCACTGTTGGCCATTTTGACGGAACCGAAAATTGCCGAGGATCTTGAAATCGTTGGCGATCAGCGAAAGCAGCTGAAGGCACAAATGGAAGCACTTGACGATGCTTGCCATCGTGCGGAACAGGAGTACAAGGTCCAATTGAACGACCCCGACGAATTCAATCAGAGAGAATTAGCGATACTTGGGATCCTTGAACCCGCCATTGAGAAATCCATCCAGACGATTCGCGATCTATTGCTGGACAAGCAGGCCGATCGATTGAAACAAATCGCGGTTCAGCTGGAAATCAGCCGTTATGGACTGGTGCGTTTCGTGGGATCCCGGTACGGGTCGGAGATTGGACTGACACCGAAGAAGAAGACTCAGATTCGTCGACGCTACCTCGAATTGGCGGAAGCTGGGGCCCGTAAGATTCAGCTTCAAAAGAAACAAACGATTGATTTGCTTTTGAAGGCCGTTTCGGAGTCAGATCGCGAACAAC
This sequence comes from Planctomycetaceae bacterium, assembly GCA_024642205.1. Taxonomy (GTDB): domain Bacteria; phylum Planctomycetota; class Planctomycetia; order Pirellulales; family Pirellulaceae; genus Mariniblastus. The sequence continues at coordinate 27,731 of JAHEBQ010000075.1, read as the reverse complement.
TGACCAAGGCGGTGGGTGACGAAAAGAATCTCTACCGAGCGCCGCTCAGAATTCTTGCACTCCAGTTGGATGAAAAAGCGATCTCTGACTTCATGAAATATCGAGTCGAATCCCGGTGGCCGAAATACGCGGGAATCACGATGCCGTTTTCTTTCGAAATTAGTTCGATGGGAGAGCTTGTCCGTGTTGAACCGAGCGAAGATCCAGCAGATTTTGACGAACTGATTCCGACCCGTTTGCTCATCTACTGCCTGGGCAACGGCGAACTTGAACTGGTACCGGAGCAAATCAAGGCAGTCCAATCGCTGCGGTCACAGCAACTTCAACTCTGGGATTCGCAAACTCAAGCAATCAACGCCTACATCGCAGCCAACAACGTGGCATTTCCACCAATCGAATTCAGGCGTCAACAAGAGCAACAACGAATTCAATTCCGCGATCAGATCGTACCTGCGATCGAGAGTATCCTGTTACCCCACCAGCAAGCCGTTTTGACAGAGTTTGCAGCACGGACAAAATTCACGTTGCATGGTCCGATCGCCGCAATTCTCAATTCCGAATCAATCACTACGGATGAAGAAGACAAAAACATTATCCCTTCGGACACGGAAAAAGTCCCGAAAAATGGCAAGTTGTCCATTTGGTCACGAATCGAAAATCAGGGACTGAAAGTTCTGGCCGAAAAGGAACAACGCAAAATTACCCAGTTGTTAATCAAGCTCGAACGAGAAACGAATCGCGAACTTATCAAGGAACTGACGCCGGACCAAAAGAAACAATTCAATACCTTAATCGGTAAACCGCTCGAACTGGAACGCGGCAATATTGAATTTCATTTGGCTCTTGTCCAGCGGCCGGATGAACTCCACGCTTTGAATCAAAAACCGATTTGGATGGAAGACGTCGAAGTCGACCCTCAAAAGGCAAAAATCAACGATGACTAAAACCTGCTCGGTAACTTTACAGAATCGTCCCGCACCTGCTGCAGCCCGATGCTTTCGCGGTTGTCTAAGATCATTGATTTCCAAGCGGAAAATGCGACTCGTTTCATTCCGAGTCATTCTCTCCTGACGATATCCCTTCCGATTCAAAAGCCGGCAGATTAGCATGTCGATATGAATTCCCCATCGAAAATTGCCGTCGGCTCCAAAAATCCAGTCAAAATCAAATCCGCCCTGGCCGGTTTCCAGTCAATGTTCCCCGATCAGGATTTTTCTGCCGAAGGATTTGACGTCGCGTCCAACGTCAGCGATCAGCCGATGTCGTGTGATGAAACCTTGCGCGGCGCATCCAATCGGGCCCAAGCACTCAGGGAACTTGCTCCCGCGGCCAACTTTTTTGTCGGGATTGAGGGCGGGATCGAAACGATCGGTGGAACGCTGTTCGCCAACGCCTGGATCGTGATCATCGATGCGGCTGGAAAAATCGGATCAGGTCGCAGCGGTTCGTTTGCACTGCCGCCGCGCGTCAAGGAACTGGTTGAATCGGGAGTCGAGCTGGGATTTGCCAACGACGAAGTGTTCAAAGAGCACAATTCAAAACAACAGGGCGGGGCCGTAGGCTCGCTGACGGGTGGCGTGATTACGCGGCAATCGCTCTACGTACACGCGATCGCACTCGCTTTAGTCGCTTTCAAACAATCGGATTTGTTTGACTAGAGGTCCTTATCATTTCAAAATCCTGCCGTTTGAGCGACAGGGCACTGTCTGTCATGTTAGGCGAAGGTCAAGGAAAACTGTGAGGTAGGCCTCGAGCCTGCCACCCGCCACGATTTGGCGAAACAAAAAATCCTGAAAACTCTGGCGGGCGCATTGCGGTCAACCAGTCAACAAACGTGATGATTGGAACTCGACGTTTGGATGAAACCACAACGTTTGCTGAAATGTCTAGGCCGCCTGGACTTGCTCGTCCGATAACAGCGAAACCGTCTTGACCCGATTTTGCTCCACGATCTGGATCTTGTTCTCGCGAGCCAACCAGCCGACGGCCTGCATCACCAAGTCGCGTGGGGCGTCAATTTGCTTCGCCAGTTTCGCCAGACTCATCCCGCCGTTTTCGGTCAACGCATGCCAAACTTGACCCGCGGTTAAACCGATTTGGTCGGTGACCGATTGCGATTCACTGCTCATTTCCGGGTTCCTTTGCGATTGCCGTTTGCGATTTAAAAAATTCAACAATGTCATTACTGACTTCCTTTTCAGTTGAGATCGAATCATGAGCCTGACCAAAGTCAAACAATTCGTATCCCAGTTAAATACAACTCCTGCGGATTTTTCGGCAATGGTGAAATGCCATGATGGAGCTTGCTCGATACCTCTAACTGTAAAGGCAATCGACAAACTTTAAAATGCCCATTGAATGCCGGCAGAATTCGTGTCGCAAAGTCAGGGATTGGGCGAGAATTGCCGCAGATACGCGGGCCAAATGAATCCTGTGCCCAATATGATTCAGGGCTTCAAGCCGGATACGTCAACGCCGAATCAACTCAATCGAATGGACATCGATCGCACGCTTCCCTTTGATCTCCAAGGCGCTGAGCGTCAACGTGCCACGTCCTTTTTCCAACTGGATCGAGCCCAGGGTCAGCGGTTTGAAGTCTTTTTGGATGTATTGGGATTTGGCGACGCGCTCTTTTGATTTGTCATAGAATGGCGGGTCAAAAACTTCATCAACGCTCGCCGAAACCGAACCACCGTTTTCCATCGCAAGCTGTAGCCTCGCACCATCGTCGCCGGCAGCACAAGTATAATACACGATCGCTTCATACGTGCCGCGGTTGACTACTTCGATGTCCCAGGTAATTGAATCGTTAACACTTGTCCAATTGGTAAAAAAAGAGTTGTTCGGTGCCTTGGCGCTTCGTTTGATCGTCCCATGTTCGATCCCATCACGCGCGGGCAACGTCGTTGAGTCTGCAAAACCGATTGTAAACGGCCGATCAGCGTAGGCATCGAAATGCGTTTTCATCTGCTCGGCATGTTGTTTCGCCTGTCGCAATAATTGGCGGGTGACCTCCGGATGCTGTTCCGAAACGTCTGTTGTTTGCCCTCGGTCGGCCAAAATATCAAATAGCTGGCCGTTGGCATCAAGCCGAAACTGCTGGGAGCGAACACTGACCTGATCATTCTTGATGGAAAGCAGCGTTCGAGGCTGCCATTGAACCGTTTGCTCCTGCAGCAAAGGAACCAGGCTGACGCCATCGATCGGCTTGTTTGTTTTTGCCTCAATTCCAACCAATTCGGTTAGCGTGGGTAGCAAATCAATCGCCCCGGCAATTTGTGAAACAGAATTTCCTGCCGGGATTTTCTCTGGCCAACGGATAAAGAACGGCGAACGCAATCCACCTTCGTCAATCGTCCCTTTTTTACCCTTCATGCCTCCATTCCAGCGGAAGGAATTGGGACCGTTGTCGGAAAAATAAACGACGATTGTGTTGCCGCGCAACTTTAACTCGTCAAGCTTCTTCAAAATCCGCCCCACGTTCCAATCGATATTCTCACACATCGCCAACGCCGCACGTGTCATCATCACGTCCTCTTTGTCGGCGTCCCGATGCTTTAAAACGGGATCCTGCCCTTCAAATTTCTGATAGAAACGATCGTCCACCATCATTGGCGAATGGGGCGTATTGAAAGGGACGTAGCAGAAGAACGGTTTTTCCTTGTTTGCTTCCATGAACTCCATCGCGTGATCGGTCAGATCATCGATGATAAAGCCGTTTCCGCGCACCCGCCGGCCGTTGTGATCAAGAGGTGGACTGAAGTAATGCCCCCAATGTCCGGAAGTGAATCCGTAGTATTCATCGAACCCGCGAAAGTTTGGATGATACGGGGGCTGAGTGCCGTTGTGCCATTTACCAAACGCTCCAGTTACGTAACCGGCTGCTTTGAACAGATCTGCAATCGTCGTTTCGTCAGGGTTCAGTCGACCTTGTCCGCGACTGACACCACTGACCCCGGTCTTGGGGTAGTACCGTCCAGTCAGAAACTCGGCGCGAGTCGGTGCACAAACCTGGCAGACATAAAAACTCTCTAACGTCGTCCCATCCCGGGCCAAGGAATCAATATTGGGTGTCGCCAGGTTGGAGTTCCCATTGACGCCTAAATCGCCCCAGCCCTGGTCGTCCGTCAGGATCACCACAATATTGGGCTGACGTTCGTCGGGCATGCAGTAATCCATGTTCCACGTCAGGAATACAGCAAACAGGAAACCAACTTGCTTCGTCATGCCAAATCCTATCGCAAATTTGATTGCTACAGTGAGCATTGGTCCACCTTCAAAAACCACGCGTCATCCACTTACGGTATCTCGTTTCTCGTTGATTGCTAGATCCTGACCTTCACCCCAAGTTGAGTCCACTTGGAGAGTGAGTTTTCTTCTTCAGGCACTGCCCGTAGGCTGAGGCGTAGCCGAAGCCGGAGGGCAGTGTCTGGCCGCAAACCCGACAGGGGTCAACTGCCCCAAACTGCTATCCGGCCGATTGTGATTGTAGTCCATTCTCCAATTGTTCAACTTCTTCTGTGCGTCCTCAAGGGACAAAAACCAATGCTGGTTCAAACACTCTTGTCGAATGCGTCCATTAAATGACTCAATTACGGCATTTTCGGTCGGTTTGCCGGGTCTACTGAAATCCAGCTTCACCTTGTGCCAGTAGGCCCACCTGTCCAGACTCTTCGAAATAAATTCTGGTCCGTTGTCGACTTGAATGGTTTTTGGGATCCCGTGGATCTGGGAAACCTGCTCCAAGACCTGCACGACGTGATCTCCAGTCAGCCGCTCACCGCATGGATCAGGATTCGGGGGGAAAGTCGTAACCGAGTCATTCGTGACAGGCGAATTCGATATCCGGTATACGTGGGAAGGAAAAGGAACCATTGAGTTTTCCAAACGAAGGAAATAGAAAAGTGTCATGAATCAACAAACGGCCTAATGGCAAACTGGATTGATTGGAAGACAAAATGAGTTCGTGGCAGTAAACTGCCGAAAATTCACTTTGCCTGTATTCTGCCTCCCACAACATCGAACGGGGACGGTAAGCGTCCCCGTTTTTTAATGACGGTCGGTCACCGATCGATTATCTTGTGGTTTCCTGACACTTGTTTGTTCGCAACCTACGACTTATGTATCCCTTTATTCGAACCACCCTGGAAGCCGTTGGAATCGCAATTGTAACGACGATTCTGCTGGTTGATCCCGATTGTTCCTGCTCCCAGGAGCCCATCAACATTTTGTTGATAACGTTTGATGACATGAATGACTGGGTCGGATGTCTCGATGGACATCCGCAGGTTCAGACACCGCATCTGGATCGACTGGCCAAACGGGGTGTTCTATTTACCCGGGCCCATTGTGCGTCGCCCGTTTGTTCCGGATCGCGGGCCGCCAATTTTACCGGACTGCTCCCAATCAATAATGGAGTGTATGGGAACGGCCAAAAAATCGAGCGGACGATGCCAAACGCAGTTTTTCTTCCGCAAGATCTCAAACGGCAAGGCTATCATACGATGGGAACGGGAAAACTACTGCATGGCAATTCGGCTGCCATGCTGGACGAGTTTGGTATCAAACACGACAAGTTTTTGCCGATTACCGGTGCTGAAACCAAAATTTCAAGTGCCGAACTCAATCGACCCGGTCCGTTTGTCCAACATGCGATTCCGCGACTTGGACTGACGATGCCGCTCAATCAAATGCCTCGGGATCGTGAGCCGAAATCTGACAGGATCGACTCGTTCGATTGGGGGCCTATCGATGCACCGGAGGACGAGTGGACCGATACCCAGTCAACGAATTGGGCGGTCGCCAAGCTTCGTCAGAAATACGACAAGCCATTTTTTCTTGGTCTGGGAGTTTACCGGCCACACCAACCATTGTGGGCGCCGAAAAAATATCATGACCTGTATCCGCCAGATTCTGTTGCACTTCCAAAAGTGTTGGTGGGCGACTTGAATGACCTTGGGAAACTCGCACAGGACTTTGGTCGATTCCCGATTACCTCCGGGGCTCACAAGACGGTGGTGGAAAACGACCAGTGGCGAAACGCAGTCAGCGCATACCTGGCGTGCATCACCTTCGCCGATGCACAGCTCGGGCGGATCCTCGATGAGTTGGACAATTCGCCTTACGCGGATAACACCCTGATCGTTGCCTGGTCGGATCACGGCTGGCAGCTTGGTGAGAAAGAACACTGGGGCAAGTTCACGCCCTGGCAACGATCAACCCGGGTGCCGTTGATTATTGTGCCACCGCGTTCTGCTCCACCGCAAGGGTTTGTGCCGGGAACACGATCAGAACGCGTAGTCAGCTTGATTGATGTTTACCCGACGATCATGGAGATGCTGGGATTGAAGGTGCGGCCCGATCTCGACGGCACCAGTCTTCGGCCCTTGATCGCTGACCCGAAAGCCGAATGGGACCGCGTTGCAATCTCAACGATCGGGAGAGGCAACCATACGATTCGCTCGGAACGATGGCACTACACTCGTTATTTCGACGGAACGGAAGAGTTGTACGACTTCGAAAATGACCCGGATGAGTGGAGCAATCTGGCCGGAAAGCCAGACTACATTGACGTTCAATCCAGGCTTCGCGATCAGTTACCCATCGATCAAGGGTTTGCACATTTTGCCCGGTATGGTGAATTCAAGGTCGCGATTCCAAGCCGTGGGAGCATTCAAGTCTATGGGCCTGGCGTTGAAATAATCAATGAAAGCAACGACGTTGCCAAACAGCATCCAGAAGTAGTGGAAGCGGTACAGAGATACATGGAGTCTCATCCTCGGGTCGTTGGCTACTTCAACGTCCCGCTGGAGCAATGACCGAATCGTGAGAACTGTCGCATGTCTCCAGTGGCTGGCTTTGCTTAGTCGGGTTCTTGTTCCAGCATCACCTCGTAACGTATCAGGTCTTCCTTGTGCTTGTCATCCGCCTTTGGGTATTCCATCTTAAGTGATTGCAACCTCTCAATGACGATTTGAGATACGATCAAGCGCATGCTGACCTTGTCGTCCGCTGGAACGATAAACCAGGGAGCTTCTTTTGTCGCGGTTGCATTGATTGCGTCCTGGTAGGCTGACTGGTACTTGTCCCAGTAAGCGCGCTCAATCACATCGGATTCGGAGAATTTCCAATTCTTTGATGGCGTTTTGATCCGGCTGAGAAACCTCTTTTTCTGTTCATCCTTGGAAAGATGCAAAAAGAACTTCAACACCTGGATGCCGTTTTCAAACAAATATGATTCGAGGTTGCGAATGGCCTTGTATCGTTCTTTCCAAAGACGATCAAAGTTCTTGCGTTCGTCGGGAAGCCGTTGTATTTCCGAAATGATGTGGGGATGCACCTTCGTGACAAGCACTTCTTCATAGTAGGAACGATTGAAAATCGTGATCGACCCGCGAGAAGCCATCACTCGGTTTGTTCGCCAGAGAAAATCATGGTCAAGTTCATCGGCGCTTGGCTGCTTGAAAGCAAAAACTCGAACTCCATGGGGATTGACACCACTCATCACGTGGCGAATCGTTCCGTCTTTTCCCGCTCCGTCCATTGCCTGGAAAATGAGAAGCATTCCATAGCGGTCGTGGGCATACATGATGTTCTGGAGATCATCGATCTCCTGCATGAACGCCTGACTAACTGTTTCGTACTCTCGCTTTCCGCAAAGCGCCTTTTTCAGCCTGGTTGGATGTTCCGAAAGGTCGACGACCGATTTTCCAGTCGCCGTATACTTCTTGGTTTTGATGTTGAGTAAGTCCATGATCCGGTGGCCTTTGCCTCGCAATGCTGATTGGAGTTTGACGGGAGTCATTATATACGAAAAACCCAATGTGTTTTTCCAGATGCTGCGTTCTCCTGGGTTGTCGAAGGATGCGATGCCCGGGCATCGAAACACGATTCGGTTTGAACGACGCGACGACAGCAAGAACGGAGATTAACCGGTCCACCGGCGTGGTCGAGTCTGACTGAACGGATGGTAAAACCAACCCGGACTCGCGTTCTGTCGATCACGTTTGCTTCCAGCGGTTCGAGCGGAGGACGAATTGACATCAAATACACAAACGACTTGAGAAAGTTCCTGCATTTGCGGACGTGACCGAATGATTGGTCTGGTGTTCGCGGCCCAGCGCAGGGTTGAAGAACCAGGCCTCAATGACTGACATGTCGGCAATACCGTCGTGTATACACCCCTACGGATCATTGCAGATCGAGCAAGCATTGGCTAAACCGAAAATGGAATTATTCCAAATAAGCCACGACAACGCTCCGCCTCACAATCCCCTGAAAGTAACCCGGTTGGTGACCCTTCGAATTGACGATCTCGTGGTCCTCCGTCCGATTGATTATGCCAGGATTTCGTTTACCACCCGACCATAAACATCGGTCAATCGGAAATCACGACCGGCATATCGGTAGGTCAGACGCGTGTGATCCAGGCCGAGCATATGCAACATTGTCGCGTGCAGGTCGTGGAAGTCCATTTTGTTCTCGACGGCCGCGATTCCATACTCGTCTGTTGCACCCACCGTTTGTCCGCCTTTGGAACCGCCACCGGCAATCCACGTCGTGAAACCGGTCGCGTTATGATCGCGACCGTCCTTTTTCTTGACGTCCGGTGTTCGTCCAAATTCGCCGCCCCAAACGACCAGCGTATCCTTCAACAGATCCCGTTGCTTGAGATCGGATAACAGAGCGGCGATCGGCTGATCGGTTTCTTTGCAATTGGATGTCAGTTTGCCCTGGAGATTTCCGTGCTGATCCCAGTTTGAATGGCAAAGCTCAATAAACCGGACGCCAGCTTCGGCAAAACGTCGGGCCAACAAACACTGTCTTCCGAAATTGTCAGTCTGTTTCTGTCCGACTCCGTAGAGGTCAAGTGTTTCTCGGGTTTCATCCGATAGATCCATCAATTGCGGAACCGCATTCTGCATTCGGAAAGCCAGTTCGTAAGACTCGATGACGCCTTCGAGCTCGGGGCTGACTTTCTGCCGTGTCAGCATCTGGCGGTTCATTTCCTGAACAAGGTCCAGCTGCGCGCGTTGCAACTGGTTGTTGAACCGATCGTTCTGGATGTTGCCAATCCGGGCTTGGGCCAGCGGCTGGTTGACTTGTCCGATTGCGGTCCCCTGGTAGAACGCCGGTAGAAATGCACTTCCGTAATTCTGCGCACCACCAACTCTCGTTTCGGGATTGAGGGTTATGAACCCGGGTAAATCTTGATTCTCGGTGCCCAATCCGTACAAGGTCCAGGCCCCGACGGAAGGACGGACGAAACGGAAGCTTCCGGTGTGAAGTTTGAGGTACGCCTGCGGATGGTTCGGGACTTCGCCAGCCATTCCATTGATCACGCAAAGTTCGTCGGCATGCCTGGCAAGGTTGGGAAACAGCTCAGAAATGTACAGCCCGCTTTCTCCATGTTGATCAAATTTCCAGGGGGAACCCATCAGCTTTCGCCCCTTTTGGTTTGGCGAAACGTTGCCACTGTCTTTGTCAAGTTTTGGTTTGTAATCAAACGTGTCAACATGCGAAGGACCGCCTCGCATACAAAGAAAGATCACGCGTTTGGCCGTGGCGGGATGATGGGGAGTTTTGGGCAACAATGGATTTAATGGATCGTCGGCAACTGCCTTTGTGGCCAAACCGGCCAACGCCATGTAGCCGAAGCCACATGAAAGCGTCTTAAGTGCATTGCGGCGCGAAAATTCGAATGTCATGCCAAAATCCCTTTTCATTTGCAACGTTGTTCGTTTGAAGCTGGTGATCGGCCAACTCCTGAATCGCGTTTGGCGAATCTTGCCTTTTCGCGATCCGGCAGTGATGCCTACTCGACATATCGAAACTCTGCAGACCCAAATAACGCTTGGCAAAAACCAGACCAGGCGAGCGTGCGGGTCTCGGACATTTCGCCATCCGGTCGGGCCAGTCCTGCGGTGGTTGTCTGGATAAAACGAATTCCGCGATCGATTTCGGATTCCGACGCGGGTCGAGCAAGGATGGTCCGGTATGCTCGATCCACCCTCGCGTTGTCGTCCATCGCCTGACTGGCCAACAGATTTTTCGCCAACTGGTCACATTGGTTCGTCACAAACTTGCTGTTCAGGAAAAACAAGGCCTGAGTCGGTACGGTGGTTACCGAGCGTTCGCCAACAATGATGCTCGGTTCCGCAAAATCAAACAGTTTCAACGCCTCGGGAACGGCGTTTCGAATGATTGGCAGGTACACGCTTCGGTGGCTGTTGTCTCGAACAATGTCACCGATCGAAATCCCTCGGCCATACTCGCCATCCTGGCTGGAAACCGGAGATCCGTCGGCAGGTTTCAGATCAAGCCTGCCACTGGCCATTAGCAACGCGTCTCTCAATGACTCGGCGTCCACCCGCTGCGAGCGATGTCGCCACAACATGAAATTATCCGGATCGCGTTCGTAGTTGGCTGCCACATGGGTTCCGCCCAGTTGGTAAGTTCTCGTGAGTACCAGCTCGCGGATCAGTTTCTTGATCGACCAGCCTTGCTCGACAAAGCGGTGGGCCATGAAATCCAGGAGTTCAGGGTGAGTGGGCAGTTCTCCGGTTGCGCCGAAATTATCGACGGTTCGGACAAGCCCGATCCCAAACAGGTGGTGCCATACACGATTCACGATCACCCGGGGAGTCAGCGGATTCTGGTCACTGACAATCCAATCAGCCAATTCCAATCGACCACTCTGGTTGGTCTCCAGGACCGGCTGTTTCAAATGAGGATCAAGAATCGTGAGAAATCCACGTGGCGAAGTTCCCTTGGGACTCGAAACCTCACCCCGAAGGTAGATCGGAGAATTGGCAACTTTGCCTTCACGGACTCCCATCGACTTATTGGCTGGTCCCATGTCGGGACCTTCACTGAGTTCCTTTTCCAATGTGGCAATCTGCTTGCGGATTCTTCCGATCGTTTTTTTGAGTTCAGTCGCTTTGCTCGCGGCCTGGTCTGTTTTGATGCCTTGGTTTTTTTTCTGAGCCAACGCCTTGTTTTGTTTTTGCAAAGCGGCCAGTCGTTTCTTGGCATTTTGCAGCTTCTGGACGGTTTGCTGCTTCCCCTCCTCAAGTTGCTCCGTGGAATGTTCCTGGCCGGTCGGGCCCGCAAGTGAAACAAGTTCACTCGCTTGCCGATTGCCCTGCTGGTTCTTGGTGCCGTAAAGGGTTTCAGTACTCCGGAAAATTCCAGCCATCGAATAATACTCGGAGGTCGGGATTGGATCGAATTTGTGATCATGGCAACGAGCACAGCTGACAGTCAGGCCCATGAATGCACGAGTCGTCACGTCGATCTGTTCGTCAACCATGTCCATCACGAAAGCATTTCGATTGTTTTCGTTTAAAAGTTTGGGACCAATCGCCAGGAAACCGGTGGCGATCAGCTGTTCGTCGCTGGGGTCGCCCAGCAGGTCACCCGCAACCTGCTCACGGATAAACTGTTCAAAGGGCTTGTCAGCGTTCAAGGCGGCAATAACGTAGTCACGATATCGCCAGGCAGTTGGATAAACAAAATTACGCTCACGACCGTTCGACTCGGCGTATCGGACAACGTCCAGCCAGTGGCGGCCCCAGCGCTCGCCGAATTGGGGTGAACTCAGAAGCTGGTCGACCAGCTTTTCGACGGCATCAGGTGAATCATCCGATACCGCCGCAGCAAGTTGATCCGGCGTGGGCGGAAGTCCAATCAGGTCGTAGTACAAACGACGCACCAAGATCAGGCGATCGGCATCGGCTACCGGATGTAAGTTCTTGGCCTCCAATCCGGCCAGAATGAACTGATCGATAGGACCGCGTGGCCAATTGGAATTCGCGACTGGAGGCGGACTCGGATGTTGGATCGGCCTGAACGACCAGTGTTCTTTGGCTTCCTCAAAGTTAATTTCACGTTTGATCAGTGATGGACCCTCTCGCGGGTCCGGTGCTCCCATTTCGATCCACTGGGAAAAATCTTCAATCACCGATTCGGGCAGTTGCTCCTTCGGTGGCATCTCAACCGATTCGTAACGAATCGCTTCCATCAGCAGGCTGGCTTCAACATCACCGGGCACGACCGCATTCCCGCTGTCGCCCCCCTCCCGAATCGCTTCCCGCGTGTCGAGTGACAGGCCTCCCTTGATCGATTTCGAATCCCTGGAATGGCATTCGTAACATTTTGCAACCAACACCGGGCGAATCCTTTTTTCAAAGAACTCCAGTTGGTCTGGTGAGATCGTGTCCTGGGTGAATGTAACGGCCGGCGTCAGGAAAGAAACCAGAACAGAAAACCGTAGGCAAACGCTGATTCGTGGCATCGATGTCTTCCGGAAAAATTTGGCCAACCCGGCGAGAGTCTTTCTCCATGGGATGCGCCGAGGCTGGGCTTTATTGTAACCGACAGCCGCAAAAAGCCGCTACTGGAAAGCGCAGGGCCACGAACTTCCCGATATTTGGCTTGTAACGCAACGCTGGGTGGTGCCAGCTCGAATCGCCGAAGAGTCGGCTTTTCCGCAGAATTATTTGAGCCGGGATTCGGGATGCCGCCTCATGCCGACCGAACTCCGTCTGGCTTGAAGGATGGGCCGACCCATTTATGATGAATAGAGGCGTGTCTGAAACTCGAAAGAAGAAAAACGAAATGAAAATCCAAACCACGGTTCTGCTCGTCCTGGCGTTGATAATTTTCTTCCCGCAATCGACCTTTGCCCAGACGCTCGATGGTCGTTGGCGCGGAAATTGGCAGAGCTACCGCAGTGGCCACCAGGGAAAGCTGAATGCCCAGTTTCGCCGAATTGATTCGATGCATGTCCGGGCCAAATTCACCGGTACGTTTGGTAAAATCATTCCGTTTCGCTATCGCCCGGTACTGAATATCGTCCACGAAGAACCGGGATTGATGATTTTACAAGGGACCAGGAAACTTCCGTTCGGCGGAAATTTTGACTACTACGCTACCGTTTCGGGTAGCCAGTTTTCGGCGACGTACCGGTCGCGGCGTGACAATGGGATCTGGCAACTTCAACGGTAAATTGCACCCAGAGTTTTCATTCGATTTGGCTGGCACCTGTCATTCGACTGGACTCTGGACCGTAATTCGCTGTCTGGTTATACCGACTTCCCACTGCAACTGGAAGTCAAAACGGGTCAATTTGGATACCGGCGCGTCGGGTTCGCCAATACGCTAGACTGCCATCATGAAGCTCCTTCATTTGACCCACGAATCTGCTGCGACCAATCTGGCGATCGATGAAGCGCTGCTGGAAACTGCTGAGTCATCCGAACACTATCCGGAAATCTTGCGAATCTGGGAACCCAGGCATCCACTCGTGGTACTTGGGCGAAGTTCTCCAATGGAACAGGAGGCGAACCTCGCGTTTTGCCGACGCGAGAATATCGAAGTCTTGCGGAGATGTAGCGGCGGACAGTCGATTGTTACCGGTCCCGGTTGTTTGATGTACGCGGTCCTGCTCGATTACCGCCAACGCCCTGAGATTCGAATGCTTGATAAAGCCCATCAATTTGTTATGAACCAGATGCGAGAGTCGATCGCCAGTCTCGGGATCGTTGTCGAAATTCGGGGGACGTCGGATTTGACGTACCAGGACCGCAAGTTTTCCGGCAACTCGCTTCGTTGCAAGAGGAACTGGATGGTGTATCACGGAACGATGATCTGTGAATTCGACATCGACTTGATCGTCAATTGCCTGGGAAGTCCAATTCGTCAACCCGGCTATCGTAAAGGCCGATCGCACCGGGATTTTCTGACTCAATTACCGACGACAACGAACGAATTGGCGCCGGCCATCGTCAATCAATGGGGCGCTGAGACCCAGTGGGACGATTGGCCAAAGGGACTGGCGGAGCGGCTGGTGAAAGGCAAATACGCCACCGAAGCCTGGAACCACAACGTCCGGCCGTTGCGTGCCCGCTAATACGACGATCGCTTGTAGTTCTCGACGGCAGCGAAGTGCTCGATTACCTGGTTCTTGTTCAGGTAGCTTCGCGCCCAAATGTAGAATCCGAGAATTGCAATCCCGATGACGACGCCGAAAACGATTCCCCCAATGGTAAACACCTGCGCAGTTGTGTACTGGTCTTTCAGTTTTTCGTACATGGGATCGTTTTTCAAGTTTTCAATCGAGGTATGGAGCGCCGAGTTGGCGGTCATGGATACAAAAACCGTAGCCGTTATTTTGAGTAACGAGTAGAAAATCGCGACGAGCAGCGCCATTCGCAGAAATACTCGACTCGACTGTCTCCTTTTGAAACAGCCAATCGATCCAATGATCAGCATCGTCGCCACACCCAGGTTGATGAGCATCAAAATGACGCTTGGAAGGATCACACCCATTTGTGCGTTCATATTGAGTTTGTTGAACACCTTTTGATCCTCAGGCATTGGTACACCTTCGAACACCCGCTCGAATGCCGACATCATTGCAATTCCGGCTCCACCGAGACAGGTTCCAATCAAACCCAGGATCCCGAGGATCAGACAAAACACAAGAATGGGAGTCAGTGCTCCAGGGGCTGATGGCGGAACCTTCTGCCCGCTGGCCGCAGGTTTCGCATAAGGCACGGGCTCAGCTGGCTCCGACTTGAATGGATTGTCTGACATGACTCACCTGGAAAATTGTGGAATGAGGTTGCCGAAGTCATCAAGCCCGCAAGATTTCCTGGCTTGACAAATACAGGGTTATCGTTTTAGCCAATTTGTTATTTCTAAGTCTTGGCGTTTAGGCGATCAATAGGCCAGGTCGACCCTGCCCGCCGTTGACATGCTGGAGATCGATTTAATGATCAGACCAATCCCCATTTTTTTCGCAACCACCATTCGGTCCCCAACAAAATGACAAACATCAACAGAAAAGCGGTTGCATCGGCGAATGACTCGCCCAACCTCCGTTTGCTGGGAATTTCGATCTTGGTCATCGGCGGATCGTCAATGTACTGATCCAGAATTTCCGAGAGTTGTTCCGGTCCAAGGGCCTTTCCGCCGAATTCGCTGGTCTGGTTCGCCAGCCGCTTCATTTGTTCGGGGTTGGCGACGGGATTGGCTTTTTCCTTGTCAAGATCCATCACCACAAACTCGCGTATCGACTCGCCGATGGAAATGCCCTGGCGGTTTGCGGCAACCTGGATTTGATAAAGCCCCGATTGCGAAAGCGAGGACGGATCAAGCTCCGATTGGTACCGATCGCCGACCTGATTGATTGTAATGACTTGCTGTTTGCCCGATGGCAACGTCAGTGTTGCGTCAAATGAAACGTTTTCAACTGCCTCGCCGTCCATGGACTTGACCACGACGCCGAATTTGACCAATGCCCTGGCGGAGAAACGGCGTTTGGGAAGTTCAATCGATACACTCTCGTCATTTCTCGAGTCCCAGAATGCGAGCCACAAAATGACTTGTCGCCAGAATCGATTGTATTCTTTTTCAAAACCGTAACGTCGCCAACGCCAGGTCGAGTCGCCGGCAAACACCAGCGCGCGACCGCCCACCATCGCGCTGGCCATGATTGGACGTCTTGCCTCGTCGTCACTTTCGAGGTAAACGGTCGCCGTCTCTTTGACAGCGATCCGATTGGCACCCACCAACGGAGGCAATTTGCTCCAGGCGGTCTTATAGTTGGGATCGTCGGAGATGCGGGTCAGGAAATCGTTACGTGTCGGTTTCAGCTTGAATGGAGTATTGACGTGGAGATCACGGCGGATGTCCTGATCGAAATCCTGTCGTTCACCTGGATTCATCTTGATTGGCAACATGTTCGCCAATGCCGTCTGCTGAAATTGGCCTGCCCCGAAACTGTGGGTTCCACCCAGCATCAACAGGCCTTTCCCTTTTCCAATGGCTTCGGCCAGAGCATCCCAGCTGGCGGAACTGAGAGCCGATGAATCGACATTGCACAGAATAAAGACGTCGTATTTTTTTGGATCACGAAACTCGGCTTCGAATTCTGACATTGGCCAGTTCGAATCTCGGGCACCCTGGTAGGTGTAAATTGGAAAGAAGTCCAACTCGATGAAGTCGAGCGCAGGCAGGGAATACCGCAGAAACCTTTGCTCGTTTCCAGGAGCGCCATTGAGAAACAGGACCCGCATTCCTTCATCACGTACGGTCAGAAATCCATCCAGTTCGTTGTTCCGTTTGGCAGTTTCTTCCGGCATGGGAACCGCTCGGACCTTGATCCGGTACTCCCCCGGTACCGTCGGGCGATATTTCAACTCAACATTCGTTTCCTCGTAACCCTTGCTTGGACGGTAAACCTCAGACGCGACCTGCGTTTCATTGCCGGCCGAATCCGTCACGATCAGCTCGACATGGATGTCCTGATTCACGTAACCGCGAGTGACCATGGTCGCCGTCGCGACCAGGTCGTTCTTTTTGTTAACGACCATCTGTTCCGCGAAATTCGTGATTGCCACGTCGGCCAACTGCCCTGTATCGTCGGCCAGACCGAGTTGTACCGCCAACAGGGGAACTCCCATGTCACGCAGCGTCTCCGCCGCCTGCGACAGTTCGATTTCCGGCTCAAGTACATTCTGCGTGCCGTCGCTGACCAAAACGACCGCCAGCAACCGTTGGTCACGGACATCAATGCTGGTGTCGTACAACGCGGTTCCAATATCTGTCTCGCTCCCTTCCGGTTTTTCGGGAAGTTTGACCACTCCGTTTTCAGCTTCAAGCGATTGCATTTGATTGTCAAAACTGAAAAACTTGACTTCGATTTTCTTTTGGGCCAATTGCCGGAATCGCGATTCGTTGTCGTGAAGCATCTTCACAGTTGCGCCCCATCGGGAGGAATCGTCCGCGATGTGCGGAAGTTCCATGCTGCGTGATGAGTCGACCAGGAACAAGATTACGGCGGCCTGGTTCTTTTCAATTTTTTCCACGCAACCGGGACGAAGCGTGGCCAGCAGGGCCATCAGGATCACGCCCAGGCGAAGCAGTGATAGAGTCCAGCGACGAGATCGGGTCAGCTTGGCAAATGAGGGACCGATCAACAGCATCAGAAGCGCAGCGACGAAGACCATCGTCAGCACGATCGGAGCAAGGACAGGTTGAAAGGTCAAGGTTTCCAATTTTTCGATGGGGTTAGGGGATCCAGGATTCAGTCAATTGCCCGTTGGAGGCAAAGGGTTTGCCAGGCCGATCTCGATATTCACTTCCCGGAACCAGGTGTCGGATGCTGTGCGAATCGCGATTTGAAATTCCAACTGAAAATTGCCATTGCCATTCTTTCATTTTCTACGACGGAACCGTGAGCGACCATGTCAGCTTCTGTAAAACCGGTTTGACATCAAATACTCAACCGCCATGACGATCAACATCATCAAAACGACCAACGGGTAAAATTCCTGGCCTCGCCGCGTCGCGCCCTGTTGACGCTGAATCTCGTCGCGCTGTCTGGCCAGTTTGTATCGTTCGGCTCCGAGGAATGCATCGAGTTGGTCCGGTTCGATTCGCGTCAGATCGGTAACGGCACTCCCGATATTTGCACTGAAACCACGAAGCACGACGGTTTGGTCCATGACACCTTTGAGTCGGTAGTGCCCCGGAAAATCGATGAATCGGTAACGAAGTTTCCCGTCGACCGCATTCACCCGGGTCGGCGGCTTGCCTGGATCCGGAGAAAACGCCTGATAGTTTTCCGGAAATTCCCTCAAATCGTTGTTCAATGTCGCGATTTGTCCAATGCCGACGTTTAACGATTCCGCGTCGCCTTGAACCAGGTAGGAGGCGATTCCCTCGAGCAGCAAATACGACGGAACCATGTTTCCCGAGATCAGCAAATTCCAGATGGGTCGACCTTCGACGGAACTGTATTCTGTAATCGGGGTAGTCATTACCAGGATCCGGCCGGCTCCGATCGTACGCTCGATCAATGCCGGCTCTCGATTTCCAAACCTCAACAATGTCTGGGTCGGCAGTTTATCATCTTCATCCGGTAGGAATCCCCAATGAATAAAGACGGGAAAACGATTCCATAACACGGTCGTTTCATTGCCGCGAATTGAATTGAAAATTGGATGAGTTAATTCCTTGGGGCTCAAAAAAAGATCCGGTTCTTCATTAAACCACTGCTGTTCAAGGGTTCCTGACAAGACTCGTTTGGCGGTTGGTGTCGCAAACCCGGCGTCGGCCACTCCACCTTCAGCCGCGTTGTGTCCCAGGAAAATCCCCAGGCCGCCTCCTTCTCGAACATAGCTTTCCAAACGCTCCCAAATTGGTTCGGCCATCGGTTGAGGGTCCAGCAGATAAATCGCGTCGTAATTACTCAGGTTTTCAAATCGGAGAAACTCTGTTTGCGTCGTCGTTTCCGATTCGTATTTCGCGGTTCCTGCCTCGACCTTGTCTCGCGGTGCCAGCAGGCTCTCGATTATGCGTGGATAGACATTGGTTGGATGGACGATCAAGGCCCGTTTGGTGGCGCCGACGCGGAATGTAAAAAATCGCTGGTTGTCAATCGCCAGGCCATCCTGCCCTTCGACCTCGACACGTCCGTGATAAACACCCAATTCCAGCGGTTGGCTGAATGTAAACTTGACCGGAACGGAACTGTTTTCGCGAATGTCCTTGGTGACCATTTGGCCATCGAAGGTTGCGGTTGGAAAAACATTTTGTTCATCCCGTACCACGGGCAATGGCGGTTCGTGTCTTTCGATCAACATCTTGACGGTCCGTTGCGTCGCGGGGCCGAGTCGTTGGACTTCGGTCGATATCGACATTCGTCCATTGGTTGAGATTTCAACGTCCGATAGATTCAGCTGCGTCAAAGCCATATTTGTCGGATTTTCGACGCCAACATCAAATACAAACACGCTGGTTCCGGGGCTCTGGTCCAGCAGTTTGGCCAGGGGTTTGGGGTTTTCGCCGGCCCAGCTTTCGCGCGTCAGATCCGTCACGATGTAGATTTCTTTCCGTTCCTGTGGTGCCTTGTTGAGAATCTGGATCCCGTCCAGCAGCGCCGCAGGAATCGAACTTCCCGAGAAATTGGTCTCGAGCGTCTTGATTCGGCGAGTTGCCGCTGCGACGTCGACGGAAAAGAACGGTCGGTCATTGTCGGTGGCCAGAACACAGACCTGGCTGTCGACAGGAAACTGGCTGACCAACCATTGACCAGCCTCCATCGCTTTCTCCAAACCCGTGTTGTTTTCGTTCAGGAATTCCATCCGCGGCGACGTATCGATGACGATCAAGGCAGCAACGGGAGCCTGGTCATCACCTATTAGCTGAGCTGATTCAGAGCCGAGCAGTTTGCTCGTGGCCCAGCTTCCATAGATCAAGTGACCCAGGAACAACGCGCCCAGAATTCCAATCAGTAACCAATTCTTGGTTTGTCGAAAGAATGAAAACAGCAAAATCGTGGCAACCACCAACCCACTAAACCCGATTCCCCCGAGTGTCAGCCAGTTTCCGAAGTCGCTTGAAGCAACCGAAGGCCCGGCCAACGCGACCGCGACCAATCCAATCAACAAACACCGCAGCAACAGCAACAGGAAATGCCGGATTCGCATTCGAGAGCGGTTGGATTCACGGCGCTCTTTGAGAAATCGCATTGCCGGAAACAACATCTCTTTCGGCTTCGGTTGCATCAGGAAATGCAGGATGACCGGAACCGAAACCAGTGCTGCGCCGACTCCCAGGATCGCCAGATTCGCCCACGTCATGGTTACCCCCTGGCCCGCCGACTGAGAAGGTACTCCAGAAGAGCTTTGTCGAATTGCATACTGGTATCGACTGGCACGTAGTCGATTCCGCTTTGTCGACATCTCGATTCCAGTCCGTCGCGAAATTCCTTGAGCTGCTTGAGGTAGTCTTTCCGAGACCCGTCCGCGTCAACCTTTATTTCCTCGTTGGTTTCGGGGTCAAGCATTTTGCAAACACCTCGGAACGGGAAACTGACTTCGGCTTCATCGAGAATATGAAACAGGATCACGTCGTGGCCGCCATGCTTGAGTCGGTACAGCGCGTTTAACGTTTGTGTTTCGTCAAACAGGAAATCGGAAAAAATCATGATGAGGCTGCGTGTTTTCAACATGGCCGAAAGCTGTCCGAGGCTATGTTGGAAATCTGTCGTGCCACTGGGTTCAAGTTTCGAAAGTAGCGAAAGCACATTACCCAATTGCGTTCGTTTCGAACGTGGCGGTAAACACTGGCGAATCCTGTCGTTGAACGTCACCAGTCCGACCGGGTCCTGTTGCGAGATCATCAAGTAGGCCAACGCTGCGGCCAGGCAGATGGCGTAATCGAACTTGTTCAATTCCTGTTCATAGGTGTATCCCATCGATTGGCTCAAATCCATGACGAGGTAACCGGTGATATTGGTTTCCGACTCAAATTTCTTGATGTAGTACTTGTCGGTCTTGGCGTAGACCTGCCAGTCGATGTCTTTGAGGTCATCCCCCGCAGTATATTTCCGGTGCTCGCTGAACTCGACGCTGAATCCGTGAAACGGGCTGGCGTGCAATCCGTGCAGGAATCCTTTCACCACAAACTGGGCCCGCAAATCCAGTCGTTTGATCTGGTTGATGACGGACGGTTTGAGGTATTTTTCGACAGACATTGGCGAAATGAGTTAGCGAAATGAGTTATGGATAAAAGTTTACAGGGGGGGGCGAGATTTGGAGTTGGTAGTACCGGAACGATCCCCATCGGCAGTGACCAGGTGCCATTACGGGACGTGTGTGTGTTGGGCCGGAGTTTGGCGACTTGCTGTCCACATCGATCCGAGGTAGGCGCCGGCTCACAACGCCAATTGGTTCGCTTAGACCTCGTTACTTGGCCTCCCCCTCTTTGTCCAACTCTCTGTGTTTTTCTTGAGTGATACCGAACCTCATCAACATTTGCTTCCTGGTTCCTGCTATGGGCCTATTTCTCGAACTTCGGGACTTCCGGTTCGGGAGTTTGGTCGAGAAGTTTTTGGATCACATCCTCCGTCGACATTCCTTCAGCCTGGGCTTGAAAATTCGTACTGACTCGATGACGGAGGACAGGCATTGCGACTTTCTGGATGTCACTGATTCCAACTGAGAATCGACCGTCCATGGCAGCCATTGCTTTTCCGCCGGCAATCAGGAATTGTCCTGCACGCGGACCGGCGCCCCAATCGACCAGTTCTTTGACAAATGCGGGAGCCAATTCGTCTTTGGGTCGCGTCGCGCGAACCAGTCGCGAAACGTATTTGATCACGTACTCACTGACGGCGACGGAATGGACCAGTTTTTGAAGATTGACAATTGCCTTGGCCGACAGGACTTTGCGGACTTCCTGTTGTTCGTTTCGGCTGGAGGCGGCAAGAATCTGCTCTTCCTCGCTCGCGGTGGGGTAACCGACTTTGATATTGAACATGAACCGGTCAAGTTGGGCTTCGGGGAGCGGGTACGTTCCTTCCTGTTCGATCGGGTTTTGCGTGGCGATCGTAAAGAAGGGCGGTTCGAGGTTGTACGTCGTGCGGCCGATCGTGATCTCGCGTTCCTGCATCGCCTGCAACAATGCCGCCTGCGTTTTGGGAGGTGTTCGGTTGATTTCGTCAGCCAACAGGATGTTGGTGAAAATCGGACCTTCGACAAACCGGAATTTCCGTCGCCCGTGTTCGTCTTCATCGAGAACGTTGGTTCCGGTGATGTCCGATGGCATCAGGTCCGGAGTGAACTGGATGCGTTTGAAATTGACATCGAGAATCTTGGCGATCGTGCTGACCATCAAGGTTTTGGCCAATCCGGGGACGCCTTCGAGCAGGCAATGACCGCGGGTGAAAATCGCGGCGAACACCTGCTCGATGACTTCTTCCTGGCCAACGATCACTTTATGGAGTTCCTGCTCCATGACTTTCCGGTGTTGGCTGAATTCCTGCAGCACATCGCCGAGACTTCGTTGTTTTCCGGTCACACTGTCCTCTTGATCGTGGGATATGATTTTGGAGAGTTTCGGATTGTCGCAAATCCAACGGGTTGATAGTTGAGCCGTAGGATTCCTTCAGGGGCGTTCGCCATTGGTTCACGAAACTTCATCCAGCTTCACTCAACTGCCGCGAGTTCAAATTGTAGGTCGGCAAGCCATCGACAGCAACGCGACTGTTTCCGTTGCTTTGAATTGAATGGGCTTCTAGAATCTTGGGTGGGGATAATTGAGCAAGGGACGGGAGTGACCATGCGTTCGCGTAAGAAGAAATCAGTTTTGTTTTTGTCTCTGTTGGTCAGTTGGGCCATTCCGGTTCAGTTGTTCGCGGACAAAAACAATGATAAGGGTCATGGAACGTCAAACCCCACACCCGGTTCAGGTGCGCAATCGGTACTGGTCGGACCGATTATTTCCTCTCGCTTTCCACAGGAACGAATTGGTCTGCTATTGGGTGGCCGGCAAAAAGTGGACAACACGCCACTGAACGCGGCAAAGGTTCGCAAGTCGATCCAACAAGGCATCCAGTACATCAAGGGAAACCAGCAAGAAAATGGGTCATGGAAGGACCTCAGATTTGAAGGCGACATGACCGCACTTTGTACGTTGGCGTTGCTCAACTCGGAGGAGTTGCCCATTGATCCGTACAAAAACTCACCTCACATCAAAAGTGCATTGGAGTACCTGGAGGACATACCGGCTTCCATCACCTATGTTGTTTCGCTTCGGATCATGGCGATGGCGGCGGCTGACCCCAAGGGGAAGAAGTATCGTCGCCTGATCGAAAGTGATGTGAATTGGTTGATCAATTCCCAGATGCCGAAGGACGTCCGTTCATGGGGTTCATGGAATTACGGCCACCTCCAGGGTCAGGGTGATTCGTCCAACAGCCAGTTCGCGTTGCTCGCGCTTCATGAGGCGAGCAAACTGGGTATTGCCGTTCCCCAATCAACCTGGCAAACAGCGCTGCGTTACTGGGAAAACTGCTATAACCCGAAATCAGGGGGATTCAGCTACTACGTTGCCCGTGATGACTGGAAGGGGAGCATGACGTGTGCCGGAATTTCTTCGGTGATCATTGCCAACGAGAATCTGGCCGATGCCGCCGAACTGGTCAATGGCGATTTCGCCAACTGCTGCCAACCAGACAGAACGAAGGAGGTCATCGATGCGGCGTTCGGTTGGATTGCGAGCCGGTATACGGTTCAAGCCAATCCACTGACCCTCCGGTCCGACCCCGGAACGAAGTTCTATTTCCTGTACGGGCTCGAGCGTGCGGGACGTCTGGCGGGGCGGAGGTTTGTCGGACCTAACGATTGGTACCGTGACGGAGCCAAAGAACTTCTCAAGACACAACATCCGCATAACGATTATTGGCAGAACCCACGCAGCGCTTTGGGTGAAAACAACCCGCTGGTTGCGACTTCGTTTGCGCTCCTGTTTCTCTCGAAAGGAAAACGCCCGGTCGTAATTGGCAAATACGATCACGGCACGCCCGACTGGGACCTGCACCCCAACGGTGTCCATTACCTGACGCGTCGTTTGGAAAAAGAATGGAGCGTGAAACTCAATTGGCAAACCGTGAAAGCAGAAAACGCGACTGTCGACGATTTGCTGGAAGCCCCGGTGCTGTTTATGTCCGGTCGGGACTTGATTGACTTGAACCGGAGTCAAAAAGACAACCTCAAAAAATATCTTGAAAATGGCGGTTTCCTGTTCGCCGAAGCATGCCAGGGCGATGGCTGTGGTAACGACGCGAAATATCATCAGGCCTTTTTGGCCCTCATGGCCGAACTGTTCCCTGAGAGTCAGCTTGAAGCGCTCGCCAGAAACCATCCAATCTGGAATTCGACCTATCCCCTGGTCGCGAACAAGGAGCGACCGCTACTGGGGCTTCAAGCCTGTTGTCGGACCAGTGTCGTATATTGCCCGGCAAACCTGAGTTGTTACTGGAATCTTGACCGACCTTCGATTCTTGACGATACGACGGTCAGCCAGAATCTGAAACAACGCGTTGACTATTGCACGAAGCTGGGTGTTAACGTGATTGCCTACGCGACTGACCGGTTCAACTTGAGAGAAAAAGGCGAGACGCCGACGCTTGTCGAAAACAACCCGCAGTTGCTCACCGATCGCGTCCTGGTTTTTCCCAAGCTCCAGCATGGCGGCGGTGATGATGATGCACCCAACGCATGGCGCAATGCACTGCGAAATATCGAGCAGTTGGGACTGGAAATCAAAATGGACAAAAAGATGATTTCTGCGACGACGGATGAGCTGGCTGATCATCCATTTGTTTTTCTCCACGGGCGAAACCGGTTTACCTTTTCCCGGGAAGAAAGAGAGGTGCTTCGCAAGCATCTGGATTTGGGCGGCTTTATTTTTGCCGACGCGATCTGTGCGTCCAAAGAATTCACCGAGTCGTTTCGAAAAGAGATTTATGCAATCCTCGGCAACCAATCGCTGGTGCCGATCGCCCCCAACCATGAGATCTGGAACAAGAGATACGGCTACCAACTCGACCGTGTCACCTTGCGAATCAAAGCCAATGGCGGAACATTCCAGGAAGAGGTTTCTGCGCCACAGCTGGAAGGCGCTGAAATCAACGGACGGCTAGCGGTTGTGTTTTCGCCCAACGATCTCAGTTGTGCTCTGGAAAACACGGCAAAGTCACAATGCGATGGTTACACACACGAGGATGCACTCAAGATCACAACCAATGTATTGCTTTACAGCTTGTTGAGCGATTGAGACAATGCGAACGAGAACCTGCCGCGAAACTCCTCACCAGCCCCAGGAGATTCTGAAGGAACCGGAAGTTTGACCAGGAAGCCTGTTATTGATTCCAGGGCAGATTCATCAAATCGACGTTGCCTCCGCTGAGGACAACGCCGATCTTTCCGGGTTGAACGGAATTTGCTGGATGCGATGTCGACTGTCGGGAATATCGCTTCAGGATCGCTGCTAACGGGACCGCGGAACTGGGTTCAATGATGACCTTCGTACGCTCCCAGAACATCTTCATTGCGACAACTGTCTCGTCATCGTTGGCCGTCAGGATCTCGTCGACCTGATCCCGGATAAACGGCCACGTCAACGCGCCAAGGCTGGTCCGCAGGCCGTCAGAAATCGTGTTGGGAGATAGCTGAGGGATAAATTTTCCTGCCAATTTGGACTGGAATGCATCGTCCGCACCGACCGGTTCTCCCCCCCAGACCAGCATTTCCGGATTGAAAGCGCGAGCCGCGATACAGGTACCTGACATCAGTCCGCCACCCCCAACCGGCGCAATTATCGCGTCCAGGTCAGGAACCTGTTCCAGAAGTTCCATGGCAGCGGTTCCCTGCCCTGCAATGATGTGAGGATGGTCAAATGGCGGAATCAACACGCTGCCGGTTTTCTTCTGTACTTGATCAGCAACCGACAATCGCGCCTCCAGAGTCGGCGCGCATTCAGTGATTTGACCACCATAGCTTCGAACCGCCGCCATTTTGATTTCAGACGAATTGCTGGGCATTACGATGAATGCTTGGGTTCCGAAGATCTGCGCGGCCGAAGCGAGCGCCCCCGCATGATTGCCCGAACTGTGAGTCACGACACCGCGGCTCAGTTCTTCCGGTGTCAACTGCAAAATCGCGTTGACGGCCCCGCGAAACTTGAATGCTCCCGATTTCTGGAAATTCTCACATTTAAAAAAAACGCTGCCGCCGACCATTTCATCGATCGTTTGACAGGTCAAAACGGGCGTGCGATGGACATACGGAGCAATCCGAGTCGCGGCTTGCTGGACATGAAAAAAACTCACAGACTGGGTTGTGGATTGGACATGGGGTTGAGCCATCGGGACGGGATTCCATGATGGAAAAGGTGTTTCTTTATTGGGAAGGTCTTTGGCCGAGTATCGAGACCTTGGTTGGGAATCGGTCAGTTTGCTGACCGCGAAAATAGGTTCAATAAACCCCTCCGAGCGGTTGTTGGCCAAAGCGCGATTTCGCCGCTTTTCAGATTCCACCACCGGCAAAAACCGATTCTCGGAGGATATTCTAGCGAACCCTCCGGTTGGTGTCAGCGTCTTTGAGACTTACAATGCTGCCTTCCAAGATTGACGTTTTCCAGGGAGGCCTGACCCTCTCCGTCTTGACTGAGTGATCATGAGTATTCAGGAAACCTGCGTGACTGACGAAAGTCCCAACGAATTCACTAGCGAAAACCAACCTTCCGGAGCAGCGGCTCAACGTACCAACCCGGAACGGAGTCTGATTCTGGCACTGGCGGCTGCGCGAACTGCGGCTGAAAATGGTGGAACAGACATTGTCGTGATGGATATGTCAAAGCACACTGCGATTTTTGACTATTTTGTCATCGCCACCGGAACCAGCCGTCGCCAGCTTCACGCGATGAGTGAAGAGATCGATAATACGCTTGAGAAAAAGCTCGATGACAAACGAATGAATATCGATGGCTACGACGACAGCAAGTGGATTGTTCTGGATTACGGCACCGTGGTAATCCATCTGTTCGATGAAGACACTCGTAAGTTCTACAGTCTGGAAGCTCTGTGGGGTGATGCGCAGAAAGTTGATTTGACTGAGACACTCAAGAATGTGCGCTAGTGACCCGGGCCATCGAATTGAGCGAGACCAGTTAAACCTGAATGTTCAATCAGGAATTTCCGGAATGACATTTAGCTCGGGCTCGCAGATTTCCGATTCAGTCTTAAAGTGAATTTGATCCTGGAAGTTCGACATGCCCCAGCAAGTCCTGCCCGGTTTTCGTGTGACGATTTCACTGCCCGTTCAATGGGGCGAACAGGACGGATTCGGACACGTGAACAATATGCATTTCATTCGCTGGTTCGAATCGGCGCGCATTGCGTACTGGCTGAAATGCGAGCCCGCCATGACATCCGAAGGCCTTGGGCCGATCCTGGCCGCAGTCAGCTGCAACTTTCGAAAGCAGGTGAAGTTTCCGGATACCGTAATTGTCGGAGCACGTGTGACCAGGATCGGTCGCAGCAGTCTGGTGATTGAACATCAACTTTGGAGTGAGCAACTCCAGGCAATCGCCGCCGAAGGAGATTCGACCGTCGTTTTATTCGACTATCAAAACCAGCGTTCGTTCGAAATTCCGGCGGAGCTGCGAGCGAAAATTGAAACATTGGAGAACAGGACATTCACCTGATTTCACGGGTGATTGACCGCACTGGTTGATTCAGGACGCTTTCTTTTTCTGGTTCTTTCTCTTTTCGTCCTTTTTCGGGTAGTCCTGATTTGCCGCCAGATCCGCTTCCGTCGGTGTCGCGGAGGCAACTCCTTTTTCGGGGACTTCGCCGTGAGCGGTCCAGACGATTGCGTTCAGAACGAGTTTTCGAAAATCGTCGTTTTGCCAGTTGTTATGAAAGTGACCGCCCGTAAAACCAAAACCGCGTCCCTTGCCGTCTCCCCGTTCGAAAGCCCAGGCCAGATGTTGGGGCAGTTTGTCTTCGAGGACCGCCTTGCGAACATCGGGGTTGCCGCTGTGGGCACCATCGGGACGGGCGAGTGTGTCTTCCGGCGGCATCGCGGTCAGGAGCGGTGTCACGCGTGTCATTTGATCGGAGAACCGCATGTGATAATACCATTCATCCTGGATCTCGAACGGGCGAACGCCGCGCGTCGTCGGGTGTTCTGGCAATGAAGCGAATTTGGCGAGCCAGTGTGGGTTGACGGACCAGTCAGTTTCGAAATAGCCACCAATCCAGTTGAGAAAGCGCTGGCCCGAGATGCCTTTGGGCACTTCGACGCCGTAATGAATGCAAGCCAATCCCACGCCTCTTCGCATGATGTCTTCGAATGCTTCGCCATGTTCAT
>JAHEBQ010000074.1 GCA_024642205.1 Planctomycetaceae bacterium | reverse complement strand
TTTCTCGATAGGCATGGGAAACCCAAATTCAGCACGCAATCAGAGATTCCACTCCGACGACCAAACTTGAAGTCCAGACAATTAATTCCCCGCAACCCGCATAAATGCCGGTCCCCTTGGTGTTCGACCTGGCTGTTTGAGGCAGTCGTCCCAATCCTGCTTGCGGCTGGCCGATCCTTCATTCCAAATGCCTGACATAATGCCTCCTAATTCAACGCAACCCAATTCGTCAGGTACCAACTCCAACTTCATTCGGATCAACGGAGCAAGAACTCACAACCTGAAAGACATCGATGTCGAGATCCCTCGTGACAAGATCGTCGTCGTGACCGGTCGTAGTGGAAGCGGCAAAAGCTCACTCGCATTCGATACTCTGTACGCCGAAGGACAGCGCCAGTACATCGAAAGCCTGTCCTTGTATTCGCGGCAGTTTTTCCACCAACTGCCCCACGCTGACGTCGATTTGATCGAGGGCATTCAGCCGACACTTTGCCTGGACCAGTCACATCAATCTTTCAATCGTCGCAGTACCGTCGGAACGGTTACCGAAATCTACGACTATCTACGGGTGTTGATGGCGCGGGTCGGCGAAATCCATTGCTATGGCTGTGGCCAACCGATTCGCCAACAAACGCCACAGCAGATTCGTGACACGTTGCTGAATCTGCCCGAGCGCACCAAAGTCATGATCCTTTCGCCCCTGGTGAGCAGGCAGCCTGGTTTGCATCAGGAGGTATTGAAGAAAATTCGACGAGAACGCTTGGTTCGCGTCCGAATCAATGGTGAAATCCACGACATCGACCAGGTTCCCACGCTCGCCAGCACAGCAAAATACTCCATCGAAGCCATCGCGGATCGCATCATCATCCGTGACGGAATTTCATCGAGACTGCTTGAGTCAATCGACAATGCCGTGAGGATTAGTGGTAACGGCCAGGTCAGTTGTTGCTGGATTATTCCGACCGGCGACTCCGGAACCAGCGGCCAATGGCAGGAGAAACTGTTCAGCACGCGCTACGCGTGTCCGGATTGCGACATCTGTTACACCGAGGTCCAGCCTCGGACGTTCAGCTTTAACAGTCCATTGGGTGCCTGCGAACACTGCAGTGGCTTGGGAAAATTCGTCCAATTTGACCCGACCCGGATTGTCGACCGGAATCATTCGGTCGCAGGCGGAGCGATCAAAGCCTGGCGTGGGTTGACGAATGCCGCGTTCAAGAATTCCATCGCGGCCATTACCCCCGTTCTGGAACCCATGGGATTTACCTCTGAAACCAAATTGTCGACGCTATCTGAAAAACAGTTTGATACGTTTCTCAACAGTCGGGAAAAAGGTCGATTGGGTCTTTCGGTCTTGTTGCAAAAGGAACTGGCGACGACCCCGTCCGAGCAGCGTGAAATTGAGTTGGAACAGATGCAGTCCGAAATCACTTGCGGTGAGTGTCTGGGATCAAGGGTCTCGCGAACCGCTCGGTCCGTGTTTCTCCAGGAAAAGCACATTGGCCAAATTGTTGACCTGTCGATCGATCACGCGCGGTCATTTTTTGACAACGTTCAACTCGACGGTGATCGCGCCGTCATTGCTTCGTCCCTGCTCAAGGAAATCTCTCATCGGCTGAAGTTTCTCCAAAAAGTCGGTGTCGGTTATTTGACACTCAGCCGCGCTGCAGATTCGCTCAGTGGCGGAGAACACCAACGAGTGCGCCTGGCCACGTCGATCGGCACCGGCGTGACCAATGTCTGCTTTGTCCTGGACGAGCCGTCGATTGGGTTACACCAACATGACAACGATCGTCTGATCGGTGCGATTGTTGATTTGAAAACGTCGGGCAATTCGGTCATCGTAGTGGAGCACGACGAAGCCATGATTCGGAGCGCAGACCATGTGATCGATATGGGACCCGGGGCTGGTCGTCACGGAGGTGAGGTTGTCGCACAAGGCTCGCCTGATGACATCGCAAACGATCCGCTGAGCCTGACAGGTCAGTACCTTGCTGGTATCAAGACGGTCGAGTTTCCCCTCGTTCGACGCACCCTCTTTCCCGATCGGATGATCAAGATCACGGGCGCTTCGGGACACAACCTGAAATCGATCGATGTCGAAGTTCCACTGGGTGTCCTGTGCTGCGTAACTGGAGTCAGCGGGAGTGGGAAAAGCACATTGATCAACCACACCCTGGCGCCTGCGATTGCGCGCAATTTGGAATTGGTGACACGCTCGCCGGAACCTTTTGTGTCACTGACCGGAATTGACAAAATCGACAAACTGGTCCTGGTGGACCAAAAACCAATTGGTCGCACGCCGCGCGCTTGTCCTGCAACTTATTCCGGAGTATTTGACGAGTTTCGCCGTCTGTTCGCCGCCACGAAAATGGCGAAACAACGTGGTTTCGGAGTCGGGCGATTCAGTTTCAACACGAAATCGGGCTGGTGCCCGGACTGCCAGGGGCACGGCGTGAGACGCATGTCGATGAATTTCATGCCGGACCTCTACGTAACCTGCGAATCGTGTCATGGAAGACGGTTCAACCTGCAGACCCTGCAAGTGCGCTTCGGCGAGCTGACGATCGCTGACATACTGAATTTGACAATTGATCAAGCGGTCGAGCGATTCGATGGATTCAGCAAGATTCGCCGGATCCTGCAGAGCCTGTCGGATGTCGGGTTGGGGTATCTGTTACTCGGCCAATCCTCAAATACCCTATCCGGTGGCGAGGCACAGCGAGTCAAGCTCGCCACGGAACTGGCTCGGGCAGATACAGGAAACACGCTCTACATTCTTGACGAACCGACGACCGGTTTGCACTTTGACGACATCCGGGTCCTGATCGACGTGCTCAACCGGCTGGTCGACAAAGGAAACTCGATGATCATAATTGAACATAACCTGGAATTGATCAAATGTGCCGACTGGTTGATCGACCTTGGCCCCGGGGGAGGAATCGGAGGCGGCCAGCTGGTAGGCTGCGGTACACCGGAACAAATGGCCGAAAACGAACATTCCCTGACCGGCAAGTGCCTCCGAGAACCTTGAGCATGTGGTCATTCGAATTGGCAAACCCTGTTTATTCCTGAAACGGTATTTTTGATGTCAGTAACCATTCGTGAAGCAACCGTCGATGACGCTTCTTTGATCGCTGGTTTTCAAGTTGCCATGGCATTGGAAACGGAACAAAAAACGCTCCTTCCAGCGGTCGTTGATAAGGCTGTACTCGCCGTGTTTGAGGACCCAAGTCGAGGGTTTTACCTGGTTGGGGAAGTCGACGGTCGAGTCGTTGGCAGCCTGATGATCACTTACGAGTGGTCGGATTGGCGCAATAGCAACATGTGGTACATCCAATCTCTGTTCGTTGAAAAGGAACAGCGTGGCCAGGGCATCTTCAAGAAGCTGTATCAAAAAGTGCTCGAGATGGCCAAAGCCAGGAACGTGATGTTCGTTCGACTGTATGTGGAAGCCGAAAATGAACGGGCACAAAAAGCCTACGAGTCAATCGGAATGAAGCGCATGCCGTATCTGATGTATTGCGTTGAAATCTGAATACGGCGCTGATTTCAAATTCATGCCTCGTGCCAGCTCGGATTGTCTTGTCGCAGCTGCTTGTCCAATCGACGAAGGCCCTTCGGCCGCGTTTGGATCGGAAACGATGGCAATTCGGCCGGATCGTCACCCAAACTGAACCTCATTCTTCTCTTTTTCTAAACGGATCTGGGCGGCAACTCCACTTTCTCAGGTTTCCTCATCGACCTCAAGCACCCCGTCAGCAATCATCTGTTTCGCCCGATCCAACAACCGTCTTACAAAGTCCTTTTGCTTCCTGTTCAGATCCTCCCAGGTAAGCGTTTTCAACACCTTGACCCCCTGACGCGGACGGTCCTGCATTAACACATGGATCCTCGCCAGCATCAGCGTGAATGGAATTCGATGCCGGTCATAATGTTCAAGGTACGCTGTCAGCAATGGAATCGTGTTCAGCTTTGTCGACTCGTCCGCGTCATATGCCTGGATCAGCGTAACGAGCTGATCTTCGGTCATTACCAACGAGTGATCGTTCTTTTTCAGCAGGTTGAACCGGTTGACTGCCAAGTCGTAATGGCCCTGTTTGACGTAGTTTTCAACCATGCTCAGTCCTCGCTCCTTTTCGCGTCGGGCGACTGTTTTCACTTTTTCGATTCGCACCTGCCGGGCCTTTTCATCGGCGATGGTCCTGACTCGTTTGCCACGCTGTCCCTTCATCGTGGAAATCAAGTCGTATCCGTCACAGTCGACCCAACGCCATTTGAGCATCAGGACGGCGAGAACGAACCCGGTTACGGCGCCAATCAAATGAATGACTTCGGTTGACATTTGGAATCCGCTAAACGCGGCGATGAGCAGTTCCATGCCGATCAAGACGAAGCCCAGTGTCGAGAGCGTAATGTCAAAATGAAACGCAAACGGTCGAATGAAAACGATACCGAAACAGGTCATTCGCATCTCGTTCTCAGGTGCCCAGACCATGGTCATCGCAATCAAACCAAAGACGACGCCACTGAAGCCAACGACTCCACCCGTGCTGGCTCCAAGCATGATTGCCTGGGTAATCGCGTTCGCGGTCGCTCCGATGGACAAGCAGATCAATGTAAAGCGCCACCAACCGACTTTGCCCTCGATGATCCAGCCCAGCAATGCGAATCCGATCAGGTTGCCCAAGAGGTGTCCGATGCCCGTGTGCATCAGCATTGCGGAAAACCAGGTGAGCGGATTGAGAACTCCAAATTCCAGAATGAACCACTGAGCTTCCTGGGGAAAGATGCTCTGGAGCACGAACACCAGAACATTCAAAATCGTCAATCCACCCGTCGCCAAGGGCCAATGATAGATCGGCACGTCGGTTCCAGTTGGGATGAAAAACAACATCGGCTAGATTCAGATTTTGGTGATTGAATTACAAAGGAATTCGCCCCTGGAATTCGACTTGATCAACAACATCTTGCCGAAATTCGCGCAAGCGATTGGATCAATCCGTCTGGGTCTCTGTCGCGACGCGCGGCCTGACGGGTTTGAATTGATTTATGCGATAGTGAAATCGCCACGTCAACAACACAGCAGCCGTACCCAAACCGGTTGTCATCCCCAACCATAAACCGCTCCCTGCCAGTTCGGTCCCAAAGCACAAGTAGGCACCGACGACGCAGCCGACACCCCAATACGATATTAAAGTCAGGACCATCGCCGCCTTCGTGTCCTTCAATCCACGCAGCGAACCGGACGCGGCAACCTGAAGCCCGTCGACGATTTGAAACAGGGCCGCGATCGCCAGAAACGAGACCGCGAATTCGATCAACTGTTGATTCGCTGCTGATTCCATGTTGACATAAAGCCCGATTATCCGGCGGGGCATCAACCAAAACGTCAGGCCGCTAAGACTCATCACGAACATGCAACTGAGCATGCCGACTTGAGCGGCCAATTCAGCCTGTTTGGCCGAACCGGATCCGATTGCCTGGCCGACTCGTACCGACGTCGCAATCGCGAGGCCCAAAGGAATCATGAAAGATATGGATGCCGTCTGCAGGGCGATCTGATGGGCCGCCAATTGGTCCTTTCCTAATGTCCCCATGGCGATCGCCGCAGAACTGAACATGCTTGCTTCAAATGCCAATGTCATTCCGATCGGGCCACCGACGCGAACGACTTCCGACAGCATCGAAACGTCCGGCGTTCGCAAGCGTGAAAACAGATGGAGCGAAGCATATTTTCTCGATGCGTAAATCCCGAGCATCGTGAAGACGCTTAGGTATACGATCGAACTCGCATAGCCCGTGCCGACCAATCCGAGTGCCGGCAATCCATAGCGACCAAACATCAGGGCATTGTTGGCAAATATGTTCAATCCGACTCCGACGAAACAGATTAACATGATCGGTGTCGTGTTCGACTTTCCCTCCAGTAATCCTCGGAGACCCATCGTCCAGAGTGCCGGAAGTAGCCCCCAGGAAATCGCCCTCAGATAGGCACTGCTTGCAACGGCAGCTTCTTCAGGTTGATTCAACCATATCAAGATGGGGTAGGCGTTCCAATAAAGTGTAAATGCGGGAACAAACAGGAACACTCCCAGCCACAACGCCTGGCGCGTCGCACGCGCACTTGACTCTTCATCACCGGCACCGGTCGCTTGCGATACAATCGGCCCAACACCGAGAAGTACTCCCTGTAGAATGATCAAGACAAAATGGAAGACGGTACTGCCAATGGCGATCCCGGCGAGAGCTTCATTTCCCAGGCGACCGACCATCAACGTGTCGACAAAGGAGACACTGTTTTGTGCCAATTGGGCCAACACCAACGGGAACGCCACCTTCACAAGCGCCTTTAGTTCCTGTCGATACAAAGCGAATTCCGATGAAATGGCCTGGATGTTCGTTGCGAACAGGGTGGCAAACTCACCCACCCATTGATTGTCGGACAAACAGGCCCACCAATACATCGCTTAGCGAACGTGAATCAACGAGCATGAATCATCAACGAACGTGAATTTCGTTGCGAACCTCGCGAACGCCTGGAATCTTCACCGCGACGGATTGGGCAACCTGCTTCAAGTAGAACGAACTCAGCTCGCCGGTTAACAACATCTGGTCACCGTTGGCAACGCAACGGACGGCATTCAACTGAGGGTAACCAAGTTGCTCGAAGGAAATTCGTACTCGGTCTTCAAGAGTCAGCGTCTTCACTGACGAAATCGCCGATGGAGTTACAGGTTCAGGATTAGTCATGTTTAAGGCTTTGATGCTCAAAAGCGGAAGAGAGGTTTCAACCGAATATCAACATGTGATACGTCATGACGATCGTGATTGTCAAGTCAAACATCGGAGGTCTGGCATTTCAGCTGCAAAAAAGCGATGGGAAATCTCCCTGACCTGGCGACAACTCGACTCCCAACTGTTAACCTTCTTCCCATGTGAATACCGTCCGTGACGCGGCGTTTTTGGCCGCATTTCCCTTTCCCTTTCACCTATCGTCGAATCGCTGGGCCAAACACGGCAAAACGTAAATTGAAAGTGCAGCTCGCGTTCCTCCATTGGAAACAGAGTTCTCCAGGTAATGATCAAACAGCCAAAGCCGATCCATGCAAGGCATCTTCAAGTTCGTCAAGTCCAACCTGCGTTGGCTTTCCGGTGGTTTGTTGTTGACTGTCTTTTCAAGTTTCGGCCAGACATTTTTGATTTCGACCTTCTCCGGACAGATCCGCGAGACATTTGAACTGACAGACGGTGAATTTGGTCGGATCTACATGGCCAGTACGCTGGCTAGCGCTCTGACCCTTGTTTTTTTGGGCAAGGCGCTTGATCGGTTTTCGATTTCCCGGGTTTCGTTATTTGTCGTCCTGTCACTGGCACTGGCCTGTTTTGGCATGTCAAAGGTCTCGTCCGTCGCTATGCTCCTGATCGTGATCTACGCATTGCGGTTGTTTGGACAGGGGATGATGACCCACACTTCCCAAACGGCAATCGGACGCTGGTATTCGGCGGATCGTGGCCGCGCCATCTCGTTGACGTCGATGGGACATCAAATCGGTGAGGCGTTGCTACCCTCGTTGGCTCTTGTTTTGATCGCCAACTTCGGATGGCGCCAGACATGGCAGGTTTTCGCCTTCGTTTTGGCCTTCGTCGCCATGCCTTCGATCGTATGGTTGATGAGGGTCGAGCATCAGCCAGTGATCGACTTGTCCAGACCGTCAAGGACCATCGGTCTCCGGGATTGGACAAGGCCGGAAGTGACCCGGGATTGGGCTTTCTGGGCATTGTGCCTGGGCGTGCTGGCTCCGGCCTTCATTGGGACATCCGTGTTTTTTCATCAAGTCCGAATCGTCGAAATGAAGGGCTGGACACCCAGCGTATTCGCGGCTTCATTCCTGGTGCTTTCGGTCACGACGGTCGTGTTTACGTTGTTCGGCGGATGGTTGGTGGATCGCTTTAATTCCCAACGAATACTCCCTACATTTCTGCTTCCGCTGGCGGTGGCTTGCCTGGTACTGGGGCTCAGCCGTGCGCCCTGGTCAATCTTCGTCTTTATGTTCCTTCTGGGATGTTCATACGGTTTTTCAAGTGCCATCTTCGGCACGATCTGGCCAGAGACATACGGGACGAAACATCTTGGTGCGATCCGGGCGATCGCGGTGGCCGCAATGGTTTTTTCGTCAGCACTGGGCCCCGGAGTAACGGGCTCATGCATCGACCGGGGAATCGGTTTCGATTTTCAATTGTACGTGATGGCAGGATATTGCCTGTTCGCGGCCTTGGGCATGTCGATTGTCTCACGCCACTTGCTCGCGCGGACGACCAGTTAACAACCTATCGGGCCGCTTGGGAATGAACGTTCATCCAGCGAAATCGCCGACATTCACAAATCAATCGCAACGGACAATGGCTACCGACTGGACCCCGACTGAACAATCCTGTCCAGTGCTTGGGTCAACCTGGAAACGACGTCCGGATATTCCATGTAGAGGTTGTTTGTTTCACCCAGGTCTGAGCCGAGGTCGTACAGCTGACCTGGAGCCTCACCTGGCTTGGCAGTGACTCTTTTGGGAATGGAAAAACCACCTGAACCCAGGGCATTGATGAGTTTCCAGTTGCCCCGTCGAATCGTAAAGGTCTGGTTACCCGAGGCAATAACCAGATGCTCGCGAACCTGGGTCTCTTTTGGCTGGGTACCGTCAAGCACGGAAAGAAAACTGAAGCTGTCAGGTCCGGCAGCCGGAGCAAGCTCGCGGCCGACCAATTCTGCGAACGTCGCCATCAAATCCGTGAAACAGATCGTCTGATCCGTCACCGATCCAGCCGCAACGGTTCCCGGCCAACGAACAATAAACGGCATTCGATGTCCGCATTCCCACGCGTCGGCCTTCATTCCACGCAATCCGCCAGAGGAATCGTGGCCATACTTCTTGACGTCATCGTCGTACCAGACCGGTCCGTTGTCCGACGTGAAGATCACCATTGTATTATCGGTCATCCCATTTTTTTCCAGTGCCGCCAGCACCTCGCCGACGTTGGCGTCGACCATGTTCGCGAAATCGCCATACAGCGACGCGCCGCTCTTGCCGTTGAATTCGGGAGCCGGAAGCCAGGGAGTGTGGGGAGCCGGGTAGGCGAGATAAAGCATCAGGGGAGTGGGTTTCCCAGTTTTCAGCCGGGTTTTCGCATGGCTGTCGATGACATCGACCGCCTCCCGAGTGAACCGCGGCAGAACGTCTTTGAGTTCGAGGTCTGGTGCAATCTCGCCTTCACGCCAGAATGCCCCTTGAATTGGTGACCAACCCTTGGAGCTGCTGGCCTGGATCGGTTTTGTAGGCGGGGTGATCACTTTGTCGCCGCGGATATAAAAGTATGGCGGGATGTCGGTCGAAGCGCGAATCCCGAAATAGGAATCGAAGCCCACATCGATGGGTCCACCTTTAAGTGGTTTGTCGTAGCCCTGCTCATCAAAACCAAGATGCCACTTGCCCACCATCGCGGTTCGATAGCCATTGTCCTTCAACAACGAAGCGATCGTGACCTGCCCTTGATCGATCGACGGCCGCTTTCGCCAGTTCTCCGTCGTTGCACGAAACGGATACCTTCCCGTCATCAGTCCGTAACGGGAAAGATGGCACAGCGGACCAGGCGCATGCGCGTCGGTAAATCGCATTCCCTGGTTCGCCAACGAGTCAATATTGGGCGTTGGTATTTTTGATTCCGCGTTGTAACACCCCGCGTCGCCGTATCCCATGTCATCGACCAGGATGACAACAATGTTGGGTTGCTCAGCCACGGCTGGTCCAGAAAAAACCAGTTGAACCAGTAAAACGGCAAACAGCGTCAATGATCGCATTTCCAACCCTTGTTAGATAAATACATGCACCCGGTGAAGCCGAGCCTGGACCCGATGAGAACCAGTCGTATCACGTTTCCCAAATTTGATTTCCCGGACTTCCGGAAGAGACGATTGACCATGGAAAAATCATCTTCGATTTTCCGCCAAAACCGTAACGCTCACGAACCGCAAGCGAATCCCCTGCCGTCCCAATTGCATTTCCATTCCTGGGAGATTCCGCCTCCGATTCCAGGCCTTTCCATCTTTGCCGTGACGGCATTATTTCGCCAGCTGATGTTTGCCATCGGCAAACACGGTATGACATTGATTGCATTGGTCCACCATCAGTCCGTAGTGCTTTTTCGCATCATCGTAGTTGCCGGCTGACTTATACAGCGAAGCAGCTGATTGATAGACCTTCAGGGAAATCTGCCGCCATTGTTTGGCTTTGGCCTCATCGTCCGGGGCCCGGGCTGCGACCAAGGCACTTGTTTCCGCCAGAACCAACGCGTGGCTCTTGAACGCTTTCCAGGTATTTCGGTTTTCTGGCTCGGTCGACAAGATCTGCTTCAAGCCCTTGTAACCTGGTTCGCAGACATATTCCATGAAATGGTGCATGTCTTCGACGGGTGCGAATTCAGAATCGGCTGGGCCCAATTTTTCCTGTTCCGGTTTGGTGGGAAGCTGTTTTGCCGGTTCCTGAACAACAGGAAAAGACAAACCAGATGCGATGACCAGCATGGCCAATACGAATGCGATCAGGGCGAATCGGGAACTTGATTTCATTATGTGTTTCATCTGGGTTTGGGAAAAGGGATTCTGATTCGAGGTCGACCGCGTGTGGTTGAGCGTGCTGCCCCTTCCAGAGGCAATACAACGAATTCCAAGGTTGACTTCTCGGATCCGACGATTGTCGGAAAACAACTATGCACCAACCGTTGCGATGGCTTTTTTTAATGCTTCCGCTGTTGCCATGGCAGCGGCATCATTGTCAAGCTTGTTCACCGCTTCGCAATACGGCTCGGCTCGAACGGGTCCGTCGTACTTGATGTCAATCAGCGATTGCAGGAACGACTTGATGTCAATCACTCCGGTCGCCATGGGAAGTTCACGGACGTTGTCATCCTGTTGCCCGAGTTCCAAACCGGCGGGTGCGTCGCTCAAGTCCACGGCAATCACTTCCTCATTCTTGAGCGAGCGAATCGAATCGGCATTCTCGCCAGCCATGGTCCAATGCCAACTATCGAGCACGAAGCCGACGTTGTTCTGTCCGATTACGGCAATTAGCTCCTTGGTTTCGGCCATCGTGTGTATGAATGGAAACCTCATTGACGTCCAAAGGGATTTGGTCCCGAGATACTCCAGCCCCAAACGTAGCCCGTGTTGCTCAAGCACCTGAGCAATTTCCTTGAGTCGCGTCGAATGTTCCCGAAAATTTGCCCGGTAGGTCAGTGAATCACTGCAGGGCATGATCCCCGTCCCAATTCTCGTCACGCCTGCCGTTTGAAGTGCCTTGGCAATTACCGGTAGATGCTTCAGGTCCTCCTGGAATTTTTCGTCGGTCGTTCGAAACTCAACCGGAAGATCGGCAGCCCCCCAAACCAGATTTGCGGCTTTGAGTTTTTCGTTTAGCACATCGAATTTGGCTTGGTCACACGACTTCAAATCCCAAACCAACGGTTCCACGGCACCAAACCCATACTTCTGCGCCAAATCAATCAGCTGCTCCTGGCTGGCGTCAATACCCACTTTTGCCCCGCACAAATCCAATTTGAACAGGCGTGATTCCTGGCTGTCCGGAGCTTCCATCGTGGCACCTAAAACAGGTCGTAAAAATAAAGAAGTACTCGCCGCCAACGAGCACTTCAAAAGCGTTCTTCGATTCATCGTTATGTATTATAAAAGGCCCGCGATCTGTCCAAAAAAAATTGTAACAGAATTCGAGAAACAATTTACTTTTGATGACAGATTGCCACAAATTTTTGAGCGAATGTCGGTTGCCAGGTCAACACAGGAGACAGATTCATCCACGACCATTATTTGTCTCGTGGGGCTTGAGGCCACGGCGTTGCACCGGCGGGCCAGGATTGAGGCTGTTTCGAACGGGCTGCATCGACCGCCTCGACCAACCACGCCGCCGGGTTCTCGTTTTCAGCGATTCCATAAACATAGGGTAACCGCGGCTCCATCAATAACGGCTTGTCACCCAATGGGGGCCGCTCCGCTCCCGCTTCGGCTAGTCGCGCCGCAAGTTTTTTCACGAGATCAGGGTGCAGGTTCGCGACATCGGTCTTCTCCGTTGGATCTTCAGCGATATTGTACAGCCGCTCCCCCATCAACTTGAAGTCGCCCCCCCGGATCGTGGGAATCCGGACGCATCCGGTCACATCGTAGATTATTTCGGTCCGAGGACTTTCCGCCCCGTCAAAAAGAGCCGCCGACATATCGATACTGTCAAGAGCTCGCTCCTGGACAAGACTCCCACCAGCCAGGTTCACGAACGTCGAAAAAAAATCTACGACATGCATCATGCTGGTAAATTCTGATCCGGGCTCCAGGTGACCGGGCCATCGCATCAGGCAAGGGACTCGCACCCCCCCTTCATAGGTCGTATTCTTGGTCCCGCGGAACGGGCGATTGCTTTCCTCGGTCAGTCCGCCGTTATCGTTGGTGCAAATCAACAACGTGCTTTCTCGGAATCCATGTTTATCGATGGCTGCAACAATTCGCCCAACCGCTTCATCGTAGCACTTCAATGCTGCATCCTGCGCCGAGTATTTGTCGGTGTGACGGGGAACCATATCAATGGGGCCATGGACGGCATTAAACGGAACGTAAATGAAAAACGGACGGGCCGACGTTTGCTCGGCAATCACTCGTTCAAACTCACTGGCAATCAGATCGGTCGTGTACCCTTTTTCCTGAATGGGTTTTTCGTTTCGATGCCAGTCATATACATGGAATGGAACGGGCGCATTGTGCGGAATCATGAACGTGTTGTAGTCGATCCCCCATGCGTAATGCCCGTACTGATGCATGAATCCCTGCTGCATGGGCAAGTGCTCCTTAAGCCACTCGCCACAATGCCATTTGCCGATGATGGAAGTAAAATAGCCCGCCTCCTTGAGGGCTTCGGCAACCGTTCGCTCACTGGTATCAAGTGCATGTATCCGTCGAGTCGTTTTTCCGTCCTTGCCGATGGCCAGTGTCAGCCCCAGTTTCTCAAGGTAGCTTGGCTTGCCGAAGTCCTCCGATCGCCAGTCGCTCCAGGTACGAAACGCGTATCGACCTGTTAACAGCGCTGCCCGAGTCGGGGCACAGACACTGTGAGTATAAAATTGCGTCAACCGCGTACCTTGAACGCAGAGCAGGTCCATGTTGGGCGTCAGTTCCTTGTTTCCACCGTTGAATCCGGGTTGGCCGAAACCCATATCATCCGAAAGAATCAAGACAATGTTCGGCCGGAGGGCCGAAACCTCCAAACCGGTATTTTCACGTTCATCACCATGTGACATCGAAATAATGCCAGCGGTCCACAACCAACCGAGCAATGCTGGAGCAATAATTTTCATGTGCTGTCCTGGGAGGCGGTGGCGTTTCATCCGCCCGATTGTAGCCCGGCTTGAAGGCAACAGGTGAATGTCATGCCCAATTTTGTCGTGTCCACCCTGAGCCACGCGTTACCGGGCGAAACTCGACGCCGCAAACCTGTGTTTTTGTCGTCCGGCGTTTCCGATAGACTGAACCAGAAGCCTAATTATAAAACGCCTGAATCGGCACCCTGACCTGAATTCCATTCCGGAGATTATCGTGCGGCAAATTTACCTGGACTACAACGCGACAACCCCGGTCGCTCCGAGCGTCGTGGAGGCAATGAATCCTTTCCTCTCGGGACATTTCGGGAATCCGTCCAGTTCCCACGCAATGGGCAGGGCTGCCAAAGAGGCAATTGAGGATTCGCGTGTCAAGGTCGCTGGGCTACTTGGGTGTGATCGCCAGGAAGTCGTGTTCACGGGAGGGGGAACCGAAAGCAACAACCTCGCCATCAAGGGCGTCATGTTACAAGGCCAACCCGGTTCCGGGCATCTGGTGATCTCCGCGATAGAACATCCGTCTATTGTCGAGCCTGCCAGATTCCTCGAACGACTGGGATATGAAATTTCCTTTGTTCCCTGCGATGAACACGGTTTCGTTCATCCATCTTCGGTCGAAGCAGAACTCCGACCTGACACACGACTGGTCAGCATCATGCACGCCAACAATGAGATTGGGACCATCCAACCGATACGGCAAATTGCTGAAGTTTGTCACGGTCGCGGGATACTGCTGCATACGGACGCATCGCAAAGCGTGGGAAAGATTCCATCATTCGTCGACGAACTGGACGTCGATATGTTGACGGTGGCTGGCCACAAACTTTATGGTCCCAAGGGCATTGGGATCCTGTTCGTGCGCGAGGGTGTATCCCTGGAACCACTTCTGCATGGGGCGGCCCATGAAAACGGAATGCGAGGCGGAACGGAAAACACGCCCTATATCGTGGGAATCGGACAAGCTTCGTATCTTGCTGCGAATTGCCTCGATGAGTCGTTGGAATCAATGACGAAACTGCGCGATCGACTCAATGATCGATTGGCCAATGCGATTCCCGGTTTGGTCGTCAACGGTGGAAAAGCAAAGCGATTACCCAATACGTTAAGCGTGGTGTTCCCGGGTGTCGGAGGACAAGAGATACTGCGGCGCGTTCCGGAGCTATGCGCGTCAACCGGGTCAGCCTGCCACAGCAGCGGCCTGGTTTCGTCGGCCACGCTCGCGGCAATGGGTAAGTCGGCTCAGGAAATGGCCGGGACCGTTCGGCTGTGCGTGGGCTGGTATTCATCTGAAGAAGAAATCGACCGTGCGTCGAGCCTCTTGATCGACGCTTGGGAGAATCTGGCAGTTCCGGCTTCCTAATCAAACGGCCTTTGCTTATCAAAATCACGTCCCTCCAGGTGGAACATCTTCGCATCGTCCCAGTTCTGGTTTCGCCGTGCGTGCAATCACCGGGCGCTGTTCATTTCCAGAGTCCGGACTGCACCCTTGACCGGGAA
Source organism: Planctomycetaceae bacterium (assembly GCA_024642205.1). Lineage (GTDB taxonomy): Bacteria > Planctomycetota > Planctomycetia > Pirellulales > Pirellulaceae > Mariniblastus. The sequence goes on along the minus strand of JAHEBQ010000074.1, from coordinate 14,360 downwards.
ACACTGGGCACGAAGCCAGGAAAGCATTCACAATCCCATCGATGGATCGGATTTCGGGTTCGCAAAAATTCAATAATATCTTGAAAGCAAATAACCCGGTGTTACAATCGCCGTCTCAACTTTTGCTTTCTAATCCGGCCCAGGAAACATAATGACTTGGAATCGTCGCGAAAATACCTGCAGGACAACCCGCCAATGGATCGAAATGCAACATGAACGTCCACAGGAAGTTTCGCCAGGTAGATGGCGTGCGATGCAGCGTCAGATCGAACAAGACGACGACTTCGACCGCTCGCAGGATCTGTCCAACCAAAACGACTTGGTCTTCTGGGTCAATGAATCCGTGCGATAATTTGTCGTTTCCGCATTTTCACAGTATTTTCGGGCGGCATTCTATCTTTGGGATTCCCGCAATTCACTGTAGCCCCCAGGCGTCTCCCTATCGGGTGCCTTAAGCGATTTCAGAAACTGGATCAAACACTGCTGGTCATCCGTCGAAAGCGATTGGAAGCGATGCAACGACGAGACTGCCTGGCCCTTGTGCCGCTCAACGGCTCTTCGGAGCGTCGGAGAACCGCCATCGTGAAAATACGGAGCGGAATCAGCGACACCCCAGAGGGCAGGCGTCTGCCATTGATCCGGATGCGGATGCGAGCCATCAAAAGCAAACTCCTCCTCCGCCTTCCCATCGGTATACCCCCCCGAGAAAGCGACCGCTTGGACCGGCTCAAGGTTGTACAGATGGAAGTCGGAGTAGATCTGCGGAATACCGGCGAAATCCCTGACGTGGCAATCCGAACACCCGATTCTGGTAAAAACCTGTTCTCCCTGCTGGACCTGTTTCCGGAGAACAGGCTCGGCCGGCATGACCTGTTGCGGACGCGGCAGGCTGCGAACGAAACAGACCAGTTCATCAAGCTGCTTTCGCGACATGTCCAAGTTTGCCCGCTCATCGGTGCGATGTTCTTTGGGAACCGGTTGAGAGTGAATCGTATTGGTGAGACCGATTTCCATCGCACAAGCCGAAGCGACGAAATCCTCTAGCGACGAAAACTGGCCTTTCCAGCCGAATTTGCCAACGCTTCCATCGACCATGTTGATCATTCCCAAACGGTTGCCATTGAAATCCCCCGACATTTCCTCGGCGATTTTTCGGGCTAATCGTTTATGTCCGTGAAAGCTGATCGCGACATTGGACATCTTGTCGATCAATCCAACGCCAAACAGGGCTGGCGAATTAAGTTGGTGAAATACAACAGGATCATGTGACTCCACGACCGTTCGCTCGCTAAGCGGTTCCGATTCGCAATCGGGACCATACATTCCACCGCCATCGAGAATCGTCACCTGACGTTTCTCCACGGGAAACATCTGATTCACGTTTCGTTTCGACTCTCGCAGAGAAACGTTGACGGCGTTGGAATGGACCACTCCAGACCGCGGAGGGGAGTCGCTATCCTGGGAAACCACATCAAAGGCCGTGACATTGAAGTCGTTGCCGCTGCTGCCTCCGATCCCCGCTTGAAAATGGCAGGCAACGCAAGAATTCGCATTAAACACGGGCCCCAACCCGTCTCCGTTGCCGCACATATCGTCGTCCACAGTCCACTTGTGCTCAAACAAAAGTTTGCCGGCCGCGATCTTCTCCGGTGTAACTCGCGAGTTCCAGGCTTTGAGCCCTTTGAGACTGACCAACGTCAGACCAATGACGACCGCAACAACAAGCACGAAGCGATTGAAATTCATTGAGTATTTACCAATGGCTGGTTTCATGGATGGTTCAAAGTTATATCACAATCGAGCCAAGACAAACGTCGTGGTGAGAACGAAATCCCCAAAAAACCTATTGGTTATCCAAACAATCTATTTTGAGCAGAGCCTTGGCGGTTCGCGTCGGCTGCGATTTCAATCCCGTCTTCCGGCCAACGTGGCATCAACGGAGAAAGAATTTCACGTCACGTGATCAAGAAACTCCGGGGGCAGCGCAAAAAAAAAGCGGCTCGACCCAATGTGGATCGAACCGCCATATTAAGAGCCGGACCTGAGGTCCAGGTCATTACTTAGTTGCAGCAAGGATCAGCTTCGCAACCACAAGATGACTTGCAGCCGCAGCAAGAGAACATGCCGCGAATTCGAGCGCACATGCTGTGAAGTCGGCTTCGAATACGACCGTTGAACAACTTTGTTCGGCCGCAGCAAGGATCGGCTTCGCATCCGCATGCATCGGCAGCTTCGCAACCGCAGTCAGCAGCAGCTTCGCAACCGCAGCCAGCGTCGGCTGAGCCACATCCGCATCCGCATCCGCCCATTCGGCCACGGAACAGACCGCCCATTCGACCTCGAAGTCCACCACCGTTACCACAAGCGTCACAGCAACTTGCTGGAGCTGCGTTGACCGTTACAGGAACTTGCTCAGTTACGCATCGTGGAACACAAATGGTGACTGTGTAAGGAACCTGCTTCGAAACGCATCGTGCACGTCGCTCGGTCTTCATTTCGGTGACACAACGTGTCGTGCAGTAAGGCACTTGGCGAGTCTTTGTTTCGCAAACCATTTTGGTCGTGCAAACAGGAACTTGCTTCGTTTTTGTTTCGCAAACCATCTTCGTAACGCAGTAGTTTTCTACGCGTGTTTTTGGTTCGCAAACCATTCGTGTCGTGCAGTAGTTGACAGTCCGAGTCTGTGGCTCGCAAACCATGCGTGTTTCACAGTAGTTAACAACGCGTGACTTCTGCTCACATACGTAACGAGTCGTTGTGCAAGGAACCTGCTTGGTTACTGGCTCACAGATCGTTCGGCATACAGTGTAAGGAACCTCTTTGCAAACTGTTTCGCATCGGTACTTGCAAACTGGAACCTGCTTTGTAGTGCACTCAGGAACCCAGACTTTTCGGCAAACGGTACGATCTGGTTTCTTGCAGCAAGTTTTGGTGCAGCAACCAGGGACATAGGTTCGGCAGCAAGTGCATGGGTCGGTTACAAACGAACCACGAGTTCTGTGGATCTTGGTGTACGTGCGGCCGGGGATAACCTCGGTTCGCGTTTCAAAATGACCACCACGAACCGTTACAGTTTTCATTTCTGTGTAGGGAACGCGGACAGTGCTTTTGACCGTACGCATTTTCGTTTCAGAAACTTTTCGTCGAACATTGGTCGTAACTGTCTTCATCGTAGTTTCGGTTACAGGCACTCGAACGGTGTAGTTGACAGTTCGCTGCTTGTTTTCCTTAACTGCACGACGAACGTACGTCGTGACTTCCTTTGTGTGATTTTCTGTGACAGGTCGCTTGACTGTGTAGTTTACAGTTCGCTGACGAGTCTCAGTTACAGGACGCTTAACCGTGTAGTTAACCGTCTTGTAGGTGGTTTCCCGAACGGGTCGCTGAACAGTGTAGGTCTCGGTACGCATGGCTCGCTCAGTAACATTTCGGGTTACTGGAACCTGTACTTCGTCGTAAACAGTTTCATTAACTGTTCGGTAACGTGTGACTTGTTGCTGTTCGTTGATCGTTCGTTGCACAGTCTTCATGACTGTGTAACTGCATCCACAACCGGATGCTGGTGCAGCTGCGGCAACAGTGTTGTAGCTTGCGCCACCACAACATTGGCCCCAGCTGAAGCTGGCTGACAACATAGCTGCGGCAAATGCTGCAGAGGTCAGCAGACTTCTTACCAATTTCATCGTAACTTCTCCAAAAAACTGACGTTTCAAAACCTTAGAGGTGGCATCTGGTCTGGTGAAACACTCACCATGCCAACCTTTCTCATCCACTACCGAATTCAAACTCACCACTTGAGCGCGGTTCCATTCGGGTCGTGGTAACTAGACAGTTCCCGATCTGACTAACAAGAAAGGGTCCTCCTGACGTTTTCACAATCGGCAGTTTGGGGCAAAGGGGTTGAGTGGGTTGTGTTTGGTGATCAACGAAATCAGAAAAAGCAGTGATCGTTTGCGGGTTGTAGTAAATGCACCGAAAATCGCCTCAAAAGCAGTTCCACAAACTGCGAGATTGAACCCGTATCGGATACACAAAATCGCCTATCGGTTCGAATCAATTGGAATGTTCCGACTTATTGGAGAATCGAGATGGCTTCGTTGTGCTGGGGGGATCGGGTGGTTTGTCTGTTTCAAGGCCGCTGCGGGATCGATACGGCTCGTCATGATCCCTGGGACGAACATTGGCTCAAAGCACTCGGAAATGTCGTCAACCGCAGCCCCGATCCAACGATGGAAGACGAGCCTACCCGTGTTTTCTCGCTTGAGTGATTCAACTTCCGCATTAGGTTGACACCCTGACATGCAAGGCCAGTTTCAATGTCATACACGTATTGCGGTCAATTACGCGGCAATTTAGTTTAGTTTCTTCAATGATGGCCAGGAAAACGGCCACTCCCATACTGAAATTGGCTTGTTTTCACGAAGCTTTTTGACAAATTGACTGAAACACGAGACAAGAGTATTTTCAGACGCTGTATCATTCCTGGAATTCGATCGAGCCTTGAGTAACCACAAACCTGTTCCCGATCCGAATGTCCCCAAAGCGGTGGTAAGCCGTCTAAGTCTCTATCTGCGTGAACTTCAACAATTACTGCGGATTGGGAAAAAGACGATCAGTTCTTCGAAACTTGGACGAAGACTTGGTGTCACGGATGCTCAAGTCAGGAAAGATTTTGCGTACTTTGGCCATTTCGGCTATCCGGGAATCGGCTACCGATGTGAAGAACTGGTCTTGGAGATCCGGCGAATTCTGGGCACCGATCGGACGTGGCCTGTGGCGTTAATCGGATGCGGAAACCTCGGCCAAGCGTTGCTTGGATACCGAGGATTTGGCAAACAGGGTTTTCAGGTCGAGCTGGCGTTCGATATCGACCCTGCGATCGTGGGTCAGACTTTTGAAGGGTTGAAAGTGATCCACCTCGATCAAATGCGCGAGCTGGTCCAGGAAAAAGACGTGAGGCTCGCCATCCTGGCGGTTCCAGCGAAATCCGCGAACCAGGCAGTCGAAACTCTTGTCGCAGCAGGTATCACGGGAATTCTTAACTTCGCTCCGGTGACGCTTAACTTGCCAAAGTCGGTAAGTGTGGTTGGTGTGGATTTGGCGATGGAGTTGGAACAGCTCGCGTTCGCCGTGGTAAAACAGGGACAAGCGACAAAATAGCTTGCGAAAACTGCCGAAACCCTATTTTTGATCCAGCCTGATTTTGGTAAAAATGGGGCTTAAGCGAATCATGCCCGATGGTGTAATGGTAACACATCTGATTTTGGTTCAGACATTCTAGGTTCGAGTCCTAGTCGGGTAACTTTGCTGTTTTGTCGTTATCAATTAAACGCCAACTTTTGATCACACATCCCGCGTTGCCTCGCGTTTAGCCCTCAAACAGGTGCCACATACAGAAGTGTTGGTATCTCCAATTGGCAAACTCTCTACGACCGACATTCGTTCGCTATCCGTTTTGAGCGTACACTATATCGAGGAAAAAAATCGATTTCTCCATGGTTTTGCAGACATTTTAGTGTTGACAACGTAAGTTAACGGTCAGCCGCTACCAACCTGTTGGCCATTTCGGAGTTCGTGGGATTCCTTTGGAAGACCCTTTCCCTCGACTCTGAAACCTGCTTTTGGACAGGGCAAACAATATTCGGAGAATAAAATGAAGAGAATTAAAGTCGTTGTTTCGTTAATCATCGGAGGCTTGTTGGCCGTTTCGGCTGTTTCGACAAACGCTCAGAACTACAGTCCACAACGTACTTACCAACCGGCAGTTCAACCGTATAACACGGTGCCGCAATATAATTCGACTCCACAATACAATAACGTACCACGATATAATTCCGTACCTCAATACAATACGGTGTCGCCTTACAACACTCCTCAAGGCACGCAGCAATTTCAACAGTTTCCTCCAACGAAAACTTCATCACAAAAATCAACGCCGGCATGGTATCAATCGTTGACCGACGATCGAGAACATGACTTCGGAACTGTCGCTCGCGCTTCCAAGCAGGAACGCATTTTTGAGTTCGTCAATTCGACGGACAGCGATTTGTTTTTGACTGGAGTGCGAGCAAGTTGTGGCTGTACAAAACCGAAGATCCTGACTCAGCATGTACGGCCTGGCGAAACCGCCAAAGTTGCTGCCGTTTTCGACACACTGAATTTTTACGGTGAGCGTGGTGCAACGGTAACAGTTTCCCTGCAGAAATCAGGCTCGGTCTCTGAATTTGGCGAAATTCAATTTTCGGTCAAAGGCAATATCCGACGTGACGTGGTTTTGAATCCTGGTGAAATCGTGTTCGATAATGTCACCGTCTCCGAAGGGGCCAACCGGACAGCGCGAATGCTCTACGCAGGCAATGCCGGTTGGAAGATCGTCCAGATCAAATCGACCAATCCCAATGTTGTCGCCGAAGCGCGAGAAGTCGAACGCAATTCCACGACCAAACGTGTCACCTACGACCTCGTCGTGAACCTCACGGGCGATCAGGATCCTGGTACATTCTGTGAATTTTTGACCATCATGACCAATGATGCCAAAACCAGCGGCATGCCGGTCAGCGTTAAAGGAATGGTCAAACCCAGAATCGAAGTTTCCGCTATCCAACTTGGTCCGGTCAACCAGGACCAGACCATCAAGAAAAAGTTGATCCTGCAATCAGCGAACGCTTTTGCCGTAAAGTCAATCAAGTCCGATGATCCGCGAATCAAGTTCGAACCAGCGGAAGGCGAAAAGACTCTGCATATTCTGACCTACACGCTTGATACTTCGTCAGCCGGACAAATTGACGAGGAACTCACGATTCTGACGTCGGATCCGAATCAGCCGGAAACGAGGGTCCCCTTTTCAGTTCAAATTGTACCGGCAACTACCGTTGGTCGCACCAATTAAGGAAACCAATTGTTGATGCAAGCTTCAGATTGCATGGGGTTGGCAATGCATGTCCTTTCGCCTTTCGCCGTTCTCAATGCGAAATGAACCGCTAACTCCAAATTCGATAATTGAAGCGGCGCGCGATATCGACCTTATGGCCCGCTAGGCAAATTCGTCGGATTCCAAACATTGGCAAATTTCGCGGTAATGTGCCTCGGCACGCTTGCTGGGACGGCGATTGCCAGTGAATTGGCTGAAGCCCCATCGTTGTTCAAGAAGGTTGAATCGGAGTGATCGCCGATTATTTTTGCCGGCATAATTGTTCGCCGTTTTTTTTGCACATACATCGTGTAAAATATGGCTGGATAGACCTTGACGCCATCGGTTAGAGCACGCGATTGATTCATGTTGATTGAAATCCAATGCGGAAATTTTTCGGACTTCGACGCCGCCCTCGGCAGGTACGTCGAATGTGGGGAAAAACAGGTTGTTTCAGCCGATCTGGTTGGGCAGTTTGTCAAATGCAAGAAATGCAATCAGCCAATTGAAGTCCCCTACGGCGCCCAAAGCAACCGAGAACTTTCGCAATCCAACCGGCAGACGGTTCCGTCAACCGGCAAGAAACCCAGTCTTTCGGCTGTCTCTCGCTCTACGACTGCGACACCAACGGACAAGGAAAAACCGAAGGGACGCCCAACACAAATTCCCTCCCATGAAAACAACGAACCCGATTCCAACAGAAATCCCGCGAGCAAACGAGCCCCAGGCAGCGATTCGTCTACCGGCAGCAGGTCTACCGGCAGCAGGTCCAGCCGACGTTCACCCGCGACGAAATCTGCGGGAAGGAAGCCCTCGGCGGGAAGGAAGCCCTCGGCGGAAAAACAGTCTCTACGTACACGAGGAAAAAGCCAAACGCCACCCCACAAAGTCCAGAAACCTGACGTCATGTCGATGGACTTTGGTGACCAACCGGCAACGACGTCGCTGGCCGAAGACCGGAAGGAACGCTGCAAGAAATGTGGAAACATCGTTGACAATGGCCAATGTACAATTTGCAAATACGTCGAGCCAAAGTTTGAAAAGCTGCACCAACCGCTTGATGAGATTGACATCGAAATCACTGGCTTCCAACGCTGGTTCAGCAAGACAATGAACGAGGGAGTATCGGTCAAGGTACTCGAATATTCTGCCCACGTGATGTTGGGAATCCTGGGGTTGTTCATTCTCGGGGCTGCCCTGATTGGGATCGCTGGATACGGTGCAGGCACGATTGGTGGCTTGGTCATGTTGCTTGCGGTTTGTTCGGCCGCGATGTTATACGCGGGGCTTGTTTACAAAGGACATCAGTTTCTTCGGGACCCGAAAGCGCGTTTGGCGTGGTTTCAGAAGCCGTTCTGGAACCTGTTATTGAGACTCGCCAGATTGATGAACTGGCAGGGCTACGACCAACGATTGAGGAACCGCAAGATCATTAGAGTCCGCGAACGTTTTTTTCGAGACCATGAAATCATGGAGCTTGATGGAATCAGAAATTGTCAGGTTCTTGACTTGCAAGGCACGGGGGTAACGGACCGGGGGCTGCTGCACCTCTACGGCCTCAAGCACCTTCAATGCGTTGTCCTCAAAGGAACCAGCGTCACGCATGAAGGCGTGTTTCGCCTGCAACAGTCATTCCCACGGCTTTGGATCTGGTATTAGAGGGCAATTTCCGCTCTGGCGCAAAAAGCCAGGGTCTGCAACGACTGTGCCCCACATTTTGTCTGCCGCTGACTCTGCCCTGATCGTCACGAAAATCTTTCACCAAACCTGCCGACGAGCATTCAACCGAATTCACGAACTTCAATCCGAGCTCCGCCCACCACAGGCACGCCACGACCTAAAACAGCAATACCAGAACCAAAATCGAAGTTGGGGCATTTCGCAAGCTTGGGCGCCGAGGTTGCTTCCATTTTCATCCTGCCGATTGGCAATCCGAATTTGGCTTGATTGTGTTGGTTCAATTCAATCCGATCCACAATCCGGTTACGAATCGAGACGAGTGACTTGACTTTGTTCGTGATGGGTTTGGCAATTACCTTAAAATGGAACTTGCGGTGATCTACGCGACTGAACCTCGGCAATAAAGCCGCTCGGACACAGAACAAACAAGTGGTCAATGATGGAAATCGAGCAATACGAACTTATTGATTTCGGAGAAAACGAAAAGTTGGAGTCGTTTGCCGGAACGATTGTCCGTCGCGAAACGCCATCGGCGATTGGAGATCGGAGTTTAAACGAGCAATGGCATACGTTCGATTTAAGAGGAAAGCAGGCCGGCGATGGCATTCAGTGGCAGGGAGCGGCGCCGGATCCCTGGTGGCTGGACGCCGGGAGATTTCGATTGATGTTGCGAACAACGCCGACCGGGCAGATCGGCGTCTTTCCTGAGCAAGCCATCAACTGGAATTGGATCGCCCAGGTTCCGCTGGAACTCGCGGGGCTACGGGCAATCAATCTTTTCGCTTATACCGGCGCAACGACAATGGCCTTAGCTGACCGAGGGGCAAGTGTCGTTCACGTGGATGCTGCCAAAAGCGTAGTGAATTGGGCTCGGTCCAACGCGCAAGAGTCCGGTCTGGCGCAGGCTCCGATTCGCTGGATCGTCGAGGACGCGATGACGTTCGTCCAGCGCGAACTCAAACGCGGAAACACGTATGACATAGTCATTGCCGATCCGCCTTCATTTGGCAGGGGTCCCAACGGAAAGCATTGGAAGATCCAACGGGACATTAACCAACTGATCGAGTCTCTTTCATTGTTGACAGCTGGAAACTGCCAGATGATGCTACTCAGTTGCCATACGCCCGGAGTCGACCACTTGGCCTTGGAACGGTCCACTCACCGAGTCTTTAATTGGGAGCCGGGCAGAGCACAAGCTTTCGAAATGTCTCTCAAGTCATCGAGCGGCAAACGACTCCCAAGTGGAAGTTGTCTGCGTTGGGTGGCTGAATCCGCCGGCTCAAATCTGGAATCGTAACTTGATCGAACGAATCACAAGTCAGCAAAACCCGCGCATCAAGAAAGCAATCCAACTGCATTCGTCGCGAGGGCGTCAAAGCCAGAGGCGGATAATCGTATTCGGAATTCGGGAAGTCGAACGCGCGATCGACGCCGGCGTTGCTTTCGATGAAGTCTATTTTGCCGACAGCGTATTAGACGAGTTAGTCCGAAATTTCGAAACGAAAACGGCTGGCAAGGCAACACGGTTGACACGTCTGGATGACAAAGTGTTTGAGAAAGTCACCTATGGAGACCGGAGCGATAGCATCGTTGGCGTGGCAGCCCGTCCCGCCACAGAATTGGAGAACATGGACCCGGTGTTTACGGGATCCCCAGACTCGGCGCTGGTCCTGGTTTTGCAGAAAATCGAAAAACCTGGGAATCTTGGCGCAATTGTCAGAACGGCTGACGCCTGTGGCGTTTCAGCCGTGATTTGCGCCGACCCGCTTACCGATGTCTTCCACCCTAACTCGATTCGCGCCAGCACGGGTACGGTTTTCAATATTCCATTGGCGACCGGTTCGTCAAATCAAGTGCAAGACTGGCTCAGAAAAAACCAGTTTCAAGTCTATACTGCCTTTTTGGAAAATGCCCGCGACTTTTACCAATGTGATTTGACCGGTAAAACGGCAATCGTCCTGGGGAACGAAGCGTATGGCCTCGACGAGCAGTGGAATCGGTCAGGATTCACGGCTGTGAAACTCCCGATGAAGGGTAGGGCGGACAGCCTGAATGTGTCAGTTACGGCTTCGGTCATGATGTACGAGGCGGTGCGACAACGCAATCGATAATCCTGACTGGCGTGTTTTCAAGTCGTGTGGTATTTCCAGATATTCCTGAACAAAATCTGAATTCTGGGGCCACAACTGCAGGAATAACAACCATTGCTGCGACGAACGCGCGCGGCTGTCACCTGACTCAACCTGTTGACGGGCCCCTGAACTGAAAATCGACTCAATGGTCCGCCGATCAGGATTCCGCCAGGCAACGGTTTACGCAGAAAGCGCCTGACGTTTTGGTGGAGCAACATTCTGTGGTTCCGGCGCCTTGATCTGGGGTTTCGTGTATCGATAAAGAGCGATAAAGACAAAGGCCCAGAAAACGGCGAACGCGCTTAATGCGATCGTATTGATCATCGAGGAAAAGAAACGGTCATCGCTTACGCCTTGAACGGAAACAACCGGATTGGAACTTGCATCGCCAGTCACGTTCAGCGAGATTTTTTCCTTGCTTTCGGCGGAAAACCGCTGCATGAAATCGTAGCCGAGTTCGATTTCAAGATTGGCTTCCGGTCTGAATGGCACGATGTCATAGATTGGGATGCTCAAAGAATTATTCTTCAAGCTTACATCGGTCAACAGCTTGCCGAAATTGGAAGGATCTTCAATTTTCAACTCGATCGAGTTGATTCCAGCCGTTTCCAGTCTTCCATCTGATTCGATGTCAAGACAAAGTGTCAAGCGATCTAGAGAGTTGACACCCTGCGAATTATAGAATCGCCAAAGTTGGCCTGCGGTCAGGCTGCTTGAATCATGGCCATCAAACAGGCTTAACATCCTGTTTGCCGGTCTTGGGCACTTTGAGCAGTCAAAGTCGCCGACCGTAACTTTGGAGTCTCGCCTACCGTCAAGGACGACCTCATCGGCAAAACTTACAGTAACGAACAATCCGATCGCAACTGACAAGACGAATGTCCGCGTCAATAGTTGAATGTGAATGAAGCTCATGGAACCAGCGCTGCAAAACACGTTGAGGGCGATTGAGCCGAAGCTCACGTAATATTCTAACTCGACCAATCCTTTTGTCTAATCATCGGCGGAAACAACGCAACTTTCTAGATTTCCCTGGTTGAGTGGTTAACCGGCGCCAATTGAACTAATCGGAACGACCGGAAAGGCTGAAAAACGCCGCTTTTTTCGAAAAAAAAAACAACTTCGGCACATATTCCGCTTCCTTAACCCCTCCAAAATAGCTGCTCACCGAACCTGTCTGACAATCCGTCATCTCCTATCGCTGGTCTTCATAGAGGATTTCCAGACCGGATCTCGACCGAAACATGGAACGAAAATTCAGCAAGGGAACCAAAATAAAACGCACCAACTGGGAGGTCGAGTACCGGTGCAGTTTGCGAGCCGACGTGACCACCGGATTGCGCACCAACCGAAATCGACCTTGCCGCTTGAGTTGTCGGCTGAAAAACAACTCCTCCCCCGCAAAATACTCTTCGTCGAAGCCGCCGAACGAATCAAACAGGTCTTTGCGACAGAACATGTAACAGCCGGCAGCCCAACCACCGATGATCTGCCACCCTAGAACAACCGCGAGATACATTACGCGTTTAGCCCAGAACAACTGCTGCGTTTCATCAATCACGACCCGCGCGCCACCGCCCGCGCACCCGCTAGCGAGGCAATTGAGTGATTCAATCAGCGTCTTGCCGGGAATTAGGGTGTCCGCATCAACAAACACGATCCACTCGTTGGACGCGATCTTCGCACCTGCATTTCGTACCGCTCCGATGTTTCTTAATGAAACATCTATCGTTCGCGCGCCCAGTTCGCTTGCGATCCGTACGGTGTCGTCACTTGAGTCGTCGTTAACGACGATAATCTCCGCCAGAATGTCGGATTCTTCGATCGCATCGTGAATCGCTTGGATTGTCTTTCCAATGTACTTTTCTTCGTTGTGAGCGGGAATGATAAATGAGACCGGGCAATAGGTCGGGGCCGATTGCTCGATAAATTGAACTTCGGCATACATGATATTCGGGTCGTCCAAAGAGCGATTCTTGGTATACGAATTGAGTTAACGCATTGTAGGCAACTCAACGATCAAATGTTGGACGATTACGTGCAAATTCCGCGCGTTCCTGGCTCTCCGAAGCCACGGCGTCGTTGACACCATTCCATCTTCATATGAACCAACACAAAGTGTAGAATTGTGAATCAGCAACCCGTCATTGGGTTGCGTTTTCTTAGCTCCGACGATTTGACATCTTGTCGGACGGCGAACACCTGTTATGTGACCTCAATCAAGGAGCGGCAATTCGTGAAGAACGTGATGGCGGTCATTCTTGCGGGCGGAAAAGGCGCGCGACTCGAACCACTGACGCGCGATCGCGCCAAACCGGCGGTTCCATTCGGTGGAGGCTATCGGATCGTCGATTTCGCTCTTTCCAACTGCCTCAACAGTGGACTGCGGAAACTGCTGCTTCTGACGCAATACAAAGCGATGAGCCTTGATCGGCACATCAACACGGGTTGGCGAAAGTACTTCTGTTCCGAACTCGGTGAATTTATCGATGTCCTTCCCCCGCAACAGCGAATCGACGAACAGTGGTATCAAGGCACGGCCGATGCAGTTTATCAGAACATTTATGCGTTGGAAAAAGAACGGCCGCAGTATGTGTTGATCTTGGCTGGAGATCACATTTACAAAATGAATTATCGGGCGATGATTGAATATCATCAACAGATGAATGCCGACTTGACGGTTGCAGCGCTGAACGTGGATCGAGATTTGGCAAGATCGTTTGGTGTCATGGAGGTCGACGAGGAAAACCGGTTGGTCGGTTTTGAAGAAAAACCGAGCGACCCCAAGGGAGTCCCCGGTGATGAAAATAACTGCCTGGCCAGCATGGGAATCTATGTGTTTACCGCTCGGTTTCTGTTTGAACAGCTTTTGAAAGACGCCAACTCGTCGGAAAGTTCTCACGATTTTGGCAAGAATATAATTCCGTCGATAATCGATTGCTGCCGAGTATTTGCCTTTCCGTTTCGGGACGAGAATCGCAAAAGCCAAGCCTATTGGCGCGATGTTGGTACGATTGACGCTTACTACGACGCCAATATGGATCTCGTTCATGTCGACCCGATGCTTAACATGTATGACCAGCATTGGCCCATTCGAACGCATCAAGGCGGTTTCCCACCTCCGAAGTTCGTATTCGGAAGTGACGATGGTGTCGAACGAGTGGGGATGGCCACCGACAGCATTGTTTGTCCTGGTTCCATCGTTTCCGGTGGTCGAGTCGAGCGTAGCATTGTTGGGCCCGAAGTTCGAGTCAATAGTTATGCCCAAGTCTCGGATTCGATACTGTTCGATCGCGTGGAAGTCGGACGTCATGCCATCGTGCGTCGTGCAATCATCGACAAGGATGTCAAGATCCCGGAAAGCGCAATCGTCGGCGTCGATCATGAGTTCGACCGAGCCCGGGGGTTTACTGTTACCGAATCCGGAATCGTCGTTATCGGTAAATCAGATTCGGTCGAACCGGGAGTTCCAAAGTCTCATTCCAATTTCCCGATCCCGAATGCAACCAAACCAGCATAATCTGGGATTTAGGTTTCGCATTCGATCAATCCCAACATCTCTAGAGGACAGGCGTTTCCCAAGTCTCTTTTGCAGTTTGTTCGAAGTTAAAAGGACAGGCATCTTGTTTGCGTCAGTT
>JAHEBQ010000021.1:39738-96692 GCA_024642205.1 Planctomycetaceae bacterium | reverse complement strand
CACAGCAAATCAGTAACTCGTCTTCGTTACAAGTTGTCGTGTTTGCACCTGGCAGCTTCACAATTACGCTCTGTATATTTTTTGGACTGGCCGGCCGCGGCGGTTCTGACGTTCTCTCAATGAGGTTGGTCTTTTGGTGGGTTGCTTCAAGATCGTAACAGACAACGACAATTGGAAGCCCAGGCCGAAAATATCTGACTTCCCCGTCGACGACGTGTCACTGAAATTGGGGTCACCATCCAGCACGAACCCCCTGCTCCGCCGCATGACGAGAGGAATCTTTCAATAGACGAGTAATAGCCAGTATAATTCACGGCCAAAAGGGCTGCAATTATTTGTTCCGGGAGTTCGATCGCCAGGTGTTTTATCCAGTCACGAAAGGACTGGACATTTCCATTTGGAAGGTGAGGTCCTTTCGGATATCGGGTCTCTACCGGAGAATCGCACGTCAGAATGGAAAGTCAGAATGGACATTCATTGACCCAGACTCAAGCTGTTCGATGGCAATGTAATTCGGCCGAATCGCGCCGTTGCCTCCCGCAGAACCGGAATCACCATTAGAGAACTCGCCGATGCAACCAGTGATTCTTGTCGACGTGATGGACACCCTGGTCTATAACCCGTTTAATCGGGAAATTCCCGACTTCTTTGAACTTAGTCCCTTGGAACTGCTGTCACAAAAACATGTCACGGCCTGGTCTCGTTTCGAGACCGGGGAGATCGATGAAGCCGAGTTCCTTCGCATTTATTTCGCGGATGGCCGTGCTTTCGATCATCCCGCATTCCTTGACGCCGTGCGGAAAGCGTACCGTTGGATCGATGGCGCCGAACCATTATTGGAATGCCTCTGCCGCCAAGGATTTGAAATCCACGCGCTATCCAACTATCCCATCTGGTATCGAACGATCGAAGACGAACTGAAGCTTTCTCGATACCTGAATTGGTCGTTTGTCTCTTGCCTGACTGGCCTCCGTAAACCAGCGACCGCAGCTTACCTGAACGCCGCCAACAACCTCAACCGGGAGATCGAAGACTGTCTGCTTATCGATGATAGCATTGCCAACTGCCGGGCTGCCGAGGCGACCGGATTGCCCGCGATTCACTTTCGTAATTCGGCAAGTTTGCGTGAGGAATTGCACCGACGGGGACTTTTTCACTAGGGGTCGGCCAGCCAGGAAGCAAGTGCTTGCTCGTGTGAATTTCGGTGTCGATCACGAATTGGGAAAAAAACGACGGAAACAATGGGGACAACCGGCAAAGTTTGCCGAACCGATACGATAGGAATAACTCAGAGAGTCGCCGAAGCTTCGTCGTTGCGGAGCTTCGACAGTCACAGTTCGATGTGTTGTCTGATCGCAAATGAAACAGCGAACCTGACCTTTGCGGATTTCCGTCCAATTTTCGGTTTGAACCCAAAGTTGTCTGCGGCGATGAAAGCCAAAATCCTACTCACGATGTACGCGCTTTGCTTCCTTTGTACAGGTTGTGGACTGAGTCATAATCTGTGGCAAACTTCGTTTGTCCAACCAAAACAATACAATAATCACCGCAACGAAAAATGGCAGCGTCATCAATTCCGCAAGCTTGCGCGGGTGGAATTGGAAAAAGCTCGAGTGGTTGCCCGGGCTGAATCCGACAATTATGCCTGCGATCCGTTTTCGGTCGACGAGGAATGCGGATTCGAAGCCGGTTTCGTCGATTATCTGATGTATGGTGGCAATGGCAATCCTCCACCGCTGCCGCCGCGTCCGTATTGGAAATCACGAAACCAAAATTGTTACCAGGCAGCCCAGGATTGGTTCAGAGGATTTCAACATGGTGCGGCAGTTGCGCGTGCCTCAGGATACCGCGATTGCGTGACGGTTCAACTGAATGACGTGTTGATAAATCACAAACTGCCGTTGTACCTTGGTCAGGTGTCTGACTTCGGGACTGCAGAGTCTGTCGCGTCCCAACGGAGCCAGATCGAAGGAGAAGATACAGCGAACAACCTCCTGGTTGCCGAAGTTGATCCGGTTGTTGCTCAACCTCCTGTCAACAACGCCCTGCCATTTCCAGCCCTACCGATCGAGGGAGAGTTGTTGCCCCCGGATGAGGAAATCGCTTTGTTGGACTCCAGCAATCCAAACGACTGGGACCCGACAAGCGGGACTGGTTCGAATTCGCAATTCGTGCCTGCAATCGAGCCTTCAGCGTTCGAAATTCAATCAATTTCCACGGCGAATCGAGACTCGCTTGGTTTGGAACAACTCCCTCCGTTACGCGCACAATCAAATTCGCCCATTCAAGCGTTCCAGCCTGTTTCAGGGAATAGCCTGTTCGAAGGGGAAAAACAAACGCCTTTCAAAAGCCTTCCCCCGTTGCCGGAAAGCGGGATGTTGGACCGCGAATCCACCTCGGCCAGTGGCACCGACGACACATCGATGGTAGTGCCGCCGAGTGACTCAATGGACTTGGCCAAGATGCCGGCGACATCTTTGGCGGCTTCGCAACGGTTATCTTCTCTAGCGGCCGAAACAATTCCGGATGTCGACGATTTGCCAGAAGTGGCTCTCGCCTCGTTTACCGAAGTCGAGTCGACAGGCAAACATGATACAACGGACAAGTGGACTCCCAATACAACCGTGCGGCGACGATGGCCGATCGGTGCAATCAATCTGTTGCTTTTGGCGGGTATCCTGTCCGCGTTCCGCCGCCGACGAAAATCGAGTGATACCACAAGTCGAAAATCTCTCTTTCCAATGACAAGAGGCGCGTTTTTCCAGTTGCTCACAACCAAAATACAAAAACGCCAATGATGCGAAACAACCAAACATTCGAACAGGAAAGACACAGGAAACCGGATCTATCGATGCGCGCAACGATCGGATTATGCATCGCGATCTTTGCTTGCCTGACCTCTGGTTGTGCGTCATTGACGAACCCGGTGCTCAACGGGATTCCCGTTCGTTTGTTGCCGGACGATGTGTTGTGCTCACCAACTCGGGAGAAAATGCAGACCATTCCGCTATCGCTGCTGGGTCAACAGAAACCGGATGACTATGTCCTGGCTGCCGGCGACGTCATTGGCGTGTTTGTTGCGGGAGTCTTTCCGATGACCCAGGCCGATCAACCGCTACCCACGCCGCCGGTGTATTTTCCTTCTCAGATCGATCCGCTGGGTGCGGGGTTGCCACCGTCGCTGGGGTATCCGGTCACGATCCGACATGACGGCTCGCTGGCGTTGCCGTTGATCGAACCCATTTCACTTGACGGTTTGACACTGGAAAAGGCGAACGAGCGAATTCGTGCAGCCTATCTCGACAAAGGAATTCTGCAACCTGGCCGTGAGTCCGTATTGATCACACTCATGCAACCCCGGCAGGTTCGCGTCCTGGTGTTTCGTCAGGAGGTGGGAGGATTCTCGGCTGGTGGTCGTGGCGACATCTCGGGGAACAACCTCAAACAGGGCACAGGACACATTGTTGATCTGCGCGCTTACGAGAACGACGTGGTCAATGCACTGGCAAAGTCCGGTGGATTACCGGGCCTGGATACGTTTGCCGGAGTCTTTATTTTTCGGGGGGGGCAGTCCAATCCGGCTTTGAGTTCGACGTTGCCGAACTTGCAACCGGGAAATGAGCGTGCCGCGCTTTCGGAGTTGGATGTCAAGACCGACTACATCCCGGTCCGATGGTCGTCAGGCGAACCGCTCCCGTTTGCGCCGGAGGATGCAATTCTGCATGATGGCGACGTTGTTCTGCTGGAAGCTCGCGTCCAGGAACTGTTCTATACCGGCGGGTTGTTGCCTGCGGGAGAACAGACGTTGCCCCGTGACTATGACCTGGATGTTGTTGAAGCCGTGGCGCAGATCAGAGGTACAATGGTCAACGGTGCGTTTGGAGGCAGCAACTTCACCGGTCGGCTAATCCAGCAGGGGATCGGCAACCCGAACCCGAGTGCATTGACCGTCATCCGGAAAACGGCCAACGGAGGTCAGATTCCCATCAGTGTGGATTTGAATCGCGCTCTGGAAGACTCCCGCGAACGCATTCTCGTCCATCCGGATGATGTGTTAATCCTGCAGGAAACCAGGGGCGAGTCCGTGGCTCGTTACGTCAACGACGTCTTCAACTTCAATGTCTTCTTCCGAGTCTTCGCGGGAAGTACCGGTGCGGGTTCTGCCGGCGTCAACTATGTTCCGGCGTCGCGGTAGGTCGAGGCGGGAACGCAGCCAGGTCTGTCCCCAACCTAGTCGTCGGCGAACTGACTCGAATGAGAACAGACCATTGTACAGGTCGCAGCAAGATCGGCGGAATCGAGTGCGAAACTGCGTACGTTCTTGGCGATCAGGGCGGCCGCATCCAAACCGGCATTGGCGTGGGCAAGTTGGTTCAGCGTATTCGCATACAGCCGCGCGCCTGCCTCGCCAGCGCTAATCGTACGAATGACAGGGGTGCTGGCATTGGGACAATGCCTTACAAAATACATCGCGGACAAGGGACACGATTCCATCCGCGACACCCTGGGAAGTTGTCGGGCTGGCACATGCAATGTTCTTGGCGTTTCAACCGTCGTCTCGGGAAGCGGGTAGGCCTGCGGAGGCCGTCGCTTCAAACAAAGGGCCCGCGGGTAGGCGTGGACTCGCATGGAGGACAGATCAATTGGTGCAAGTTCATCGCTCAAATAGCCCCAACCGTGATGCAGCATGCCCCATAGAGTTGTTGATTTGCCGCCTCCGGATTCAGCAACAAACAGAACGGCCTTTCCCTCGACTTCGGCAACGGCAGCGTGGAGGAAATAAAGATCCCGCCGAATCAACTGCAAAGCAATATTTGCGGCTCCTTCCAGTTCGTACAAGAACTGCCCTTCGTCGGTCGTCCATATCATCTGTTGCCCGGGGCTCGCGATCGAAATCCTGGTGGAATTTTCGTCACGAGATATGGCATAGCTTAGATCGGGCTCCGTTCGATCAACAGCCAGAAAGCCCCAGTGGGATTGAACCAGTTCTCGCAATTCCGGATCCGGGCACTGCGCTGCAACGTTCACGCCGAGCATGCGGTAGAACAAGTCGTACAAACCTATTTGCCTAGAGATTTTTTGCAGGTAGAGATGACATAGCCCGACTCGATTTCGAGCCGTGAATGAACTGGCGAAAACAGGGCCAGTCGTGTGAAATTACCGGCGGCCCACGATGCCCGACTGGTCGTTAATCATCGTTTCTTCCGTCGCCACGCCCTTGGCCGTTGTGATGATTTCGATGACGACGACGACGATGACCACCCGATCCACAGTTCCCACCAGAACCATTCGAAGCGCGGGCCGGAGTGACCTTTAACGTGAGGATCAGAGGCGCCACATAAGTCACTTTTTTGAAAAAACCTCTTCTCGATGATTGCTCGGTCATAGTTGGTACTCCAATCTCACTCATGTAACAGTTTAAGATCACGTAACTTCTGGAGGACGTCGGTGACATCTTTCGTTGCCACAACATCTTCCACATTAAATTCCTGCGCCAAACGCTGGACGATCTCCGTTGTCGTTGACTTGCCGTCGCACTGATTCCAAATCCAAGTTGCCGTGGGATTCAGTTGATGGATGTATCCGTTCTCGTCATCAAGCACCAATGTCTCGCCATCAACATGCTGAATTCTGACATCACTTCGTCGAGTATGAAACATCCGTCCAGCGCTTCGCAGCGGAATTTGATGATTTTTTTCTCGCCCGGCGCGAGTCGCTAGGTCGGCATTTTACCATGAAAACAGCCACAAGCGAAGGTTTTTTTTCAATTCAAATGGGTCCCACGGGACACCTGACACAAAAAACTGTCCTGAATCGGGTCCAGAGGGGATTTTTTGGGGTAATTCAGTACAGGAGGCCATGTTGTCGAAGCCAGGCAACCCCAAATTCCAGACCTTGGGTCACCCCAACCTGGGGTCGGTACCCCAGTTCTTTACAGGCTTTTTCGATAGGGTAATGGACGTCCATGCCGTAGAGTTTCAGTTGGTCATTGGTGGGCGTCAGTTTCAATGACGACTCGGTGACTTTCATGTACTTGGCGGCCAGCGAGCTTTTTGCATGCAGGCTCATCAATGTGTCATTGAAGCGCGTCAGCGCGAATCTGCCGGCGACGCGAACGGGCGACAACAACCGACTCTTGACCGCGATGGGCCATGCGTTCAATGTCCGCAGCGGTGGACGACCAAGCGCTTCATTAAATCGAACGAAGTAATCATTCCAGGTGATGATCTCTTCTCCGTTGACGTTAAATACCTCGCCAGGCGCAGTTTCCGGTTGAAGAGCCCGGTAGATTGCCTGGACAACATCTGTCACATAAACCAGGTTGCATTTCCCCTCTCCGGCCTTTCCAAAGGTCCCCCAGTGTCCCGACCATAATCGGTTTGCGAAGCTAACGGTCCAGGCATAGCTAAACGGACCATAAATAATCGTGGGGCGAAGAACAACGATCGGAGTACCGCGCGAAATGAATTTTTCGCAAATCAACTCGGCGGCGATTTTTCGTTTGGCATACGCATTCCCGCGCCCATTGTTTTGCCGGTTCTCGTCGACGACGCCCGTTGCGTTACCATACACCGCCACGGAGCTGAGATGAACGACTCGGCGGATCCCCATTTCATGAGCCATTGCCAATACGTTTTGAGTGCCCGAGACAGTCACCGCTTCATTTCCGACAGCACAATGGACGACCGCATCGCAACCTTCCATCGCGGAACGCAATTGGGTTTTGGACAAGACATCACAGGGAACGATATCAACGGCCCGGCGCGCCAGTCGCGCAGCGCTGGTCCAACTCCGAATACCTGCCCGCACGGGAATCCCGCTGAGCTGGAAGCTCTCGACGACCCACGCGCCGACAAATCCCGTGGCACCCGTGACCAGTATTTTTTGCATGTGCTCGACTCGATCAAAAACGTAGTGGATCACCGAAGGTCGGTGATTGAACTGCTCCGTAGCAGCGCCAGATTGGGGTCGTTGTCGTACCAGGGCATCTTAAATGGTTTCGCGTTCTGGTAGGTTTCGTCAATCAGTTCGATGGACGCGGCAACGTCGTTGGCGGTGAACAATGGTGGTGCAATGCCCTGAACCACTTCGATAAAGTTATCCAGCAGTTGCCAGGCGTACTCGTGGTATTTCGCCGGTTTGCCGGCGTGGATTGTTTCGACCTGGCCCGGTCGATGAATTTCGAATTTCGTCGAGTTGAATAACCGGCCGGTTATCGTGGCATTCTCGCATTCGACGGAATAGCAATTCTCGAGCTTGTAGATGCGGCTGAAGGCGAGCTCAACGGCAGTCTGGCCAAGTGCCATTTGCACCTTCAGCAGGGCCTCGGCACCGCCCAGCGAGTCGGATTGAGATTGTATGACATGTGGACGACCAGACAGCCACCAGCAAACAACATCGACGGTGTGCGCCCCACGGTCGAGAAAAACCCCCTTGGCCTGCGGTGGATTTTTGAGGTAGAAATCGGACACACTGTTCCACTCGAACGGACTTCCGTCGCTGATTCGGAGGTTTAGTACCTCGCCGCACTCCCCGGAACCGAGCAATTCCTGGACACGGCGATAGGCCGGAAAAAGCCGACGACAATTGTTGACCATCAGCGTCGTTCCACCGGTTGAAGCTGCCGTGAGCATCTGTGAGACTTCCCCGGCCGACATTCCCAGAGGCTTTTCCGTGAATACAGGTTTGCCTTGTCGCAAGAAGAAAACCGATTGTTCGGCATGCAGATGGTGAGGCGTCGTTACGATGGCGGCATCCACCTCAAACGGCAAACATCGGAAGTCCGTGCAATGGTTTTGGATCCCGAATTCCGTTGCTACGGATTGCGCCTGCGCAGGTGATTTATCGACGAGGACGACGAAGCGGCGGAAATCGGGGTATTTCGCCAATACCGGCAGGCAGAATTCCCGGGCCGCTGCGCCGCAACCGATGACTGCGACTCGCGGGATCGTTTTCCGCGTCGCTTGCTGATGCTCGGCCGTCGTCATGAGCCTGACCTCGTTCTTGCCCTGCCCTCAAGGTTGATTCCCAGTTTCACGCGAATCCTCCGCGCCCAATGTGCTGGTGATTCGGGAGGTTGGCGTCAGGAAGATAAAGGTCGATGCCAAACCGATCCAGGATGCGAAAACAGGCCAGAAGTTCGTCCTTGCTGATTTTTTCCCGCCACCAATCCACAAGTCGATCCTGATTGCGTTGATTAATCAATTGTTGCCTCTCCAAACTACTCGCACCCCTGACCGATCGAGAGGGGAGAATCGCCTGCCTTGTCATGGCCTGTCGATCGTCGAGATGCAATTTGTCTGCCAGATAATCGATGACGACCGGTGTATGAACGATCAAATCTTCGTAACTGACGAATAGCCAATCTGGCCTTTCGGGCAACAGCGCCAACGGCACCCGGTTTTCCAGCGCCCAATCGACAATCCGCCCTTCCAGTTCGGTTCCGTGACGATACAGATCCCAACACATCGCTTCCAACTCGACGGTCAGCCATTGCTTAACAAAATCCGAGTTTTTGAGGAGCCCTTTTCCGGTCGTCAGCCAACGGTTGTTGGCAACTGAGAGCGCCTGGGAAATCGGGTGGCGAGTTAATACGACCGTGTTCACATCGAATTGTCGGCTGATCCAATCGATGATTGCCTTGGCATCCGTGATTTTCAGACAAATTCGGTCATTGAAGAAATGGAAATCGCGAGTCCAGAATTTCCACGGAGTATTGGCCCGGATCTGGCCATTGATCAGCCTCTGAAAGTAGTTGCGAAGTATGGCTGCTTCGTCTTCATCCGGGCAGGCGATTTGACTGTAGGCAAACACGGGCAAGCGGTTGATGTTGGCGGAACTGATCGAGTACATCCCAAACGGTTGATCGCTGAACATGACACCGCGATTTGCGCCGATGATCTGCATCAACATCGTGCTGCCACTGCGCCGCGAAGAATACAGGCAAATGGGTTTCTTTTTGGGCCGGAAGCGAACGAATCCCCAGACCAGTTCCTTGATCAACTGAGCAGTTGCCGACCTGAGCGAATGCTGCTCCTGTCCGGTTTCTTCAACGGGATTTCGAGGCACGTTTGCTCGTTCGAACTGGTGACTGGAGGACAAGATCACAACTCAACTTCCACGTTGGTCAAGGATTCTCAACAAGCCACCGCTTACCGGCTCCGTCGTATCTTCCGGCAGCATTTGATGATCCACGGAGTTTTCAAACGCCTGCTCGAATTCGGAAGCCAGCGGCCAAAGATTTGCCAGTCCCCAGAAAACCGCGACCATCAGGGAAGTCGACCTGACACCCCCAATATTATAGTCACGAAACAGCGATGCCGTGAGTGTCAGCACCAGGATGTTGCGAACCAGTTGTTGTTCAAGCACAAGATCCGTCGGTTTGCAAATCCGAACCAGCGGAACAATGTACAACAGCGCGTAACTGAACGCCGCGATCAAACCCAGTTCCACGGCCTTGGTGATGAACGTGTTATGAAACGTCGTGCCAGCTCCGCTATAGCCACTTTTTCTCAGTAATTTCCTCCCCTGCCTGGATAATTCGGAAGATGTCTCGAAGCCGTGGCCGGTCCATGGTTTTTCTTCGACCAGCGAAAACGCATAGAGCCAGGCCACATCACGCCCGGAGAGGCCACGCTCCATCCGCAAGTAATCTGAAACGCCGGGGACTTTGCCGATTTGAGGCCAGATCAGAAAGGGAAATACAAGACAGAGGGCGAGACTGCCCAGAAACACCGGACGGGATCGACGAAACAATTCCGGCAGGCAACAGAAAACGACAGCAATTGCCACGCCGAAAATTGCTCCCCTCCCCTGGGACACGATTAGCCCGGCCAAAACCATGACCAGGCAAATTGCGTACCACAGACTACCCGACTTGCGCATCGCGTAGTAGCAACACATCAACCCCACCGCCATCTGCAACGCATGCCCCTCCGGGTGTTCGAATACGCCGCCACTGGCAATGATGCCGGAAAAGTTGGAATAAGAGTACTTGTTGCTCAGTGGAATACCCAGGATGGAGTTGATTCCCATGGCACCAACGAACGAAGGCAGGGCCAATAGAGCGCTGCCGATCGCCACCAATTTCACGAACCCGACAAACAATCGACGATCAAGCAACAGGCAAATCGGCACGAGCAAGTAGGTGGCGTAGGCCACAATTGTATAGGCGATAATCGAACCCAGTTGGGCGCCGTTGTGAAAGCACCAGGACACCCCCAGAAAACAGATTGTAAACAAATGCAACGGCCAGGCCGCCAATAACGCCGGCTGAACGACGCGTTGGGGGTAACGTGCCAAGATGATAATCGCGGCGAAACAGGCGACCGTCGCGGCGGCCACAACGGTCCTTAACCCCTCCATTGGAATGATCAACAACGTGTCGTAAACAACACTTGCGGTAAATGCCATCAGGAGGCATGCAAACAGAAGTTCGTTTCGATAGTTCAAAAACTTCAGTTCCATGTCAACGACCTTCCCGGGCGGTATCAGGGTGGATCTGTTCGCCCCGTCGCAATGTACCGCTGCCAAGGTCTCCCTTGGACAAGCTCCGCGAAAGCTGGGCCAGGTCTCCGGTGTCAACGAAAAGCGACGCGGGCAGGGATTCGATACGACTCCGCAGTTGCTCGTACTCCGCGTGAGTCATTTTCGATATTACTTCTCCCAGTTGTTCGACCACAGGCGTTTCCAGTGAAATCCCCAATTCACGGTTTCGCACGATGCGTCCGGTTTCGTGGTTGCCGATCGCCAGCGCTGGAATTCCGAAATATCCGCCTTCATAAAGTCGGTTTGGCAACAACCAACGAGAGTTGTCGCCTTCACAAAAGTCGACGCACCAATTGAAGTGAATCTTCGAATAAATGGTCGGCAGGTCCCCGGGAGCGCAATACTCGCCTTCAAACATCATGTTGTTACGCCCGCGAATCACATCCATCAGCTGCTGATCTCCCAGCAAGGATGCACATCCGCGGATATAAATCTGCACTCGTTCAGGAAACGTGTCAGCCAATTCAGTCAAAATCTCCAGGCTCTTCTGACAGCGGATGTTTCCGAACCAACCGATGGTCCAGATCGGTTCTTGTGCCGTCAGTTCGTAGGGGACTTTGCGTTTGAGCGCGGACATCCGGGCGCTCGGCCATTTGTTCTCCATCAGGAATGATTCGCCCTGGTATCCCTGGGTTGGATGGAAATAGTTCAGCAGGAAGGCGGGGGAACTGACGACGAGTAATTGACACCGGGCCAGAACCCGTCTTTCCAGCCATCGCAACAGGATCCCGCGGACGCCCGGTTCCGTTGTGGCCGGGTGGACATCCAGAACTTCATATACAAACGGCGCCGGACACCCTGTCATGGCTTTGGCGATCAATGCGAGCAAAGCCAGGTCAAGATTGCGGGCGTACAGCAAGTCGGCCTCGCGCCAGGTGCGACGGTAACCATAGATCACCCAAAGTGATCGAAGAACGATAATGATCCGCTTGATCAATCGACGTTCGGTTGTGATTCCGAGCTCGACGTTGGGCCAGTCCGGCACAAATTCCACGTTGTATCGAGCTCGCCGAAAGCTGAAACTGATCAGGTTCATACCGGCATCGAGAAAGCCATGGGCTCGTTTTTGCACGGCACTATCCGTGCAGTCCGGTGTCACATAAATTGTGTACCCCGGTTGCAGTTGTGTTTCGTCGGTCGATTTGTTTGCGATCAACATACCCAATTCATACTTACCTTGCGGACGATCCAGTTGTCGTGCGGACCCTGACCTGGTGCCAAAGCGGCGAATTCAATATTCAAGTTGTCTGGCAGCACTGGCTTTCGGGGAAACCAGCCAGTCACGCGGTTGGCACGCGGCCATTGGACTGCTCTGGCAATATTGATTCCAGCGATTCCACGCCGGCTCGACAACACTGTTCCTGCAGTAACGCTTCAAAATTGTCGATGGCAACGTCACGGCTGAAGGCCTGGGCACGTCGAATACAGTTTGCCTGCAGATTCGCGAACCTGGCAGGATCCCGCCGGAATACGTCCAGATCGATTGTCAACCGATCCACTTGCGACCAGGGAACGACCAGGCCAAGTCCGTGTTTGGTAACTTCATGTCCCAATGGCCCCGAGTCTTCGGAAATCGCCAGGATGGGAGTGCCGATGGAAATGGAAGGAATGAGTTTACTGGGAAAAAACGGGCAGCCCGTGCTTGATTTTTGTGGAATCACAAACCAGTCGGCAGCATGAATCGCGGCAACGAATTCCGTTTGTGACAACAGCTTGTCATATTCGAACCGGCGGTCACCAGAAGTTTCCACCCACCGCCGTACGGCATCCGCTGCGCTGCCCTCACCGCGAATCTGAAATCGAAATTCACCATCACATTGACTCAGACGCTGGCAGAATTGCAACAGTCCCTGTTTTTTCCCAATGGTTCCACAATAAAGCAACTGGGTCGGTCGTTGAGAGACCGGCTGAGCTTTGTCGGGCACCTGACGAATCTGTTCCTGCAGGGGACCGGTCAGCCAATTCGGACAAAGGTGGATCGGCATTTCCGTAGTCTTGATCGTTTCCAGTTTCTGAACCATGTCCGGCGAGATGCTGCTCCAAACATCGGCCCGGTTAAAAAGGAATTTTTGCACCCTCGTGGCCACGCGGGACAGCATGCTGGATCTCATGATGCCGCTGGCCGCTGCTGCCTCGACGGGAATGTCCTGAATGTTTATCCACAACGGGTCACGGAACAACCACTTGCGCAGGACCGCAAATACCATCCCGCCGATCAGTGGACAAAAGACCATGACGACATCGAATTGTTTGCGATAGAAAAGACTCCGTAACAAGCTGATCGGAAAGGTCAGTTCGTGAACCAAACGTGGAAACAGGCGGGAGGGATCAGAAGGAACAAATATTCGGTGGCGCCTGACGTCGACGTCACGAATCGACTCCTGTTTGATTCGCCAGCGATTGACGGGGCCTTTGAGTTTCCATTCTGGATAATAGGGAAATGTCGTGAAGACCGTGACGTCGTGCCCGCGTTCAGCAAGCGCCGCGCACATGTCCGATGCGATCGCTGCGATTCCCACGCAATCTGGTTCGTACATCATCGAAATGACGAGCAGCTTCAGTCGTTGTTGATCAGGCATCGGAGCAAAACACGTAATTCGAAAGGGGGTAGTTTCAACAACAGGTTGGTTTGGAAGAGCTTTCCCTGTTCATGTCTGCCAGAGCACAGTCAAGGGAGTGCACAAAATTTGAAGGCCGAATTGAATCGGCCCCAGGTGGGAGTCGTGTGTGTTCCACTTGCGGAACGCCATGGGACCGGAACGAGAATTGCCACCGCCCCGGAAAACCCGTTGGTAACACTTCCCGGCAGGGCCGATGCGGTTCCGCGCATGCATCAGGCCGGTGTTTCGGCAAATCGGGATCGTGCAGCGAAACCGCATCACCGGCGTAAACTCCGAACAGATTCCGCCGGGTTCGCTTTTTATCATCTGCAAAAAATGATTCAATCAACTTCACCAATCGTCCCCAGGTGCAATCTTTCGTAAGTGAGTCTCTTGGTCCTGCTAGCCGACGGTCTGAACGGCGCGCGAATCTGATCGAGCCTGGCGAGACCGGCTATCTTCCTGCCGCTTCATTTGATGTCGCGTCAGGAGTGCACCACTCAAGCGGTTGGCCACGACCCCCAAAATGTTCACGTCAATGCGTTCCAGCATCTGCTTCGCCCGCATCGCTCGCAATCGGCTGTCGTGTGCAAGCCCCAATGCCAGCAAGACGCCGTCGGCATGGGATGCGATGACCGATGGATCGGATGCTACCAGCAAAGGCTCGGTATCAATCAAGACATGGTCGTACGAGTCTCGGACCAGATTGATCAATTCACCAAATCGAGGTGAGGTAAACAGCTCGCACGGCCCGTTCGGAAGGAGGCCTGCCGGTAGCAGCCAGAGGTTTTCGACGGCGGTCGGACAGATTGCGTCGGAAGGTTCGACATCCGACGCAACGATCGCGGCCAGGCCTGTTTCAGGTTGGGCAATGCCAAACAACTTGATTTGTTCCTGTTGGTGCAGGTCCGCGTCGATCAACAATACGCGTTTTCCGGTCTGGGCCAAACTGATCGCCAGGTTTGCAGCCACGGTACTTGCGCCGTCTTTGGCAGTGGCACCGGTGATCTGGGTCACGCGAGATGTCCCTTCCTGGCCGTTGAAATACAACGCTGTACGGAGCGTCCGAAAAGACTCGGCCGGCATCGATCGTGGTTGATGGAACGAGCATAGCATCGGGGCCAATGTGACGTTGCGGGCAGCCAAGGCCCCGCGGGACGTTCGGGCGGCTGTGAATTGAGGTATCTGACCAACGACTGGCACACCCATCTGTTGTTGAATTTGTTCGCAAGATTGAAAGTTGTCGTCCCGAAGCTCGACCACGAATGCCAGCATGCAACCCAATAGAATCCCGGCCAGGGCTGCGGCCGGCAAAATAATTTTGAGGCGGGGGCTGACCTTCATGCCATACATCGGTGGAGCAATGACACGGGTTTCGAAACCGCCGAAGTCCTTGATCAGGCTGGCCTCCTGCAAGCGGCTGATGACCACGTCATATAGCGCCTCGGTGCGCTGGATGTTGCGTTGAAACCGCTCGTCCTTCAGTTGGAAAATGCTGTGTTCCTTGGCGGCATCGTGTTCGTGATCGTAAAGAACGGTCAACAGGCCTTCTGAAATTTCAAGTCGTTTGAGTTCCTGCTTCAAATACTCGGTGTATACGGCGACGGGATCCCGCTGCGGGGCGGACGTCGTCAGTGCTACACTGGTTTCCGGCGCTGACATGTGCGCGGTAGTAGGCAAGGCAAATAGACGACGGGTGTCGGCGATTCGCTGACGAATCGTTTGCACATGAGGGTGGTTGGGTCCATAGTGTTCCAGCAACGCCCGTTCGTCGTCCAACAGTTGAATCAACTGGTTTTCCAAGGCAGTCGAAACGGCGGGGGTGCCATTGTCGGTGGTTACCTGCTGCCGCAGTTCAGTAATCATTGACAACAACTGTTGTGCGTCACCGCCATCCTGCTTGGCTTGTTCGATCGCCAATAATTGCCATTCAATTTCTGCTTTTCGAAGCAACAGCTCTGATCGTTGCACCTCGATTGACGTCAAACGGTCTTGCAGCGGATTGACTTCTTCGGTTCCCCTGGCCACCAAGGGGGACGTTTGGCGAAATTCACTGTAGGATTCCTCCTGTTGGGCAAGGTCATTGGTCAGCAGGTCACTCGCCTGACGGATCAAGTTTACCGTGGTGTCAGTCATTCCCCGGTAGACTTCATCATGAAATCCCTCGTAACTGTCCAACAGGGCCTGCACCACGATCGGTGCGTCATCGGGTTCGCGGCAGCGAAATGCCAACGTCATGATACTGTCGGCATTTTCGCCCAGGTCCCGGGAACCACCTTCGACTTCGAGATTTTCGATAATGGTATCGACGAGTTCCTCTTCAGGATATTCGAGGTCGGCGAAACTGGGTAATGCCGCCAGATTGGAACTCTCAATCGCACGCTCGACAATCAACGGGCTGACGATGACGGCCAGGTGTGTCGCGAGGTAGTCCTCGAAACCAGATTCGTATTGGTGATCGCCTGTGATCGCCTGCGGTCGTTTCTGGACCACCAGCACGTCCGCAGACGACTCGTACATTGGCGTTGCCAGTCGATAATAGACCACGCCCAGAATGGACGTCAGCAACATGCTGGCAATGAGGTAAGCTCGGCGCCGCCAGAAAAGTTCTAACAAGTCGATGGTTGAATGGGGCCCGCCGCGCCGAAGATCGTTGTTCGCCGATGTTGGCTTTGGTTGCATTGCAATTCGTCCCGATTCCAAGGTGTTGATTTTTTCAAAACGATTACCGGCCGAATTCTGCTGTCGAAGATTGGCTGCCGAAAATGAGTCGAACGATATGTTGACTATAATTGATCCTTCTCAATCTGCAAACGATTCGCCGCCAAAGCGACTCGACAGGCATGACGACGTTGCCGATTATGCCGTCTGCAGGGAGTACAGAACCTGAACGTTTCGGGTCCTGCCGGGCGCCGGAAAATGCGTTCAGGTTGACCCATTGTGCGAATCCGCTCATCCTGAAAAAGAATGTCGATTGATTCGGTTTTTTGGCCGGTTGAATCACCATCGACGAAAGGTACCTTGCAACCGGTTGTCGACCCATCTTGCAGGTGCCCAGTGGAGGACCGTCGACTGGTCTTAACAACGGTTGACGCCTTTTACCATCCGCGATCCTGAAGCTCGGATCTGAGTGCTTCATCCGGAAGGGTCGAGACAAGCTCGAAGAAGTTATCGATCGTATCTCGCAGATCGGTTGAATTCTGTTTGACACTCGCTGCGGTCAGAAGAACATCCCGGGGGACATCCAAAAACTCGAGCAGACGTGCCGTTTCACGGTGATCCTGAAGCGATTCATAGTCGACTTGAAAATATGGTTGATCGTCACGCGCGAGGTCAGCCAACAACTGGTCGTAGAAATCCTGATTGCCTGCGATGTGTTCGAGCAACTCCCCTTCGTCGACGTGGATGACGGGTCGAGGCATTGTCAGTTCAAGCGGCGAATAGACTTCCCACTGTTGTGTTTGTTGGGCTATTTTTTCTGAAACGAAAGTCTTGACGCGATTGCGTCGTCGGAGCACGATCTTTTTCACGTCGGTTTCACCGACCACTTTCTTCAATACCTCCAGGTTTTGGCCGCGGGTCCATTTGAATCCCACGCTCGCGTCGCCTGATCCGGTCTGCCAAACGCGATCAAGAAACCCCAGCGGATCATCATCCCGCTGTTGCAGCGATTCAACTGTCAGCGCTTGGCCACGATAATCCAATGCCGTGAAAACACCCTGCGGATTGAAGACTTCGTGATGGCAAAGAATCTGTGGGTGAGAATTCAACAACGTGCATAACAGGTTGCTGCCCGTCCGGGGAACGGCCAGTATGACAAATCGCGTCATTGATATTTACCTTGCGAGGACTATTTCGGCACGGCGGCCGACGTCTCAGCCGGTCGAATCAGTCTGCTGGGATACAATCGTTGCGTCATGCTGCGCAACGTGTTGACGACACTTAGGTCCTCCGCGCGAACAAGGTACGCAACCCCGTCATATGAGACGGCGATCAACTCATTGCCACTGCGGGCTACAGCACTGATTCCGTTCTCGGCAATCTGACGGGTCAGGACCTCACCACTGACCAGGTCGATTCGCAATAACGCGCCCCAGTAGTTACTGACAATCACCGTTTGAGAATCAAAGAAACAGACGCCCTTGGGTGAACGATGTCCCAGGGAGAATGAATGCAGTAACCGGCCATCGTCGATGCGGTAGATTTTCATGGTGAAATCCCGGGAAACACTGGCGATGAGATGTCCGTCAGGATCGATGTCCACATCGTCCACGATCGCCATATGACCGGGGAACTGTTGCAGCAAATTACCCTGGAAATCCCAGGCCAGCAATGCACCATCGGCACTGCAGCTGACACCCAGTGGTTGATTCGGATGCAATCGCAGGGCTTTGACCGCGCCATCGTGGACGCGAATGGTACCTTGAATCACACCGTTGCGATCGACCCTTACGATGGCTCCACTGTAACAGGCGACCAAAGCCTGGCACTCGTATCCAGGATGATGGGCGACCCGTACGCAGTTAATCGGTCCTTCGCCCAGCATGACCTCGATCTCCTTGTTCAAGGCAAGCTCATGTTTTTCAAAGATGTGCAATTTCTGATCGTGCGCTCCGCAGATCACGACACCACATTCGTCGTCCAGGGTAACGGCGTTGGCCAGCATCCGACCGGACGCCGGTTCGACTCGTGCATTCCAGAGAGCATCGATGGCACTCAGTTTTCCAAGCCTCACAAAACCGTCGTCGCTCACCGTCGCTATTTCACCGTGATGATTCGTCGAGACATCGTTAAGACAAATGTTTCCGGTGCCTCGTTCGCCGAACTCGTCGAGGCACTTACCGGTTTCCGCGTCCCAAACCAGAATCGTGCCGTCAAACGTACCGGCGAGGATCCGCTTGCCGTCCGGCGTCCAGTTGAAGGAACGCTCCCAGGTCGTCGCTCTCCGCTCCAGTTCGACTTTCTGGCTGAAATTACTGGCGTCCCAAACCAGAATTTTCTGATCGTACGCCGCGGACAGGATGTCTCCGTTGACGGGGGAAGTGGCCACTTTCTTGATTCCGGACGCGTGGGCCTTGATCTCGGCCAGTGTTGCAGAACTGTCAATGTCGAAAACGCGTATCACACCGTCATCACACCCCAGGACCGCTCTCTCCTGGATGGAATCGATGGCACAACTATCCGTTTCGGTCTCGAAGGGACCCCACATCTTGATCATTTCACCTGTCCCGAGGTCCCATACTCGGAGTGTCATATCATCGCCGGACGTGTAAATCCGGCCGTTACTGTGAACCACCGAGAGGACGTCTTTTTCGTGGCCTTCGATAACCCGCCTGATCGCCCCGGTCTTGAGGTTCCATACCAGAATCCGCCAATCTCGGGAAACTGAAACTCCCGTCTCGTCGTCAACGAAAACAAAATCTTCGACGTCGTCGCTATGTCCGAGCAAGACCTGTTTCCGTTCACGCTTGATCAAGTCCCAAACATAAATCGTGTAATCGGAAGAGGACGAAGCAGCCAGGGTCCCCTGCCCGTTTACCGTGATCTTGTTGGCGAGGTGGTCGTGATAGCCGAGCAATTCCACGGTGCGCGTTGAAAAATCGAAATAGGCAACTGCTCCGTCGTAAGCCGAACTGACTGCTGCATCGGACCCGGGGATCCCGGCAACACAGGTAACCGGTCCTCGATGCCGAACAAATTTGCCGTTTTGACTTGTGTCCACCTCATCACCTCTTCGTATTTATCATTGCGTATCGGGGAATAAACATGCCGGCGCACGGTCCGAGCGATCCAAATTTGACTACATTCTAATCTCTGTTTTTGCCAATCGGCATGGAATCAGGCTGCTGCTTCCAGACCGCTGATATGCATCCCAATATTCTGATGCTTGAACGGCGTTGACGTTAACATTGTTTTGATCCGATCCGAACAGAAAAAGATCAGGGTTGCAGCAGGCGATCCGGGGAATCCAGTTTTCAAACATTCGCGTACGTTCGTCCAGTGTGTAGAACCAGTTGCCATACACGGTGAAGAATGCGTTGCTCCACCAGATGATCGCGCTGGATTCCGGGGTGATCTGGTCGAACAGTGGCGAAGGATCGGTCAGAAGATTGCAACAAACATATTCGTGTTTCAGTTTGCGGTATGCCTGCCAGTGATCTTCGAAATTCCGGGCGGTGCCCCATCGTTCAAGCTCTCGCTGCCACATTCGCTGGATATCGCCAGATTCAACGTTGTCTGGCGTCAGACCGTCCCAAAGCTGGTAAAACGTCTCCGGGTAAGGAAAAGCCTCCAACAGGCGGTCAACGAATCCGGGAAAGTCTTCACCATCCCAATGATCGACCATGTATTTCTTGACAGCCAGTGCTTTCGGGCTGTAATCAAAATAGACCACGCGTGTCGAAGCGTCCGTGCCGTGCGTGTACAGGATTCGGTTGGGTTTGAAACCGGCGGCGACACTGTACAGTGTCGTAACTGGAGAGCAGAAATCATCTCTTGGCGTTTCGATATCGTCGTAGGCTTCGATATTCCAGAGAAAGACACCGTTTGGGGCGCTGTTTGTCTGAGGTTGGACCAGATTGAGAAACGTCAGCTGGTCATTGCCCAGCTCGGGGTGTGTTTCGTCGGGGTTGTAATTTTCAATCCCTTGGTTGAGGTATTGGGTCAAGGCCCGGGTACGATCGGGACACGTCGCTTCGAGATCCAGGATGCTGCCCCGCAAGTGTTCATCGAAACCGACGACCGGGACTCCATTTCGAAGGCTGGTGGAAATGAAATTCCAACCGGGTAACGCCGGGTGCAATACCCCGGTTTTGTCAGTCGGCAGCAAAGCGGAAATTCGCCCCTGCAGCATCCTCTGCTCTGCGGCGGGTACTTCGATCGGCCCCTCACACGTCAGGTCAAAACTGGGCGCGGAGAGCTGCCGGTACATTTCGAGGTTCACGAGGAGACACCTGTTTTCGAATCCAAACCAGGTGTTCGCGTTACCGGTTAGTGATCCGGCCACGAGAAAATCGCCTTGGTCCACGCGTTCACGGAGTGCCGAGAAAAGATCCTGCGCCTGCCAATGGTCAGGCGTCCAGCGTTCGGCGATGATGCGTCCATATGGCAGGATCAAGCACCATCGGTAGTCGAGGTTTGTCGCCTGTTCGAGGATCTCGTCAACGCTCGGCGCTTCAATGATTTCGTCGCGATAATCGTAACGCGACCATGAAATCGTGAAACCACGGTATTTATCTGCAACGATCGGATCATCCATTTCATTCGAGATGTCCAGTACGGCAAGTACTAATCGTTCAATCTTCATCGTGTGCTCGATCGCCTTTTTTGGAACCCGCCCGCATTTCATTCCGGCTCTTGAATTGATCCACTGGATTGGGGTGGACAAGGCACGCCATTTGAGCCGTTGCAGGATTCGAGTTGCCCCCAAACGACCAGGTCGCCGGCCATCACCTGATACTGTACGTTCTTGAGCTGTGGCAGTTGTTTCCAGTGTTGCGTTGGATTTACGGCTCTTAAGCCGCCAACAAATCGGGGTGAGATCGCCAGCAACAGTTGGTCAGCCATCCGGGATGCCAATACACTGGTGATTACCTTCGCGCCTCCTTCCACCATGACCGAGTCAAACCCCATCTGTTTGATTCGCGGTAAGAGTTGGGTTAAATCAATCAAGCCATCTTCCTGAAGCGGCACGCGAATGACACGAGCGCCCGCGGCGGTCAATTGTTGAGCCTTGTTGTCGCAGGCGAACCGGCCGGTCGCGATAATTGGCCGCACGCAAGGGTCGCTCAGCAGACTCGCGTCAAGTGGAAACCGTAATCGGCTATCCAGGATAATCGGCTGCGGGTTGTTCCCGGTTGACAGTCGGACCGTGAGTCGCGGGTCGTCACAGAGCACCGTGTTGATGCCAACGAGGATCGCATCGTGAATCGCACGCACCTGGTGCGTCATTCGATGAGATTCCGGGTTGCTCAGTTGAAGCGTTCCGCCTTCAAAGGGCGCGATGCTGCCGTCGAGGCTCTGTGCGTAGGTCAGGGTAATGACCGGGCTTGGACGGACTTCAAGACGATCCCGCGACTGCGCCAATCGAATTCGCATCAAGTCGATGATGTCGACTTGGCGTTCGGGAAGATCGTCAGCAATGTTCATTTTGTCGCTTATTGAAATCAAGCCTCTGGATGTGTTTCCACCGGTGGCATCCAACGTGATCCGATTCGATCACCCGGAAAATTCTATGGATTCAGGCCGGCAGCGGAATTGCCGAACAAATGTCCTAATCTATCTGCCTTGGTCTTTAAATAACGCTGGTTTTCCGGTCGCGGCGCAATCTCATGGGGAACCCGTTCCACGACCTCAATATTACCGGCTTCCAGGCCCGACACTTTTTGCGGATTGTTGGTCAGGAGACGGACCTGTTTAACGCCCTGATCTCGAAGGATCGCCGCCGCCACTGAATAGTCGCGATCGTCAACCGGTAACCCTAAATGCAGATTGGCGTCCACGGTGTCCAAACCTTCGTCCTGAAGCGCATAGGCCTGGACTTTATTGCTCAACCCAATGCCTCTTCCTTCCTGTCGAAGGTAAACCAGGATGCCGCTTCCTTCTGCCGCTATGGACTCGAACGCGAACAACAACTGATCTCGACAGTCGCACCGGATCGAACCAAATACATCTCCAGTGAGACACTCCGAGTGAATGCGGACCATCAGCGGTGAACCAGAAGCTTCGCCCAACCGCATGCAAACATGCTCCTTGGCGTCTTCGTCCTGGTAGACGGTCATTCGAAATTCACCATAGATCGTCGGAAGTCGCGCCGAATAGACGTTTGTCAAAATCGGATCGCGGTAGTCCGCGTTGTTTTGCTCGCTCATACGGTACCTCCAAGATGTAAGGAATCGAGCGAAATGACTACCGATCGGATGACTCGTGCTTTGCATCCGGCCCTGCCAGCCCTTGTTTGCGTACCGCAATCATGCGAGCAGACAAGTGTTATTTGGCTCCACCGGGGCGACCATTTTGCGTTACTTTTGACCATAATTGAGTTACCCACATAGGTCAAGGTTTCAACCCACCTGACGCCGCGCGAACATTTTTTCATTGAACGATTTGACGATTTTACCGACACGACGACTTTTATCGGTCGTCAACACTTGGCGGTGAGCGAATTCGCTCACCTGGACGATGGTATCAATCCGTGACGGAGGCTTTTTGAATCTCCTCCTGCCTGCTTCGGATCGTCAGCTCGCCGTTGGATCACACCCATCGAATGGCCATTCACGGTGCCCCAACGTCATTACGAATTCGATCGCTCCCCTTTGGCCCGGTCGTCGACCGGGTGATCGTCGTCCAATGGATACCCTGACTCGACCCACGCAACGCGCATTCAACCACCGGAGGGTGAGACCGCGGCCATTCGCTGGAGGATCAACCTTGACCTTGGCATGACATCGACTCTGAGTAAATCTCCGCGCCACAGAAATCCTGCTTCAAAGCATCTCGAAACGGTAAGGCAGCACATTGATTCAGCTGAAATATTGTGCTGATCCAGTGCTTGAGTGAAGCGCGGCGGTCGTTCCATGCCATCTTGAATTCGCAAGAATCGTCGGTTGAGGCGATCCAAGAAGATGTTTACAGAAATCTCCGCGTTCGTTAGGTTCCCCAACGTGTTCCCTGTTATTTCTTCCTTTTGGATCTTCCAACTGCATCGTGAAAGGACTCACTTTGAGGTTTGCCTTGCTTTTTGTTGCCGTAATGATCGGAAATATCTTCGGTTGTGGTCGACAGGACGAGATCACGCGGTATTCGATTGAGGTTCCGCTTGGCCCCAGCGATGTAAAGCTGGCGGTCGCTGACCGAGTCCCAAACGCGGAATCGAGTGCAACACCGACTCGGATGCTAGCGGCGATTTTTCCGCAAGGGGAAAAAACGTGGTTTTTCAAACTCAATGGGCCGGATGAAGCGGTCGCCAAACAGGAAGATCTGTTTAACGCGTTGATCGAGTCTGTGCGGTTTACCGACGAGTTGCCGCAGCCCTCCTGGGATCTACCCGAGGGATGGCAGCAGCAAGGTGCTTCAGGCATGCGGTTCGCTACCATCGAGATCGAGGACGGTGACCAGATGCTGGAGGTGACTGTCATTCCGCTGCAAACCATGGGCGAGATTGACGAGTATGTGCTTAGTAATGTCAATCGCTGGCGCGATCAGCTTGGATTGGCACCCGTGGCAGCCATCAAGGCCGGCGACAATGACGACGCGTCGACCAGCGTTCGCCAGTTCAAGGGTACGGACTCGACGTTGGTAACGCTGGTGAATCTTGTCGGACGCGGCAAAGGCAGCGATGTATTGTCGGCTGGATTCGACATGGCCAGACACCCGCCGATTGCCGGCCAGCCACCAGTCGCCCCGGCAGGACCACCTGACAAAAATCCCACATTTACATACACAACCCCGGACGGCTGGTCGGTCACGGGGGCCAGCGGGATGCGCCAGGCGGCGTTTGAAGTTATCGACGGCAAGCAAAAAGTGGAAATCACGGTTATCAGTTTGTCGCAGTCCGGCGGTGAGCGACTGGCCAACGTCAATCGTTGGAGAAACCAGATCCAGTTGACTGATACGACCGCTCAACAGTTGGCCCAGGATCTGCAAAAGATCCCGATGGGGTCAGTGACAGGTGATTATGTCGAACTGGTGGGTCCAGCTGACGCATCACCCCGACAAGCAATCCTGGGTGTCTTGACCGACGTTGCCGACAGCACCTGGTTTTTCAAGTTGATGGGGGACGCCGAATTGGCGGAGCGGGAACGAGAGCGGTTTGAGGTCTTTGTCCAATCCGTGACGTTCCCTCTCAATCAGGAAGGCGCTGACAATGAATAGCGTGCAGTTAAACGAACGACCCAGGAGCGAACGACCCAAGGAGTTACCCGGTTCAGGCTTGCAAAGTGCCACCGGGATCGAACCGGATCGTTTGACGGTTCGACAAGTGGTCATGGCACTGGCTTCATTAAAATTTACGGTCACGCTACTGGCCATGATGATCGTGCTGGTGTTCGCTGGCACGTTGGCTCAGGTTGAAAAGGACATTTGGCAGGTAATCGAAGAGTACTTTCGCACATTTGTTACCTGGATCGACTTTCAGCTCTTTTTTCCACCCTCGTTTTTTCCAAGCCGACCACGGGTTTCCGGCGGTTTTTATTTTCCGGGCGGCTGGCTGATTGGCGGGATGATGTTGGTCAATCTTATGGCCGCACATGGAGTCCGTTTCAGGTTGCAAACAGAAGGTCGACGGCTGGCGACCGGACTCGCGGCGATCATTGCAGGAATCGTGTTGACGACGTCAATCGTCATTGCCGGGGCCAGTCACGACGGGCTGCGTCTTTCGGAATGGATCAGTGGTACCGCAGTTTGGCGAATCTTCCAGGCAACACTTTTGGTCGCAATCGGCGCAATGCTCTATCGCCTTTGGAGAACGGACCGAGTCCACAAGACCGAGTCGCGTTGGCTGATTTCCGGCATCACGGTGATTGCAGCTGCTTTCGCCTGGACACTGGTTCGTGGCGATGCCGGACGACTGGATGATTCATCACTGCGAATCCTCTGGCAGCTGGGCAAGGGGACACTGGCGGGGCTCGTCCTGCTGTTTGGGTGTGTGCTGGTTTTTAATCGCCGGGCTGGCATCATGCTGATTCACGGCGGCATTGGCATGTTGATGTTCGGCGAATTGTTGGTCGGACTGACGGCTGTCGAAGGCCGAATGCAGATCCGCGAAGGTGAATCGGTCAATTATGTGCAAGACATCCGTAACCTGGAATTGGCCGTTATCGACAAGTCACAACCGGGTCAGCACGATGTCGTGTCGGTACCGGAATCGATGCTGCGTAGCGAGCGAATCATCCGGCACGAACACTTGCCGTTTGACATCCAGGTGATGCCATTTCTTGAGAATGCTCAGCTGCGCATCGCCGGGTCGAACATGCCAAATCCGGCGACTGCCGGCATCGGATTACAGTGGATCGCCGAGTCCATCAAACCGGCCTCGGGCACCGACACCAACGGCGCGGTCAATCAATCAGCCGCCTATCTCAGGCTGTTGGATAAGCGCACGGCCTCCGAACTCGGCACTCACATGGTCGCGTTGGCGCTTTCGCTGGCAGATTTGCCAGACACAGTCGAGGTCGACGGCAAGACTTACCATCTCTATCTGCGTTTCAAGCAAACCTACAAACCATATTCGTTGACCCTGATCGACGTCCGAAAGGACGACTATCCCGGCACCGATACACCGCGTAATTATTCATCCGATGTGAGGCTGGTGGACGCCAGCCGAAACGTAGACCGCGAAACCAGGATCTGGATGAACAATCCGTTGCGATTCTCCGGGGATACATTTTACCAAAGCGGCTATTTCCGCAATCCGGAAACCGGGTTCGAATCCACAACCCTGTCGGTGGTCAACAACAATAGCTGGATGTTGCCCTACGTAGCTTGCATGATCGTAGCCACCGGGATGTTGGCGCATTTTGGTGTAGTACTTCTTCGGTTTTTGGATCGCCGCTCCGCGAAGCCCAGGCCGGATCAAGGCGCGGGCGCATTGCCCGGCACTCCGCCGATCCGACGCGAGTCCGGATGGTCATGGGGTTTTCCGATCCTGGTGTTGCTGCTGCTGGCCGGCTGGATCGGAACCAGGGCATTGCCGCCTCGCCAGTCCGCCGGTGAAATGCTGAAATCTGATTTCGGAAAACTACCGGTCGTCTACCAAGGTCGGGTAAAGCCGATCGACACCCTTGCTCGCAACAGCCTGCGGATTATTTCCAACAAGCAGACATTTGTCGACGAACAAGGCGTGCAACAACCCGCCATCGTCTGGTTGCTGGACTTGATTGCCAGACCCGAGAACGCTGCCAAACAGAACGTGTTTCGCATCGAGCATCCGGAAGTGCTCGATGCATTGGGTCTGCAGCGGCGGAAAGGTCTGCGGTATGCTTTTTCGGAATTGAAACCGCGCTTGATCGAAATTCAAAAACAGGCCGAATTGGCGCGGACCATGGACCCGGGTGAATTGAGTGTCTATCAAAAGAAGATCCTGGCACTGGATAACCAGTTGGCGCTGCGTGATCTGCTGGTGCAGTCGTTTGTTTTACCTGGCACTGGCACGTCGCGAGACTCAGCCGGCAACGACCGACAGGCCGAGTTGCGAGATGCGCTAGCGCAACAACAGGCGTTGTCTCGCCGCGCTCCGCCGCGTTGCATTCCACCCTCCGGCGACAATCCCCAATGGCAGGCATACTCGACGGCGTGGGCCCAGGCCCAGTTAAATCCCTCCCGGGGCGAGGATTCGGCGACCGCCGCAATGACGGAGATTTTCGCAGCCTACGCGACAGGCGATGCGACGAAATTCAATGATGAACTGCATGGCTACCAGGCAGCATTAGTGGCCAACACGCCCGTGGATCTGAATCTGACGAAAACGAACTTCGAGTGGTATTTCAATTATATTGCGCCGTTTTATCACGCATCGATCATGTACCTGATCGCATTCGTACTGGCGGCGTTGTCCTGGTTGGGATGGAGCAAGCCGTTGAGCCGGGCTGCGTTTTGGTTGATCTTGTTAACGCTCGTTGTTCATACATTTGCGCTCGTGGCGAGAATCTACATTTCGGGGCGGCCGCCGGTCACCAACCTGTATTCTTCCGCCGTGTTTATTGGTTGGGGTTGTGTCGTGCTGGGTGTGATTCTGGAGCGAATCTACCGAATCGGAATCGGTAACCTGATCTGTTCGGTGATGGGATTTGCCACATTGCTGATTGCACATTTTCTGGCTGGCGATGGGGATACGTTTGCGGTTTTGCAGGCGGTGTTGGATACGCAGTTCTGGCTGGCGACACATGTGGTTTGCATTACCCTCGGGTACACGACGACATTTGTTGCCGGTTTGCTGGGCATCGTCTATATCCTGCGCGGCGTACTAACGCCTTCGTTGTCGCTGGAGACTGGAAAAGAACTCAGTCGCATGATTTATGGAACGTTGTGTTTTGCGACCCTCTTCAGTTTCGTCGGAACGGTGCTGGGAGGCTTGTGGGCAGATGATTCCTGGGGACGTTTCTGGGGCTGGGATCCCAAGGAAAACGGTGCCATGATCATCGTGCTTTGGAATGTACTTGTGCTGCATGCACGCTGGGGAGGCCTGGTGAAACAACGAGGCCTGGCAGTGCTGGCAGTGGCCGGCAATATTGCGGTTGGCTGGTCCTGGTTTGGTGTCAACGAACTGGGTGTGGGCTTGCACTCCTATGGCTTCACCGAAGGCGTGTTGCAGATGCTTGGCATCTTCGTCCTGGCTCAATTGGCGATTATTGGGCTCGGACTACTGCCCGAACAGTCCTGGTGGAGTGTTCGCCGGCAGTAGACGCATGCATTCCATGCTGGCAGTTGTGGGGATAGTTCCGGTAACAATGGGGAAAATCACGGATCGATTCC
Organism: Planctomycetaceae bacterium; assembly: GCA_024642205.1. Taxonomy (GTDB): domain Bacteria; phylum Planctomycetota; class Planctomycetia; order Pirellulales; family Pirellulaceae; genus Mariniblastus. The sequence goes on along the minus strand of JAHEBQ010000021.1, from coordinate 69,075 downwards.
TTGGACCGGGAAAATCCCTTCATGTCGTACGATGTGATCAGACGATACAACCAGCATTACCAGCGTTGCCCGTTTGATCAAACCTGTTGAGGTAATTAATGCATTCTCCCAATTCGGGTGAATTTGACACGGCAACACGGAGGTAAGTCGTGAAAGGACGAGAGTGGCCGATCTGGCGAATGCTGTTTCACAGGAAGGGATTGTTGATCCTGGGCCTGTTCATGTGGCTATTGGCATCATGCTCTCATAACGCTCATGTTACGAAGCAGTCGCAATCAACACTGGCCTGGCCCAAGGCGAATTTTCGATTCAGGGAAGCCGAATATCCGGAGCTACGAGTTGCTCTCCCGCAGGTCGCGGGTGCCGAATTTGTCAACGATGATCAATTGTGCCTGACGTGTCACGCGACCTATGTCCAGACATTCGCACACAACGTCCATCGCGAACAGAGGTGCGAAGACTGTCATGGCCCGGCGAGTCGCCACGTGACGACGCGGGGTAAGGAACCAGGACTGATTTTGAATTTCAAACAGCTAAAAAAAGCTCAGCGATCCGAAGTTTGTCTGAAGTGTCATGAGCAGAAACAGTGCGAACCAGGTGCCGCCTGGCGAACTTCGACACACGCCCACAATGGTGTGGCCTGTACGGACTGCCATACGGCCCATTACAACGTCCCGTCGGGAGCACTTCCGGTCAACGTCGCTGCCGATGAATTCCGACCAACCGGGAAACAGGTCTCGTATCTCGAGGAAGAAACGTTGACACAGCTCGATGCCGACTCCATTCGGGCCGCATCAAATTTCCTTGGTGCGCTTACGCCGCAAATTTGTTACCGTTGTCATAGTAGCATGGAACAATTTGAACGGGTGGCAGGTCCCCACCAGATCATGGGCCCCAATGGATTCTCCTGCGATACCTGTCATGATCCGCATGGAAAAATTCGCCAGGAAACACGCTCCGATCTCTGCCTCGAATGTCACCAGGGCGCGCCCACGATGGCGTGGCACTCCTCGTCTCACAGTCAAAACGGCGTAGCCTGCACCGATTGCCACAATCCTCATCCTTCCAGCTTCGTGCAGGAGACGGTGGGAATTTCACACACGCAAATTACGCGACCCAAACGGTTGCCGATGGCGGTTGAGGAACCGAACGTGTGTTACGGATGCCACCCCAAGGTTTACGCGCAGAACGCAATGCCATCGCACCACCCCATCAAGGAGGGCAAGATGGTCTGTTCCGATTGCCACGATGGTCATGGCCAATCGCAGGGAAATCTGAAAGAGGCGACGATCAACCAGGTCTGTTACCGGTGTCATGGTGAAAAACAAGGCCCATTCGCTTATGAACATCCACCAGCGACAGAAGACTGCGCGATTTGCCACACGCCTCACGGTTCGGTTACCAATAACCTGCTGAGACAACCAGCAACGTTTCTCTGTCTAAGGTGCCACTCGGGACACCGGGTTGGACCGACGTCGGGAGCCCACAATTTCGCCGGACTGAGCGACGTGGGAACAGATGCTGGCCAACAACGAGCTTTTTACAGCAATTGCACGGATTGCCACTCCCAGGTACACGGAAGTGATTTGCCCTCGCCTCGCAATCCAAGTTCACTGTTGAGGTAAATTCCAAACACACGAGTTCCCGAATCCTGACATCAAACATGAACATTGAGCGCAAACCATGAGACGAGCAGCTTATATCCTGGCTGCGACTTTTTTGCTGACGCCGGCTTGGACGGCAGCTCAGGAACGGTCGGCTGCGCTCGCCGAAACGACAAAGACGAAAACCATCGGATTGTCAGGATTCAGTGACGACATCTCCGGCGGCATGAATCCAGGTGGAGTTGGGTCGAACCAAACGGCGCCGATAAAACCCTGGGCTCGGGTTTCGACGGAACCGGTGATGAAATCGGAATCGGAGAAACAAGGGCTCGCCTCGCCGGAACCGCAATCGCCCGAATTGGGGACCGACCAATCATACGGCGAATTCTTCGCCGTTCCTCCTGCTGGTGTTCCTGACCAGTATTGTCTTCAATGCGGTATGGCAAATACCATCGGGCAGTGCCATCAAGCCGACGACGGAAGTGGTTGGGTTTGCGATGGGTGTGGCTGCGATGTGATGGGTCGACCAGTGGCTGGTTTCGACAGCGCATTTCGCTTGGGCTGGTGGGGTGTTGATTCCAAAGACAGCCCGGTCAAAGTGGGTGAATTTCAAGACCTGTCGTCTTCACCCTTCTGGGACCTGGATGGTATCTGGTCCAATGGATCGCGAACATTCGATTACACGTTTTCCGGGCTCGACCAGGAAGCCAACTTTGCGCGGGCCGATTACTACGGAGGACCTCAGCTTGCCATTAATTTCGAATATGAGCGATTCTTGCACCGATTGGACCATGTGCCGCTGTCTACATACGATTTAAATAACGGCCCGCCAGGTCCCACCGACAAGGTCGTTGGAGAAGACCTCAATGTTGGCGAGGATTACGCCATTCGCGTTCAACAGTTGGATGCACGCTTCAAAGGGCAATTGACGAATAACCTCAAATGGAAAGTTGACTTATGGGGAATGCGCAAGTCTGGCGAGCGGCAAACCAACGCCATGGCGCATTGTTTCAACGTGAATCCTCCTCCTGCCGGAGCGAACTACACATGTCACGTGCTCAGCCAGAAACAGAGCATTGACTGGACAACGATGGAGATCAAACCGGCCCTGGAAATGAACATCGGCAATGCCGTCGTCGAATATTCGCGGACGATGCGTGCATTCGGGCAAAACGATCAGGTCGTTGACCGCACGTATACGGCGTTCGATTTTTCGCCGGCCTTTGGCACCGAGGGACCTGCATTTGATTACGCGTGGGTCCCGGAAAACTTCACGCAGGTCGACCGGCTCAAGTTGAATGTTCCGATCGATTGTGCGAATCAGCTGTACTCGCAAGTGTATCTGGGAGATACAGAGAACAAGTTTCGCGGGACCCATCGAGGCTTTTACGGCTATGATATCCGGTTGACGAACCGTGCGATTGATAACGTGACATTGACGGCATATGCGAAACAGGACCAGCAGAACAACGAGATTCCAACCGACCTGCTCACGGCACCACCGTTGGGTGTCAATACAGGTTCCCCCGATTCCTATGAGCCGGGTTCGCTTCGACACCCGATCGAATACAACAATTCGCGAATCGGTCTCAAAGGAAAATGGCAGTCGCCTTCTCGGAACCGGTTGTCCGTGGTTGGTGGCTACGAGTATTTACAACTCGCGCGTGATTATGCGGACTACAATACGCTATCCGGACCATTTACACAGGAAGACACAGAAACTCATCAGATCAATATCGGGCCCTACCTGCGCGTTACGCCTTCGCTCGACACGTTCGTTCGATATAAAGCCCGGTTCATCACCGATCCGTTGATCGGTGTGCGCGAGGAAGACGGAAAGTTCAACACGAATCAGCCAGAGCAACAACACCTCGTTGAAATGGGAGGTACGTGGAGTCCGACGTCCAATTTCATGGTGACGAGCCTGTTCGGAATCGAGAACAGCTGGCATAACTCCCAGTATGCCAACTTTGACGAAGACAATTATCCGATCCTGTTTACGGTTTGGTACGCGCCGACGAATCGTCTGTCGTTTACGACGGGATATGCTTTTTTATCGAACTGGATCGATCAGGATATTACGATTGGATTTCAAGACAATCCGACCGAAACGACCCAGTGGAACTACGACGGTTACAATCAATTGTTCAACATCGGCGGCAACTTTGCCTGTACAGCGACGACGCAATTGGTCGGTGGTTTTGAGTGGAATCGCGGCAGTAACTCATTTACGGTGCCGCCTTCGCCAGCTGGCGCCAACTGGTCAGCGTTGCCGTCGTTCTCCGATGTACTTGTGGAAACGACTCGCATCAACGTGGGTATCGATCATGAATTCACACCCGCAATGAATGCCTATTTCCGTTATGTCTATTTTGACTACGAAGACTTGTCATCGGGTTACGACAGCGGCACGACGAACATGTTCCTGGCCGGATTGACCGTGCTTCGTTGATCAAGTTGAAACGCTCGGTACTATGGAGCGCAAGGGAAAGTCCCCGGTCGCAACGATATTCGCACGACAGGATTGGACAGGGTTGAGTCCGGAATCAGACTCGACGTGATTTGCGTCGAAAATAATACCAGTACATGTCGCTTTTGATCTTCGCTCGATCGTGACCGACGAGACGCGCAACGTCGCAGTAACGCGCGATTTCATCAAATTGATCCCGGTCAATGGGATACTCCCGATTGACCAGCGTCGTGGTCCCGTTCCCCATTGGGTCTCGGCGAACTTCGTGATTTCGGTGCCAAAAAGCCATCGTCGTTCGGCAGATTTCACTGACAAACAGTCGGCAGGCGTCCGCCGGAAACATGCCCAGACTGTTTTCGTTGATGAATAAGTCAATGGACTGATCCTCAAGTCGGGTGATTTCGAATGATGGCCGGAGAACAAAATCAAATTCAGAAAAACAATCTCGCGACAAGTCTCCTTCGCCATACAACAAAAAACGCTTTTTCGGAAAACTCATCATCAGGTAGTAGGACGCGCAGCATAAGCACTCCGGCAGATCCAGCCCAAGGTAGGTCAAGTTCGATATCTTGCGCGACAGGAAGTAGCAGAGCCGTCCAAATCCACCACCAAGTTCTGCCAACAACGGTCGTTCCGAATCAACAAATCCGGTCAGCAGGCGGGCATTGACTTCGCTGAAAACGGACTCTGGCAAGATCCGGTGTCCGTCGACCAGAGCCCCGCCCTGGTTTCCAAAGCTTGGCATCGACAACTCGGACAGGCTTCGTCCGTTACTTTCGAATGTCTGCCACCATTGAATCAACTTGGGCATCTTGTATCGCTCGAAGTGTCTTCTTTTTCGATCTGACGCCCTGAGTTTCGAAAAAACCCACGATTCTCCGATCCCAGTGGGCTGTTCCCAAGCCCCGAAATTTGACAGGAAATAATGAAACCGATCGATATCGTCACGCTCATTTCCTTCAATCAAGTGGGCATAGGCAGACTCGGTGACGTTCTTCCAACCACCGTCCGGAAGGAAGACAGGGTCCTGTTTTGCCTGGTCGAGTTTGGCAAGCCGGTAAGCAGCAAAGATGCGCTCGACCAAGGGCCGCTCGGAAGGATCGGGGTCAACCGGATCGGAAAAAACAAGTTTGACATCAAACTTGCCTGTGACTGGCTGTCGTTCCCAAAGCGCGTTAACGGCATCGCGGTAGGCGTTCGGTCCACCCAGCGCCATGAACGCTGCCACCACGTCGGATGCCCGGTCAGCGAGAGGGGCCTTGAGTTGGTCAAATAACCTTGAATTGGATCTCGGCACAGTCTTGGACTTTCTAGAATTGACTATCCCGACCCGTCGGCACCGTCGTGGCCTTTCCCGTGTGTCGAAGGCGGTGTCGTGGCGATGACGAACCGGAATCGAAATTTGAAATGAAGCTAACCGAATTCGAGATTAGTAACAAATGCGTTATCTGTCAAGCAAATCGGCGCTGTGGAATTGTTGTTCTCCGGGTGAACCAAAGCTGGACAACAAGGGGCATCCATGCGGCATGCGAACCGTATGCAGCGTTCCGGGGCAACGTCAATCGAAAGTTGGCGGGACAGGCGGGTTGTTGGGGTTTGTTCTGAAAAAGCTGCCTTGGAGTGAAGATGGACAACCAAATTTCCTGCTTCCATTACACTGCATGCTTGAAAGTTGATGCAATTCAAGTTACAAGCGTAGTACTCGCAAAACGCGTACTTGAACACCTGAGATGCAAGGGAATGGCTCAGGATCGAAACGATGACGATTACCGGACAGGTTTACGATGGCAACACGCAACGGTTCATCTTCTCGACGCAAATGGCTGCTACAGGCCTTGATTGGTGTCGTTTCCGCCACGGCTGCGGGCATCGCATTTCCAGTGCTTGCCTTCTTGCGACCTCGGCGGCAGCTAGTCGCGGGAGGCCTTGAAGTGGTTGCCCCTTACAAGGTCAACCAGTTGGAACGTGACGCCAACGGTGAATGGCCCGCGCCATTCGACTTCGGTGGCAAACCGTGTTTGCTGATCAAGAAACCGGACGGAACGGTGAAGGCGTTCAATGCCGTTTGCACCCACCTGGAATGCACCGTTACGTACCGGTCGGATCAGCAGGATATTTTCTGCAATTGTCACAACGGTGTGTTTAACACCGACGGTCAAACCGTGTCCGGACCTCCGCCAAAGCCGTTAGAGGAATACGATGTGACGTTGCGAGGGGAGCAGATCATTGTCTCACGAAGTTGACGAATACAACTCAAAGGACGAACCGAAAGAAACGTCCGGCGGCATGGATCATTCCCCGTCTGACGACTCGTCCGACTGGCGACGCACCAAGCGTGTTTACGCGTACTGTGCCGATCGCCTGGGGCTCGACCTGCTCGTCGACCTGGGACAGAAGAAGCTGGTTCCCATTCATCGGACGACGCCTTTCTATTACCTCGGCGGCATGGCATTGTTTCTCGTGATTGTGATGTTCGGAACCGGAGTGCTCCTTGCGTTGCATTACAAACCGTCAGCGGATCGCGCGTTTGACAGCGTTCAGTCGATCATGACCGATGTCCAGTTTGGCTGGCTGATTCGTTCGGTTCATGCCTGGGGAGCGGCGCTCCTGATCGCCGTATTGATATTGCATTTGTTGACGACCTACATGATGCGCGCCTACCGGCGGCCCCGCGAGTACACCTGGGTCACTGGGTGTTTTCTGTTGGGGTTATTCATGGCGTTCGGATTTAGCGGCTATTTATTGCCCTGGAACCAGTTGGCTTTTTTCGCAACGAGGGTTGGGACGGCGATCGTCGGAGTTGTTCCTGTGGTCGGCGAGGAGTTGCTAATCTGGGCTCGTAACGGTGAAGACGTCACGGGTGATACGTTGGCTCGATTTCATTCTTTGCACGTGTCGATTTTTCCCTTGATCGCTCTCGTGTTGCTGGGGGCCCATTTGTTCCTGGTCCAAAAGCATGGAATGAGCGTCCCTGATGCGGCGGCAAAGGCGGCCGGAGGCAAGAACCGCGTTCCCTCGATACCCTTCGTTCCAGACTTTCTGCTGCGCGATGCCGTCGGTTGGTATCTCGCAATCGCCCTGTTGGCTTTGCTTTCGGCGATTTTTCCGTGGGAGCTGGGTGAACAGGCGGATCCGTTCGGATCAGCGCCCGAAGGGATCAAGCCGGAATGGTATTTCATGTTCATGTTTCAGGCCCTGAAGCTCATTCCGGCGCACGTTTTCGGTCTGGAAGGCGAAATGCTGGGAGTGATGTTTTTTGGGTTCTGTGGACTGATCGTGCTGTTGGTTCCTTTCCTGGACTGGGGCCAGCGATCCCGGCAGGTGCTCAACGGGCTGGCTATCATTTCGCTCATTTTCGCGATTGTCATGACAATCTGGGGATACTTGGCATGAAAAATCTGCCCGTGATTCTTGTGATGCTAGTCTCTGCCGGCGTTCTTTTGCGCATGGCAGAACAGCAAACGGTGGCCCAGGTCGAATCTGAAAACACTACCGAGGCTGAGCAGAAAATTGCCGAGGCGACGTCAAGGAAGGATAGTTCGTGCATGAAATGCCACGGCGAAGCGGATCTCTGGGAAGGAGACAGGCTTCGATATTTCATTACTGAAAATCACCTGGCCAAAGACCTTCACTGGAAGAAAGGTATTCAATGCGACGATTGTCACGGTGGTAATCCGGAAAGCATGAACTTTCGCGAAGCACATTCGGCAGAAGCGGGATATCGCGTCATCTCGACGCCCCAGGACATTCCGCAATTCTGCGGGCACTGTCATTCCAATGTCGAATACATGAGCCGCTATTCGCCGTCGCCCAAGACGAACCAGGAATCGGACTTCTGGACCGGAGGGCATGGCCGGCGACTCAAAGAGAATCCCGAAGCCGGCGTTGCCAACTGCGTTTCGTGCCACGGCTTCCATGGAATCCTGCCAATCGACGACCAGACATCACCAACCTATCCAAAAAATGTCGCCAAGACCTGTGCGACTTGTCACTCGGACGCTGAGAAAATGGCCGGCATTGATTACCACGGTCGCCCGATCGGTCATGACCAGTATGAGTTGTGGAGCACGAGTGTTCATGCTTCACTGTTGATGGAAAAAGGTGATCTCTCAGCGCCGACCTGCAACGACTGCCACGGCAATCACGGCGCCGTTGCTCCCGATGTTAACTCGGTGGCCAGTGCATGTGCGACGTGCCACGTCAAGATTGGAGAGTTGTTTAATTCCGCGTCGATGAAACACCGGTTCGAACAAGCCAGCCTTCCCGGATGCGCTACTTGTCACGGCAAACACGACATTCACCAACCGACCGACGATTTGCTGGGCCTGGATATGGGAGCCGTCTGTGCGTCTTGCCATCTTGACGGAAAGTTTGGTGCGACGCTGGCTGGCTCAATGGAAGCCAAAATGATGGGGGAAAGGCTGAAAGAACTCAAGGAACGGATTGCGAGTTCGGAAGCAAAAGTTGAGCATGCCGAGCAACTGGGAATGGAGGTGCGGCGGGCCAAGTTTCGATTGCACGATGCGCATACCGCACTCAACAACGCCCGCGTGGCCATCCATAGTTTTGCCCAGGAACCGATGAAGGAAACGATCGAAAAAGGATTGAGTGTCACTCAAGAAGTTGACGAGCAGGCGGAAGCGGCGCTGCGCGAGCATACATTTCGGCGTATCTGGCTGGCATTGTTTCTGGTGCCGATTGCAATGGCAGTCGTCCTGCTGATTCTGTTTATCCAGACGCAACCTCCTCCTACGATCCAGAACCTGGAACACTGATGGCGTTGATTTATTCCTTGTCGTATTCCATATGCGCTTTGTGAGCCTTGGATGTGTGACAACCAATGCATGCGTTGGTCGGCAAGAGCTTGTAAATCGAATCGCGGGCCAGTTGTTCCTGTTCCGGGCTTAGTTTCTTTGCAGTCGCGAAGTCCTTGCAGATCTCTTGATGTTTGCTGCCGGGGCCGTGACATGCCTCGCAGGTCGTGCCAGCCAAATGCGTATCTGCGGCAGTCTTGAACCCGGACTCTTCGCCAAAACCGGTTGTGTGACACTTCAAGCAGGCAGCATCGGTTTTGTATTTCTCCGGAAGAATCTCGAAGGCTTTGGTATGTTTGTCGGACTTCCAAATGGCGTACTGTTCGAAGTGACAAGCCGAACAATTCTTCATCCCGATGTACGTCTGTCCCGCAGGAGGTGTTGGTTCCGGCTGGTTCTTGACAACTTCGTCTTGCCTGGGTGCTGGCGCCGCCGGGGTTTTTAGCGCGAAAAAAAGCAATGCTGGCGATGCGACAAGGAATATTCCCAAGGATTTGGCTTGCCTTGACATGATTGATCCTCCTGGTGGCTTGGTTTGGCGGTCGTAGATTCCGATTGTTCGTGTCGGACGAATCTGTTATACGTTACCGTCATCTGATTGTCACGTCTGGCGAATCGAGCCGGTTGTTCGACAGAATTTTCGTGAACGGCGGAAATCCACGTCCGCAAAAACGCGCTACCGGAGCAAATTTTCCGGTCGCCAAAGCGACAAGTCATTCGAGGTCGAGACTGTATGAGCACCGCCGTCAAGTTGGGAGTCGCCGCTTGCATTGTTGCGGGCGTGACCCTGTACATGGCCTATCTCGGTACGACGAGCAGCTGGAAATACTATCTGACTGTCGACGAGTGTTTGGCCGACGCCCCCGCTTTGATAAAGCAGCCGATGCGGGTCAACGGAAGGATTGTTGTCGGTTCGCTTGACATTACGACGGCTCGTCAACATGCCACGTTCAGTTTGGCCGGATCCGGAGGCGAGTTGCCGGTGAGCTGCACGGGTCCGCTACCGGACAATCTTGCTGAGGACATGGACGTTGTCGTGGAAGGCCGCCTGGACGACTCCGGCAGCCTGTTAGGAGAAAAAGTGCTCACCAAGTGTGCGAGTAAATACGCCTCTGAAAAAGAAACGATTGCAACTACCGTTCCTCCGTCATCTGCCGGGGGGCGCCTCCGATGAGGATGATGGGCCAGATTTGTTTACTGGCAGCGTTTGTCGGTGTGAGCTATTCGGCGTTTGCTTGCGTCATGGGTGCGCGTTGGGATCGTCGCGACTTGCTGAGAACGGGTCTGGCGAGCGCAGTGGGTGGCGTGTTCGCGCTGACTCTCGTCGTGGCGGTGTTGTCAGGGGCGCTGTTGGTCCGGGATTTCAGTTTCAATTACGTTGCCCAATATTCCAGCCGGCAACTCCCTTGGCATTATTCGCTCTCGGCGTTGTGGGTTGGTCAGGCTGGATCACTGTTGTTGTGGGCCTGGATGCTCGGCCTATTGGCGCTCGTGTTTCGATTTTGGCCCTGGAAACAACCGAGTCCAATTCGCGATCCGGCCTTCGGTATCTTGATGGCCTATTGCGGTTTCCTGACGGCGACCATGGTGTTCGCGGCTGACCCGATGGAAGCCAACATTGCGCCGGGAGAGGAGGGAGCCGGATTGAGTCCGCTGCTCCAGCACCCGGCGATGCTAATCCATCCGCCAATCGTCTTCCTGGGATATGCGGCTTGGTCCGTCCCTTGTGCCCTGGTGATTGCGGCACTGTTTTCCAGACGGGTCGCGCCCGGGAATAATCCGCCAAATGACTCAATCACGGGTGCAATGTCAGCGGTCCACATGCCGCTGGATGCGACATGGGTTCGAATCGCCCGCCCCTGGGCGCTGGTGGCCTGGACGGTGCTCGGTGGCGGCATTCTGTTGGGAGCTTACTGGTCCTACGAAGAGCTCGGGTGGGGCGGGTACTGGGCCTGGGATCCGGTCGAAAACGGTTCGCTTATTCCCTGGCTGGTCGGTAGCGCTTTCATTCACACACTGATGACCTGGCAGTTTTGCGGCATGTTAAAAAAAACCAGTGTCGCGCTTGCGATTGTCGCATTCGGGATGTGTAATTTCGCCACATTTCTGACGCGAAGCGGCATCTTCAGTAGTCTGCACGCTTTCAGCCAGTCGCCGATTGGTTGGCTGTTCCTGGGTTTGATGCTGGTGTTGGGGATTGGCGGTGCGGTATTGATAGTCCAACATCGACATTCCCTGGTGGCGGACAAGTCGTTAACGAGCTTGCTGTCCCGAGAGGCGTTTGTCATCATTTCCATCGTGGCACTGTTACTGATGGCCACGGTGACCGTCGCAGGAACCTTGAGCGTCGCGTTATCCGAAGCGATTGTCGGTCGCCGTGTCATGGTTGGCCCGGCGTTTTACAATAATGTGCTGTTGCCGATCGGGTTGGTTTTGCTGGCAACCTTGGCGGCGGCGCCATTGTTGCGCTGGGGAGCGCCACCGACAACCAGGCAGAAGCAGGCTTTGTGGTATTCGGCGTTGGCGACATCCGTGTTGTTCGTCGTCGTTCTTTGGCGAGGCGTGCAGCACCCGTTGGCGTTGGCAGTGGCATGGCTGGCCGCGTACTCGGTAGCGGCGCTGGTCGCTTCACTGGTACTCGAAACCTGGCAGCGGAACGCTCAACGGCCATGGTTAGGGCTGCTCCGTACTCTGGTTTCAAATCGCCGGTTATACGCCAGTTTTGTAATTCATCTGGGTTTCGTCTGTATTGCCGTGGGAGTGACCGGCTCCTCGCTGGGAAGCCAGCGGCACGAGCTTGTCATGAAGCCGGGTGAGGTCACCCAGTGGGCAGGTCGGTCGATTCGTTTTCAACGCCTGATTGAAAGAGAGCTTCCCGGCAAGTTCGTCGTCGAAGCCGAACTGGAGATTTCAAGCGACGGGAAAAACCCTTATTACCTGTTGCCGGCCCAACATCTGCACCGACTACAGGACCAGTGGACTACGGAAGTGGCGATCCATTCAACTTGGGGTAGTGATTTTTACACGATACTGCACAACGGCGAAGGCCGGGACGCAGTTCGCCTGACGCTGGTGGAGAACCCGTTGATGCGCTGGATGTGGCTGGGCGGATGGGTGATGGTAGCTGGCGCGGGGGTCCGGTTATGGCCTTCCTACCGTCGATCCAACCAACGTCGGCAACCACCGGTTCGCCATCTAAGACCACCCAACAGCGCCCGCCGGCAGCGACGCGAATTGGAAACCGCCAGTTCCTAGCATTTAACCAACCATCTTCGCAAACCAAACATGACGAATCAAAAGAGTGCGATACAGGCCCAACGGCTGTCGAAACGAATCGGCGACCGAAGGGTACTGCGTGAAATCGACTTGGAGATTGCCGAAGGTGAATGTGTCGCGTTGACTGGCAGCAACGGTACTGGCAAAACGACACTACTGCGCTGCCTGTCGGCCATTGCGCGTCCCACGTCGGGAAAAGTCTATTGGTTCGGTCGGCCTGCCGCAGCCGATCCGGCACAACGGCGGCTGATTGGAATGGTTTCCCACGAAAGTCGCTTGTACGCGCATCTGACGCTCCGTGAAAACCTCGTTTTTGCGGCGCGGTTATTCTCGGTGGCCGATCCGGGGGAGCGCGCTGAACAGTTGCTGAAACAAATCGGTTTGGTTTCCCTGGCTGATCGACAGGTTGGACAGATATCCCGGGGGATGGGACAGCGATTGGCCCTGGCCAGAGCTTTGATTCATGACCCTCCCATCTTGTTGCTTGACGAACCATTTTCCGGTCTCGACAGGTCGAGCCGTGATTGGCTGGCCAGGTTGTTGCACGAACGACGGGAACAGGGCAGAACACTTTGTTTTTCGACCCATGACGAGCAACAAACGGGGCAGATAGCGGATCGAACATTAACGCTGAGCGGCGGATTTTTGACTGGTCATCCCGTTGTGGCGGATCAATCGATGGAAGAAAACAGGCATCGGCACGCAGCATGAAATGGAGTGCAATGGCAAGTAAGCTTTGGTGGTTGATTCACAAGGACCTGGTGATCGAGTACCGGGTGCGCCAAGCCTGGCCCGCAATGCTGTTGTTGGGCATTATCGTCGCGGTCGTCTTCAACCTGCAGATGGATTTGTTGCCGGAACAGCGTCCAGCCGCTGCAGGAGCGCTGTTGTGGCTGGCTATTCTGTTCGCCGGTTTGGTCGCGATCGAACGGACTGGCGCCGCCGAGCAACAAGATGGGTGTTGGGACGGATTGGTACTTTTTCCTCTCCCATCGTCATTGATTTACGTCGCCAAGCTGGCGGTCAACTTCATTGCGCTGTTGGCTCTGGAGTGCGTACTGGTGCCGTTGTTTGTTGTTCTGGCCGATATTCCATTGTTACGGCATGCCTGGGCGATGTTGTTGGTCGCGGTGTTGGGAAGCCTGGGGATGGCGGCGGTAGGGACATTGGTTAGCGCCATGACTCATGGACTGCGCCAGCGCGGTGCGATTCTATCGCTGTTGGTACTACCGTTGCTTCTGCCAGTGGTGTTGGCCGGCGCTGAGGCAAGTCGATTGGTCGCGGTGGGCGATGTGGGGACTCAGTGGTGGCGTTGGGTCCAATTCCTCGGTGCCTTTGCGATCGTTTTTACGACACTGGGCATCGTGTTGTTTGGATTCCTGGTAGAAGAGTGAATGGTGTGATGCGGTACGACGGGCTAAACCTGCCATGAACCAGGCAACTGATAATTAGCATAGAGGCAGGACGAACCTGCTCAGAAGAAGGGAACTCGAGGGTGGGGATAATCACAACATCAAAGAGCGGTCGGCCAGTTTTATGGACGTCGCTGGTTGCCGTCTTGTTAACCGGTGCGATCGTGGCGATGTACCTTGCTCCGACCGAACAGACGATGGGAGATGTACAGCGCGTAATGTACGTGCACATTGCGGTCGCCTGGCTGGCTCTCTTGGGGTTCGTCGCCATGGCAGCTTGTGGATTGGCGTATTTGTTGAGCCGAAATTTGTGGTGGGATCAATGGTCGATGGCGACCTGCGAAATTGGCTGGCTCTGCTCGACACTGACGCTGGTGACTGGCTCACTGTGGGCACATGCGGCCTGGGGAACGTGGTGGACCTGGGATCCGCGGCTGGTAAGTTCCTTCATCCTGTGGGCATTTTACAGTGGCAATCTGATTCTGCGCAGCGGCTTGGATGATGGCCCCCAGCGTGCACGCTTAAGTGCCGTGTTGGTCATCATCGGAGTTGCCGATGTTCCACTGGTGGTAATGGCGACCCGGTGGTTTCGCGGAATCCACCCCGTTTCGCCCGCAATGGAACCGTCCATGCGATATGTGTTGTTGGCCAGTATGGTTGGGTTGACGGCGATCATGACGCTGTTGCTGGTGCGCCGAAGAACACAATTGCAACACGAGAGTCTTGTGATGCAGTTGCAGATGCAGGCCGATGAAAATTAAGTCAACCGTTCAATGGCAGGTCGAAGACCTGCCCCCGAGAAGAAAGGACTATTGATGGGAACGTTTATGATGGCCTACCTTGCAGTTTGGTTGGCGGTAGTATTTTACGTGGGGCGATTGGGAGTGCGTCAGCATCGCCTGCAACGGACACTTCATACGCTGCAAGAACGTATTCAACGTGACGCGGACCAACGTGAATCACTCGCCAAATCTGCCTAGCAAGGACGCTCTGTTGACTTTACCTTTCATTCTGGTGGCCTGGGCAGCCATGTTGCTGCAGGCGCCAATCGTCGCCACCGGACAGGAACCGCTGGTTGCCGGTTCAATCAGTGGAGTGGTCGTCAATGCAACGCTTGACCTTGCGCCTGTCGGTGGAGCGGAGGTCGTTCTGCGGGTCAAGCTGGATGGGCAGTTTGTGATCGCGGCGGAAGGAACTGCGGACGAGCAAGGCCGATACCGGTTCGACGAAATCCCTGCAGACGCGGATTATATTTACATGCCGGGCGCCAACCTGAACGGCGTTCACTATCCGGGCCCGCGGGTAAGCCTCAGTTCGCTGATGCCACATGCACGCGTTGCATTGAAGGTGCATGAGACGGTCGCTGAACCAAGTCCTTTGGTGGCGCGCCGCCATGATATCACGATTGAACCACAAACCGACGCGTTGAAAGTAACTGAAACATTGTTGATCGAAAATCCTGGTGCACGGACTTACGTCGGCCGGCCCGCGCGGGAAGGAGGTCGAGCTGCCACGTTGCAGCTTTCAATCCCTTCCGACTTTCGCCGCACGACATTTCAACAAGAATTCTATGGCCGCCAGTTCACGCTCATCGATGGCCGCTTGGTGACTGACATCCCCTGGACTCCGGGCCAGCGTGAGCTAACGTTCACCTACGTATTACCAAATCAGGATCGCAATCGGATCTGGCTGCGGCCGCTCGATTTGCCCAGTGAACATGTGCGAATAGAGATTCACACGGACTCTCCCGGCGAAGTTCAATGTAACCTGTCCCGGAACACGACTCAGTCACCGGGAACGGTTGTTTTCGAGTCGATCGGGAAAACATTTCCAGCTGGTCATGTGGTTCGTCTTCAGCTCGGAAAACTACCCATCTCATTGGCAACGCATGGCCGTTGGTTGGCACTTGCGATGTTATGCGGGTTGATCGTCGCGAGCCTGATCGGAACGATTTATCGACGTCGGCGACAATCGGAGACGCGCGACGAACAACGTACACCGGGGCGGAAGCAAGCTGCTTGAATTTAATGACAGCTGGCGAATTCAGGACCTGCCGATCTGCTGGAATGCCAAAAAAAGATTATGGATCTGTTATCGCATCAGGGACAATCGTTCAGGGATATTCCAGTTCTTCGATACATCCTTGCATCCTGGATGTTATCCAATTAAATTCGAAGTAGTGTTAACATCGTACAGGACGCGATTGATTGTCTCTGGAAAGCTATTGCAAAACTTGCCGGTTGTTGTTCGCGGGAGTTTGATTGAAGACCGCCAATCGCAAACTGGTTTCCATCCTGTCTGGCAACACATTTTTTCGAATGCATTGTGCCTGCGGAGTGAGAAAAATCCCGATCATGTTGAATAGATTCCTCGCGGGACTTTTGCCGGTTGTCATGGGGGCATGTTGCCTGGCAGGGGTAACATCCCAATCCACTTCGAATGGACAGAAAACGACCGCTGGCGAACCGGAAAGCCAGCCTGCAGCTGTCCAGGAAAGCTCAACCGCTTCGTCCTACATCGGGTCGGACAAATGCGTCACTTGCCACCGTAAACAGGCCGGGACCTGGTCAGAAACAAATCACTCCAAGGCATTTGAACGACTGCCAGAGAAGTATCGCGACGATTCGACTTGCCTGAAATGCCACCTGACCGGCTTTGGAAAACCGGGTGGTTATGCACCGGGTATGACTGCCGAAGCTGCCGAGCCATTTTTGAGTGTGGGTTGCGAATCCTGCCACGGTCCCGGTGAAGTTCATGCAGCAGGTGTCCAGCGTTGGATGATGGCTGAACCGGCGGAAGAAGAAAAGTTGCTCAAGGAAATGAGAGCGGCGATCGTCAAGACGCCGACCGACAGCCAATGTGCCGTTTGCCACCAGAACCAGAGTCACCGCGCACACCCGATTTACGACGGGCAGCCTCCGCGGTCATCACCGGTCCACGGTGTGAGCGAGGAAAAAACAGGGGCAGGCGCGAGCCCACATCCTGCGACAAACAGCTATAGCGTCAAAACTTGCGGTTCCTGCCATTACGTCCAGTACAAGACCTGGCTAACTGACAAGCACAAGGGGTTGTCGACGGGCCTGCCCGCCAAATATGAAAACGATGAAAGCTGTTTGAAATGCCATCGCAAGCCTGGCGAACCATCGGATTGGTTCATTGCAGCTACGGAGCCGGATGCCGACGCAACGTCAGTTGGTGTAGGTTGTGAATCCTGTCACGGTCCAGCGTTGAAGCATGTATTGTTCAACAAGCAGTTCATTGGTGGTCCCCGCTTGACGCCCGAAATACGAGAGGCCACCCGGGAATTGATGCGTCAAGGAAAATCCGCGTCGGCCTGTTTGCAATGCCATGTGGTCGAGGGTCATCAGGAGCATCCGGCCTATGAAAAGCCTGAAGCTGCCAAGGCTAAATGAGACTTGGGTTGTCCTGCGTGGGTGCTGCCATCTGCCAACCTCGCTGACCTGAGAAAGCCGCTGCCGGATTCGTTTTCCTTTCAAGCGAATCGCGTCGCAGTGGTTGATCCGTCATGGCCACAGGAATATCCGCAATTTTCCCGTTGGACGGGGGTTCGAATTGTCCAAATTACGAAAGTTACTCTGCCACACGGGTCAACAACAATTACACTGGAAGCATGACACGATTTCCGAAACAGGAAATTTGACGTCAGAATTGCTGGACATCTGGACTCGCTTGCACCATGTATGAGCAATGCATTATTGACGATGGCATGATGCCGACTGCGTGAAAAAGAGCCGAACCATGTTGCACAAAATTCAAAGGGGAGTGTTGCCAGCCGCGATAACAATCGGGGTCTATTGTGTGGCAGGGGCCTTTGTCCGATCGGCGCCATTGGACTCCTCAAGTGCCGTCGGTCCCCAGGGCACCCAGGCGGCAGTCGTGCCGGGCACATCATTTGAGCAATCGTTTATCGGGACCGATCGATGTGTGATCTGCCACCGCAAGCAAGCTGCGACTTGGTCGGAGACCAGGCACGCCCAGGCGTTCGACCATTTGCCCGGCAAATATCGTAACGACGCATCCTGCCTCAAGTGTCACCTGACCGCTTTCGATGAACCGGGCGGTTACGCCGCCGGCATGTCGAAGGATGAGGCATTGCCGTTCCAAAGTGTCGGTTGCGAAGCGTGCCATGGTCCTGGTGCGCGACATGAAGACGCGGTCAAGCGCTGGACACTGGCTGATGCGGCGGATGAAGCAAGGCTGCTCGGTGAAATAAAAGCTGCGATTCTCAAGACCCCTCTGGATAGCCAATGTGCTGTTTGCCATCACAACCAAAGTCACCAGTCACATCCTTATTATGATGGGCAATTGGTCAAATCCACTTCACTCGACGGTTCCAACTGGCCCATCACGTCCGTCGCGGTAAGCCAGCCACCCACGCCAGAGAGCTACAGCGTAAAGACCTGCGCTTCCTGCCATTATGAGCAGTACAAGACTTGGCGCATCGACAAACACGTCGGCCTCTCGTCGCAACTGACGCAGGAGTATGAAAATAATACAACGTGCCTGGAGTGTCACCGAAAAGGAGAAGACACGGCGCAATGGCATACGGCATCAACGGAACCACAAGCCCTCGTCAACCAGGTTGGAGTCGGTTGCGAATCCTGCCACGGTTCCGGTTTCGAACACGTGTTGTTCAACAAGCAGTACATTGGCGGACCGCGACTGGGACCGGAATTGGAACTCGCCGCCCGGCATTCCATTCGCGATGGGAAGCCGGCAACTGCCTGTATTCAATGCCATGTTCGGGAGCGTCATGGTGAGCATTTAAGTTTTGAAAAGCCGGAACTCACGACCGGGAATTGAGCGACTCGCTCCGGGAGTCAGTTTCGACTGAGGTTGCTGAAATGCAGACGCAGGACAGGCGTTGTCGTGGAGGAAGCGATTCGGAAAACAGGATCGACGACAAAGCACATCGCGAAACACAATTCGACTCGATACTTCAGAAGGAGAGTGTACAGTGTATCCAATCAACCTGAAGCGAATACTCTTGCCGACCGACCTGAGTGAAGGCTCGGCAGCTGCCACGCCCTATGCATGTGCGATGGCCGAACGATTTGATGCTGAGCTATGCCTGTTTTATGTTTTTGAGCAGGACACGGGAAGCACGTATGTGCGTGGAATGCCTGTCCCTGGTGCGGATAGTGAAATTGAACAGCTCAAACAACAGGTGGCCGAGTCCCTGGCAGATTGGATTGACACCGACTGGGAGGCAAAACTTCAAACATTGCGGGTCACTGGCGAAGGGCAGCCTTCCGTCGAGATCTTGCGATATGCGGAAGAAAACAGGATCGATCTGATTGTGATGGGAACTCACGGGCGCACGGGTATTTCGCACGCACTGATGGGAAGCGTCGCCGAGAAGGTCGTGCGCAAGTCGTCGTGCCCCGTACTGACGGTGCGACACGGTGAACATTGATCAGCGATGACCCGCCACGATGGGATCCAGATTTCAAGATGCCCACGGCAAAAAAACGGGCACCTGGTCTACCTGCCCCAACGGGAAACCAGGCCGTTCAAGCCAGAATTTCATTCACGACGTGACCATGCACATCGGTGAGCCGCCGATCGATTCCGTTTTGGCGGTAGACCAGCCGTTTGTGGTCGATTCCCAGGAGATGCAGAACGGTCGCGTGAAAGTCATAACAATACGTTTTCCCGACTTCAGCCTGATACCCCCACTCGTCGCTTTGCCCATAGCTGACACCTGCTTTGATCCCGGCCCCGGCCAACCAGGTAACAAACGAACCACCATTATGGTCTCGACCGTCTCCGCCCTGGGCAAACGGAGTTCGTCCAAATTCGGTTGTCCAGATCAACAGCGTGTCTTCAAACAACCCTCGCGATTTCAAATCCCGCAGCAACGCCGCAATCGGTTGATCGACTGAGGCGGCAATGGGGGGTAACTCCTTCGGGATACTCGCATGATTATCCCAGTTTCCTGTGGCTCCCTGTTGGCCACTCCAAACCTGAACAAACCGGGTCCCTCGTTCGACTAATCGGCGAGCCAGCAAGCAACGCTGTCCAAAATCCCGGGTCGTCGGGTTCTCCAATCCATAGGCGGCGTGAGTCGCTTCGGTTTCTTTTGAGACATCAAAAGCATCGGGAGCAGACAATTGCATCCGGGCGGCAAGTTCGTACGAATGAATTCGGGCATCCATTCGCGAATCATGCGGATGTTCTACAGCGTGATTCGCATTCAGCTTGTTCAGCAATTCGAAACCATCCTTGTCGGCCGCACGTGTGGCGAACGGAAAGGTCTGTTTTGCGAAAAGGTCAGGTACCGGGTTTTGGTTGCCCGCCTTGATGACCGTACCCTGATTCATGGCTGGTAGAAAACCTGCGGAGAACGGTCCTTTTTGATTGTAGGGCAAGCCGTTTGCATCTGGTAATACGACGAACGTCGGCATTTCATCGCTGAGGCTTCCCAGTCCATAGGAAATCCAGGCTCCCAGGCTCGGAAATCCTGGCAACAGAAATCCAGAGTTCATCATGTAGGTCGCAGGTCCGTGGACATTGGTCTTCGACGCCATTGCCATCAGGAAAGCCATTTCATCGACTACCTTGGCCTGGTGTGGAAACACGCTGCTCACCCATCGTCCGCACTCGCCGTGTTGTTTGAACTCGAATGGACTCTTCATGATTGCGCCAGCGGGCGCGGTGAACCCTTCGGGTTTGTCGGCAGGCCCGAGTTTCTGACCATGAAGTTTGTCCAGCATCGGCTTGTAATCGAAGGTGTCCATCGGACTTGCCCCGCCCGTCATGAACAACTGGATCACACGCTTGACTTTGGCTCGGTGATGCAAGCCACCATTGAACTCGGGTTTGGGTGCATCATTTTCATCGGACATTGCTTCGCGCCCGAGCATCTGCGAAATCGCCAGACCGCCGAGTCCGCCTCCGATGTTCCACAAGAGTTCCCGTCGGGAGCCATTCATTTTTTCACTCAATCCACAAACACAAATTCGTTGCTGTTCAAAAGGATCCGGCAGGTAGCGGCGAGCCCGTATTGTTTGGCGAAAGCGACCAGCCACTGATGTTCGGCCTGTTTCGGTTCACGTAAATAGACGAGCCGGCAGGCAAGCGCCAACTGCTCCTCGAGGGTGGGGTGACTCGTCTCCAGCCTGTTGGCCAAGACCTGGCTGTGGTGTAACACGAAGTCGTTGTTGAAAACCGATAACGCTTGCAACGCAGATTCCGACGAACCCCGTTTGGGTGACAATTGACCGAGATCGGGGAAATCCAGTGACTCCATCAATGGGTCGGCGATTCCACGCCAAACGACGCGATATATGCTTCGCCGAGCCCCGGTGAGACCGCTCCAATCGAATGCATCGTAGTCCAACTTCGGGGTCGCTTGCGGCCCTTTGGATTGCGAAAACTGCTGAATTCCCGGGCCTCCCATCGTCAGGTCAATTCTCCCCGAAATTTGAAGGACAGCATCGCGAAAGGATTCAGCATCGACTTTTCCCCGATTCATCCGCCAAAGCAAACGGTTTTCCGCATCGACGGATGATGGATCGCAATCATTGAATTCGTTCATCGGAGAATTGACCGGCAAAGCCGCGGCACTGGATATTGGCGGAAATATCGACGTCTGCTGATAGGTTTCCGACATCACGATCAGACGGTGGAGTCTTTTCAATGATCCCCGGGCGTCATCGCGAAACCATACAGCAAGCCAATCGAGCAATTCGGGATGGGAAGGTGTTCCTCCCATCCGTCCAAAATCGTTGGGTGTGTCACAGAGTCCGCGACCAAAATGATAGGACCAGACGCGGTTGACCGCGCTCCGCCAGGTAAGTGGATTGTCCGGGTCCGCCAACCAATCCGCCAGGGCGGCCCGTCGAGAGGGCTCGTCGTTGGCATCATCAACGATAAATCGACCACTGGGATGGGAAATAACTGAAAGGGCACCCGGGGAAGCGACATCCCCCGGTTGATGAATGTCTCCCCGACGAAGAACGTGAACAACTTTGGGCGCGATCGGTTTTTCGAGCTTGCTTGCATGTGAGTAACGGGCTGAAACACCATACACCGATGATTGGGCTGGCAATCCGGCGAGTTGCTTTTCTGCGTAAGCCTGTAAGGCATGGGTCGCGATCGCCATCTTCTGGTCCTCGGACCGTTGATCTCGCTGAACGTTGATCGCGGAAAGAACTGGCTCGGGCAGCAGGTTCACTGATGTGGCTCCATCCGTATCCGTGGCGAAGAGTTTCAGGCGACCGATTAAATGTCCGCTACCATGCAGTTGCTTGAGCACGATGACAATTCGATGCGAAGGATTGAGCGTTTTTGGCTCATCCAGTTCAAACACGGCAAAATGTGATTCGCCCACTTTGGGGTAGATGCCCCAGGCCGTTTTGAGGTCACCGTCGATCGCATGTGCAATTGTCCAACCGTCCTGGTTCCAATCTGCCGTCGCCTGGCGAATATTCAAGCGAGTCGGTTCGGCTTCCTCCGAACCATCCCGGTCGATCAGCATTGCCTCGAATTCAGTCAGGTGGAGGTTTCCGTTGTCCTGCCGACCAGGACCATTGAGCGGCAAACCATTGTCGGCGAGTACGTCGAGTCGGATGGCGGTAAGTCTCGTCAACGTCGTTTTCACCGTAATGGTGTAGGTGTCTTGATCCGGGCGAACGTCCGATGCGAGGATTGACTGATCCTGTTGTATTGTCAGCATCGCTCCGCCGAAAGACGTGGACTCCTTCGGTAACAGTGTCTCCCAGACGGCGGGTTGTTCCTCTTGTTTCTTTTCCCACTGCGCCACGATCTCGGAGTACTCCGCGGAAAGGAGTTTTTCTCCAAGCGAACGGTCGGCGGTTTGGATTGATTCCAATAATTCCGTCCAGTGACGTCGGCTTTTGGCCACGACCGGGTCTTCATCAAACTCGATATCGCCCTTGCCTGCCCCGGCAAACACAGCTTGCAGCGAATAATAATCTTCCTGCGTGATGGGATCGAATTTGTGGTCATGGCAACGCGCGCAATTGGCCGTGGTGCTCGCGAATGCAGCCATTGTTTGCGTCACCATATCATCCCGATCGAGATAGTCGAAGGTAATCGGGGCTGTTCCCGCCCGACTCAATTCCAATGGCCCAGCAGACACAAAACCGAGCGCAGGGGTCAAATACGTCTCGTTGGGATAGAAATAATCTGCCGCCAACTGCTCGCGAATGAACCGGGGCCAGGGCGTATCGCGATTGAAACTGTCAATGACGTAATCGCGATATCGCCAGGCGTTGTCGCGAAATACATCGTGCTCGCAACCGTGGGAGTCTGCGAAATGAACCGTATCAAGCCAATGCCGTGCCCAGCGTTCACCGTAGCGGGGAGAATCGAGCAACCGATCAACCAGTTCCTCGTAGGCTCTCGGGTTTGGGTTGGCGACGAACGCCGCGACAGCCTCGGGAGATGGCGGCAATCCATGCAGATCAAAAAACAAACGCCGGATTAACGTGCGACGATCCGCTGGCGGAGAGAACGTCAATGTATTGGCGGCAAGTTTTCGTCGTACAAACCCATCGATTGGATTGGGTTGAGCCTCCGTGGATGCTGCGAGTCTTGGAACCGGGGGACGAATCAAGGGCCGCAGCGACCACCAATTCATTGGACCGTCCACAAATTTCGAGACGTTAGCTGTTTTCCGGGGATCAACCGCACCGTGCTCGATCCACTGGACAAGCAACTCGATTTTCGCGTCGGACAACTTCTCTTCCGGCGGCATTTGCAGTTGTTCGTTCTGGTAACGAACGGCTTTGATCAGCAAGCTCTCTTCCGGCCTTCCGATCACAATCGCGGGACCATGTTCTCCTCCAGTTGACCAGCCGTCACGGGAGTCCAGCGTCAAACCACCTTCCATTTCCCCGGCGGCATGGGAATGGCATTGCAGGCAATGCGACTTCAGAAGCGGCTGAATTTTCTCTGAAAAGAATTGTTCGCTTTCGGTGTCCTGGCGTTCCTGTCCACCCGCGATCGAAACCGACAGAGGGCCAATTGCCGTTGAGATTGCCCACGCTATCAAAAAAATCAACAGCTGGCAGTTCGACAGGTTGGCGTGAAAATGGTTCAAAATTCGTTGCTCTGTGCGTTGCGGTCGTCAAACATCCTCGCGTCAAGACACACTTATTTTAGGTGACAGTCAGGCTCAAGAGAACAAGCACATTGAGTTTGCAATGTTGTGATCACCGTCGTGAGAAGCGAAGTGCGACCTGTTCCGTGGTGATTTTGCGACTATCTCCTGAATTGAAGGATTTTTTTCAATGCGAGGATGGGAATCATGAGAATTGGTAGAATCGAGGTTGGCAGTCCAACAATCACCGGGAATCAGCGGAAAGCGAAAAACCACCATGACCCACGGGCCAAGCGTGCTCAGCTATCCGGTACGATGGGCGATCATCAAGACATATCTTGGGCAGGTTTGTCTGATTGCAGCCGCATTGACGTCGATTCCAGCCGTCGTCTCACTGGTCTCGCTGGAGTTCAAGGCGTCGGTGGCCTTTCTTGTTATCGCCCTGGTTGCCAGCGTCATGGGCATGATACTTTCGCGAACCAGCGCGGCAGACCGACTCCAAACCAATGAAACCCTGGTGATCACCTGCATTACCTTTCTGTTCCTGGCGATAACGATGTCTGTTCCATTCATGGCTTTTGGAATGGAATTCTCTGATGCGCTGTTTGAGTCGGTATCAGCCGTGACAACGACCGGCCTGTCCACGCTGGCCGACGTCGAGGACAAGCCGGCGGCTTTCCTGTTTGCACGTGCCTGGTTGCAGTGGTTTGGAGGAATGGGAATCGTTGTTTTTTCTGTTGCCTTGATTTCCCAATCGGGCATCGCTGCCAAAAGCCTGATGCTTCCCGAGAGCGTCGAGAACTGGTCGGAGGGAAGCGTACGGCTGCACGCGCGACGAATATTGGTGGTTTATTCCTGTCTTACGCTGATCGGCGTTTTCATGATTGGTTTGCATGGAGTGGGTATGAGGGATGCATTGTTGTTCGCTCTGGCGGCCGTGTCGACTGGCGGGTTTGCACCCTGCAACGACAGTATCCATGGCCTCGGCGGCTGGCCCATTCAATTGACGGTGAGCATCATCGGTTTGGGAGGCGCAGTCCCTCTCTATCTGTATTACCGGTCGTTTCGTAACGGGTGGGCAACTTTCTTTCGCGACCGACAGACGCAGGCATTGTTGGTGTTGACGGTGTTGTTCTCGCTGATCCTGTTCCTTTGCCTGCAAGCCACTTCTGATCAGTCAATTTCCGAGAGCGTGATGACGGGATTGCTATTGGGAATCTCGGCGCAAACCACGACGGGTTTCGAAACAGTGAAGGTCGAGTCTCTTGCGAATGTCACCAGGCTTGGGCTGCTGGTGCCAATGTTCGTCGGAGGAGGAATCGGTTCAACTGCCGGTGGTCTCAAGATTATTCGCGTCCTGATTCTGGCCCAGCTCGTGCGAACGGCTATCTCCAAAGCCAGCCTGCCGAAACATGCGGTAATCAAGCCACAGCTGTTTGGGCAGCCGATCAATGGCAAGGAGATTGAGGAAGCCAGCGTTCTGTTGTTTTGTTACCTGAGTCTTGTTGCGGTGAGTTGGCTGCCGTTTGTGCTGTTTGGCTACAATCCCTTGGATTCGTTGTTCGAAGTAGTCTCCGCGTGCGGAACCGTCGGCCTTTCCAGCGGCGTCACCAGCCAACAGCTGCCAACACTGTTGAAGTACGTTTTGTCAGCGGACATGCTGATGGGTAGACTTGAAGTCTTCGCCTGGCTGGTGGTTTTTAGTTCCCGAACGTGGTTTGGAAAGCAGGTGTTGGAATCATGAGAGTCGTCTTTCTGGGAGCCGGTGAAATCGTTCTGCGAACCGCCCGAGTTCTGGCAGAGCGAGCCGTGGAGGTCGTGATCGTCGAATCGGACAAAGAGGTTATCGAGCAGAAATCGGAACAACTCGATTGCGGTTGGCTTCATGGAGATGGCAGCAAGCCGGCGATTCTGCGTGAGGCAAACCCCAAACAGACGGACATGCTGTTTTGTTTGACGGACAACGATCAGACAAACATCATTGCAAGTCTCGTTGGTCGCTCGTTGGGGTTTCGGCGAGTCATCACGAGTATCCGTGATGCGCAATTCGAGCCAATTTGCTTGGAACTGGGATTGGAAGACACCATTGTGCCGTCAGCCGCAATCAGTCGCTACCTGGCCGACATGGTCAGCGGCGTCAATACTTCCGAGCTTTCTACGGCGATCAAAGGCGAAGCGAGATTGTTCGCATTTGCCATGAATGACCCGGATGTCCATACCGCCGGCGACCTGCAACTACCTTCACAATCGAACCTGATTTGTTTTTACCGAGGGGGCGTGTTTCACCTGGCTGACAGAGATTCTCGCCTTCACGGCGGTGATGAACTCGTCGTCCTGACCCACAGCCAAAACCTGCGAGAGTTGCGAGATCGGTGGGAACCAGAGTTCAACAAAAACACCCAGCAAGAATCTTCATAGTCAATCCTGGCTTGCCACCTTCGCGATGGGTCATCCTGAATCAGAACCATCAAGTCACTTTCTTGAACAGGCCGATTAGCAACAACAATATCACCGCGCCAATTGTCCCGCCTGCGATTTCATTCAAGATGGGAGAGTTGAGAAGGTTCAAGTTGCCAAACAGGAAACCGAAAATCAATGCTCCGACGATACCCACAATAATATTGCCAACGACTCCGAAGCCGTGTCCCTTGACAATCTGGCCTGCCAGGAATCCGGCAATGGCACCAATCAACAATGCAATTAACAATCCAGTAACATTCATGATTTTTTTACCCCAAATACTTGTGAAAGAAAAATACAATCCTGTTGTCAACCAGAGGCCAGCCACAGTCCGTACGAAACCAACCTCAGTCGCATTGGGTTTGATTTGCCCACCCGTCGTGCTTCTGAGGTAGCTTCGCCCGAACTAGTATTCTTTTCTATTTGTCAGTCATTCCAAGACCAGACTTGATCGACTTGACAATTTCATCAACATGTTCGCCAATCTTTGCCTGTTCGTAACTGCCTTCCAGGTATTGCTTCAGAGCCACCAGTTTTTCCTTGATATCCGCGAGCGTCTTACTCATGGACTCTGGAAGCTTGATGTCGTCAGTTTTCTCCTCAATGGTTTGAATGAGTCCTGTGACGGCTTCTTTTAGTTTCTCGGGGCTCTCTTTCAGACTTTCCAGATCGCCGAACTTCTCTTTCAATGGTGAAAGATAGGCTGCTGCCTTGTCACTCAGTTCCGCGGCCATTTTCTCGCCTTTTTCTACGATACCGCCGGCTTCTTTGGATATTTTCTCGGCAGCTTGCTCGGCGGATTTTTCTGCTTTCTTGATTGATTGGGCAGCGTCTTTTTCGTTGCATCCGACGAACAGGAGGGCAATTGCGGCACCAAGAGTAGCTGCTGCGTTACAAAATTGTGTTGTTTTCTTCATGGCGTTTTCTCGCTTCTTATTCCTTGTAAACTGTTCATTGTTTCGAGCCGGCAAGTACCACTAACGCTCTAATTCGGCGTTGCTTTTCGACGGCCATGTTGGAGACCTTCAAACGGATTTCGAAGTTTGCTCGGAGCTGAACGGATCGCTAACCGGCTACCTGCCCGATTGATTTTGATACCATCATTAGAACGACCTGATCGGAGCGATTCAAGTGGCAGGATTTATGGGTAATTGCCTCTCCAGAGTTCGCATCCTGGTAGTCCGACAGGTTCAGCCAAGTGATGGTAAAATCGCTCGGCGTTCTGATTCCGACATTTGGCGTGAGACATTGTGTCCCATGTCTGCTTACCAAATTGTTTCGGATTCACCGCTGGCGATGACCGATTCTGGATGTCCGGATACGAGTGGCATTCCTCCCTGTATCTCCCGTTGCCCGATTCCTCGTGCTGTCCTCGGCGTGAAAGCAATTGGTTTGACGCAATGTTTTGGACGAATCAATCAGATGAATCGCAAACCAATTGGACAGGAATCCGGGAATTGGATGACAAAAACCCCGGGCTTCGATATACTTTTTTTTATTACAAGCGGGTGAATCAACCGGAGCAGATCCTATGCGCTACATTTTTTTTCCGTGCCTCGTCGTTTGTTGGCTTTGCATTTGCGGGCTTGCTGAGGCGGCTCAGGTGGAAGCAGTGGAATCCAGCGCTTCACCGGCGGTCGTTGTGCCCAACGATGAAGCAGCGGTCAAGGCCGCGATCCAATCGTATGTAGATTCTTACAATGCGCGAGACGTCGCCAGATTGGTCGCCCTCTGGTCTCCGGACGGTGTCTACATGAACCGGGCCACAGGCGATGCGACGGTTGGCCGAGAAGCGATGGCGTTGTCGTTCAAGGAGATTTTTGAAAGTAACGAAACGGCACCTACCATCGCCGTGGAAACTGACTCGATCGATTTTGTCTCGCCGAACGTCGCGCTCGAACGTGGATCGGCAACTGTCACCCATGCGACAGGTGAGGTAGACAGAACCGAATACAGTGTCGTCTATGTAAAACGGGATGGCGACTGGTTAATTGATCGCGTCAATGAAGAGGCTGTCGAACCACCCACCCATTATGAACAACTCCGGGTTCTGGACGGATTGATTGGTGATTGGGTTGGCGAGGATGAAGGTTACCGGATTGAACTTTCGAACCAATGGACAGCAAATCAGAATTTTGTCGCCAGTCAATACAAGATTGTTGAGGATGAAATTGAACAGTCTGGACTTCAAGTCATCGGCTGGGATGCGAAGGAAAAAAAGATTCGAAGCTGGCTTTTTGATTCCGATGGAGGTGTTGTTACGGGAACCTGGAACAAGCGGGATGATGGCTGGTCTGTGTCATCGGTGGCAACACTCGGTGGAGGTGAGTCGGGATCATTTACAGGCATCTTGCGACTTAAGGACGACGGCGATTTCAGCTGGGAAAAAATCAATCAAGTCGTCAACGACCAGTTGCTGCCGAACACCGATGAAGTTGTGCTGAAACGCCAGTAATCAACCTGCCCCCAATCCAATTTTGCATGAGTCACAAGATGAAACGAATTATCCAAGCCCGTTATGTTTTGCTTTTTCTGGCGTTGATCTCTGTCTGGGTGTGTGATGAAGCGTTCGCTCAGCGGGGAAAGGTGGGAGGTGGAGGTCGCGGTGGAGCGAGTCGAGGAGGCATGAGTCGACCTTCTCCCGGTCGTTCTCCGTCGATGAGCCGTCCCGCGCCAAGTCGTTCTCCGTCAATGAGTCGTCCGACACCCGGTCGCTTACCGTCAGGAGGTCGTCCGTCGACCTCTCGCCCTTCGACCTCCCGCCCTTCGACGGGACTTCCTTCCACAGGACGACCTTCTCCCGGTCGCCCGTCGACACTTCCCTCCAACGCGGGACGGCCTACCCCCGGACGACCTACCCCTGGACGACCTTCAGCAGGATTGCCATCGGCCGGAGGAGGACGGCCGTCGCAGGGGCAGCTTAACAATTTCCTGGACCTGAACAAACCATCGACGCGGCCAAGTACACGGCCTGGTGGTGGCGGTGCCGCGGGAGATTTTTTGCAGAATCGACCGGCGCCGACGACGCGGCCAAGTCCACCCAGTCCATCAACGAGGCCAGCGGAGCGTCCTCTTCCTGGAGACGGGACGGGTCAACGACCGCCCGGTCAACGACCGCCCGGTCAACGACCGCCCGGTCAACGACCGCCCGGTGTTGATCGCCCTGATGGACAACGGCCACCGAGTGTCGAAAGACCCCCCGGGCATCGAC
>JAHEBQ010000021.1:0-39638 GCA_024642205.1 Planctomycetaceae bacterium | reverse complement strand
GGTCAACGACCGCCCGGTCAACGACCGCCCGGTCAACGACCGCCCGGTCAACGACCGCCCGGTGTTGATCGCCCTGATGGACAACGGCCACCGAGTGTCGAAAGACCCCCCGGGCATCGACCCGGTAAATACCCTCCTGTCGCACATCCGCCGGGATATCGTCCGCCTGGATCACGACCGCCCGGTTATCGACCGCCCGGCTACCGACCGCCGCGACCGGGGCATTTGCCCGCGTATGGCGCGGGTTATTGGGGACGCTATCCACATTACCGGTATCACTGGAACAATTACAATCGCAACTGGTGGGCGTTCGCGACGGCGGGTGCCGTCACTGGTTGGCTTGTCAATGGAATTAACACTCAGCCCGTTTTTTATGACTATGGAACCAATATTTATTACGAAGGCGACAATGTCGTTTACGATGGCCAACCGATCTGCACAACGGAAGAGTATGTGCAACAGGCCCAAACGATCGCGACCAGTGTTCCGGAGGTTGACCCGGACCAAGTTGATTGGTTGCCACTAGGTGTATTTGCGTTGACCGCTAACGATGGTTCCGCGGAAGATTCGACGCTGTTTCTTCAATTGGCCATCAGCAAGGAAGGCATCATCGCCGGTACATTTCAAAATACGGCGACCGACAAATCGTTCGAGGTCGAAGGAACGATCGACACGCAAAGCCAACGGGCAGCTTGGGGACCGGTCGGAGAAAGTTGGCCGATCATGGAGACCGGTGTCTACAACCTCACCGAACCGGAAGCGGGTGCTTTGGTGCATTTTGATGACGGTCAGACCCAGCAGTGGACCATGATTCGACTGGATGAACCACAAGCAACGGGGCAGGAATAGTAAGTCGACCGGAAGAACCACGGCGCCCATTGGCGGACATGGCGATGAAGCTTGGAGGCCGGTTGGTGGATTGCCAGTTGATACCGCGATCGCCGGCGGGACTTGCTCCCCGCAGGGAATGGCCCATTCGACATCAAACCGCGTTTGTCGTAGCGAGATCGAACCAGACGCGTACGCCAGGGGTGCCTACCCCGATTCGGGGTCGCGTACAACCAGCCCTGGAAAAGACGGTATACAAGGTGTCGATTCGGGTAGCGAATCAAATTTTCGGTGCGGCGGCTTTGACATCGGCGGTAGCGCCGGCAGCGTAGGTCTTGAAATTGTCGTTGAACAGCCCGGCGAGTTTCCTCGACGTGGCGTCATAGGCCGATTTGTCTGCCCAGCATTCTCGTGGGTGAAGGTTCGTGGCAGGTACACCTGGCACCTCCGTGACAATATCGAAGCCAAAGACGTCGTCTCGTTCCCGTTTCGCCTCGACAAGCGCGCCACTATGGATGGCATCGATGATCGCCCGGGTGTCCTTCAAGCTGATCCGTTTACCGACGCCGTAACCGCCGCCG
Organism: Planctomycetaceae bacterium; assembly: GCA_024642205.1. Classification (GTDB taxonomy): domain Bacteria; phylum Planctomycetota; class Planctomycetia; order Pirellulales; family Pirellulaceae; genus Mariniblastus. The sequence goes on along the minus strand of JAHEBQ010000021.1, from coordinate 38,229 downwards.
CCCCACCCGGTATTGACGAGCCAGACGCGAGCGTTGTGTTTCTGCATCTTTTCGGCCAGCAGTTCCGCATATTTGCTCGGGTGCCAGACAAGAAATGGGCCTCCGAAGCAGGGCGAGAACGTGGCCTGCGGTTCAGTCACTCCCATTTCAGTGCCTGCGACTTTTGCCGTATAGCCGCTGATGAAATGATACATCGCGTGGGCTGGCGACAAGGCGCTAACCGGTGGCAGCACGCCAAACGCATCACACGTCAGGAAGATGATATCGGTCGGATGTCCGGCAATGCAAGGAACTTTGGCGTTTTGGATGAACTGGATGGGGTACGCGCCGCGTGTGTTTTCCGTGATGCTGGTGTTGGAAAAATCGACATCATGACCTTCATTGAGTACGACATTCTCCAGCACTGCACCGAATCGGAGCGCCTGGAAAATATCCGGTTCATTTTCCGGCGTCAGGTTGATTGCCTTGGCGTAGCAGCCCCCTTCAATGTTGAAGATGCCGTCATCACTCCAGCAGTGTTCGTCATCGCCGATCAGGCTCCGCTTGGGATCGGCTGAGAGCGTGGTTTTTCCCGTGCCACTGAGACCGAACAACAGCGACGACGCGCCGGTCTGTGGGTCAGCAGTGGCCGAACAGTGCATGGAAAGCAGACCACGTTTCGGCGCCAGGTAATTCGCAACGGTAAAAACCCCCTTTTTCATCTCGCCGGCATACTCCGTCCCGAGAATGACGAGCTCCCGGTCCTCGATGCTGAGGTCGACGCTGGTCGACGAGCCCATTCCGGTTGTCAGGCGATTGGCTGGAAACGCGCCGGCATTGTAAATTACGAAGTCGGGCGTTCCGAAGTCGGCAAGCTCATCGCGTGTGGGGCGGATCAGCATCGTGTGCATGAACAGCGCGTGATAAGGGCGCGAGCAGATGACACGGACCTTGATGCGGTACTTCGGATCCCATCCGGCGAAGCCATCGAAACAATATAGCCGCTCACGGGTATTGAGGTAGTCAATCGCGCGTTGACGGTTGATCGCAAACGTCCGTTCGTCGCACGGGATGTTCACCGGCCCCCACCAGACGTCATTCTCGGAGGCCGGATGCCTGACAACCCGCTTGTCGCTTGGCGATCGGCCGGTTTTTGCGCCGGAATAGGCGACCAGGGCGCCATTGTCTGCGATTGTTGTACCTTTCTCGTATCGGATCGCGTATTCGTAGAGCAAACTCGGCGGGGCATTGTGATGGACTTCTGAAACATTGAGGCCGTGTTCGGCGAGGCTGATTGAATTCATGATTGATTCCGTTGCCTTGATCTGACTCACTGGATAACAGGTTTTTGAGATGAAACGGAATTCTAGTTTGTTGGCGGTAAGCTGCCTACTGTCCATTGAGCTCCTCAAAGTTTGACTGAATGAAGTGCGAAACACGTGGGGTAGTTCCGCTCCAGTAGAGCACAGGTGCGTGTCCGTTACTGGTCACGGGCGTGCCGTGGTGTTCGATATCCGGAGTCGGACCCCGGATGACCTTTGATGCGATTTGATCTACCCGGATGTATAATGGATTTCGCTGGGCAGAAGCCGGAAAAATGATGACCATTCACAACTCTTTCGTCATGGCTTGCGTCAAAGGCATCAAGGGTAGGAAAAACACTCCTTCATTCCAGTGAGAAAGGGGCGAATGAGCTATGAGTATTCGCACTGCACTTCGTGCGGATTTGGAGCCGACGGTTGAGGCATTCAGCCAACGACTGGTCGACAATCTGTGGCATATTCACGGCCAGGCGATTCAATCGGCCGATATGCACGATGTTTACATGACGTTGTGCTATACGGTTCGTGACCATCTGATCGAACGTTGGCGGAAGACGGTCAAGGCACAATTTGCCGCGAATTCAAAATGCGTGTGCTATTTTTCCGCCGAGTACCTTTTGGGCAAGCAACTGCCACAAAACATGTTGTACACGGAGACGACCGAGATCGCGCGCCAGGCCCTGGTCCCATACGGTTTGGACATCAACGAACTCGTCGCACTTGACGTTGAGCCGGGGTTGGGGAATGGAGGGTTGGGGCGCCTGGCAGCTTGCTTCCTTGATTCTTTGGCAACCCTGGATATTCCGGCCATTGGTTATGGAATTCGCTATGAGTTCGGGATCTTCAAGCAAACATTCCAGGATGGCTGGCAGGTCGAACGTCCGGACGACTGGTTGTTATACGGGAATCCCTGGGAATTTCCTCAGCCCAGCGACATGGTGCAAATCGGGTTTGGAGGCCATGTCGAATCAACGGCCGGCAAAGACGGGCACATTCGCCGTAATTGGATTCCCCAGCATTCGATTTTTGGTGAACCTTGCATTACGTTGGTACCGGGATTCGGAACGACAACGGTTAATATCCTGCGGTTATGGCGTGCCCGAGCGACGGAGGAATTCGATTTCCAATTGTTCGACGTTGGTGATTATGCCCGCGCGGTGGAGAAAAAAGTCTATTCCGAAAACATCAGCAAGGTCCTGTATCCAAACGATGTGGCATCGGAAGGCAAGCAGTTGCGTTTGCAACAACAATATTTCTTTGTTGCTTGCTCACTGCAGGACATCATTCGTCTCTTCCGCATGTTTAACGACGACTGGGAACTGTTTCCGAAAAAGGTTGTCATTCAACTGAATGATACGCATCCAGTCGTCGCGATCCCCGAATTGATGCGGTTGTTGGTCGACGATCACCAACTCGGTTGGGACGAGGCCTGGAATGTCACGCGACAGACTTTCGCCTATACCTGCCACACGTTGCTGCCCGAGGCCCTCGAGAAATGGCCGCTTGAATTGTTTGGCGGTCTGTTGCCGCGGCACCTGGAAATCATCTTCGAAATCAACCGTCGCTTTCTGGATGAAGTTCGCACCCGGTTTCCCGGCGAAGAAGACCGGTTGCAGCGGATGTCGATTATTGAAGAAGGAGCGGAACGACAGGTCCGTATGGCTCATCTGGCCAGCGTGGGAAGTTTTGCGATCAACGGCGTCGCGGAACTTCACTCTCAGTTGCTTCGCGATCGAACGCTTCGGGACTTTGCCGAATTGTGGCCGGAGAAATTTCATAACAAGACCAACGGAGTGACCCAGCGGCGATTCCTGCGACTGTCCAATCCGCGTTTATCCGAGTTGATCACCTCCCGGATTGGTACAGATTGGCTGAATAATCTGGATGCGCTCCGTGATCTTGAGTCATACGCAGACGATCCGGGCTTCCGCTCGCAATGGCGCGAAATCAAACAGGCAAACAAGCATGAGCTGGGCAACCTGTTGCGGAAGTCAACCGGAGTTAGTGCCGATACGACTGCGATTTTTGATGTCATGGTCAAACGCCTCCACGAGTACAAACGGCAACTGCTCAAGGCACTTCATATCCTAACGCTTTATCGCCGGCTCAAGGCGAATCCCGGCGCCGAGATTGTTCCCCGAACCTTTGTCTTCGGCGCCAAGGCAGCGCCGGGATATGCAATGGCCAAACTGATCATCAAGCTGATCAACAATTTGGGCCAGGTGATCAACCACGACCCGGATGTACGCGGCAGGCTGCAGGTGCTTTTTCCTCCCAATTTTAATGTTTCAATGGCCGAGAAAATCTATCCCGCAGCCGACATTTCACAACAGATCTCCATGGCAGGCAAGGAAGCTTCCGGAACGGGCAATATGAAATTCGCGCTCAATGGTGCAATTACGGTGGGAACGCTGGATGGCGCAAACGTTGAGATTCGCGAACACGTCGGTGCCGAGAATTTTTTTCTGTTTGGTTTGACCGTCGGGGAGGTTCTGGACCTTAAGCACCGGGGCTATCATCCGCGTGACTACCTGGATGCCTGTCCGGAATTGAAGGACGTCCTGGACAGCATTGCCGCAGGGGATTTCTCGCAGGGAAATACATCGCTGTTCCAGCCTATCGTTGACTCACTTGTACATCATGATGATTACCTGTTGCTGGCCGACTACCCTGCTTACATCGCGTGCTGCGAACTCGCGGCTGAGGCCTACCGGAACCAGGACCAATGGACGCGGATGTCCATTCTCAACGTGTCGCGTTCGGGCTTTTTCTCATCCGACCGTTCGATGCGGCAATATTGCCAGGATATTTGGAATGTGCAGCCGGTCGCTAGTGAATGAATCCGGCGACGGATTGGATCAGTCGTGCAATCTGACCCGGGTTGCTGAAAATCACCGAGTTGGTTTCGCAAATGAGAAATGCAGCATCAATAATCGAACATCATCCTTTGCAAATGCCGGGATCGCCGGCGCCAATTGGCGCGACCATCGATCAGGGTGGAGTCAATTTTTGCCTGTTCTCCCGCACGGCTACCGGCGTCGAGCTCTTACTGTTTGCCGATGTTGATGACGCCAAACCTCTGCGCGTGATTTCGCTCGATCCCGTTACCAATCGGACCTATCATTATTGGCACGTTTTTGTTCCCGGCATCCAGCCGGGACAGATTTACGGATATCGGGTTCAAGGCCCTGACGAACCGGAGCAGGGTCTACGATTTGACGCCAGTCAAATATTGCTTGATCCCTATGGTCGAGGCGTGATGGTACCACGCGATTACCGGCGGAAGTCGGTGCCCCGCGGCGAAGATAATTCGGCGAGAGCAATGAAAAGTGTCGTCACTGACGTGCAGGCATATGATTGGGAAGGTGATGCGCCGTTAAGACATCCATCGGCGCGAACCATCATTTATGAGTTGCACGTACGCGGATTCACGCGTAATCCAAATTCGGGTGTCGGCGATTTGACGCGTGGCACGTACGCAGGGTTGGTCGAGAAAATTCCGTACCTGCAGGAGTTGGGAATCAACGCAGTCGAACTTTTGCCAGTGTTCGCCTTCGACCAGCAAGACTGCCCTCCCGGCGTTGTCAACTATTGGGGCTATGCGCCCGTTTCCTTCTTCGCTCCGCATCCGGCGTACAGTTCACGACAGGATGCGCTGGGGCCGATCGACGAATTTCGTGATATGGTCAAGGCGTTGCACCGGGCAGGAATTGAGGTCCTGCTGGACGTCGTTTTCAACCATACGGCCGAGGGGAACCACGAGGGGCCAACGTTCTGTTTTCGCGGCATCGATAATCCTACTTACTATATCCTCGAATCCGATCCAATCCGGTATGCCAACTTTTCGGGCTGCGGGAACACACTCAACGCCAATCACCCCGTGGTGCGGCGGATGATCGTCGATAGCTTGCGCTACTGGGTAAAAGAGATGCACGTCGACGGATTTCGATTTGATCTCGCCTCAATTCTTGCACGCGATAGTCAAGGCCACGTGTTGCCCAATCCGCCGGTCCTGTGGGACATTGAATCCGATCCCGACTTGGCGGGAATCAAACTGATAGCCGAAGCGTGGGATGCCGCGGGACTCTACCAGGTTGGCAGTTTTGTTGGTGATTCGTGGAAAGAATGGAACGGCAGGTTTCGGGATGATGTTCGCGATTTCTTTCGTCGAGAACGTGGCTCTGCTGGCCGCATGGCCGACCGTCTATTGGGTAGCCATGAAGTCTACGCTCACAAGCAGCGAGAAGCAGAGCAGAGCGTTAATTTCGTCACATGCCACGATGGTTTTACACTCAACGATCTGGTTTCCTACAATCAAAAGCACAATGCAGCCAACGGAGAGGGGAATCGGGATGGAACGAACCATGACCGCAGCTGGAATTGCGGCATCGAAGGGCCAACCAAAGACCCGGCGATCGAGCGACTACGGAACCGTCAGGTGAAGAACTTCTTGACGGCAACCATGCTCTCCCTGGGTGTTCCGATGATCGTCATGGGCGATGAAGTCCGCCGTACCCAATTGGGGAACAACAACGCCTATTGTCATGACAACGAACTGACCTGGTTCGACTGGTCGCTCGTCGGTCGACATGCGGAAATCCATCGCTTCGTTCGCCTGTTGATCGAAAGTCGACTGCTGCGCAACATAGAAGATGAACAGCACCGAACCAGCCTCAGTAAAATGATCGAACGGGCGCACAAATCCTGGCATGGTGTCAAGCGAAATCAACCGGACTGGTCGGAGGATTCTCACAGTTTTGCCTTGTGCGTGGAGATGCCAAAGCACAAGCTTCTATTTCACCTGTTCCTCAATTCACATCGGAAGCCGCTTGAGTTTGAGCTTCCCTGGCTGGCCGGCGGAATTCTCTGGCGACGTTGGATCGACACGTTCCTGCCGACGCCCAACGACATTTGCGATTGGGACTCCGCGCAACCCATACCAGAGTTCACCTATTTGGCAGGTCCCTGCTCAGTAGTGGTGCTGCTGGCTCAAGCAACCGCGAGACACATCCCGGAGCGAACTCGAGCGTCGCACTGATGGCATATCGTAGTTGATACTTGTCGCGTTCCCGTCCCCCTGGCTGATAGTGGCGGCTATGTTTGCCAATCGCGTGCCAGGAAACGACGATCCTGCCGTGCACAAGCCGGTCGGAGAACTGCACGGTTTCATCGACCTGCTCGATCGAATCAACGGCGGCTTGAGGCTGTTGGATTTGCAAGATCGCTCGTACCGTGAAATCGCCGGCGCCCTTGGTATTACGGAACCAATGTTGCCGACAAAAACAGACGCCTGGAAAACCGTTTGAAGGTATATTGAATTCCCAGGTTTTGGAGTCCCGTCATGGAGCGTTAAGAACGGAAGTTTGTCTGGTCGCGTGTGAACCGGTTACTGGTAATACAGGAGCGCCGATCCGTTCGGTTATAATTGAATCATGAACTGGGCCGGATTGGCCTGGGCTCCGGTTAGTGGTTCGGGACCAGGTGTGCGAAATACCGTTTGTCGTAGCGGTGATCCTGCTCGCCGTTGGTTAATGGTCCGCCAGTCCGGATGTCTGGTGTCGATTGGTCACCGCAATGGTTCTGCACATATATCGAGTGGCGGTAATTGTGCTGGCCGTGGCGACCCCAGGTCGGATCCGGGAAATCGACAACAGCGAGCCGGTGGTCTCGATTCGACGACGGATTGCACAACTGAAATCGAGGAGCACGATTAACGGCATGATTGTGCCAACGCTGGCAACCGCGTCGTGCCTGTATTCGTACGGATTGGACGCGCGATGCCGGGACTGGCCCAGGGGCGTTACAGTTGCGAATTTCAAATCGATCAACGTCACCTTTTGCTCAGCCGCGGCCCATAGCGCCAGTGAGGGAAACCAACGTTCTGTGGAAAAAGCAATGAAATGTAGCCAGGCATTGTATGTTAGAATATGGTGCTGCGGGCGGGAGGCAGATGCAAACAATCCACAATTGTGGCTCACAGCTTCCGGGTGAGGGTTGCTTCGGCCAGAGGCCAGAGCCAGGACGGGAACCCACATGTCAATGTCACCGAAATTCCACTTGCCACATGATGGCTGGCGCACGAACTTTGGCACCCGACTCTTGCGAACTTCGTTGATATTCTCGATCGCCGTGGTACTGATCGCAGCCAGGACCCAGGCACAGGAAAACAGCGCAAGGACGGAAGCTGTTTCAACCGACACGAAAATTGAGTTTTTTGAAAAGCGCGTTCGTCCGGTTTTGACAGAACGATGCATCGAATGTCATGGACCGGAAAAGCAGGAGGCCGGACTGCGGATGGACGCCCTGGATAACCTCGTGAAGGGAGGTGACAGTGGTCCTGCGATTGTGCCCGGCGATTCTTCAAGGAGCCTTCTGGTTCAGGCGATCCGGCATGAGAACCAGCTCGCGATGCCGCCCGATAGTAACTTGACTGAATCGGAGATTGCCGGATTGCAGCAATGGGTTGATGATGGAGCTGTTTGGCCGATCGGGGGCACTCCCTTGAAGACATCGACCATTGCTGCAGCTGCAAAAACGCATTGGGCATTCCAGCGGCCGATTCGCGATGTACCGCTACTCCAGAGCGACCCCTGGATTCGAACGCCAATCGACGTTTTTGTTTTGGAAAAGCTGCGAGACAACGGGCTCCTTCCCTCCGCGGAGGCTGATCGCAAGACGCTGATTCGCCGTGCAAGCTACACGTTGACAGGTCTTCCGCCGACGCCGAAGCAAGTTTCAGAGTTTGTTGGTGATCCCGACCCTCTGGCGTACGAACATCTGGTTGACCGATTGTTGGCTTCACCTGGCTATGGCGAACATTGGGCTCGCCACTGGCTGGACATCGCAAGGTATTCCGACACCAAAGGATATGTCTACGCCAGGGAGGAACGATTCTGGACACACGCATGGACGTATCGCGACTGGATCGTTCGGGCGCTGAACCAGGATTTGCCTTACGACCGGTTCCTGTTATTGCAACTGGCGGCGGATCAGGTTGCTGATGGCTCGCCACGTGACCTCGCCGCCATGGGTTTCTTGACGTTGGGGCGCCGCTTTCTCGGTGTACGGCGTGATGTCATTGATGACCGAATCGACGTCGTCTCGCGTGGAACGATGGGGTTGACGGTCAGTTGTGCTCGCTGTCACGACCACAAGTACGATCCAATTCCGACAGCGGATTATTACTCGCTCTATGGTGTTTTTGACAGTTGTGTCGAAGAGCAGGCAATCTTGTCCGAAGAACTCGGGGATGAAGCATTTCGCGCAGAGCTTCGGAAACGTCAATCGGCCTTGAATGCAGAATTGGAAAAGCAGACACTGGAATCAACCAGGCGAATTCGCGAAAGGACCGCCGACTATTTGTTTGCCCAATCGGAATTGCAGAAATATCCAGCCGACGGATTTGACCAGGTTTTTCAACCAGGCGACTTGTTGCCTGCGATTGTCCGCAACTGGTCCCGTTATTTGCGGGCGGCCGAAAACAACCATGACCCCGTTTTTTCGATCTGGCATCGTTGCGCACGTCTACCTTCCGGAACGTTTGCTGAATCGGCCGCTAATGTGATCGCTGAATATCGGTTGAAAGGTGGCGCTAATCCATTGGTCATGCAGGCCCTGCAAACGCCGCCCGAGTCCTTTCGAGAGTGTTGCGACCGATTCGGAAAGGTATTTGCCGAGGTGGATCAGAAGTGGCAGGCAGCGACCGAAGAAGCAGTGGCTGAGAGCAGGTCTGCACCCGTTGAACTAAAGGATCCCGACGCCGAAGAAATCCGGCGAGTCCTGTACGGGGAAGTGTTGTACGGGACACCGGGGCCGTGTCGAATTCCCAAGGGTCCGATTTCGCATTCGGAAACCTGTTTTGATACCGATACCCTGACGGAGTTGTGGAAATTGCAGGGAGAGGTTGACCGCTGGCTGATCAATGCGCCTCAGGAGATTGAAGTTGCCATTGTGTTAAAAGATCAGCCTACGGCGATCGAGCCTCGAATCTTTCTGCGGGGTAATTCGCTGAAACTGGGGGATGACGTGCCGCGGCAGTTTCTTTCCCTGTTTGGATCCGGGACCGATTCGGTTTTTCAAAACGGAAGTGGTCGACTGGAGTTGGCCCAGGCAATCATCGATCCGGACAATCCGTTGACAGCCCGCGTGATGGTAAATCGGGTTTGGTCGCGTCATTTTGGCAAGGGTCTGGTGCGGACGGAAAGTGATTTCGGATTACGGGCAGAACAACCTACCCATCCTGAATTGCTTGATTGGCTGGCAACCATGTTCGTCAAACAAGGCTGGAGCTTGAAGAAATTGCATCGCATGATCCTGCTTTCATCCACGTTCCGGCAGGCGTCGGTTGTTGCTTCCAATACGCCGGCTTTGCAACATGCCTTTCAGGTTGATCCGGAAAACCGCTGGCTGTGGCGGATGAATCCACGAAGACTCACGTTCGAAGAATTACGGGACTCAATGTTGCAGGTTACGAACGCGATCGATCGCCGGATGGGAGGACGCCCAGGCGATCTGTTTGCTCAGCCCTTTTCGCACCGCCGGACGCTGTATGGCTTGGTTGATCGACAATTTTTTGCGTCCACGCTGCGCGTGTTTGACTTCTCCAATCCTGATTTGCATATCCCCCGAAGAAATGAAACGACGGTTCCCCAGCAGGCCCTGTTCTTCCTTAACCATCCGATGGTCCTGGAGAGTGCCAGGGCACTTGCCGAGCTGGCGCGGAATGAAGACCCGCCATCAGGAATTTCACGGATGTACCAACAGGTTTTTCAACGTGAGCCTGAACCGGAGGAGTTGGTTGACGCAATGGGACTAATCCAACGGGGGCGGGTAAACGCGACCGGTACGGAATCACCGACAGTGAAAGACTGGGCTTATGGCAGAGGTGAATTCGCTGAATCACGGGCGCAGGTCGCGGAATTCACGCCGTTGCCGTATTTTTCAGCCGAAGGATGGCAAGGCGGCCCATCCTACCCGGACCCTTCCCTCGGCTGGGTGCAGTTGACGTCAACCGGAGGCCATCCGGGAAACACTCGCAGTCATGCCTCGGTGCGCCGCTGGACTGCTCCAAGAGACATCATCGTTTCGATCCGATCCCACTGGATTCATCAACCTCAGCAAGGGGACGGGATTCGGATATTTGTTGTTCATTCGGAATCCGGCTTGTTGAAGTCGGCGAAGATCCATCACAGTACGATCGACCTCAATATTGATGTGCTCCGTTTGAAACAGGGTGAGACGATTGACTTTGGCGTCGACATCGACGAGGTTCTCAATAGTGACCAGTATTTTTCCAAGATCGTGATTGAAGAGTTGTTGGGCAGGAAACAACCGCCCACCATCTGGAATTCGAAAAACGACTTTCCAGGAGACCGGGTCAGAATGCTCGACGAATGGGAACAACTGGCGCACGTGTTGTTCTGTACCAACGAATTTCTGTTCGTCGACTAGGCAAAATAATTTCGTAAAAGACAGGGTTTCAACATGAGTTTGTATCTCAATCGTCGCGAGCTGTTACGACGATCAGCGTTGGGATTCGGAAGTCTGGGGTTAGCCGGCATCCTGGCCGACGACGGAGTACTTGCCCACGCAGGCGGATTCGGGAAATCCGATTCACTTGTTGTGAAGACTCCTCATTTTTCCGGGCGCGCGAAACGCGTCGTGCATTTTTTCCTGAATGGTGGACCATCCCACGTCGATACATTCGATCCCAAGCCGGCTCTCGATCGGTTCGCCGGTAAGCCCCTGGTCCATACGTTGACAACCGAACGCAAGACCGGCGCCGCGTTTCCGTCTCCTTTCGTCTTCCGGCGTTATGGCAAATCCGGAATCGAAGTCAGCGATCTGTTTGCCCGCACCGCCCGGCATATCGATAAAATTGCAGTCATCCGGTCGATGTACGCTGAAGTTCCAAATCACGAACCCTCCTTGATGTTGATGAATTGTGGTGATTCGGTTCAAACGCGACCGAGCATGGGTTCCTGGTTGATGTACGGACTGGGAGCCGAGAATCAGAACCTCCCGGGATTTATCGCGATGTGCCCCGGGGGACTGCCGATCAAAGACAATGAAAACTGGCAGTCAGCATTCCTGCCGGGCGCCTACCAGGGAACCTATGTCGATTCGCAGCATCAGGAAATTCGCAAGTTGATTGAAAACATCGAACATGCGCATATTTCGTCCGAGGACCAACGGCGGCAACTGGATCTCCTTGGGCGTTTGAACCTGCGACATCGTGCCAAGCGAAACGATCAACGGTTGGACGCCAGAATCCAGTCGTATGAATTGGCCTTTCGGATGCAGCAGGACGCCAGTGAGGCATTTGATATTTCTGACGAACCGCAACACATGCTTAAGATGTATGGAGCAGGTGTGCATGGTCGACAAACGTTGATTGCGCGCCGATTGCTTGAGCGGGGTGTTCGCTACGTACAGTTGTGGCACGGAGCTGGGCAACCTTGGGATAATCACGATAATATCAAGGGCAATCACCGGAAGCTTGCCAACCAGATCGATCAGCCGATTGCTGCGCTTCTGACGGATTTGGAACAGCGTGGCTTGTTGGATGAGACTCTCGTTTTGTGGGGTGGCGAATTTGGAAGAACACCGACCGTTGAGTTGGGTGCGGGAGGCGATCCCATGCAGGGACGCGACCATAATCACTGGGGGTTTTCTGTCTGGTTGGCCGGTGGTGGCATCAAGGGAGGAACCGTTTATGGTTCTACGGACGAATTCGGATTCCAGGCTCAGGAGAACCCGGTTAGCGTTCACGATCTTCACGCAACGATGCTCCACTGCCTGGGTCTGAACCACAAACAGCTGACTTTTCGTTACGGCGGGAGGGATTTTCGTTTGACCGATGTCCATGGCAAGGTGATCCATGACATCCTGGTGTAATGCATTGTGATCCATACCTTGGATCTCGGCGGTTCACCGGCCCGCTCGAGGGAATCGGAATCGTCAACGATAAAACGTTTTTTGCCGCACGACCGTTGGCCGGGGCGGTTTCCGTTGGAGTAACATGTCAACAGAGTCCTGCCCCGACTATCCAGGGAATTCGAGTTTCAACCGGCAACAATTCTATGATCGAAATTTGCCACGGGAGTCCAGTCCCTGTCCGGAGCTTGATTGATCGACCCCGGTCGATGGCCAGGTTCAGGCTGAATGGAATTTCACCGATTCGTTTCAGATCACCAGGCAAAACCCATTCAGTTGCCGCAAGTGATCGCCGGACCGAACTGGATTTTGGATGGAAGTCACTCCTGCAAACCGGGATTCAACGTGGTCAGGAACCGCGGCCAGGGGAGTTTTTATTCGGTCAAACTGCGTTCAAAATGTCCGGGGAATCACCCCCGAAGTCTACAAGCCAGGCGAAAAACTAGATGCTGGAATTTGCGATGATCCCAAAACAATCGTTTCGAGTTTTCGTACCATTCGTGTGTTGTGTGTGTTTTATGATCGATCACATCCGCGCCCAGGCAATCGACGAATCCAGGTCCCTTCGATTGCTGGTCGAGACGCTGCATACGATCGATGATCCTGGTGTCCAGGCTTCCTTGATGCGAGGCATGTTGAGCGGTCTTGAGGGTCGGAGGAACGTCCCGACTCCCGAAGGCTGGTCAGAGCTTAGCCGGGAACTCGGAAACAGCGATGACCCATCGGTTCGCGACATTTCCATTCGGCTTTCACAGATCTTTGGTGATCCATTGGCGATCGAGAAATCTCTGGCGATATTGCAGGACAAAACAAAGAATCCGGGAGAGCGTCGCCAAGCGCTTCGTGCATTGTTGACGCTGCAAAACGAGGAAACTTCCCTGCTGTTGGAGTCACTGTTGGACGAACCCGAGTTACGGCTCGATGCGATTCGCGGTTTTGCAGCGATTGAAAATGCCGCTGCTCCGGCTGTTTTGCTTGGACGCTACCCACGGTTGGATCCCGAGCATCAACGCGCGGTGATCGAAACTCTGGCGACACGCAAGCGATACGCGCAGGCATTATTGGCGGCGATCAAAGGTCAACAAGTTCCCCGGAATGCAATTCCAGCTCACGTGGCCCGATCACTCAAAGCGATCCTTGGAGAACGCTTCGTGAACGTGTTTGGCGAGGTCAAATCAATGGGCGCGGATCGGGAAAGGCAATTGGCGAAGTACAAAAAAATGCTCACGCCAGCAGCACTGGCAAAAGCAGATGCCTCACGTGGCCGTATCGTCTTCAAGAAAACGTGTGCTTCGTGTCATTTGCTCTACGGGGATGGCGGCAAGGTAGGCCCGGATTTGACCGGATCGAACCGAGCAAATCTCGATTACATTCTACTGAACAGCGTTGACCCGAGTTACGACGTGCCAGACGGTTACAAAATGGTGACGGTGACCAGTAACGACGGTCGATTGATCAATGGCGTGGTGGAAGAAGAAGACGGAACGAGACTGGTACTGAAAACGGCCGAGCAACCTCGTGTCGTGATTTCAAAAGAGGACATTGACCAACGAAAAATCTCTGACAAATCCATCATGCCCGATGGCCAGTTGGATCAGATGAAACCACAGGAAGTGATTGACTTGATCAAGTACTTGCGAACAACCGAACAAGTGGAGATGGCGAAATGAATCGAAAAACCGGGATCGATGCACCCCCAAAGCGCAAGAGCGGGGATCGGGGGCGACCTTGGGTTTGTGTCCTATGTTCGTTGATATGCGCGGTTATCCTCGGGCTCGTTTCCCTGGCCACTGCTCAGGATTCCAGGAACCAGCTTCCCAGGCAACAACACAATACAAGCGACGCGCCATTTCTGAAGCCGGGTGAAGCCGTCGCAAAAATGGCGATCCCGGAAGGATTTGACGTTTCGGTGTTTGCATCCGAGCCGGATATCGCCGAACCGATCGCGTTTTGTTTTGACGATCGAGGGAGGATTTGGGTTGCAGAAAACTTCAATTATCAAACGCGAAAACAACATACCAACGACCAGGTAACCCGGATTCAGATTCTCGAAGATTCGAACGGCGATGGCGTTTTCGACAAAAAGAAAACGTTTACCGACAAGCTGACATTTACTTCCGGTCTGGCTTGTGGATTTGGTGGCGTATTTGTGGGTTCGCCACCCAATCTGACATTCATTCCCGATGCTGACGGCGATGACCTGCCGGACGGTCCTCCGGAAATCCTGCTCGACGGCTGGGGGATCAACGACCGGCACGAAACGCTGAACAGTTTCATCTGGGGTCCAGACGGTTGGCTTTACGGTTGCCATGGTGTGTTTACGGAGTCTCACGTTGGCAATCCGGGAGACAAGCAGGCGGACCGTCAGTTTATTGACGGAGGTATCTGGCGTTACCATCCGACGCGGAAGTCGTTCGAAATATTTGCGCGGGGTTTATCCAACCCGTGGGGCTTCGATTTTGACGACCATGGTCAGGGATTCGCGACGTGTTGTGTCATTCCCCATTTGTTCCACATTGTTCAAGGGGGCGTTTACGACAAACAGAGTCGCCCTCATGTAAATCCGTACATTTACGACGATATCAAGACGATCCGCGACCACACGCATCTTTCGGCCCATGGTGGAGCGAGATTTTATCTGGCGGACGCGTTTCCAGCTCCCTACAACCAACGAAACTATCTGTTCATGTGCAACATCCATGAACACGCCGTGTTGACGGATTATATGGTACCCAATGGTTCCAGTTTCATTGGTAAACATGGCGGTGATTTCATGCCGACCAATGATCTGGCTTGGGTCGGGTTCAGCGTTGAAATTGGACCCGAAGGGGGCGTTTATGTTCTCGATTGGCACGACACCGACGTTTGTGGCAACGCTGTCAATTTCCCCAATAGCGGTCGCATCTACCGGATCATGCCTGAAGGGGCGCCGTCGGTCGCGCGCCCGAACCTGGGAATCATGTCTGACAGCGAGTTGGTTGCTCTTCAGACGCATGACAACGACTGGTACGTTCGCCAATCGCGTTTGCTGCTTCAATCTCGTGCGGCCAGTGGCAGATTAAACAGGATGCTTGTACACAAGGAATTGGAAACATTGTTCGAATCCTCGTTGACCTCACCCAAACGCCTCCGCGCGTTATGGGCACTGCAGGTCACTGGCGGATTGGATGATAACCGACTTGCGGCCTTGCTCGATCACAACGATCCGTACGTACGCGCATGGGCAATTCAGTTTCTTGGTGACAACAGTTACGTTTACGCGTTTCAACCTGGCCAGGGTGCCGATCTTCCGGTCGCGCCGAAGACGGGCAAGCGTGCAGGTCTCCCGGTTGAGATACTCGATAAGTTTGCCTCGATGGCCAAGGCTGATCCATCCAAGATTGTGAGACTTTACCTGGCATCGGCGGTTGAACGACTTCCGTTTTCGGGTCGTTGGTCCATCCTTGAGGGACTTGTTTCTCACGCAGATGACAGCGGGGATCAAAACTTGCCCCGGATGTACTGGTTTGGCCTGGAACCGATGGTTCCCTTACACCCCGAAGCGTCGTTAAAGCTGGTCGTCGAAGGAAAGATACCCCAGCTGCAGGAGTTCGTTGCGCGTCGGATGGTTACGGGTGATGGGGTTGTGGATCGAAACGACGCAAACTCAAAAATGCAACGAGAACCGGAATGGCAGTGGGCGATTCAAAAAGTCGCGCCGGGCTTCCAGGTCTGTGACGTTGGCGAAGGTGGCGTGGTCGATCATAAAGTTTTTCGTAACAAATTGGCGGTCCAAACCCATCCACTGGATCGAAATACGCCCAGTCGTCTTGTCCGCCAGTTGACGATTCCCGAAAAGATGGAAACGAAGCTGAATTTGCGGGTCAGCCATCATCCACACGGCGATTGGCAATTGAGGGTCCTGGCAAACGGAACGGTGCTGGCAGACCCAATCGTCAGTTCAAGTACCGTTGCCAAAGACGAGTGGCTTGACCTGACCGTTGACTTGACTCCGTTTGCCGGCGAAACGATCAAGCTGATTATTGAAAACCGCGCCAATGACTGGATGAACGAATGGGCGTACTGGAACAAGGTTGAAGTTATTAGTGAAAATCAACCGCCCGAAGTCAGTAGCGGTGATGGAAAAAAGAGGATTGTTTTCATCTCCGGTGGACCGAGCCATGGCCCGATGGAACACGAGCACCGCGCCGGAAATATGATTCTCGCCAAGGCGTTAAACGAATCAGGGTTGAATGTCGAAGCAACGTTGGTGCCACATTATGGTTACCCTGGCGACAAATCGATCCTCGAGGACGCGGCGACGATCGTAGTTTTTTGTACGGGCCATCAGGGACATGTCCTCAATCCACACCTGGATGAGTTCGAGTCGTTGATGAAAAAAGGGACCGGCCTGGTCATGATCCACTGGGCCACCGAAGCTGAAAAAGGCATGGCTGGCAAGAAATTTCTCGAGTGGATGGGCGGATTCTGTGATCTTGACTGGTCTGTGAATCCGCATTGGACGCCGCATTTCAAGGAATTCCCCGACCATCCGATCAGCAGGGGGATTGAACCGTTTAGCGTTGACGACGAATGGTATTACCACATGCGGTTTGTCGAAGACATGAATGGCGTGACCCCGATTCTGTCGGACTTGCCGCCGCTGGAAACACTGGCTCGAAGTGACGGCCCAAGAAGCGGCAATTCGGACGTTCGCAAAGCGGTTGCCGCAGGCCAGAAGCAACATGTCGCCTGGGCGTATCAGCGTCCCGATGGAGGGCGTGGGTTTGGTTTTACCGGAGCACATAATCACGAAAGTTGGCAAGACGACAATTTCCGTAAAGTTGTTTTGAACGCGATTTTATGGACGGCAAACGTCGAAGTGCCCGCAGGTGGTTGCCCTTCCCTGACCCCTGACAAGACAACGATCAAACAGAACCTCGATTCGAAAAAGTAGAAAAAACAGGTTGGAATAGAATCCATGGAAGTACAGAAGCCGTTCATCTGTCGATCAAAACCATGGTGATCAGTATCATGAAACTACCCTTCGCATTTGTTTTCGTCGTGACCAGCATTGGACTCGTGAATCCCGCCCAGGCGCAAGATGCCAGTTTTTTTCGAGAAACTGCGTTTGGCGAATCGGACGCAACCTGGGACGAAGGTGACTCGTGCGACGAATTTCCCCAGCCAAACGCCAATTTGTTTGACCGGGGGGACACCAATCGTGACGGTTTCATCTTGCTTCCGGAAGACACTGTTTACCGTAATCGTAAGCCTATTCAGGACACCGTCGCCCACCAGGGTCCGCAATTGCCCGAGGGTTTCAAATTCAACCCGGACATCACCTACGCAACGATCAACGGCCGCCAGCTCAGGCTTGATCTCTATGCCCCCCAAGTCAAGCCTCATCAACCGATGCCAGTTGTGATGTGGATCCATGGAGGTGGCTGGAAGGGAGGCTCGAAAGACAACCCGCGACGTGCGCTACCGATTCTCGAGAGGGGTTATATCCTCGTCTCCGTCGAATATCGACTTAGCGGTGAAGCAATCTTCCCTGCGGCCATTGCGGACTGCAAAGCGGCCATCCGATGGGTTCGCGCGAATGCGAAAGTCCAAGGCATGGATCCCGATCGTATCGGTGTTTGGGGCTCCAGCGCAGGTGGGCACTTGGTCGCTCTTCTCGGCACCGCGGGCGGCGTTACGGAATGGGACGCCATCCACGATGAAAACACCGGGTTTTCCTCGCAACCCAATGCCGTGTGTGACTGGTTCGGGCCAACGGATTTGCTCCGAATGAATGATTTTCCCTCCGGAATCGATCATGACGCCGCTGATTCACCCGAGTCCCTTTTTATCGGGGCCCCGATCCAGACCGTTCCAGAAAAATCGCAGCGCGCCAATCCGATCAACTATATCTCCGGTGAGACGCCTCCCTTCCTGATCATGCACGGGGACAATGACCTGTCGGTTTGCTACAACCAGAGCGAATTGCTGCACGCGGCACTGCAGAAGGCAGGTGTGAAAAGCACGCTTTACAAGGTGGTCGGGGGCGGACACGGATTTCGGAACGCCAGGAACGACACGCCCGAATCGTTATTCAAGATGACGGCTGACTTTTTTGACGAACAGTTGTTGGTGGGCCGGAGGCAAGCGCCAAAGCAAATCCCGACGGCGAATAAGTGAGTTCCAGGGGAGCGTGCTAGCGAGTCGCATTCATGTTGTCGAACCGATCACAACCGTTAACTCGCTGGTCGGCGACCATCGCCAATCGACTCAGCTCGCAAGTCAGCTTTTTTGTCACGACCGTTCTTTGACGTCAGAGAGCTTGTTCACGGAACGACCGCTGGAAATCGCGCTGTTTGTTCCGGATCGGCAGACGCGTCCGAAAACGTCCGCCGGTTATCAGGTCAGGACCTCCTTGACTACCCTGCCGTAAACATCGGTAAGACGGAAGTCTCTGCCAACGTGGCGGTACGTCAGCTTTTCGTGGTCGATTCCGAGTTGATTCAGGATGGTAGCATGGAGGTCGTGCAAGTGGACTTTCCCGGATACCGGCAGGAAACCGAAGTCGTCGGTTTCGCCGTATGTCAGGCCCGGCCGGATGCCTCCCCCGGCGAGGATTGAGCAAAAGCTTTCCTGTTGATGCTCGCGCCCGTGTGTCTCGATCGGCGATGTTCCCGACAAGTCCTGGCTCCAGGGGCTGCGCCCGAATTCACCGGTCCACACGACGAGCGTATCCTCCAGCATTCCGCGTCTTTTCAGATCTGTGATCAATCCAGCGACAGGTTTGTCCGAACCCGCGCACGAATTCGGTAAAGCGCTCCGGATGTTACCGTGATGATCCCAGCCGTCGATCGTCACCTGGACAAACCGAACGCCGGCCTCGCTGAACCGCCGGGCGAGCAAACAGGCTTTGCCGTTGCGATCCGTCGGCGCGGCACCAATCCCGTAAAGACTGAGGGTTTCTGTGGATTCACCGGAAAGGTCGACGAGTTCCGGTGCACTGACTTGCATCCGGAAAGCGAGCTCGAAAGAACTGATAAGACCTTCCATTTGAGCGTCTGTTTGATAGCGATTTAACAGACGACGATTCATGCTCTGGAGCAAATCAAGCCGCGATCTTTGCCGTGTGGCGTCGGCGCCTTTATCGGTGAGATACCGGATCGCCGGCATTTTGTCGTCTTCTGGCACGGTGATTGGCGTGCCCTGAAAGGCCGCCGGGAGAAATCCTGCTCCGTAGTTTCGGACATCGGCCTGCGGATGAATTGTGAGAAACCCGGGAAGTTCGTCGTTTTCCGAGCCGAGGCCATAGTTGACCCACGATCCCATCGACGGACGTGCTTCGGTGATTGTACCGGTATGCATCTGAAGCGTTGCGGTGGGGTGCGACTTGCTGTCCGCCTGCATGGCGCGCATCAGGCATAGTTCGTCTGCGACCGAGGCCATGTGCGGCATCAGGTCAGAGATCATCATGCCGCATTCTCCTCGCGGACGGACTGGCGCTCCGGGCGCGAGCGCCAGGAATTTTTCGACGCCGGTCCGGATTTGGTGATCGTTGATCGGCGGCGTGACGGTCTGCCCGTGTTTCTTCTGGATGTAGGGTTTGGGATCAAACAAGTCCGGCTGGGAGGGTCCTCCTCCCATGAACAGAAAAATCACCCGCTTTGCCTTCGGACGAAAATGGGGTGAACCAGTTGCCGTATGGTTTGATGTGGTTGCTGAGGCGTGGGCGAGCGCATGGAAAGCAACCGCTCCGAAGCCGCAGGCAGCATTTTTCAAAAGGTTTCTTCGGGTGATCATGCTCGTCGGTGTTCTATTGGCAATAGGTCAATTAAAGTCGCATCAGGAATTCATTCGAGGCCAGCAAAGCGTGACACAGTTCGACCCAGGCAGATTCGTCAGCCTGTTGTGACTGCAGGAAGCGGATTGTTTCCGACTTTTCTTCTTCACTAACCGGGCGCCCATAGACCAGTAGCCAGAGCTTTTCGATTCGATCAGCCGGTTCGTCCGCCTCTGTTTGTGTCCTCGCCGCCAGTTGGCCAGCACGTTTCTTCAGCTCATCACCATTGATCAGGAACAATGCCTGGGTCGGGACTGCCGTGACCGCGCGTTGTCCGGCAATCTCGGCCGGCTGAGTGAAATCAAAGAGATTGCGCAACTCAGCCGGTTCCGGTTGGGCTCCGGAGCGAATGATTGGAAGGTAGATCGTGCGCTGAACCGTTTGGTCCGGTCGGTATTTTGAAAGCGTGAACCCGGGGGGATTTACGTTGTTTGGATCGAGTCCATTGACGTTTTCCGGGTACTCCAGTGCCAACGCAGGTCCGCCACTGGATGGAATCAGAGTGCCTGATACCGCCAGAAGAGAATCGCGAATCGACTCGGCATCAAGTCTCTGGGGATTCATCCTCCAGAGCAGAAGGTTGTCCGGATCGATCGCGGCAGCGTTGGCATGGTACGTTCCCGCCATTCGGTAGGCACGAGTCAGCACCAGATCACGGATCAGTTTCTTCTGAGACCAGCCGTCGCGGACAAATTGTCCGGCAAGATAATCAAGCAACTCGGGGTGGGAAGGAGTCTCTCCGCGAATTCCAAAATAGTCAACGGAACGAACCACTCCCTCCCCGAATAACTTTTGCCAGATCCTGTTGACGGCGACGCGGGCGGTCAATGGATTCCTCGGGCTGGCAACCCAGTTAGCCAACTCGACACGGCCGCTTTGATTAGCTGGAATCTTGGTTGCCGGAGTCCATGAGGCAACTTGCAGGAAACCTCGGGGAACCACTTCTCCCAAGGCGTGCGGATTTCCTCGGATCGTAATTCGCATATCGCCCGGTTCTTCGACGTCACCGACGGCATATGCTCGGGGGGCGGACGGCAGAAAAAACTCCGCATGTGAAATTCGGGAATTCAGATTTTGAATCCGGGTTTCCAGTTTCTTTCGTTCCTCGTTCCCGACTTCCAGGGCGTCGGCCTGTCCACGTGCGTCGTCGCGTTCCTTTTTCCAGGCCGTCAGTTGTGTCGCGTATTTCTCCGCGGCGATTTGGCTCTCGGCTTTTTGCGTGTCCGTTTGAGGTAACTCCGCGGACCTGATCCCGCTCCAGACTCCCCGCTTGAGCTTATAGGTCGAATCAGTACTCCAGAAAATCCCGGTCAATGCGTAGTAGTCGGTTTGGGGAATCGGGTCGAACTTGTGATCGTGGCAGCGGGCACAGGCCAGGGTCATACCAAGGAACGCGGTACCTACTTTATTAACCTGCTGGTCGGCGAGGTCGACCCGCATCTGCTGTTTGTCGGACTCCCCTACCTCGATATTGCCCAGCAAGAGAAAGCCCGTCGCGGTGATTGCCGCAGCGCGTTGCTCAACGGACCCCGGGAGCAGGTCTCCAGCAATTTGTTCCCGGATAAAAACGTCAAAGGGTTTGTCGGCATTAAAGGCATCAACCAGGTAATCCCGGTAACGCCAGGCATGTTCGGCAAAGACATTATTCGCCGTACCGATTTGATCTGCATAACCGGTGAGGTCGAGCCAATGACGGGCCCAGCGTTCGCCGAATGCCCGGGAAGCGAGTAGTCGATCGGCCACCCTCGCAAACGCATCGTTGGAATCGTCGGCGATAAATGCAGCTACTTCTTCCGGAGTTGGCGGGAGTCCGGTCAGGTCAAGGGAAACGCGCCGAAGCCAAGTGTAGCGATCGGTATCTCCCGCCGGATAAAGTCCATTCTGCTCAAGTTTGGAGAGCAGAAAATGGTCGATCGCGGAATGCGGCCAAGTGTTATCCTTGACGACTGGCAGATTGGGTAGGCCGACTGGCTGAAAGGCCCAATGTTTGCGGCCCTTTTCGATGTCAATGAACGGCTGAGCATCGGGAGCATCGGAATGGCGAGGGTCAGGTGCTCCCCAGGAGATCCAGTTTTCCAGCAACGCAATTTCGCGATCCGGAATTCTTCCCTGGGGTGGCATCTGAATTTCCACGTCTCCGTATCGGACTGCCTTGATGATCAGGCTTTCATCTGGTTTGCCTCGGACGAGTGCCGGCCCGGAATCGCCACCGGTAACCCAACCGCTGCGTGAATCCAGCACCAGGCCACCATTGGCTTCACCTCCATCATGGCTGTGGCATTGGTAACATCGTTGTTTCAGGATCGGGGCGATCTCCTTTACGAAAAACGCCGTCCTGTCCGGATCATCTTTCGAGTAAACAACCTCCCATGAGCACGAGAGAAATACCGCAACCAAAATCAGAAACCGTGCTGAATGAAAAATTCTCATAAGCGTGGAAAGTTGTTTGCGACGTTCGTTCGTGGTTGATTTCTTTCGTCTTTAGCAGTTCTACCATCTTCCCGCCGCGCTCGTTGCTGTCATCGCTGCGGGTCTTGGCAGGTCGTCGGCTAAACCGTCGTGTTCTGTTACGGCTAAGAATAAGGGTTGGTCGCAGTAGAAGAGGCTACGAATCCTTACGTTTTCTTGATCAAAAGGACTCCTGACCTCGTCCAATACCCAAAAATCAAATCTTGACGCTGCGGTAGGTTCTGTCGTGCTCTAACGTGTCATGCCGATGTCGCTGGTAATGCCCACAATGACCAACAGTTTAACTTCATCGTTGGTCGCTGGTCGAATTTTTTGCAATAAATGGGTGCATTCGATCGCAATTGACGGCCATCAAATCTCTGCCAGCCTCTGGTCGGAATCACCAAATCGATCCATTTTCAAGCCAACTTTATCCATCAAGGACAAGTACAAACTGCACATTTTTCGGTTTGGTTTGTCAAGATAATCCAGAATTCGGCCGGTCTTGATCTGACCGCCGCCACTACCGAGCATCACCACCGGAAGCTGATCGTTATTATGGTTGCCTGTCATCATACTGGACATGAATAGGATCATGGAATTATCCAACAACGTTCGTTCTCCTTCTTGAACCCGATCCAGCTGCCTGGCAATGTAGGCAAGTTGTTCGGTGAAAAACTGATTGACTTTCAACCAATCGCCGTTGTTGGTGTGGGACAAGAGATGATGGATCATGTAGTCGATCCCCTGCGTCGACCTTCGGTCGGAGACCAGGTTTGGGAACCGCAAGGACGAGTGATCGTTGTTCAGCTTTAAGGTACATACACGGGTCGCGTCCGTACGAAATGCCAGCACCAGGATGTCGCACATCAAACGCATGTGCTCGTCAATGTCCTGTGGAATTCCATCGGACGGGCGTTGGGTGTCGGGCCTTTCGAGTGTCGGCCGCCAACCTTGAAGACGTTGCATTTTGCCGGCGTTGTCGATTCGTTTTTCAACCTCGCGAACCGAATTGAGATATTCTTCGAGGCGATGCTTGTCGGCATGACTGACCTTGTTTTGCAAACCGCGTGTTTCTTCCTGAACCGCGTCGAGCACGCTTGAATCCGCCCGCCCGGCCGAATCTCGAAACAGCCGATCAAAGGCCAACGCCGGATAAAGCTCCAAGGGCGTTGGTGTCGTCGCAGAACT
Source organism: Planctomycetaceae bacterium (assembly GCA_024642205.1). Lineage (GTDB taxonomy): Bacteria > Planctomycetota > Planctomycetia > Pirellulales > Pirellulaceae > Mariniblastus. The sequence continues at coordinate 14,535 of JAHEBQ010000021.1, read as the reverse complement.
CCAGGAAATATGCGAACTGTAAATCATGGAATAGTTTTTGTGTAACGCCGCAATCGAGTGTTCGCAGCCCAGCACGAGGCTATCAACTTTCGTCTGGTCGGCATAATGTCGAGCAACCACTTGATCCATGCTGATCCCGGAGCGAATTTCACCACCGTTGGCCAGATGAGCTCCGGTCAACAAATTACCGGTCTGACAGCTATGAATACCGCCGATTCGTGCTTCTTCGTTATACAGTCCTTTCAGAAACAACAGCTTTTCACGGAACGGGATTAACGACTCAAGGACTTTACCGAGTTCCATGTTCTGGCCCTCTCCCCTGGCCCACCAGTGGTCGCTGTGGAATCCGTTTCCGGCAAACAAACACGCCAAGCGAACCGGCGGATCGGTGGCATTCGCATGAGCTGAAGCACGTCCCCATAACGAAACCGATTCCAGCCAAGGCAAGGCGAGTGATACGCCAATCCCACGCAGGACGGCTCGCCGCATTTCACGATTGGATTGCGAAGCTTTGAAAGGAGTCTTTTTCATGGTCGTTCTCCACTTGACCGGGTTACCGTTCCTCGACAAAGTCGCTCCCCCGGATCATACGAAACTGTTTGCTCAACACAATTGCCAAAACGAGATTCGTTAACTTGGCGTCGTGCTCGTTTGGATTGGCCATCATTTCGTCAATCAGGACTCGGTCAGAAATCGTAACCGAGCGACCCAGGGCGTAACCCAGCAGGCGTTGGCAAAAAAGTCGCCGGATCTGCAGTCCTTTTTGCGTGACCAGGTAGTCGCGAAGCCCGTCGAGTCCGTCGAATTCGGTCCCGTCGCGAAGCTTGGCGTGCGAACGAACAGGTAAACCTCCACGATCGGTTTCTCGTAGTCGACCGATAGGGTCGTATTTTTCAAACGCAAAGCCAAACGGGTCGATTCGTTGATGGCAAACTGCACACTCCGCAGCGCTCACATGTTTCTCGACAATTTCTCGCATGGTAAGTCCGCCGTTTCCGGTTTCTTCTTCGGGTAGCTGTGGCACGTTCTTGGGTGGCCGCGGAAGCTTTTCACCCAACAACGTCTCGGCGACCCAGTTACCTCGGAGCACGGGACTGGTCCGCGAGGCCCCAGCCTGTTTTGACTGAACGCTGGCCATTGCCAGAATGCCCCCACGTCCATATTTCCTGACACCGTCAACTTTCCGCCAATGGTCACCCAGGACATCGGGAATACCGTAATGTTCTGCCAGTCGTTGGTTCAGAAAAGTGTAATCGGCGTCGAGAATTTCTGAGACACTGCGATCGTTCTGAAAAAGATCCTGAAAGAAAAGAATCGACTCTTCGTAAATTGCTTTGCGAAGCTGGGAGTCAAAAGACGGGAACAACGTTTCGTTTTTTTCATCGAATTCATCAAAGCCACGTACGTGAATCCATTGCGTTCCAAATTCCACGGCCAGGGCTCGAGTACGATGATCTGACAACATCCGCCTCACCTGGGCGCTGAGAACTTCCGGTTCGTGGAGTCGCCCCTCGGCGGAAATCTGACGCAATTCGCTGTCTGGCATTGACGACCAGAGGAAATAGCTGAGCCGACTGGCAAGTTCCCAGTCGGTAATGGTGCTTGCTTCGGTTCCCGGTGGTGACCGTTCCAGGTGCAGTAAAAACGAGGGAGATATTAACACGCGAGCCAAAACGCCGCGAAACGCTTTTTCGTGGGTGAAATGTTTTTGACGCAATGCCCCATATAGGCGATTCAGTCCGCCCTGTTCTGCGGCTGTCAACGGACGTCGATAGGCCTGAGCGGCGAATTCAAGTAACTGGTTCAGTTGCCGTGGCGCGGCCGCCTCGAAATCCCGCTCAAAATCATCTGCCCACTGCCTGAATTCCGGCCGTTTGTCTTCGAAAAATTTCACCAGTTCTTTTGGCTGGTCCTGTGTTACAAACCCGATGAACAACGGCAAGTATTCATTTTCCACGACCGGAAATTTCGTCACAAAACGATGTTCGTCCCAGAGCCGCTGGAGTTCCCGCGTTTGCTCGTTATTGAGAAACAAGCGAATGAGCGGTTCATCTTCCCGGTGAAACGTCTTTAAGCAGACGACTTCGTCGAGAGGAATGACATGGGGATAACAAATGTTCGGAGGAAAGATGTGGCGAAATTCGGATAGTCCCGCGAGGAGTTGCCTGTGACCCCGGCCATGGGTCGTTGCAACAACGGGAGACGCCATATCCAGGACCGATTCAGCTTCTGGAGGCGACGTGAGCACCTGAAACTGTACGACTTGTTGATCGGAACTGGAATCAAGCTTGCCTTCAACAACAAATGTTCGACTTCTGAACAGTTCCGCTGGCAAGTGGATCTCGGTGACTTCGTTGATCGGCAGCACCAGGCTTCGGATGTCGACCGGAAAATCAAGCGGATGAGCACCGAATCGTATTTTCGGCAGGCCAAATTGCGTTTTTTTGTCCGCTGCCGAACGACCGGCAAGGCGCATCAAATGGGATGGATCAATGCCTTTGAGCAGATTTCCATCGGGCGAGACCAGACTGTCGTAAAGGACGCGCTCAGCAGGCTTGTCCCGGGCAGGCCGGGGCGAGGTCAACAGGGACTGCAGTTTCCTCGCAATCAATTCCGTCTCATCGGCTTTTTCCGGGTCAGCGGCTGCCCGCCGCCACTCGGCCAAAATGGAATTCGCCAGCATCGCCTGGTCGCCGCTGGGTCCAAAACTCCCTCTCGAGGCACCCTGGACAAATCGCCAAACGTCGGGATTGCCAAATTTGTCAGCTTGCGGATTTCCGATGTTGATGTTATCGGCGATATCGGTTGCCAGATCCCACACGCGCCCCTTCGCTCCGGACGCACGTTCGACATCCGTTACGATTTCCGTAACTGTCATCTTGATTTCCGTGAGGTCGCATTCGTGGCTTCGGTTTTTCGCATCGATCGCCAGAAAAATCAGGTCATTGGGCTCGATGTTAATTTCCTGCGAATCGACTTCGGCCGCTTTTCCCAAATCAACTGCACCTTCGGCAATGACGACGGATCTGGCGACGGATTGTTTTTCGACCCACCATGCAATGCCATTTCCGCACGACGAGTGGGCGTGCGATACATTGCCTGTGATCCGAATCGTTCCCTTGATCGGGCTTTTCCAGACGGTGGCGACGAATTCTTCAGGCAGAGGGTGAACCGCGATGGTATGCGGCGAAATGCGCCCAGGTACGAATTCCGTTGTCCCTGAGGCGTTTGAAAGTACGATCGGAAGCTCGGCCCCGGTTGATTTCCAGCCTTTGATCGCGGTTCGAGCAACATCGGAAGCTGCCTCGTCGAGCAACTTCAAGGAAACGGCGGGAACCACTCTCCCCGGCCCTGCAACGCTTCCGGTTCCGTCACGCGGCTTGACCTCCAGGACCGTGATCCATCGTTCCAGCAACGTTGCATCGAGGGAATGTTTTCGAGCGAGCTCGTTGAGCGACAGCTGTTTGTTGTTGGCGGCTTCGATTGCGGCGGCAAGGTACTGCTGACTTTGAGCGAAGAGAACCGAATAATCCATTTCGAATATCGCGCCATAGGACTCGTAATCGGCAAGTGCCAGCGACGGCGAGTTGTCTCCCTCGAAATGCGGATTGTGCCAGACCACGTACCCCCCGGAATTTGTATTCTCTCGAAAATTCGATCCAAGATCACGGGAGACGAGATACAAGACAACTTCGCTCTGTCCTGGTGTGGGTTCGACTCTCAACTTGATCAAGTCAGACTCCCGGAACTCCGGGTCTTTCGGTGTTCGACGCGTCGGACTGACATAACTGCCAACGCGCACCGTCTCCCACAATGATTCAAACCAGGACGAAATTTCCAACACGATTGCGTCAATATCCTCTTCGGTTGCATTGCGCCAGCGAGTACGAACTCGATCAAGAGGATAAGAACTTGCTTTGCCGTTTAATGCTTCCCAAACAACGGTAAGATATTCCGGACTGAGTTCCTCGTTTCTTCCGATTTCTTCGATCCGAATGTTCCCCGCAGTCAATTCCCGGCGATGTCGAACCAATGCGGTGATGTATGGTTTGAGCGGCAGGTCGCCATCGCGCGTGAATTTCCAATAGAATTTCCGCAATTTCGCAAGACTTTCATCGGTCCAATCCCGCTGTGTTTTGGTCCGACTGAAACGAAAACCATCGGGAAGCAACTGAGCATGCGCTGCGACTTCATTTGCGGCATCCATGTACTTGAACATCATCGACGGCGACATCGCGAGCGCTTCGGCAGCATTGGTAAAGCCCTCGCCTGCCGCGCCATCGGCAGGGAATTCACTCGCCGGTTGCAGGTCAACTCCGGTCAAATCGCAAATCGTGTTGTTGTACTCCGTATTGCTGAGACGGTGGAGCGGAACGTGTCCCGGATCGCCGGCGCGTGCACGTGATTCGCTGTCAAGCATTCGACGCGTCCAGTCAATCAAAAACTTTCGTTGATCGGCAGACGGCGGCAAATGGTCTTTCGGAGGCATCTCTCCCGTTTCCAACTGACGGATAATCTCTAACCATGGTTTCACATCCTTGCGCACAGCATTCAGTGATGTGAATCGTTCCAATTCCAACTCGCCTGCCTGCTCGGTCGAAGAATGACATTCAAGGCAATACGTTTTGACGATCGATCGTATGTCGGCGAATTGACGGTCCAGAAGGTCATCCCAGGTCGTCTTCGCGGCGACCGGTTGGGCTGCGAAAAGAGCGATTGCCAGGATAACCAAGCTGAAATGACGCATGATGGCGACTTGTGTTTGGATGCGGACGTTATACTGCGGGATTTAACCTGACTTCGAACATGCAACACGATGCCGTTTCCATTGGTCGGCCAAGCTTGCGAGCTGACCTCGACGATTCCTGCCGATCCGCTTCGTGGCTTCGGGCAGAAATAATTGTACCAGCAATGGAAGTAAAAGCCGCGGCAAGAATAATTTGTATGCGATTTTCCCAATCGCTTGATTGTTTCCCTGGAATCTGCTGCTAAGTTGGGCCTTTGACCCTTGCTTGAACAGATCTAAAAAGGAATTTGCCAATGCCTGCTTTTGTTTCCCGTATCACTCTCACGTTTGTCGCGGTTGGAGTGTTGTGCTTGTACGCGAATGCGCCAGCCCAGGAAGCCTCGACGAAAGACGCACAATGGGTTTCATTGTTCGACGGCGAAACGCTCGATGGATGGGAAAAGGTCGGCGACAAGGACAGCGTTTGGGAAGTGATGGACGGAGCGATCCGCGGATCGGGACCCGCTTCGATGTTGGTAACCACAAAAGGCCCGTACAGGAATTTTCGATACCGAGCCGAAATCAAGATCAACGACGGCGGAAACTCGGGACTTTACTTTCGCACTGCGGCAAAACCCGGATTCCTGGATGGATACGAAGCTCAAATCGACAGTACTCATCGCGATCCCATACGAACCGGCTCGCTTTATGGTTTTTGTCATGTATACAAACAGCATGTGAAGCCGGATACGTGGTTCATCTATGAACTGGAGGTTCGTGATGATGAATGGAGCGGTCGAAAGATGACGCGGATTAAAGTGACGATCGATGGCAACGAACTTTATGAGTACCTTGATTTTGCCCTGACTTTCAAGGAAGGCTATTTTGCTTTTCAGCAGCATGACCCGGGAAGCAAGGTCGACATTCGCAAGGTGGAAGTCATGCCGTTAAAGTAGAAACACTTCGCGAACGACTATGATATATTGTCCAATGCATGTGAATAATTGCGGTTAACGTCGGGAAACCTGGCGGTTGGATAACGAGTAGCAGATGGGTCCAATCCGTCACGTGATCATTCCGTCTTGTTAACGCATTTTGGCGGTCCTGTAGCCTTTGAGAATACCCATCGTGACCGGAAAAAAGATGGCCTACCTGATCGCTTGTGTTGTTTTCTTTGTGATCGCATACCTGGGCTGGAAAATGACTTCTCGCAGCGCCTACGAATCGGCCCAATACAGTGTTATTGATTTGGATGGCTCATTTGAAGTGCGCGAGTATCCCCAGTTAATGCTTGTCACGACGAAAATGAGATTCCAATCACAAGGCAACGATGGCAGTTTCAACCGGTTGTTTCGATACATTAATGGTGGAAACCAAGCAGACCTCAAGGTGGCGATGACGACTCCTGTTTTCATGGAGCCCCTGTCCGCGGAAAAGGACGGTCAAATGGGATTTGTTATTCCCAGCGAGATCGCCGCCAAATCAATACCCGAACCTTCTGGTGACAACGTTCAAATTCAAACACGTGCTGGCGGCCGATTCGCTGTCCTTCAATTCGCTGGACGAATAAACGACGAATTGCTGGCATCGTCGGAGAACAAGTTGCGAAAATGGATGGACAGCAAGGGATTGAAAGGGGGTGAGCGTATCGAAGTCGCAGGTTACGATCCACCCTGGACACCAGGACCCCTGCGTCGTAATGAAGTCCTCATTAGACTGGAGTAGCGGCCTCTCACTGACCCTAATTCGTTCTTTGCAAGGACAATGGACGGAAGCAGGCTTCAGCTCTTGCATCAAAGCCTTGAGAGATGAATACCACCAACTTCCGAGAGGGACGTAGTACGGCTGCATGGCGTTGATCCAAGGCAGGCATCCCGCCCGACGATCCGGAAATCGTCCTGCATGGCTTTTCAGTGAGCCAATAAAGGTAGGTGATTTCGACCGCGACGTTTCTTGACGTTCGTTATCCTTGCTGGCGACGCCCAGGTAGGGGTGAAAAATTGTCGCATGCCGTGAATTTGCAAAATACTGAGGTCCGTGAGTTTATGAGACCGAAATGAAGCGACCGCCGCTGTTTCCTCGACGTCGAAGTTTTCCGGTCGGGAAATTGCGAAGAAAAAAGGAGCGGCCCGCTAGTATGAACCCCAAGGTTCTCCAATCTTCGTCCGTTTCTCCTCTATAATAGGATTACCGAAACTGGACCTGTCATCTCCCCTTCGAACCCATGTGCACAAGAACATCCTTCCTGACGACGTTTGTATCGCTACTTCTTGCTTGTGGAAATCATGTTTCGGCACAGGATAATACCGGAGTCTCATTCCATCGCGACATCCGTCCGGTTCTTGCCGATCGGTGTTTTGCGTGTCATGGGCCCAACGCGGAATCGCGCCAGGGGGAACTTCGACTGGATCGTGCGGATGGTTCGGAGGGCGCTTACGAAAATGCGATCGAGCCAGGATCGGTCGACAACAGTGAACTTTGGCAGCGCATCATTTCCGATGACCCCGATTATCGAATGCCACCTCCTGTGGCGAAAAAGCCATCATTGACGAAACAGGAACAGCTCCTTTTCAAGCAATGGATTGAGTCGGGGGCCGAGTACAAGGGATTTTGGGCCTTCGAACCGCCGAGAAAACCTGCCGCACCTCTGGTGGACCATCCGCGTTGGAGTCGGCAAGACATAGACCTGCTTGTATTGGAAAAGCTCGAATCAATCGGGATGACGCCATCGGAGGAGGCCGACGATCGCACCCTGATTCGACGACTCACGCTTGACTTGAACGGGCTGCCACCGACGCGGGAAGAGGTAAGCGATTTTTTACAAGATCGGCAACAGTCGGGAGACTATGCCTGGGAACGGCTTGTCGATCGATTGATGGCGCGGCCACAATTCGGTGAGCACATGGCCCGGTACTGGTTGGATTTGGTGCGTTTTGCCGATACCAACGGGATGCACAAGGACTTTTACCGCAACCTGGTTGCTTATCGGGACTGGGTCATCCGCGCGTTCAACTGCAATCTTGGTTACGACGATTTTCTGTCGTTTCAACTTGCCGGTGACCTGTACGAGACGCCAACGAACGATCAGCTGATTGCGTCCGGCTTTCACCGATTGCATCTGATCATTGACCGTGGCACGGCGTTGCCGGAAGAGAGTTACACCAAGAACGTGATCGATCGAGTTACGTCGGTGGGCACAAGTTTCATGGGTATGACGGTTCATTGCGCCCAGTGTCACGACCATAAATACGATCCGATTTCGCAAAAGGACTTTTATTCTTTGTACGCTTTCTTCAACAACATCGATGCGGAGCCCGAAACCAACAATCAGCCAAAATATGGTTTGCAACCACCGTTCGTTTCTCTTGCTCCGCCGGAACAGAATGCAGAATTGAATCTGCTGAACCAGCATCTATCGGAACTCGAAGAAAAAGTGAGACTGGCCAGGACAGCATTGACCGAGGGATTGGACGCCGATTCGGAACAGCTGACCGACTTGGAAGCAGAACTCAAATCGCTCGAACAGGAGCGAGATATTGCCAAACGGAAACGCGATGCGTTTGATCAGACGATTCCCCGTGCAATGGTGATGAAAGAGCGATCGGAATTGCGACCGACATTTATTCTCAAGCGAGGCCAATACGATTCGCCAGGAGAGCCCGTCCAGCGGGATACGCCCGGTTTCCTGCCACCGTTGAAGAAGCAAGGCGAAGTTGCTTCCCGAATGGACTTGGCAAGATGGTTTATCGATCCCAGTCATCCGTTGACCGCGCGCGTCGAGGTCAACCGGATTTGGCAACAGTTCTTCGGTGTCGGATTGGTCAAGACATCGGAGGACCTCGGAGCCCAGGGGGAAGTACCACGCCATCCCGAGTTGCTGGACTACCTGGCGGTTTCGTTCGTCGAATCCGGTTGGGATATCAAGGCGCTGGTTAAACAAATCGTGATGTCAAAGACGTATCGCCAGACTTCCCGAACGACAACGGATCAATTCCGGCAGGACCCGGAAAACCGGATGCTGGCCCGCGGTTCGCGGTACCGACTGGATGCCGAGATGATTCGTGATCAAATCCTTGCGACCAGTGGGCTGCTTTCAACCAAAATGTATGGTCCCAGTGTCAAACCGCCTCAACCGGATGGTTTGTGGCAAGCCGTGACAATGATTGGCGAACGATTTCAACCGGACCAGGGCGATGCGATTTATCGCCGTAGCATCTATACTTACTGGAAACGGGCAATGCCACCGCCCCAGATGACCATTCTTAATGCACCCAACCGCGACGCCTGCATCGCGCGTCGCGAGCGAACCAATACGCCGTCGCAAGCCTTGCTGCTGCTGAACGAATCTGAGTACCTGAAAGCCGCCCGGCAACTGGCAACCCAGGTTCTCGAGCACCCGCCCCAGGATCGAATTGATTACGTCTGGGAAGTCGTTACGTCACATCTTCCCGATGAACGAGAACGCGTCGTGTTAAAATCACTGGTTGCGGATTTGTTGAAAAAGTACGAATCGTCTCCGCATTTGGCCGATGAGTTATGTCGCGGTTGTGACGTTGCCGATGCGACGAAACAGGAACTGGCGGCTTGGACGATGGTCGGCAACGTTTTGTACAACCTTGATATTGTCAAGTCCAAGGAATGAACATGCATCCAATTCGCAAACAGGAACTCGTTCTCACGCGTCGCAGGTTCCTGCTGAATTCCGGAATGGGACTCGGCGCGGCAGCGTTTACGTCAATGATTTCTCGAACCGTGGCCGCACAGGATGTACGTTCGCATTTTGCACCCACGGCAAAACGAGTGGTCTTCTTGTTTATGGCAGGCGCGCCGAGCCAGGTCGATCTGTTTGATTACAAGCCAGACCTGCGCGAGTTGTTCCAAACGGAGCTTCCAGAATCGGTCCGTCGCGGCCAACGCGTGACTGCGATGACCAAAGGGAGTACGAAACTGATCGCTCCCAGCAAATTCAAATTTGCCCAACAAGGCAAGAGTGGTGTTTGGATGAGCGAGTTGTTACCCTGGCTCGCCGCCCATGCGGACAAGCTCTGTTTTGTGCACTCGATGAACACCGACGCGATCAACCACGACCCTGGAAAGACCTCTTTTTGCACCGGATCCGAAATCCCCGGGAAACCGAGTATGGGTGCCTGGTTGAGCTATGGCCTGGGCACGTTGAACAAGGACTTGCCCAATTACGTCGTGATGCCATCAGCGTTTTGGAGTGGTAAAGTCAATGTTCAGGCGCTGTATGCGCGGCTGTGGGGTAGCGGCTTTCTGCCGTCACGACATCAGGGCACCAGCTTTCAAACAACGGGAGATCCCGTCCTGTTTCTGTCCAATCCGGCGGGCGTCGATCCTGTCGTCCGTCGCCGAACGCTGGATGCGCTTGATGAGTTGAACCAAAAACACTTTTCGGAAATCGGTGACCCGGAGATTCAAACCACGATTGCTCAGCAGGAAATGGCTTTTCGGATGCAGTCGTCGGTGCCGGAGTTAACCGACATTTCGGAAGAATCGCCAGCGACGCTCGAAATGTATGGACCGGATGTTCAAAAGCCAGGCTCTTATGCACGCAATTGCCTGCTCGCGCGACGAATGCTGGAGCGGGATGTTCAGTTTGTCCAGCTATTCCATCGAGGTTGGGACCACCACAGTAACTTGCCGCAGAACATGGAGGGTCAATGTCGCGATGTTGATCAACCGACCGCGGCGCTGTTGCAGGACCTCCACCAGCGCGGGTTGCTGGACGATACGTTGGTCGTTTTTTCTGGCGAGTTTGGCCGTACGGTTTATGGTCAGGGCAAACTGACGCTCGAAAACTACGGCCGCGATCATCACCCCCGTTGCTTTACCGCTTGGCTTGCCGGCGGCGGAATCAAGGGCGGTATGCATTACGGCAAGACCGACGAATTCAGCTACAATGTCGTTGAAGACCCGGTACACGTTCGAGACCTGCACGCCACGATGCTGCACCTGTTGGGAATCGACCATGAAAAATTGATCTTTCCCTATCAGGGCCTGGATCAAAAACTGACGGGTGTTGAACACGCTCGGGTTGTTCGCGAGATCATCGGCGGATAAAGCGGTGTGACTGTTCGGAATCGGTGGGGAAATTGCAGAGTTTTTGTTTGGATGGCATTCCGGCACTCAGCGAGCTTCATCGCCGAATGAAGATTCGGTCTTTGAACGCGTGACCGCGAGACATACTATTGCAAACCCAACCGGATCCAGAAGAAACCGATGAAGATGCGGTTCCGCGGCCAGGATTCGCCAGAGTACGTCGCCTGGACTTGCGGTATGCATTAAACTGACGGCCTGAATTCGGAACGGGTTTTGATTGACGGCGGTCGCGGATAGGCCGGAATTTCTTGCCTTCCAGGCAATGGGTTTTCAAAATGAGCTGTTTTCCCTGTAGGCGATCCGGTGGCGGATCATTTTCGCCTGCAGTCAATCCATCCATTTGGATAATCCTGACCGATCGTCACACAAGCTTTAGCGATTGGACGTGCGGCGATCCTTCCGGGTTGGGCCATCGCTGAAACCACTTACCATCCTCAAAGAGCAACGCAATGAACACAAGACAGTTTTTGATGTTTTTCCTGGCATGTCTGGGTTCCAGTTCGGCTGGTGGCCAGGCGGTTTCGCCCAATCCTGAAATCGATAGTGGAGTTGCGACAAGTACCGCGGTGAGCGTACTCGTCGATCCGACCGTTTTAGAAGTTCCAGCGGCGATGGTTGACAAGTACGGAACCCTGATTTTCAAAGACGATTTCGAGCGAAGCGAGTCGCAGGAAAAAACGGATGAAATTGGCAATGGTTGGTCGACCAACAGCAAGTCCCGCGCTGCAGGCAACAAGCAAGTCGATCTCAAGAACGGCGCGATGTACATTTTCCGGCACAGCGTCGCCGACCACGGTGTCTCGGTTACCCACCCTGCGGAATTTCGGGATGGATCGGTTGAGATCAGATTCATGTTGGAAAATGAAGGCGATAGCCTCGGATTGAATTTTGCTGATTTACAATTCAAAAAAGTGCACGCAGGTCACTTGTTCAAAGCCACCATCGACACGAATCGAGTCGAGTTGGCCGACCTGAAGACGGGTGTCATGGATCTGAAGATCCGGGAACTGAGGACGGCGAAAAAGTTGACGGCCGAACAACAGGAATGGTTGAAAACAAAAACCAAACGGTTCCCCAATAAGCTGGAAACCGGGAAATGGTACTCGGCTGTCGCAAGAATTGCTGGCGATACGTTGAGCGTTTCAATCGACGGCAAGGACATCGGCTCCTTTTCGTCGGAGGGAATTGCTCACCCGACAAAACGCATGCTTCGATTGGCTGTGGCAAAGAACGCGGTGGTTGACGACCTGAAAATCTACTCGCAATCGGCTACGGCTGCCACGAACGATGCTGGCAAATCTGAACCGCTTAAGGTCTTGCTGGTCGCTGGCGGCTGCTGTCACGACTATGCTGTCCAAACCAGATTATTGAAAGAAGGGATCGAAAACCGTATCAATGCCAAAGTTACGGTCATCTACAATCCCGACACCAGAACCGATGCCAAATTTGAAATCTACCAATCGGACGACTGGGCACAGGGATATGATGTTATCCTGCACGATGAGTGCTGTGCCAATGTCACCGATGAACCCTACGTCAAGCGAATCCTGGCGGCGCACAAAAGCGGAATTCCAGCCGTGAATCTGCACTGTGCAATGCACTGCTATCGCTGGGGAGATTTTCGCAGTCCCGTCGAACCGGGTGCTGCCAATTCCGGTTGGTACGAGATGATCGGCATTCAGTCCAGTGGCCATGGTCCAAAAGCTCCCGTCGGCGTCGCCTATGTTGATGCTCATCATCCGATCATCAATGGAATGAAGGATTGGACCACGATTGATGAGGAGCTGTATAACAATGTTCGGATGTTCAGTGGTGTTGAGGTCCTGGCGACCGGCACACAACTGCAGCAACCCAACAAAAAAGCCCTGAAAGAAAACCCAAATGCCAAGCCCGTCGAGTCCAAAGCTGTCGTTGTCTGGACCAATCAATACGGTCCCAACAAGACAAAGATCTTCAGCACATCACTCGGTCACTTCAATGAGACGGTCGGCGACGATCGATATCTGGAGCTTGTTGTTCGTGGATTGCTATGGACGACCGAAAATCTTGCAGCCGACGGAAAACCCGCTGCCGCCGCCGCGAAATAGATAATTCCAGCGAATGAACGTCAAACACTTGGTTGTTCGCAGAGGTTGTCTTGCGCCCTTGATGTGGCTTTTGCAACTGCCTATTCATTCGGGTTGAGAAATCAGTTCATCAGGATAGGAACGGTCATCCGTATTTTTGAAGAAGATGTTCGGGCACCGCTGTTACCCGGTTCCGGTTGATTTCGTGCGCAGCCGGCGGCGGTCGAACCTGGCAAACATCCTTTTGCGACATTTGCCGGATTTACCTCGCGTCCAGCTCGATCATCCAGCCGAACACCCTGTGCTTTTTCAAGGGTCTGGATGTACTGCCGGACCAAGGGAGCAGAAAAGTGGGAGATTTTGCTGCCGCGGCAAAACTATCCTCCTGCATCCCATGTCGAAACGTGCGAAGAAGAGCATTTTGAGATCGAATGACCGGTTGATTTCCAATTCAGACGACTGGTTCATTTCGGATTTCAGAAAACTTCTTCGGAATGGTTTTCGCGCACTTAATGAAACCACGCCTACAATCGAATCCGAGCGAGCCTGGGATGACATGCACTTTCCCCGTATACATTCCTGATCATGGTCAGCCCGACATTGTCACCCAGCCGAAGGCTCGATGCAGGAGGATTTATCCGGACTTGATAACCAGATGATGGGTTATGTCCAGGGTATTGTTGCCGTTAGCAATCCAAGATTTCAGATTCACGCCGGAGGGTTCAGCGAATGTGCCGGACCGGGACGCGAATGGACGATTATGGAGATCGTTTGGAGTTCTTGACTGTACTAACAGGCGCCGTGTTGACCGCGATGAGCCTGCAGGTTGTCTGAATCCTGTTTGGCGCAGGCGAAGCAGGCACTTTTCCCGGACCGACGTGGCGTTGCACCGTTGGCTACTTGCCAAGGCACGTGGCTTGGGGCAGGGAATTTTTCATGCCGGAGCGCGCATCGGAGCGGCGGCGTCACTCGTATTGATGCCGCTGCTGATCGATTGGATTGACTGGCGCACGACGTTCGTTGTAAACGCATTGATCGGTTTGACGCGGGGTGCGTTCTGGTGGTTCTGGTGTCGCGATCAAGCGTCGGAACATGCTGACGTAAACGACGCGGAAGTCGAACTGATCCGGCGAGGAATCGAGGAGGAAGCAGCCAGCGAGCCGGAAGTTCCCTCCATTCAGGTTGTAATTTCGGCAAACACACGACTGGCGGTGTTTTATCATGCGTCCAGCAACATCAGCCAATTCGACGTTTGCGTTGCCCCGGATCGTTCCGGGTCTTGTTTTTTTTATGAAAGTACGACGATCAAAACGCTTCCCACGTTCACCTTGCCCCGGAACATTTTCAGAACTTCAACTCCACTGCCGGTCCGTGGATCGTAAACAAGGAGGTCCAGACCGGGGTCGAACAGACAAACGACTGAATCAAACCGGTGCCTTGTCAAATTCAGTCATTGGAAAAGCACTTAAACTTCTTTTTAACGTGACCTAAAAAAATGAAGGTAGTGCAGTGTCAAGATTTGATTTTTGGGTAGAGAGAGTTCAGTTTCAAGCGGGCATCGTCGATCTGGAACTGCCAGTTGACGCCACGTTGTTTTTGATTTGACCGCTGGCACCAGGCCGA
>JAHEBQ010000020.1:39050-97185 GCA_024642205.1 Planctomycetaceae bacterium | reverse complement strand
TGGGAATCTTGTACGTGTTGATTTTAGAAAGGAAGCACTGACCTATGAATGATTCATTATCTTTTACACTGAAGACGCTGCGGCTCTCAGGATTGGCCGAAACACTTGATGTCCGTCTTCAAGAAGCGAGGGGTAATCACCTGACCCCATGAAGTGGACCCCAATTATCGGACCACCGGTGGGCAAATCTTAGATAGAGAGCTGCAGGCGATTTGCTCGGTTGGGACGGTAGACTTCCCAAGGTGTTTTGCGTGCTAGGGACTGATGTCGGCGTCGGTGATCGTAATAATCCAGGTACGAATCAAGCCCTTGATAACAATCGGAACCGCTGCTGTATTCCTTGAGATAGACCTCTTCATATTTCACAGTTCTCCAAAGTCTTTCGATCATCACATTGTCAATTGCTCGCCCTTTGCCATCCATGCTGATCGCGACATCCTGCGACTTCAACACGCCGGTAAATTCACGACTGGTAAATTCACGACTGGTAAATTGCGATCCTTGATCGGTGTTGAAGATTTCCGGACGGCCTTGGCTCAACGCCGAATCCAGCGCGTCAACGCAAAAATCTGCGTCCAGGCTGTTCGACAATCTCCAGGAAATCACATAACGACTAAACCAATCCATCATTGCCACCAAAAACAAGAATCCAAATTGCATCGGAATGTAAGTGATGTCGCTGCACCAAACTTGATCCGGTCGCACGACCTCAAGGTTTCTCAGCAAGTAGGGATAGACCGGCTGGCCGGGCGTGGCAATCGTCGTGCGACGCTTGGGAGCCACACCCTCAATCCCCATTTTCTTCATTAAACGCGGGATTCTCTTACGGTTTACGCGGCACCCTGCATCGCTCAAAAAATCCACCATTTGTCGCGAGCCGCGATTGGGACGTCGCAAATGTTCTTCATCCATCAACCGCATCAAATATAAATTCTCATCGCTCTCTAACGCTGGATCGTAGTACACGTTGCTGCGGTGCAAGCCCAACAACCGGCACTGTTCACGAATACTCAAATCGGGATTATCAAAGTCAATCCAGCGTCGCGCTTCATTCACCGTCCTGGGCCACTTTTTTTTTGAGCCACTCCAGTTGGACATTCAATCGTCCAATCTGCTCATACAACTCAGCGGTCTGGGGTTCGTCTGAGGATGATTTGGCAACGCTCTTGCCGTTTTCAAAAACTGTTTCTGCGCCATCCAACAATTGCTTTTTCCAAAGGTTGATTTGAGTCGGATGAAGTTTGTGTTTTTGAGCCAATTCACTGATCGTCCGAAGACCTTGAACTGACTCCAAGGCTACTTTCGCCTTAAAAGACGGACTGAAGTTGCGTCGTTTCCGTGACATACTGGCTTCCTAAAAAAACGGGTTCAAATCGGTTATAGTTTGACCGATCAAAACGCTTTTTTCTATCTAAGCCGGTGGTCCGATAATTGGGGTCCACTTCACGTCTTTGATTCGGTTTCCGGCCAGCAATCAATAGTTGACAATTGAGCGGTCTTAGCTCTTGAATTGTATTGACTGCTGGCCGGCACCTGAATCAGTTCGAATGGTACGGAGTAGTGGACATGCGCAAAGTAGTTGCGCATTTATTGCTTGACTTGTATTTGGTCGCTGAGATGACAGGTGTTCTCCAGCTGGTAGGTCGGTGCTGAGCGACGAGATGAAGCTGCAATCTGGCTTGACGGGAAATCCCGCCGGCGGGAAATTTGCCTATCGGTGCAATTACCTCTGAACGATCTCGTCTTTCGACTAAAAGTTCTCGAGCGACAATTCTGAGCCCATTCAAATAACATCAACTTCTGTCATCGCGTGCAACATGTACCTCCAGAGAAAGACGGCGAGGTAATAACTTGCCACAATGATTGGGGTTACTACGAACACAGTGAAGGCGACTTTGCCCAAAAAGCTCGTCGGCGGCCTTTGTCCTGGCAAGAGATAAGGTCGTGCAGTGCGTTTTCTGAACGTATCGCGTTCGTATTGCTTGAGTGCAGCTGGGTCGATCAAGACCTCATAGGCCTTTTGTATCCAGTGCGCGTTAGCCATTGCTGTCATGCCATCATTGCCTGGTCGAGGAGGTGGCTAGAGTGTTCGAACTGGCGAAGGTGCGGCCTTTGTCATCCCCGTACAATCGATGCGACGACCGAGTGCAGTAGCGCTCATGGTTTTTCCAAGAAAGCCGAAATTCCCTTTTTTCCAGGACTTGGCTTGGGATTTTCTCCGGGGCAGAAGGGAAAAACAGGACTGCGAATCATTCAATTAGTATGACTTTGCGTTCTAATTTCCTGGTTCACTTCCCATTTCACGGCGCAACCACGCACGAGCATATCGCCAATGCCGCCGAGCGGTGACAATTGATACGCCCTGGATCTCGGCGACTTGTTCGTGATTGAGACCAGCAAAAAATCGTAACCGGACAATTTCCGCTTTCTCTGGTTCCTCTTGCTCAAGCTTTCCAATTGCCGTATCCAGGTCCAGCAGGTCGTCAACGGGAATCTCGAATCGTAAAGGGACATCATGAAGGTCTTGTCGTTGGCGTCCTCCGCCATGTTTGAGCCGTTGCTTTCGGCGGGCTGTTTCGACAAGGATTCGTTGCATCGCCAGAGCGGCGGCGCCAAAAAAATGTCGCCGACTCTCCCAGTCACCGCTGCCGCTTCCCGCGTTTCCAAACAGCCGCAGATAGGCCTCATGGACCAATGCAGTTGTTTGCAGAGTCTGGCCTGGTTTCTCACAGGCTAAATGGCGAGCCGCCAATCGTCGCAACTCGTCGTAAACCACCGGCAACAACTCATCCGGGGCAGACGGATCCCCCTGTTCGATTCGTTGCAAAAGGTCGGTTAGGTCGGCCATGGTCTCTCCTTAAAAAGTCTTGCATAAATGCGACGTTCCGTCAATTATGAACCGTTGCCGAATCACTTCGCTGCACGTGGGATAGAGATTGCGATCTCATTCTTTCCCCAGATTCCGGGACCTTGAACTCGCTAATGTTCAGTAGGTATCCGGCCGTGCTCCAGGGAGAATCGCATTTGGATTCAGGAAAAATTTGTTTTGACAAACTGGTGAATTCTTTTTTTCCAGAAAGTTTGATTTTTCTTGATCGGTCACCGCCTGTCTGTCGCATAGGTATTTGCTTGATCGAAATCAAAAATGAAAACGGTCGGTGAGCGAAACCATCAAATTTTCCTCTCGCTTGCTGCCTGGCTCTAATCCGTGTTTTTGTTCTACGCAGCCGGATCGCAGCCTATTAATACAACGCGTGGACAAATCTTTTAAGGGAGAAATGTTATGTCAAGTTCATGTTTAGTGGCCAAGCGAATTGGTGGGAAAAGGATTGGGTTTACCCTGATTGAACTACTTGTGATCATCGCCATCATCGGTGCCCTGCTTGCAGCTTTGCGCAGTGCATTTGCGCCAGGACTGCAACAGCAAATTGTTCTAACTTCTTCAGTTTTTCATCAAATTGGTTTGTCAGCCAAGGGGCGGCCAACCCTCGATGAAGTGTTGGCTTTCTCGGCAGATCTCCGCACAGACACAAAGGAGTGCGGAACTGCGACCAGCATATTGTTACCGAGTCTTGCTAGCGGTGATGGCTCGTTAGACATGGACGATTTTGGAATACTTGTGACCGTTGCCAAGGACCGCGGATTTTTGGAACCTGATACCGAACCTGCGTATCAACCTGATTTTACCAAGGATGTTCTCCAGGAATTCTTCCAGGCTACCCCGCTAAACCGGATGGCAATTCATCAAAACATTCTGGAATCCACTCCTTTTTTCCCGACCAAACAGGCAGTACTTTCGAATCTTCTTCACAACAAGAAAAAAGGCCCGGAAATGGCGTACCGCCTGGTACGCAATGCGAATGACAAAGGACAACTCAATGACGAAGACACCAAGTATTGCGTCGGGCAACTTTCATTGATCACTCCTGAAATCATCCCCTTGCCCCACCCGTGATGAGGAAACGGTAGATTCGGGAATCGAGAAGGCGCCAGTTATTACCAGTCGTAACAGACGCCTTTTTTTGATTGACGCGATTCAAGCGTAGGGCAAGGTTTTCAGCAATCGGATCAAGCCAAAAGGGATCAAGCTAAAAGCTAAAACGAACTGGTCTCCCGATCCAATACTAGGAACCTATCGCGCGTGCTAACCGAAAGGGAATTCGAGGGGCGTGAAAACTGGCAAGCGAAAATTATCAGCGGAGTACCGTGACGTTAATTTCAAGCGGGGCATTTTTCTCGCGAATTCAATCAAAATTCATTAATCGTGAACTCGGTTGCTGCTAAACGACACATAGATTGTTACGCTGATGTTTGCGAATTCAAGTTGCTATTGGGAATCAGAAATGCCTGCTGAACTACAAAAAGCGACAATTTTTGGCAAAGCTTGTGAAATCCAGGATATCAATAAAAGGGCATTGTACCTGGATGAAATGTGTGGTGGAGATGACTTGCTGAGAGCGGAAATTGAGGAGCTGTTAGCGATCGATGGCCAAGAAGATTTGCTTTTGGATTTCCAATCGACAGGATTCGGGCAAACAAATGCCGCTTTTCCGATGCATGAGAAACCGGGAGACGAAATCAACGGCTTCAAGCTGGTTAGAGAAATCGGTGAAGGCGGGATGGGCGTGGTCTATCTGGCCGAGCAGAGAAATCCGGTCCGGCGCAATGTGGCACTGAAGATCATCAAGCCGGGATTGGAAACCCGCCACGTCATAGGTCGCTTTCAAGCCGAGCGGCAAGTCTTGGCAATGATGGATCATCCAAGTATTGCCAAAGTATTTGATTGCGGAGCAACCAGTACTGGCCGCCCCTATTTCGTGATGGAATGGGTCAAGGGATGTTCCGTTACCAGGTACTGTGATGAGCACCACTTGACATTGAGGGACCGTCTGAAGCTGTTCGTTCAAGTTTGCCAGGCAATTCAACATGCTCATCAAAAAGGGATCATCCATCGCGATATTAAGCCAAGCAATATTCTGGTCGCCGAGTACGATCACGCACCAGTAACCAAGGTAATCGACTTTGGAATTGCCAAAGCTCTCAGCCAACGACTGACTGAACAGACCGTTTTTACCGAGTTCGGGCAGCTTGTAGGAACGATCGATTATATGAGCCCGGAGCAAGCGAAGCTCAATCAGGAGGACATCGATACTCGCAGCGACATCTACTCGCTTGGAGTTTTGTTGTATGAGCTGCTCACCGGCGCAACACCCTTTGACAAAAAGCGATTGTCCTCCGCCGCTTGGGACGAACGCCTTCGGATTATCCGCGAAGAGGAGCCCCCGAATCTCAGCACACGGATCAGTGAAGTCGAAACGATTGAGGTTGTCGCAGCCAATCGACGTATCGAACCTAAGAAACTGGCTGCTGTTTTGCATGGCGAGTTGGACTGGATTGCCCTGAAAGCGTTGGCCAAGGATCGCAGCGGGCGGTACGAGTCCGCTTCAGAATTCGCTGCGGACGTACAGCGTTATCTCAACGATGAGCCTGTTCAGGCTTGCCCCCCTTCAACGGCGTACAAGGTCAAAAAGTTTGTGCGGCGAAATGCGCGGGTCATCACTACGGCTGCCTTGATCGGACTGGCACTGCTAGTGTCGGTCGCCGCGATTGGCAGTAGCCTGGGCTGGATCGCCAGAGATCGACAGTCGCGTCAACTCATTGCCGATGGTCAACTTGAGTCGATCCTGAATCAAACCAGCAGTTTGATGGGCGAACAGCGATGGCATGATGCCTTCGTCGTTGCTCAACGCGTTGAAGTTGTAAAAAAGGCAGGCTTGCCAAGCGACAACCTGCGCCGAGAGGCCTCTCGAGTTTTGCATGACTTAACGATTGTCCAAAAACTTGAAAATGCGTATCTCCAAACCAACGACTGGCGCGAAGGCGGATTCGACAACAAACGCGTCGAGTCAATCTATTCAAATGCGTTCTCCGAGCTAGGTATCTCGATCGGCGATGTCGATGCGCGAGAAGCAGCTGATCTTTTGCACGCGCATCCTGAAATTCTCGTTGCATTGATCGACGGTTTGTCCGGTTGGGCAGTCACATGCATCCACGTAGATCGCGATCGCTGGCGAAAAATCATGGATATTGCCAATGCCGTTGATTCGCACCCTTGGCGAACACAAGTTCGCAACGTTTGGCTCGATCGGCAATTTGATCAACTGGAACAGTTGATCGACGCGGCGCCCATGGAAACTATGTCGGCCAGTGATGTGGTAATCCTCCTGAATGTCTTGAGAGCGGAGAACCAAAACGAACTAGTCGCCGAGTTTCTCAAAACGGCTGGTGTTCGATTCCGCAATGACACTCGCGTCCTGCACGAATTGGCCGTTACGGCCCTGGATCCCGTTCAATCTGAGCTGTTCAACCGCGCTGCGATCGCGACTCGCCCGGACAATCCTGCCCTTCTGGTCAATTTGGGACGAGCTCTTTACCAGCAATCAAGGTTTGACGAAGCCATCAATTGCGCCCGCTTGGCATTGAGTTTTGATTCTCAAAACGTGATTGCTCACAACAACCTTGCGGTTGCATTAAGTGCCATTGGCCAACACGACGCGGCGATCCAGTCATACAGGAATGCGGTCGAGCTCGATCCCGGGTGGACCTCTGGCCACCGATCTCTGGGACGGAAGCTTTCGGACTTGGGCCGGTTAGAGGAAGCTGTCACGTCCTACCGTAAGGCAATCGAACTCGACCCCAGTGACGATATCGCCCATAATTCGCTTGGCATTGTCTTCAAAAGAATGGGCCGCTACGAAGAGGCGCTCGATTGTTTTGGCGAGGCAGTCAAAATCAGGCCGGAGGACGCCAAGGCTCACTACAACTGCGGGGTTGTTTGTGACCTTCTCGGGAAAGCCGAGCAATCGCTGGTTCACAAGCACACGGCCCTGCAGCTTTCGCCCAACTCCGCCCCGATCTTGAATGGGATCGGGGCGACGCTCCGTCAGCTTGGAAGGCTAGATGAATCCCTGGAGTCGATTCAAAATGCGATTGAGATCGATGATCGGTTGGTCAGCGCTTATGCAAACCAGGCGCTCGTCTTGATGGATCTGAAGAAATATGACGAAGCGATCGAGAGCGCACGAGCCGCGATTGCGTTGCAACCCGGAACTGCAAGGCTTCATACCGTTTTGGGAGATTGTTTCCGTGCAAGTAATAAACTCGATCAGTCGATCGAGAGCTATCAACAGGCAATCCGGATCGATGAACGAGTTCCGCATGGATATTTCAATTTGGGAACCATGCTGATGAATCAGGGGAGGTCTGAGGAAGCAGTCGTTGCGTTCAGCCGAGCGATCGAACTTGGTTCCAGCAAGGCTTCGGCACACTTGAATCTGGGATTTGTTTTGAAAGATCTTGGCCAGCTGGACCGAGCCATTGAGCAATATCGCATGTCTCTTGAACTACAGCCCGACAGTGCGTTCGCGCATACGAATTTGGGTGCGGCTCTGGATGCCAAAGGAGAAAATGAACTGGCCATCACCCATCATCGGCGTGCAATTGAAATTCAACCTGATCTGGCCAATGCCCACCACAATTTGGCTTTGGTGTTGACCGAAACCAAGAAAACTTCGGAGGCGGTCGCCGTCAATCGCCAAGCGTTGCTTTTGAACCCCAAACATCTCGAAGCCTGGATCAACCAGGGCAATTTGTTGCTCGCTCAAGATCAACCAGAGGAAGCTGCCGACTGTTTTCGCAAGGCAATGGAACTTGAGCCGCTCCAGAAGTCAAATTCCAACCGAGTTAGTCAATTGAACAGGCTAAGCATCTATTTCTACCGAGCCGGATTTTGGCAGGAGTCGCTCGATGCCCGAATAAAAAAGAACAAGCTCGAAAAAGTATCCCTGGAAGATCGATTGTTCCTGTCGATGATTCATTGGCAACTAGGAAACAAGGCAAACGCCAGGCGATGGCTCGCCGAGGCGTCAACACAATTTGGGCAACCAATCGACAAAACGTCGGAAGATCAAATCGCCAAGCTTTTCAATGAGGCCAAGGAATTGGTTCAACAGGAAGATTGAACCACGCCCATTCCGCCCTCGCCGAGTTTCCCCAAAACCTTATAAGGTCCAACGAAAGTACCCAGAATATCGGTGTGTCGATACTTGCAGGCCCAGTTTCCGTTGATTCAAAATCAAACAACTTGTCATCCGATCCATCCCATAACAATAGATGCTCGATCTCAACTTGGAGAATTTTGATGACAAAGAAGAAACGAAAGCGGCACAACCTTGAACAGATCGTGAAAAAATGCGTGACGCGGAATCGAGCCTCAATTCGGGCAAGGAGCTTGCAGCGTTGATGCAAACGCTGGAAATCAGCGAAGCCACGTACCATCGTTGGCGGAATCAGTACGGAGGCATGAAGGGGACCGAAGCCAAACTGCCGCCTACCTGCCGTAAGCGCTAGCCAACCCTTACTCTCATAACCCCTGGTACAGAAAACGGGGGCACTCCAGGTGCATGATCTCAATCAGTCAATCACAAATAGGTCGCCGTGATCCAGGCGTTTCCACGTCACAGTTCGGCGGCAGTGGCAATTTGCGCGTGCCAGGATTTCCGATAAGACAGGCACAATGATCCGGGGATTTACATGGAATTATCCCGCAAATTGACTATCTTTAAGTGACCGAAAATTTTTTGGTCCCGTTCTGTACACCGAGAACCCAAAGCAATTCCAGTTGCAAAACGGAAATTCAGTTTTCTTGAAAAAAACCATGATCGGCACGGCACTCCGTTGTCGCATTGATTTTAGGGAATGACGCAAAGCGTTTTTAGAAATGCCACGTTCCGATCCAAAATGATCGCTGGTTGCTGCTGTCTGCTGCTAGGATTTATGACTAATTTGTCTGAAGCATAACCTTTCCTTGTATCTTAAAAATCAATTTGTTTACCGAGGAATTCAATGTCAAGAATAACAAACGGCATTCAATCTACACGACGAGGATTTACGCTGGTCGAGCTGTTGGTCGTCATCGCAATAATAGGCCTTTTAACCAGTGTGATATTGCCAACTCTGAAGAGTGGTGCAAAATCGCAACGCCAAAATGCCGTTGAGGACAATTTAGAGACGTTTGCCGTCGCACTTGGAGCTTATCTACAATGGGATCCTTATCATCTAACTCCGATTACCACAGAGGAATTTGTCAATTCAGATTACTATTCTGATCACCATGTTGGCGATATGTTCGATTGGGACGGTACACATCTGACGGATTATTTCTATTCATATGAATACATGATTGTCTCGGCAAAACATGATGAATTTGTAGTCTTGGCTCGTCCAATTGCTCCCTACAAGTGCGATTGCACGGCCATCATTCAAATGACATGCGACCTTGATGACTTTACATGCGTTTCCGAAATTCTTGGCGAAGATGAAGCCGCAGTTTTGGCGCATGAAAATCGAGAATTACTTGCTCAAATCCGAGTGCAGTCCGCGATTGCGGAACTGCTTGCTGAAGCGGATGATCCTGAACAAAGTAAAGCTGTCTTGCCAACATTGAAAGACCCATTTTCTGCGTTTGAGGCGTTTTCCATCATTGATACTAACAATGACGCCAAATTTGACAACGATGAATGGAATGAGCTGATGACACCGAGGCTAAACGATCCAAGAGTATTGACGATCATGAAAAATGCTCTTAGGGATGCGGCCACAATCGAAGGGATTGGCGAAAGTGATTTTGAAGTTTCATTCGGCGATTTGTCCGGCGATCCTGCCGAGCTGTTTTCTACTGAGAGCGTCGCCGAGTTCATTTCTTCGATGAGGGTAGATCATGGGACTCAAAGGTCACTGACAGCGAATGTAAAAGCGCTCAATGAGGCTCGCGAACGCGGCAATTTTGAGGCAGGCAAACGGATTCATGATGCGTTGCATCGGAAGATCACTGGTCCGCAATCGAAGCTGGAACCGCAAGATGCACGATTGCTGGACAGCTACGTCGAAGTGCTACGCCCCAATTGAGAGTGGCTTGGGAGATTCAAACGGGCATCCGAGTGCGGAAGCACCCTGACTAGTACTACAGCGCAGAGTTGGTATTTGAAAAATTGATAAGATTTGGGAATCTATGAGGTGGTGCTGGTTTAGGGGGCCACGCGGGGCCTAAAATGGGAAGACCCCAGGGAGCCTCAAGATGTCACGGAAGAAACAGCCTAAACCGCGAACACGGCGTTCGTATGACGATGATTTCAAAGCCGAAGCAGTTCAGATGCTTTTCGATGGTCACTCGGCTCAGTCGATCGTTGATCGACTTGGTATCTCAGGAACTAATCTGCTTTACCGTTGGAAGCGGCAGCAGCTCGAGAACGCTGGCCCGGTTGGTGAGTTGCTGGATTCTCGTGTGCAGGAACTCGAATCTGAACTGAGACGAGTTGAGCGGGAACGAGATGTCTTAAAAAAAGCTTTGGTCATTTTCGGCCGGCAAGAGTGACTGAAATTTATCCCGTTGCCCAAGGCATAATTGAAGAAGAGATCGCTTCGGAGCGCGAGATTTGCGAATTCCTTGATTTTGCACGACCTTCCTTTCAACGTTGGAAACGATTTGATTTGTCGCCACTGGAGGAAGAAGACAAGAGACTTCTGCCTTTGATTGTAAAGAGTTTCCATGCTCATCGACGGCGTTATGGATCGCTTTTCAAGAACCCTTGCGGTCAATTTGGACGTACCAGCTTTCGCGAGCCTGTTTGAAAAACGGCTTTGGGAAATGAGCCACGATAGAACTCCTCTATTCGAATCCAGGAAAGGGACACAACAGAGGCGAATGAAGGGTTCGCAAAAGGCTCAAGGTCGACTGCAATCGACTCTTGAACCGGCATTCTAACAGAAGTTCTCGGACAACTTCTCGGACGCGGGAAATCACCAAACTCAAAATTTGGCTATTTCCCGAAGAAAACTAAGCACACCCGGGAGGATTCGAACCTCCAACCCTCGGTTCCGAAGACCGATGCTCTATCCAATTGAGCCACGGGTGCGTTTTTTGTATTCAGTCGATCGTCTATTTGACGATCGCTTTTCATCACAGTTCACTTGATTTTACCGTTGCTCCACTTTCTGGCAACGGGAATGAATCCGGATTCCAATCTCCTAAGAATCGGTATTCCGATTTGATTTCTTTACGACAAATCCAATTCGCGAAGGCGTCAACAATCAGACTGGCTTCCTCAGAATCTGGGTCCCCCACCAAAAACCAGCGACACATCTTCAGGATTCAGCCATTCAAGTTGGGAGTTCATCGTCAACTCAACCGCTAGAATACGGAATTTTTTCTTTTGTTCAACGCATGTCCATCAGAATTCGCTGGATATTTCCAGCCAGCTCCTCAGCGTGCCAAACTGATTTAGGAACTTTTGACGCCGTTAACGGACCCCGTATTGTTTGCCCTTTTGATACCGACGCACCAAGTGACGTCTGAAATCTGGACTTTTCCCGAGGGAAAAGGGCCCGTTTTAAAGCGTTGGGGCGGGCTTGTGATACAATATCCAGTTACAGGCAAGTCTCATGACCACGACGCGGTTCAAACACCCCGGACGTTTCAAGGCAAGAATCGGATGGCAACAATTACTTTGAGGGTGTTGGACGGCGCTGACCGCGGAAAGGTGTTTGAAGACATCGAGGTCCCTGTCACGATCGGACGTGAAGAAGGAAACACCATCCAGCTCAACGATGAGCGGATCTCCCGCTTCCACCTCAAAATTCAAAAAGACCATGATGACCTGGTTCTCACCGACCTGGAAAGCACAAACGGCTCAAAGGTCAACAATGAAGACGTTCAGCTTCGCATCCTCCGCCATGGCGATTTGATCACTGTTGGCCGAAGCACATTGATTTTTGGGACGCGGGTTGAAATCAATGAACGACTCGAACGATTGAGTGCGGCTAACAAGGTCGACGCGATCGAACCGGGTTCCAAGCCATCCGCCGAAAAACTGGCGGTCAAAAACGACTGGAAAGACGATCCGAATTACCAGTTGGCGTTGCTTGATCTCGATCCTCCCAAACTGCCTGAACGACTTTCACCCGGACAGGCCGCTCAGCTTTCCGAAATGATCGAGTTCCTTCACATGCACATCCGTCGCGTCGTTGCCGACGTGGAAATCGACAAGCAGAAGAAAAGAGTCGAGTTGACGGCCGAGCAATGGCAAAAGGTACTTGACGTCCAGGCTCGGTTGGCCGAGTATCTTCGCCGGATCAGCAATCCGTAAGTGTAATGTTGTTTGAGACAGGACGGTTTGATGAAGAGCCTGTTGGAGCTGACTCGCAGTGGTATCGCGATTTGCCTTGTATTGGTTTTGTTGCCAAACTGCTCGCGCGGTCAAAGCCCGTTTCAACAAGCCATTGCTCAAGGCGATGCCGCGATGATTCGCAAGCTGGTTGCGAGCGACTCAAAATTATTGGCTGATCCCCTGCCCCCATCGCAAGTGGCGCCGCTGCATCTTGCGATTCAACAAGGCAAACCCGAGGTCGTCAAGTTGATGTTGGAATTGGGCGCACCGTTGGACGACAGGAATCCGCAAAAGATCACGGCGCTGCATAGTGCCTTGTCGCGAGGCAACCCCGAAACGGTTGAGCTGGTCCTGGAAAAAACCAAAGACGTCAATGCCGGCGATAGAAACCGCGCAACGCCTTTGATGTACGCGGTCATGTACCAGAATTCGAGTCCGGAAAACCTTGATCGGCTATTGGTTAAAGGAGCCAATGTCAACGCGGTTAATTCCAGTGACCAAACGCCGTTGCACCTGGCCGGGTATTACGGGCGAACGGAATGCGGGTTGCGTCTGATCAAAGCCGGGGCTGACCTTGCCGCCGTCGACAAACAAGGTTCAACTCCGTTGCTCGCCGCTTGTAATTCATCAGCCAGGCTCGTGGAGGAACTGTTGGCACGAGGGGTCGATCCGTTGGTCCGCAACCGGCAGGCGCAAACGGCGCTTCATCTGGCCTGCCAATCCAATCGGCTCGATGTGGTAAATGCGTTGATTGACCGGTTCGAAGACGTTGATTTGCGCGATATGCAGTCGCAGACTCCTTTGCAATTGGCTGTTGCCAGAAATAATGCAGGCATCGTTCAGTTGTTGCTGGCACGAGGGGCCGACCCGAACGATTTCATTTCACTGCCGGGTCAGAACAAGGAAGATCCCGTTATCTGCTACCCGGCAATGATGGGAAATCCCCTGTTACTCAAAGTATTGCTTGACAATGGCGCAAAAGCAAACGTCCAGAACCAGCAAGGCGACACGCCCCTCCATCTTGCTGCACAACTGGGGGCGAGCCTGTTTGGTGGCGGAGTCATTGAACCTGAACGCCGTCAAGAATTCATCGATTCAATCAAACTGTTAATTGACCACCAGTCCGATTTTAACCGCAGAAACAACGCGAAAGAAACGCCGGTCGAAATGGCGGCAAAACATGATTTTTTTGAAGCCGTTGAACTGCTCGTCGAAAAATCGGAAGGATTGAATTTTGATTTAGGGGACGGTTCCCTGATACACTGGGCTGCGAAACACGGACTAATTAAGACGATGACCCGGCTGGTCGCTGAACACAAAGCTGAAATCAATCGTCCAGATCCGTTCGGTAGGTCACCAATTCAGTTGGCTGCGGCCAATGGGCACGTGGAGATAGTTGATCTGCTGATCGCGAACAAAGCGGAATTTGATCAGGCAAACGAGGATGGATTGACGCCCTTAATGGTTGCTTCGGAGTCAGGACATGGGAATGTTGTGCGTTTGCTGGTCGACGCGGGAGCGGATCTGGCGAGAATAGACTCAAGCGGTCAATCTGCATTGCACCTCGCGGCCTGGAATGGTGCCGGAGAAGCGGTTGCTGTTTTGTTAAGCAAGACCGACCATTCAGATATTCGGACCAAGACGGGATATTCCCCCCTGCATGCTGCTGCCTGGAATGGGCACGCTGGAATCGTTCGTCAATTGCTGGAATCCGGAGCCGATGCCAATGCAACCGATTCCGATGGGTGGACCCCACTCCACAAAGCGGCCTATCGTGGACACACAGACGCGCTCAGGGAACTGCTTCAACACGGCGCCGAAACAGGTCGCGTCACCGGCGCCGGGATGACGGCAATGTCGATGGCCGTAGAAAATCAGAAAACGGACGTGGCGGAGTTGCTCAAATAGCGACAGTCGCCAAAATCCTGATTACCAGAATTGTTCCGGGGCCAACGATTGAGTATTCGGCCGGATGAAGGTGACTTTTTCAGTGGTTTGACGCTGCTGTTCCACCCGACCACGAGAGAAATGAATGTCCGTTTTGCTAAACACGATTGGCTCGATTTACCTCTTGGGAATTGCCTCCTGGACGAGTGGTGCGCTGTTCAATGATGTCGGCCAACGGTCTCGATGGGGCTGGTGTCTTGTGGGAGGCTGGATCGCATTTGTTGGTGCGTCGCTCCTGTGGTTGAAGCCATTACTTTACGCTGTTCTGTTGGTAACGGCGGTCTTCATGATGTTCGTGTTTTGGTGGATTGCGCAGCGACCCAGAAATGACCGGAATTGGGCGCCCGATTTTTCAAGGGCTTGTCGCATCGAAATCGAAGGGGACAAGGTTGCCGTTTTCAATGTTCGCAACTTGCAATATCGGTCGCTTACCGATTACGACCTTCGATTCGAAACAAGACAGTACCGGTTGTCGGATTTGCATGCTGCCGATCTGCTGATCCTGTTTTGGGGTCCCAGTTGGATGTGTCATCCAATGGTCATCTTCGACTTTGGCCATGATCAACACCTGTGTTTTTCTGTTGAGGTTCGTTATCGGCAGGGGCAGCCGTATGATGTCGTGAGGGCTATTTATCGGCAATACGAACTGATGTATGTCGTTAGCGATGAACGCGATGCCATCTTGCGTCGAACGAAATTCGCCGAGAATCAGGATTGCTACCTGTATCGTTTGCAAATGGACAAGGACGCTGTTCGGCAATTGTTCCAGGAATACACGGATGCGACCAATCGACTTTTCGATTCGCCGAAATGGTATAATGCAGTGACTGACAACTGTACGACTTCGATTCTCAAACAGCGTACCGAGAAGGTCGATTTGGATGTGAGGATGTTCTTCAATGGGTCGCTGGACAGGCTCATGTACGAACGGGGTCGACTCGATACTCAATTGCCTTTCGATGAATTGAAAAATCTGAGTCGGATTAACGACTCGGCCAATCTCAGCTCGAGCGAGGAATTTCATCAGTCGATTCGCCGAAATCTTCCGGGATTTTCAGGACGGAACGTCGTGTCTTCAAAGGCGCCTCCCACCAGCCGCAATCGTGGCACGCAGTAAAACTTTATTTTCATGTCTTGGCGAATTTGGAGTAGCCGTGACAACAGCAAATCGAATTCGTGAGAAATTCTTAAGACTCAAGACTTCTGATGTCTTCGGACAAACGCTTCGAAGTCAGTTAGAGCATCCGGATCTGGAATCCAAACCGGTTGCACTTTGCCACAGCGATTTCACAATCTCCTCACCAGTCAATACCACCATTCTCGAGTTTTCTTTGGCACGAATTCTCTGTGGATTTCGCACTATTCCTCAGGGAATCCTGGAACCAGACGGGTGGCGAAATCAACCAAAAAACTCTGGCCTCGGATCGTGTGGTTGATCGTCCTGTCGTGGAGAGCATCAACATGAATCGTGATTATAGAATTGGGAAGTACGTGCCGTCGAAATGAACAAGTCTGTCGCATGGTTACTCGGTAGGCTATCCAGGGGCATCGCCCGCCGATTGGTCAGAATCTACTATCCTCGCATTGAAGTTACCGGGGCGGATCGGATTCCTGAAACGGGCCCCGTAATCCTTTGCGGAAACCACCCGAACTCGTTAATCGATCCCATTGTGATCGGTATCGCATGTGGTCGTCCGGTTCGGTTCATGGCCAAGGCGCCCTTGTTCGAGATCCCCATTCTGGGGTCGATGATGTATAGCCTCGGAATGATACCGGCTTATCGTGGGAGCGACGATTCCAAACAGGTACGGCGCAATCTTGAGAGTCTGGATCGTAGTGTGCAGGTCCTCGTTAAAGGCCATGCGGTCGGGATCTTTCCTGAAGGCAAGTCTCATGATGCACTGCGAGTTGAGATGGTGCGGTCCGGGGTGGCGCGGATTGCTGTTCAGTCCATCGAGCAGGGGGCTAGCGGACTAGTGGTCATTCCGATGGGGTTGAATTACGATCGCAAGGAACAGTTTGGGAGCTCCGTATGGGTTCAGGTTGGCTACCCAATTGCAGTAGAACCCTGGTTAAAGCAGAAAGGCGAACAAGGGCGTAAAGCCATTCGTTCGCTGACCAACGAAGTGGAGAGGCGGCTGAAATCGGTGGTCGTTCATATCGAGGAACCCGGTTGGGAGCCACTGCTCGGAGACCTGGAGGCGATGATCCGAGGCGTGTCGCCATTAACGTCCGTGCATCTTCGCAAGCAGATCGCAGACGCCATGAATTTCTTTCTTTCCGTCGATCGCCCGCGTGCCGAAGCCATCGCTGGGGAGATGGAAATGAAACGCGGAGCGGTTGAAATTCTCGGACTGACCATGAAATCGTCAGTCTTGCAAATGAGTGGGATTCGTCTGGTGGCCAGATTTGTTGGATGGATGATCGGTTTGTTGGCCGGGTTGCTACCAGCAATTATCGGGGTCGTTTTCCATCTTGTCCCGTTTGGGCTCACTCGGCTGATTTCGCGGCGAGTGCAGCCGCCCGGTCGGACCGCGGTCTCTTTCTACCGTTTATTGGCTGGTCTTCCCATCTACGCCAGCTGGTATGCCGGTGCCGGGCTGTTGGCGGTGTGGATGAAGGCAGCATTCTGGGTATTACCGTTGCTGCTGGTCGTTGCTTTGGCGACAGGAGTGTTCGCGTTGAGCTATTGGCCGTTCGCATGGCGATCCGTAATCCAATTCTGGCGACAGTTTATGCTTCTTTTACGGCGAGACGAATGTCGAAAGCTTCGGAAGGACCAGAACGATCTGCGCGCGAAACTAACCGCGATGGCCGAAGAGTACGCTCAGCACGTTGATCGAGAACCGGACACCCTGGCCCGACTGGCATTAGACCGCGACTGAAGTTTCGAGACGCGTTGGGTGGGGATCGCATCGATGATTGATCATCGGTAAGACGACCGTGCGGGTTGAAAAACAGAAGCGGAAATATTCGAATTCAGCCAATCGTCATTGGCACTGAGCAAGAGTAAATTGCCCACTTGGAATGCCAGCCATGTGTCTGATTCAAGGTCGCGGAAAACAGCCAGACCAGCGTTTTTACGGGTCAAACCATGCCGCATCGATAGACTCAATGCGCACCGGTCTTGAGCAATGTCGTCGCCAACCAGGCAATAAACCGTTTTGCCGGAAAGTCGCTTGTTCTGAGTTCGTTTCGGGGAACATCCTGTAACTTGTGCGCGAGTTTGTAGAAAGTATTGGCAACCGGGACCAACCGGTCCGCATCAACCATTTCCAACGTGTCGGCGTCACAAAGCAGAAACGTTGGGTTACAGATGTAGTTGAAAATGGGCACGCCTGCTTCATAGAAATCGCCACCGTCGGTCGGAGGGTAGTTGCCGAGTGGACCGTGAGCCGGAAGGATCATTGTTCGAACCAGGTTTTCTTCGGCCATAATCCCGGTCATCAACTCAACTGACTTCCTGTTGAAATTCGTAAAGATCGCTGCCGGTTCCGTTTTTCCAGATGGGACAAGCTTGCCATCCCTTTCGATCACTTCTTTGGCGATATGTTCAATGTGAATTTCGGCGATCGCATTTCGGTTCAGAAAATCTCGATGGTGTTCGATGTATTGTCTTGTCCCGATGGACCCATAAAAGTGCCCGGCAGTCGCCAAGAAAACGATGGATCGTTTCAGGCTGGATTTTTCCTGGGCAAGTTGTTTTATCAGCGCCTGCAACACGGCAAGCCCCGAACCATCTTCAACCGCATTGTCAAAAGGGGCATCGTGATGCGTCCCGATGATGATTGTCTCATCGGATTGGCCCTGAATTTTGCCGATAATATTGTGGGTGATCGCCGATTCCTTGATTCCAGTGAGCCTGAGACGCGCCCGTTCGCCAACTTTGGCCTTCTGGACCAATTCTTCTGCATCATTTTTTCCTACCCAGAACCCCGGGATCGGTTTGTCAAGAATGTCTTTTTCACGGAAGCCATATGGAGCGTAGTAGCTGTTCAAGCCTCCTGGCTGATTGCGTAGAATTCCAATAGCGCCCGCCGCACCCTGCCGTGCTGCCTCAAGGTAGATGTACCAACTGGGGCGAATCCAGGTTGCTTCATGGATATCACCCGTGGGCAATGACTGATCGGGGTCATGGACGGCGAGCGACAGGCGTTTCAATTGCGGGAATTTAAGCATGGGGAAGTTGAGGTCAAAGACAACTATTTTGTTTCTCAGTTGCATTTCTTTGATTTCACTCAATCGCTTTTCTGCGACATAGACAAGTTCGGCTTCCACGCCCTCATCCGGTGTGAATTGGGTGTAAGGCATATAAAAGCAGGGTATTTCCCGCGTTCCCTGATCGCACTGGATCGAATGATGCGTAGCATTCCAATAACAGATCGGAATCGCCTGTTTGCTGACAGTCTCAAGGTGCTGATCAAAAAACCGCAGAAGATGGTCTTCGGTTGCTTTGCCTCCTGGGGAACCTGGTCGGCGAATCCCCTTGCTGACGATATCCTCGATGTATCGAAGCATTTCCTGGGCATCAAACATCGGAACGTCACTTAGTCTATTCATCGGGATAATTCTCCGGGGCGTTGTTAATTAAATTGCCTACGAAATCTTCCAGTCCTCGCGGACGGTCAAGTGGATTCGATCGTATCTTTTTGTGCGGCCGTGATCCGATTCAGTTCGACCATGCCGACAAATGAACCGGCTGCTGCCAGGGCAGCACAGACAAGCGGGATTTTCTCCGGGGGCAAACCCAATCTGGAAAGTGCGATATAAATCAGTCCGGCCGCCGAGATAAACACGAACGACAACGCGTTGGCTGTCCCGAAAAATCTACCCCGTTCATCCGAGGGAGATAGGAATTGAAGGAGCGCCTGCAAAGGAACAATGTAAAATCCCGCAAAAATACCCACCAGGAATACCAGCACTGCGAGCAACGTATAGTTCAACGGCGCCAGTCCCATCGTGGCAAAGCAGATCGTCATCCCGATGGCACCCGCCAATGAAAAATAAGGTCGAATGGTCTTGCCCGACATATACGCGACCGTGCAACTGCCGACGACGATCGAAATGGCGAGCAGACCGATCAGGTTCGTGATGGCCGTGTTGTTAACCCCCAGCGGTTCCTTTAAATCGGCCAATAACAAAAGAGCCAACTGACCTATCAGGTAAAACCCGGACCAGCAAAACATGACCACCAATAACGGTCGGTTGGAGTCCTTGAATGTCTGAAGGTGAGGGCCAAGAAAATCCCCGGAAAATTTCAGTTCCGGATCGACAGCCGTAAGTTTCGGCATCCGGTAGGCCGCGATCAAACCCACCATGCTTACGCCCAGCAAAGCCAATCCGATCGGCAATCGCCGAGGCGGGTGAGAGGGGTCTGGTATCAAGGTAGCGCCACTGGATTTGTCGTCTGCTGTTTCGCCCGGTGCGTATTCGGCGATTTCCAACGTTGAATCGGGAAACGCGGTGACTTGCATTTCCGAGGGGGCCTGAATCGTCGGATAATAAAGATCGGCCAGCGGACCAGCGACAAGTGATCCAAGGATAATTGCGACATTGCTGATCGCGTTGATCAGCCCGTTGGCATGACTGAGCTGATCACTTTGGACGACGTCCGGAATGATCCCGAATTTTGCCGGACCATAAAAAGAGCTTTGAACGGCTAACAGGAAGAGGGCAAACAGCGACAGCCAGAAACTTCCGAAAAACAGACCGCAAAGTGCAAAAATTGCGATCGGAACCTCGGCAATCTTCACCCACAGGATGACATCCCGCTTGCTGAACTTGTCGGCGACCTGGCCGGCATACCCGGAAAGGAAAATAAACGGAAGCGCCAGGACAAGTGACACAAATCCGATCGATCCGGCCCCCATGCGGTTCTCCCAGAGGCCACCCGCCGCGACCATCAGGATCAACAGCTGCTTCAGGATGTTGTCGTTGGCTGCGCCAAAAAAGGAGACCCCCAGTAACGAAATGAACCCCCTGGTCAACAGACGGCCGTCTTTTCTGGTTGGCAGGATTGCAATTTCCGGCTTGGATTTTATCGTAGGACTCAAATTCGTCAGTTAGCCTTGCGGGCTGGGATTCTGCGCAACAGGGTCATGCTTGGAGTGCGATAAAATCGTGGAATAAGTGCCAGGTAAAACTGATTTTTTCGAGTCGTACGGTTGGTGATGACTCAAACCGGTTGCTACGATGTGTCCTGTTCGCCGAGTCGCTTCAACCGCAGCGTCAGAAGGCCCAGCAAAACACCGGTCCCGACTAGATTCGCGCCGAATAACACCATGTAGCTTGGGCTGTGGGCCACTGAGTTTTCAAAGAAATGTACGGCTAAGATGGCAAAGCCAACCAATGAGACGATCGTTGTAATCGCGACGAGTTCCGCGCGCCGAAAAAAACAACTGGTCACGATTAGAAGAAAATAGAGCGAGAGCAACCATGCCAATGGCTCGCCATCGAGCGGCTCGCCATTACGGGGGTACCCATTCCAGTAAAGCGCGATCGTCAAGAAAATCGGATTGATCGCAGCCCATGCGAAGGGTATCAATGACCTGGTTTGAAACGTGTTCTGGGTTTTTTGCAACAACAGGACAATCAAGGCCAGCCCGGTAAGGAGTCCGATGTTACCCTTCAGTTGGTGAAGATTGTGTTCGCGACCAGGTGGGTTTTCGCCCCAGACCCAATAGGTAACCCAGAGAATCGCCAGTAATACCAGGGTTGCCGCCAAATGGGCCACTAGTACAGGTTCGCGCGTCGCCCATTTCCGGAGGCGGCGGCGAATGTCGTTCTTGGCTTGAATCGGCTCGCCGGCAAGAAATCTCTGGACGTCGGCGGACAGTTCGGCTGCAGTTGTGTACCGGGCATTTGCATTTTTTTCGAGGCATTTCAGGCAAATGGCCTCCAGGTCTCTGGGTATCGAATTGTCGATTTTGCGAGGCGCAACGGGCTCGTCCTGGAGGACCTGGAAGATCGTTTCAAGTTGCGAGCTTGCTTCAAAGGGTGGGTGTCCGGTCAACATGGCGTACAAAATCGCGCCCAGGGAATAGATGTCCGCGGAGGCTTCGATCTTTTTACCAGCGGCCTGTTCGGGTGGCATGTAACTCGGCGTTCCCAGTATCATGCCAGTTGTCGTTAGATTGCTGTCTCCTTCGACACGTTTTGCAAGACCAAAGTCAGTAATTCTTGGCTCGTCCCGCTTATCCAGAAGCACATTGCCGGGTTTCAAATCGCGATGAACGATGCCATGATCGTGGGCAAACTGGATGGCGACTGCGATTTTTTTTATCAATGTCGCTGCTTCGCGAGGTGGCAAGGGACCTTCCTTGATTCTTGCCGATAGGCTTTGTCCTTCGACAAATGCCATCGAAAAAAAATGTTGACCCTGGTCATTTCCAACATCAAAAACCGGAACGATTCCAGCGTGATCGAGTTTTCCGGCCGCCTCGGCTTCGATGTAGAATCTCTGAATTTCATCTTGCCCGGCCAGCTGTCCTGACAAGATC
The DNA here is from genome assembly GCA_024642205.1 of Planctomycetaceae bacterium. Taxonomy (GTDB): domain Bacteria; phylum Planctomycetota; class Planctomycetia; order Pirellulales; family Pirellulaceae; genus Mariniblastus. Next base: position 75,515 of record JAHEBQ010000020.1, on the reverse strand, counting down.
ATCTTGATCGCTACGAGACGGTTCAGGCTTACCTGTCGTGCTTTGAAAACGATTCCCATCCCGCCATGTGCAATTTTTTCCAGCAACTCATAGTCGCCAAAATAGCGAGGTAGTTGTTCATCGATCCTGAAATTGGAAAGGGTAGATTGTGTGGGAGCCCGGGTCTGTTCCGTATCCGTGGTCCTGCCAGGTTTCTCAACGGCCAACGTTGGAAATTGTTCCATGAATTGCGAGGCTTTTTCGTGAGCGATCAACAGTCGGTCGATTTTAACGCGCAATTCAGGGGTTTGAATGCAAGCCTGATCGAGAAAATCGTCTCGTTCATCCCCGGACCTGAATTCCAGAGCCGTGAGAAAAATCTCTTCAACATTCTCGATTCCTTTCCGCATTATTGATTTTATCCAGAAGTAATGGACCGGAAAACGATGAAAGCGAGTGTTGTTCAGCCTGCCGCAAGTGTCTCTGGGATTGGCTAGGCATCACTATTATCGGACATCTGTGAATACAACCAGGCCTTGGCGAACGACCAATGTCGATTGACGGTTCGCACCGAAACGTCCAAGGCGTCGGATGTTTGCTCGATCGAAAGTCCGGCAAAAAATCGGAGACTGACAACTTGTGATACGATTGGATTTTCCTCGGCAAGCTGTTCCAACGCCGAATCGAGGTCAGTCAGAAACTCCGAGTTATTCGGATCGGAAAAATCAATTTTTTCCGCATCGATTCGTCGCCGGCCCCCGCCGCGTCGCAGGCTGTTCCTGCGACGGGCATTCTCCACCAGGATCCTGCGCATGGCATTGGCCGCAGCCGCAAAAAAGTGACCTTTACTGTTCCAGACCTGCGGGTTTTTATTGTCAACCAGCCTGACATAAGCTTCATGCACCAAAGCCGTCGGTTGCAATGTGTGCGCTGACGCTTCATCGGCCATTCGTGCCCGGGCCAGCCGGCGGAGTTCGTTGTAAACAAGCGGCAGAAGCTGATCTGATGCAGCTTGATCCCCCTGTTGGATGGCTTCCAGAATTCGAGTGACGTCGTTCATTTGAGTTAATATAACCAGAACCAGTCCCAGGTGTCAGGAACCTGAAAAGTAAATCTCTTATGGCTCAACCAAAGAGCCAATAGATGAAATAGCGCCGACGAAATAAGGAAGCCAAGGCGTAAAAGCATGGCTTGAGCAGGGCCTCGGCAGGATTTTCTCGGTGACGTTGTCAAGTTTTTGTTTCGATCCTGATTATAAAGTTGCCCAATGCGTTCGCGTTGCGACTTTCGGGAGGATGTCGTCTTGGTTCGGAGTGAATTCGGATGACGGAATTACCTCGTAAATCAAAATGCCGTCTTCATTTGCATTGCACGTGCACCCAACGATTGGTAACCGAAACCGGAGTCGCGACGAACGCTGATAATCAAACCCCCCGCTGATGGTCTTTTTTTCTGTTTTTGTGGCGTAGTTGGCATCGTGGTTTCGCACTGATCGACAAACGGCCCATGGGTTATCCCTTCCGAATTCAACATTCCAAACCCGGGCATGCTGGAAACCGTCAATTGTTAGCGACATCAAGAGGTGAGGTCATGATCAAATTTGCTTTCCCAGGTATCGAGGGATACCCATTGTCGGCGACATCACAGTTCAACGATCCAATAAGTTTTGAATCCATTTGATGGCTCGTTGGCAATCTATCAATTGCCAACCGGTAGGAATTCATCGGGTCCGCCATTAATGAATTGCCAGCAAATGGCTCGCAAAAATGGCTTGCAAAAAGGGCTCAATGCAGTTTCTTTGTCTGAACCAGTAGTGTCGGCTCCAATGAGGTACGTCATGTAGGACGGATCGGGAGATTTGGCAATGATGGCGATTATCCTTGGTGTTAGCGCGAGGATGCACTGCCAATTGGCAGTGGGATTCGCCACGTTTGGCGATTCTCAACTGATGAAATTAGAGCACCGACTTTTTACAACATGTAGCTGAACTTGGGTGCCGTGCCGAAACGATGTTGCTTTTTTCTTCACCTGCAGAACAAATGGGTGACAGTCAGAATGTTGTTCCGAACCCGACACGCTTGAGACAGGACGGGACGGTTCCGCGGAAATGGACGCAGGACTTTGCTGCTTCTTCCATTGCATCGGTAACACCTGCTGTCGATTTCAGTTTAGAAACTTGCGGTTTTTTTATTGCCCAGGGCCGCGTCTGCAGCATCAAAGGGTAAGATCGGCTTTGGCAAGATTGGTAGCATCGCGATTGAAGCCGATTCCTGAGGTTGAGCCGGTGGCTAACGCAAGGCGTTCGCACTCGAATTCAAGACGTAAATCAGCCTGTCGCTGACAAAACCTGGAGAGATCCTGTGAGAGACGACAAATTAAATCCTCAGGAAATTTTCTCATGCGCGATTGAAATCGATTCAGCGGAAGAGCAGCAGGTGTTTTTGGAAAAGGCATGCATTGGTGATGAAGAGTTACGCGCTAAAATCGAAGACCTGATCCGGTCATTTCATGCGGCCGACGGTTTCCTGGAAAAACCCATCGCTCAATTCCGGGAAAAGGAACTCAGTGATTATTGGGACCGCTTCAACCAAACGGAAATTGAAACGACGCAGTCGAATAAGCCTGAAGATCGCCCGACCGAAATCGGTCCGTATAAATTGCTCCAGCAAATTGGCGAAGGGGGTATGGGAAGCGTCTTCATGGCCCAACAGGAACAACCGGTCAAGCGTCGAGTTGCACTCAAAGTCATCAAATCCGGAATGGACTCGAAACAAGTGATTGCCCGGTTTGAGGCGGAGCGTCAAGCGCTGGCGATGATGGACCATCCGAATATCGCGCGTCTACTGGATGTGGGAACGACCGATAACGGGAGCCCCTATTTTGTAATGGAGCTGGTTAAGGGGATCCCGATCACGGAGTACTGCGATCAGAACCGGCTGAACGTCGAGCAGCGACTCAAATTGTTCATATTGGTTTGTAACGCAGTGCAGCACGCGCATCAGAAAGGAATCATTCATCGCGACCTCAAGCCAAACAACATCCTCGTCGCCGAGTATGACGAAAAGGTCGTCCCCAAGATTATCGACTTCGGACTGGCCAAGGCGCTTGGTCAAAGCCTGACCGATAAGACGATGTTCACCCAATTCGGACAAGTGATGGGGACTCTTGCCTACATGAGTCCAGAGCAGTCAAAAATGAACGGACTCGATGTCGACACACGAGCGGACATCTACTCACTGGGTGTGTTGCTGTACGAGCTCCTTACGGGAAACACCCCGTTTAACAAGAAACGCATGAGCTCGGCGGCGCTGGATCAGGTCCTGAAGATCATTCGAGAAGAAGATCCACCCAGGCCGAGTCTGCGATTGAGTACCCAGAAATCATCCGTCGAGATCGCGAACCATCGAGGAGTCGACCCGAAGCTGCTGGGGTCGTTGTTACGTGGAGATCTCGACTGGATCGTGATGAAAGCAATGGAGAAGGAACGCAACCGGCGCTATGATACGGCCAACGGACTGGGGATTGATATCCAGCGTTACATCGATGGTGATCCGGTTTCGGCCGCACCTCCCAGTGCCGCCTATGTCATCCGGAAATTTGTTAATCGAAATCGTGTGGCCGTTGCGGTCGCGGGTCTGATGTTGCTGATGCTCATAGCCGGTATTGGTGGTACTACGTTGGGGTTGTTTGAGGCGAATCGTCAAAAACAGATCAAATCCGATTTTCTCTACGTCGCACACATGAATATGATTCAGGACGCTTGGGAAAGCGGTTTGCCGTTGCGCGTCCGGGAGTTGCTGGATCGAGCGGAACCTGACTCGCGAACGTTTGAATGGGACTATTTTGACTCGCTGTGCGACAAACTGAGCGATGTTCCGACGATCCGGTACGGTGACAAGATTGTGGGGGTGGCGGCGGATCCAACGAGTAACCTTTTGGCACTGGCTGGGGACGATGGAAAGATTCAATTTTGGACCAACTCGGCGCAACCCGTCAAAGTTCTCGAATTGGACGGACATCCGGGGAGCATTCAGCGCCTGGCGTACAGCGCCAACGGCGAATTTTTGTTGGCCTGTGGGCGGGGCTTCGCCCGAGTCTGGAAAAAGCTGGAGGGGGGATTTGAAGCGGTTTTCCAGGCAAATACCGACCGAGGAATTCAAAGTCAGTTTTCGCCGGATGGAGAATTTGTTGCGGTCTATCAGGGAAATTCGATTGAGCTGTATGTGACTTCGACCCAGAAATGCAGGCAACTGGAAGGTCACGTGAAACCGGTAACTGATATTTGTTTCACCAGCGACAGCAAGTCGCTCTTGTCGTCTTCGGCAGACGGAACGGTTCGCCGTTGGAACCTTGCCGGCAGCGAGGCTCATGAGTTGCTGGTTGCCAGAGGCAAGCCGATCGACGCGATTGAATTGGCGAATGACAACCGCAAGTTTGCGTTTGTTTGTGGGAATCAACTGTCGATTCAAGAATTGTCGGTGGACGCTCCAGAACAGAAATTGAACAGACTGACTGAAAGTGCCTACATCGAATCGTTGAACGATGGCCGGACGTTGGCGGTTGTCATGCCGACAGAAATTGCTTTTTGGAATTTCTTGGACAACAGTTTCCTTGGCCGGTTAACCGATCCGGCACAGTTTGCTAACGGCACGACCGTTGATCCGTCGGGGAAGTACTTTCTGACCCATGGCACTGACAGCCTGGCATATGTTTGGGACGTCAAAACGTTGAAGTTGTTTCAAACGATTCGTGGGCATTCAAACGCAGTCTATGGTGCGGAATTTCTGGCGTCCGACGGCTTGGTTACGGTTAGTCGTGATAATTCGGCAAAAATTTGGGAAACGTTGCAATCAACATCTGAGTTGCGACTGAATGATGGTCCTGCAAGATTGTGGTCAATTTCATTTTCCATGGACAATCGCATGCTGGCGGTGGCTGGCGAAGATTCCCGGATCGTTATTTGGGACCCGCGAACAGGCGCGAAACTTTACGAATTGAATGGTCACCGGCAAAGCGTTCAGTTTGTTCGGTTTTCGCCAGATGGAAAAACACTTGCCTCAGCAAGTCAAGACGGAAGCGTTCGGCTGTGGGATTTGGGAACGCGCCGGTCCATAGCCGAATTGAAAGGCCACGGTGCTTTCGTAAATTCGCTGGATTTTTCGCGCGACGGCAAGCGGTTGGTTTCCGGTAGCAATGCCGGCGTCGTGATCATCTGGGAGCTGGTCAGCAAGACCGAACAGGCTCGACTAGTGATGCCTGAAAAACGCGATGTTTGGGCTGTTTCGTTTGGCGCCGACGGAAATTCCGTGGCCTTCGGAGGAACGGATCAAAGGGTATATCGCTGGGAAATTGACTCCGGAAACGCACCGGAGTTGTTACACACGATGTCGGAAGATATTACGAGTCTTGACGATTCACCCGATGGAAAATGGCTATCGGTAACGACAGCCGACGGAAGTATTTCAATTCTCGGCTATTCAAACGGCAGAATCCGGAACCAGCTGGATGCCCATTCGGGCGATGCGATGTTTGCCACTTATTCACCGGACGGCAGGACATTGGTTTCTGGCGGAAAGGAGGGAAACATCCATTTTTGGAATGTGAAGACTGGAGAGCACACCGTTTCGTTTCGTTTGGATGGAGTTCACATCCACAGTGTGACATTTTCACCTGACGGGAAAAGCGTTGCCGCAGCTCGCTGGGATGGAACAGCAAGAATCTGGAAAGTCGAATAAAAAGGTGTCAGGAACCTTTTGGGCTATGTCTTGGCCTTCCCCGTGACCTCATTGTGCTTTCAAGTCCCAGCTGTTGTACCTTTTGGGTGGTCCATTGTTCATCACCAAACGGACAGCCCCGTTGGATGCTGCGTTGAAGAGCCGCGAACTCACCCTGGGATGCTGGTTGATTAACGAAGTCGATCCAGTTTCGCTTGCGTGTCAACGGCCATACAGCGAGAATCTCTTTTTCCTTTGCTGTTCCAGAATGCCAACGATACAGGCTGCTCCAACGCCACGCTTCGGCTCGCTTCACAAGGTTGGCGTTCAGAGCATTTCGCTCGACATACCGGTTGAGTGTCGAAAAATGCTCATCGTCCTGGCATGGAAATGACTTAAATCTTCCCTGATAAAGGTGCCCGGTCCCGGTGGAGTGCCGGTGGGCGTGCCATCGCTGTGTGTGAGTCAGCGTAAGCCAGCCCACGAAATTCGATAATTGCCCGTCCTCATGTGGCCAAACAACTAGATGCCAATGATTCGGCATGACGCAGTAACTCAATAGTCGCATTTTTGATCGTTCGACGGCTTGGGTTAGAACGCGTTCAAAAGCTTCGTAATCTCCGTTCGTTTCAAAAATCGTCATCTTCGCGTTGGCTCGATTGAGCACGTGATAGATGATCCCAGCCCGTGAGTCTCGCTTTGGTCGTCCCATAATCTCGGAGTTTATCCGAATATGCGATTCACGTCAAATAAAGGTTCCTGACACCTTTTTTAGGTGGGATGCTTGCATAAGGATTTTTCTGTTTTCCCTGGCACGTCGTGACGTCTTGGCGAGCGAAATCGCACTTAGAGATGTCGACCACAAGTGAGTGCCTTGAGTCGCTGGAATTTTGACGCAAGGCAACCTCTTGTCAATGAACTGTGTTGGTCAGAATCAGAACCCCAAAAGGAATACCATGAGGAAATTGAACCTACGCCGATCGATGGCAGGCATCATGCTGACACTTGCACTTGCCGTTTCGCTTTCGTCTTCCCTGCTTGCCGCACAAACGGGTGGCGGAGATTCAGACGAACGAGGCTTCGATACAGGAATCGTTGCATTCGGTGACAGCCTGACGGATACGGGGAACATGTTTGGCCTAACGAATGAATGTTACCCGGTGGCTGGTTTCTACTTCGACGGTCACTTTTCAAACGGGATGATCTGGATCGAGTATGTTGCCGAAGCGATGGGAATTGAGCCCGAATCTGTCACGAACTACGCCGTTGGTGGCGCGACGACTGGGCGCGATAACACCAATGATCATGGTCTGTCAGAGTAGGGTTGCGAGGACCGCGAGTATCCGGGGCTTTTTGACCAAATCGATGATTGGGTCGATGACCTTGACGGAAGGAGAGCAGACAAGTGTGCGCTCCATGTGGTGTGGGCAGGAGGCAACGACTTTTACACCGCGAACCTCTTTGACGCTGAGCAAGTACAACTGACCATCTCCACGGGTGTTGCCAACACCGTCACGGCGGTTCAACGACTGCATCGAGCCGGGGCTCGGCGTATTCTGGTTGTTAACCTGCCGGATCTTGACTTGACGCCGTTTGGCAATGCACCCGAAACCGGGGCCTTTCTTTCGTATATTTCTGCAGCCTACAACGATCGTCTTGATGCCGCGCTGGACGGACTGGCAGCCACGGGTGTCAAGACAATTCGGATGAGCTCGTCCGGCGTTCTCCAGGATGCCGTGGCCAACCCTTGGAGTGTTTGGGCTTTCCAACGTCGTTGATCCGCATCTGCCTACCGGCGCTGCCAATGGCGATGATCCGTCCGGTTTCCTGTTCTGGGACATTGTGCATCCCACGACCGACGGACATTTCCTGTTGGCGGAGGAGGCGCTGCGCGTGCTGCGTCGACAACTCCGGCACTGCTGGAGAACTCGGCGACACCATCGTCAGGTTTGTTCCTGGCCATCCGGCAAGCGGATTGCCTCCTGGGAATTCCGCAGCCTGAGGTTGAAGATATTGTAGAAAACAGAGCTACGTCAAACGTTCGTCTCGGCAAATTCCCCGATCTCTCGAGTTTCGGTTCAGCCCGAAGCTTGCCATTGACGGAATCTCAAACGAACGAAAGAACTCCGTGGTTCATTGCGGTAAAATCGGTGTCTGACTTCGATCGCTGGAACGCTGTTGTGCCGCCCAATCGGTCAGCAGTCTGAATTGAGCCGAGAAATCGTTTTCGTCGGTACCCAGCGGCGATTTGAAGAAACTGGCCAGGAAAGTTAACAAGCCGGTCTCGCCGTTTCTGACCGCCAGTTCCGTGAAACGAAATAAATCCAATACCAGCGGCGCGGCCAGAATCGAATCGCAACCCTGCCAGGTAAACGTCATGATCATGGGTGTACCGAGAAATCCCCGAAAATGAATATGGTCCCAGGCCGTTTTCCAGTCGCCGAGGCTTTTGATGTATTCGATGCTGATGTGGGTTTGCGGATGGTATCCCAAAATCTGGCCCAGCAGTCGATCCTTGCTCGTGACCTTGGTCTGTTTGTTAATCGGGTCATCAAGGACTTTGCCGTCCATGTTGCCAAAGATGTTGTGTCCCACCCAACTCATGATGTCGAGATTCCGGTTCGCGAATGCCGGAGCGAGTACGCTTTTCAAAAACGTCTCTCCTGTCTTTCCATCGTGGCCCATGTGGCACGTTCCTCGGCTGACAGCGAGTTCATTGATTGCTTTCGGGCAACTTCCGAGTGACGGTGTAAAGTTGACAAACGGCCATCCTTTTTCCAGAGCCGCGATCGCATACAACGAACTGGCCGGCAGCGGGCAGTCGGCGTTGGAGAGCCATGGTTCCAATTCTGCCCAGGTGGGTGGCAGTTGCGCCGGATCGATGGACGGTTCGGTGGATGCAAGGTTGACCACGATCAATTGCTCGAGCTCATGGCTCCTGGAAAACTCCAGCAGATCCGACTGGATTCGATCAATCGCGTCTCGTGCGCTGGCGGCCTCAATTACGAAATCCTGATCCGAGAGTTTCCTGATCGTATCGCCGACGTTGTACAGAATGCCAGGCCGAACATTTTTGTCAAACTCCGACAGTTCCGTTTCGCACTTGATGATCAACTCGCGGTTGATCGCGGGCGTGACACCGGACAATTGAAACGCTTCGGTCCGACTGTCGGTTTTTCGGATCTCGTGCCCCCCCAGTACGATGTTGTCCCAGTCAATCAGGCCCAGTCCGGCAAATGGATCGAGCTGGCTGACCAGGCCGCAATCATCGATGAGTTTGAGTTTGAGCGCAGCCCAGCCGACTGCGACAGTGGTTGAAACGCCGCCATGGGCTCCGACCAGCCATAATCCAACACGTTTTGACATAAGATTTTGTGAGTAACGGAAGTTTGATTCGCGAGTGGTTGACACCGAATAAGGGTCGGTCGAACCGAACTAAGGATTATTACGAGCCAATCATTTGGCTGCAACGGCGTGTCATTTTGAATAGACCTTGCCAAACAGCCTAAACGGGCGGCTTGGCTTCGTCTCGTAAGAAATAAGCTCTTCGGCGAACTCACCCTGTTTTCGCCGCGCCAATCGACTTAGGGCCTTTCGACAGTCAACTCCCGTGCTAGATTGTTGATTTCCGTCTTGCAAATGTATCCGATTTCGAAGGCACGTTGATGTTTGAAGCTGTACCGTTGAGCCCACCAGATTCCATATTTGGACTGATCGAGCAATTCAAGAAGGACGTTAACCCTGACAAAATCAACCTTTCGGTAGGGGTCTATCAGGATGAATCGGGAACGACTCCGGTGATGCAGTGCGTCCGAAAAGCAGAACAAAAGCTGTTGGATTCGGCCGGAAACAAGAACTACCTGCCGATCGATGGTCCGCCGTCGTACAACGAATCGATCGGTCGACTGGTCCTGGGCGACAGGTTATTCGATCATGATTCCGTTCATTGCGTTGCAGCGCAGACACCTGGTGGAACCGTCTCGCTGCGAATTGCCGGCGAGACACTCAAGCGGGTTTTCAATGTCGATACGATTTGGATGAGCAACCCGACGTGGGTTAATCACCCACAAATTTACGGCGCGGTTGGCTTGAATGTCGAACAATATGACTATCTCGATGAAAACAGGACGGGACTGGATTTTGAACGGTTGATCGATTCGTTGGGCCAGGCAGGGCCAGGTCAAGCCGTTTTGTTTCACACGGTTTGCCATAACCCAACGGGTGTCGATCCCTCCGTCGAACAATGGAAGCAACTTGGGGAGTTGATCAAGGAACTTCGGTTGCTGCCGGTTTTCGACTTTGCGTATCAGGGCTTCGGTGAAAGCCTGGATGCCGACGCGTTTCCGATTCGCCATTTTGTCGAAACAGGTGGCGAGGCGATTGTCTGCAATTCATTTTCGAAAAACTTTGGCCTGTATGCGGAACGCGTAGGCGGAATCGCTTCGGTTTCGCATGACGCCGATTCCGCAGCCGCCATGCTCAGCCAGATCAAGTTGACGATTCGCACAATCTATTCCAATCCGCCACTCCACGGTGGCGCAATCGTGGACACCATCTTGCATGACGCCGAATTGAGGCAAATCTGGCAGACCGAGTTGACCGAAATTCGCGAGCGGATTCTCGAACTGAGAACGAATTTTGTAGACGCGATGCAGAGTCGAGTTCCCCATAAGGATTTTCAGTACATCAATCGACAGCGTGGAATGTTCAGTTATTCCGGTTTGACTCCAGACCAGGTCGCCCGTTTGAAAGAAGAGTATTCGATTTACATACTGGGCAGTGGGCGGATCAACGTTGCTGGAATCAACAGCCAGAATTTGAATCGGTTATGTGACGCGATTGCGTCCGTCGTATGAGGCGGACCGGTTTTGCGGAAACCGAAGTTCAAACCGGAGAGCCGCTGGCAAACGGAGCAGATCGCAAATTTTCTGTTGATGCAGCAAGAGGTTCACGGGACAATTCCAGTTGGAATATCAAGTCGTCACCTAATACGGATAAGCCGTGATCACGCGATTGTCAGCGAGGATCAGTTTGATCTTGTGAAGTGGAGGGTTGTTTTTCTGAATGCCTGTCTTGCCACCCAGGAATCCAATTTTTCGCTTCATGTCGATGACATATTCGGTTTTGCCGCTCTCGGCCGGCGTCTTTTTGACTTGCGGAGAATGATGCTTGATCAGTTCGTAGGCTTCGTCCACCAAGCGAAACACATCGTCGCCGTCGGCATCAAAAACGCCATGGGGACCGTCGCGGTCAGGGATGTCGTTCGCGTGATGAAGTACGTGTTCGCTGCGATGTTCGCTTTGTCCGCCGGTGTAAATGAGCCCCGCTGGAGATTTCAGGTTTTTCCCGCCAGCCGGCTCGAGGTAGGGGCCAACGGTCGGAAACCCGGGTGTGGCGTTTGATGTTTTCCTCGGGTCAGTGTTGCCGCCTTTGCTGGTCGCAGGTTTCAGACCACGACTTTCGTCCGCGCTCGGCCCCGACGTTCCGGTTTCAACCAACGCCGGTTTGTCGTCGGAGTTGTTTTGTGTGTACCACTGGTAGCCACCGATTAAAAGGACGATCGCGATGGCGGCGATCTTTTTCCAAGCGAATTTGAAGTGATTCAAAGTTGGTTGTTCTTTGACATTCATCCTGTTGCCGGATTCAAATAATGGTCTTGCGATTCGATTGGATCGATTGGGGGTGACCTGATTCTCGAATATCGAGATCCATCTGGCAACGAGTGAAAACAATAAACCAATCGAATAAGACTGGGCCTTTGACAATCCAGCCTGGTCAGGGCAGCGATTATCGCGTCTTCAGATCGGAATCGTTTTTCGGCAAAGCGCACGCAGTGCACGACAGGAACCGTCGCCGACGACAGAAGAGTGGATCGGCATGTCCGATTCCTCAATCACCGGCATGCGTCTGAAAATTCTGGCCCATGGGGCTCTCGACTCTCAGCAGGGTCTCCGAAAATGGGCGCTCCGGTCCACCGCCAAGTAGCAGTCGAAATCCGCGTTTCGCTATCCGTGAAGTCGCGCCAGCGCTGACTGTTAACGACGTGGAGCTTGAGGCTGCGATCCCTGACCGATACCTTCGAGTTGCCGGGCCGATCGAACCGCTTCCTGTCCGGGTTGGGAAGTGCCCGCAAGGAAGTTGTCAATCTGTGCTTCGTTGCGAAGCGCTCGGAAGCTGTCTGCCATGGCCAGATTCAATTTCTTTTCCAGGATGTTTTTTTCCAACTCGTCTTTGACGGCATCGAAGTCAGAAACAACGGGCGCGGTTCGTCCGGTGCAGAACATTGTAATCCAGTATTCGCCCACCTGAACGACCTTTGAGATTTCGCCCTGTTGCAAGCTAAAGGCCTCCTTCTCCAACTCAGGTCGCCCACCATGTTTTTGAATTGGGGGAACGGCTCCGAAGTTGTTCTTGGATGCCGGTTCGATCGAGTATTGGTTTGCGAGTTTGCCAAAATACTCAGCCGTCGGGTTGGCACTGGCCAGGTTCCAGACCTTGAGTGCTGTCCGGTGATCGTTGTTGACAATTACGAGCACTTCCACGCGGGGGCCAAAATTGGCCTCAAACCCTTTGTCCATATCTTCCTGTGTAACGGATACGCCTTGCGCCACGAGTTTCTTGAGGGCAACCGTTGGCCAGACTTCGTCTTCGATATAAAAGTCAACCTTCGAGAGATCACCGTTGGTTTGCAGTTTCAGCCAATCGTTCACGTTGACGGTGCCGTCGGGGTTCAAATGCCCCAGGGCTTCCGCGGCCCGCGTGATTTCCAAATTGATATCGCCCTGTTCGACCCTCATTTGCGATTTCTTGAGCGCCTGCATCAAAATGGTCCGGTTGATTTCGGTCTCCAGCATTTCTGAACCGAACCGGGTGATACAGTCTTCGGCGATATCGCGTTTGAGAATTTGCAGTCCGTTGACGGTCGCAGCCACGCCTGGCATCTGCTGGCTGAGTTGTGGATCGTTCATGACGTTGACGATCTGAGCGCTCTTTTGCTGGTTTTCAAACAACACCCGGGCCGACTCAACCAGCTTTTCATTCGAGATTTCCTCAATCAAACGATCATGGTGAAATGCCGATTGCTCGGGTGTCAATTGCGATGCCGGAAAAATCCTTTCGCAGCGTAGAATGATAAAATTCTCCGCGATTGGCAGGACTTTTGAGATTTGTTGGGGCTCCAGGGAAAATGCCAGGTTCTCGAACTCGGGAAGCCCGGAGTTGCGGCGGATCGGCTGAAGCAGACCACCAATCGATTTACTTTGTGGATCAAGTGAAAATTGTTTTGCCAGACGCTCGAAACTGTCGGGTGCCGCCTGAAGCTGAGCGTGAATCTGGTTGGCTTGCTGCAGGGAATCAACGACGATTTGACGAACCTGAACTCGCACTCCAAATTCAAACTCCATGCGCTCCGCCAGTTCTTCAGGCGTGACCTGGATATTTTGTTCGGCCAGTCTGCGAATCGCCAGTTCGTGCCAGGTAATGTCGTTCTTGAGGCGGTCGACGGTAATGTTGCGTCGACTGCAGATCATTTGAACGTACTTTTCACCGGACATTCCGAATTTATTGGCCTTCGCGACCAGTTCGTCGTTGACATCTTTTTCCGTGATCAGGATGCCACTCTTCTTGCACATATCGAGAACCAGCAGTTTCTTGATTCGGCTTTCCAGCACGTCTTCTCCGAATCGCCTCATGCATTCTTCAGCAATTTGATTGCGGGTAATCGGTTGCCCATTGACCACCGCCAGTGTTTCGATGTGTTTCTGGTTTTTGAGGGGTTCCCCAGCCTGTTGCGAAGGACCGTCGGTCGCGCCGGATTGCGCTTTCGCGGAACCGACGGATGACAGGCAGATCAGCAAAATGGCAACAGCGACAAGAAGTGTGTCGCGGACGACGCAGGAAGATTTGGCTTTCGGGGCCATGGCGGTTTCTCCATAAACCTGGCTGACAGCGATACCTGTCGCAACGCGGGTGCGAAAGGTGGTGAATCCATTGGGCCGAAGTATAGGGCTCACGTTTGACTGGGGTCAATACAAATCACGGCTTGCCCCGTGAGGAGAATCGTGCTTGCCGGTGACACCAGTTTGGTCGTGAGTTAATCCGCACCCCGATATTCGCTAGCAAGTTGCCTGGGAGAAAACACTCGTCCGTCGGTCGTCATCTCTATTCCCTGTTCCCCGATGCCATGAATGGCTCACCTCCGGTTCCTGCATCCCCCGTTTGGCATGTACCGGCACGGGGTCGAAATCAAGCCCATGGATTTCCCTGCCGAAGCGCACGAAAAGGCCGGATGGAGGAATTCCTTTATCCGGCCTGAAGTGAAACTCGAATTTCTGAGTCGAGGACCGTTTCGAGAGAGATTCACGGTAAGGGTTCGACTCAGAAAGTCGAGCGACGTCAGAAACGTCAATCAGTTTAGTTTTGCTACGGGGATTTTTGCTGCGAGGATGTTTTTCTGGTGATGAATTAACCTGATTCGCCTCGGCGGATCGATCAGCGGTTGCCGATCGAGAACCGGTTTGGAGAAACAAGGGCGTTGGCGGATCGTTGTCGAATGCGGTTTTTCAATTGAGGGGCAAGCGCAGAATCTCTCTTGATATCGGCTGGCGGTTCAGTGTTGCCGGGGGGTGTTTGCCAGTTTTCGTCAGTCCTGGGCTGCCCAACAGGCTGGCCTGGGATAAAAGAATTGTCGTCGACTTCGGCCGGTAGTGTTGTCAGGGTTGGATCACCGGTCGCTGGAGCAGGGATTGCGTAGACGGAGAATGGCACGCTGCCTCGACCAGTTCCGGGCGCTCGATAACTGTTCATGGCGGGGGCGTTCGTCGCGCCATATTGATGAACCAGATACGTATTATGATCGCTGTAGGGATTGTAATAGTCGGAATCGGGACCAGGGTTACATCGGTGGTAGCCGTCGCTGAACCCCTGTCCCAGCCAGCGCAGTGGTCGCTTGATTTGTGCTGAACCGGTCGAAGCAAAAACGGTGACGACGATCACCACAGATAAACCAAATCCCAGGATACGTGATAACGGCATGTTGGGGTCCCCAAATCGAAGCCAAGTTTGCAGCGAAAAACAAAGCGGCAGGCTGCACTTTCTCAAACGATATCGCCGTCGGCGGCATGGCGACTTCATGGGAACCACGGCATTCTGAGGGTCGTTGAGATTTGGGTTCCGGTCGTAATGAGGGAGACGGTTCCAACCAAGATACCTGTCGTTCGTTTGAAGTAAGAGATTTCGAACATCGCGTCGAGATTTCCAATTGGCAAGGCACCATTACCAAGCCGTCGAAGTACCGAATGTCATGGCGGGACCGAATTGGCAACAAAAAAAAACCGCCACGTGATTTCGTAGCGGTTCGGCGATTCGGAAGTTGAGATTTTGTCTTGTCCTAGAATTCACCGGTCGCGAATTCGTCTTCCACTGGAGAGTCTGACTCGACGGAAGTCGCGGCATTCCCGGACTCACCAAGATCCAGCGTGACATCGTCGCCGGTATCAAATTTTTTGTCCGGGCCTGCGCTGCGAACAAGTCCATCTTTGTCATTCAGGTCAAATCGGAGTGATTGACCCCATGGATCAACGTGGTGCAGGATCAGCATGTTCGCTTCGATGTCAAATCTCGATTCATCAACAACGTCTTCACGAAATTCCTGGATTTCAATCCCGGCAATGGCCATCAACGCATCGGTCTCGGCGATCTGTTTCTTGACGATTCGATTGTGTCGAGCCGCTTGTTGGATTTCAGCATGTGATGCCGCGAAGACCACGATCGTCGTCGCCATCGCTACGCCAAGCGATGACACAAATGCTCCGACGGAAGCCATTTTTTTGCCAGGCCGCCGTAGCCCAACCAAGCTGATCAGAAGTGGGACCGGGGAAGCGAAGCCGGCTGTCAAAAGGCTGGCGAACGACATCCACATTCCGTTAAATCCCCACCAGTTGAATTTCTTTCGGGGCGGACGAGGAACTTCGAAACCAATGTAAATCGGGGCGGGTCGTTGCTGTGCCGATGCTCGCTGATTGAAGGGTATGTGGAATGCCATTTTTCCGTAATCTCCGCCAATGTCGTGTAACTTTTGTACTTATTCGAGGTACAAGAACGAACATTGGGAAATTTTTGAAAAAAGTTTGCACCGCGAAATCCGGTAAAAAACCAGATCAATATCGGGATTCGCCGGACCGAAACCGGCCAATCAACGGCCGACTTCATAAAACCGGTCCTAACGAATGGCCTCCAGGTACCGGTTGAGCTGTTCTTTCACCACGGGGAACAGAAAGAACAACCCGATCATGTTGGGAAATACCATGGCAAAAATCATGGCGTCGGAAAAATCCCAAATGGACTTCATGTTTGCCGCGGCACCAATCACCACAAACAGGCAAAAGATGAGTTTATAGGTCATGTCGGCGACCTGGCCTCGTCCAAACAGGAATTTCCATGACTGCAGGCCGTAGTAGGACCAGGAGATCATGGTGGAAACAGCAAACAGGACCACGGCCACCGTCAAGAAGACATTCGAATACGGAATATAGGCGGCAAACGCTTGAGACGTGATTCCCGCACCCTCGTACCGGACGCCATCAATCAAGACGCCTCCGGAACCATCTCCTCCATAGGCGAATGCGTTGCCAGAGTTAAAGATGATGATGACCAAAGCCGTCATCGTACAAATCACAACAGTATCGATGAATGGTTCCAAGAGGGCAACCAAGCCCTCTGACGCAGAGTATTTTGTTCGGACGGCCGAGTGGGCGATCGAGGCTGATCCGGCTCCCGCTTCGTTCGAAAACGCTGCCCGCTTAAAACCAACCAGCAGCACCCCGATCATTCCCCCAACACCTGCCCTGGGAGTGAATGCCTCGGTAACGATCAAACTAATCGCGGCACCGAGAAGATGAATATTGCTGAGAATGATATAGATACATGCAATCCCATAAAGCAGTGCCATGAACGGGACGATTTTCTCCGTTACCGAAGCAATTCGTTTGATGCCACCAATGATGACGATGCCGACAAAGATCGCCAAAATGATGCCAATTACCGTTCCCGCGGCGGTGCTCTCAAGGCTCAGAAGGTCTTTGATAACAATCGTGGCCTGATTCGATTGAGCTGCATTGCCTCCTCCAAAAGAACCTCCAATACAAAAGATCGCGAAGACGACGGCGCAGACTTGACCGAAAACCCCAAATCCTCGCTCTTTCAAGCCTTTGGTCAGGTAATACATTGGTCCACCGTGGACCGTTCCGTCGGGCCCAATATCACGGTACTGAACCCCCAACGTACATTCGACGAATTTCGTCGACATTCCAAGTAATCCACAAATGATCATCCAGAACGTCGCACCTGGACCACCGAGCGCAATTGCCAGCGCAACGCCGGCAATATTGCCATTGCCCACCGTTCCAGAAACGGCCGTCGCCAATGCCTGGAAGTGAGACACCTCGCCGTCCGATTCGTCGGCAATCGTATCGACGATGTCGCCATCGACAACGTTGACTTCCGCCTTGGGATCCGCGCTATGGTGGTCAATCGAATCGTACTTTCCGGAAACCACTTTGAGGGCGGTCGGAAACCGGACAATATTCACGAATCCAAAATAGATCGTAAAAAAAAGTGCACTAAAAACGAGAAGAAGCAAAACAAAGGGCACGCCGGGATAGACTTCAAAGAAAACAACGGCGCCAAAAAAATCGGCAATCGGCTTGAACCACGTGTTTATCTGCTCGTCAATCCCGATTGCGGTATCTGCAGGGGCAGATGCTTCGGGAGCATCACCGGGTGCCTGGGCGGAAACGGCCGAGATTTGCGGTAGCCATCCCGTTGCGACCAATAACAGCAACGTCAGAATCGCGGTAGGTACGGGTTTCAGAGATTTCATAGGTCTAGCCGAAGTTTGGTTTTGGTTATATCCGCTATCAGAAAGCCGAATAAAGACGCGTTTCTATCGGACAAGCCAACGGGAGTCAATGATTTCTGGTTTTTCTGTATTTTTGACATATCTGGTTGTGAATATTGTCTTTAATCGGTAAGATTTCAAAAGAAGGCATTCGGGACATTCGATTTGCTTTTCAATTCTCAGCTTTCCTGTCTCCATGAACACCAAGCACCAGCTTTCACAGAACGATCGGGCGATGATTGCGTTGCTTCGCAAAGCACCGTCGATGACGGTTTGCGATTTAACGTTCGCAATGGGGGTAACCGCAACGGCGGTTCGTCAGCGGCTCAATCGCCTGATGGCATTGGAACTGGTCGAACGGTCGCATGCGGTCGAAGGGCGTGGCCGACCGAGTCATCATTATGCGTTGACGGACAAGGGACGGCGAAGCAGTGCCAATAACCTGGACGATTTGGCCGTCGTGTTGTGGGAAGAAGTTCAAAAAATCCCGGATCCCGGGACACGACAAAGGGTGATCGCCGGTGCTGTCGAGCGGTTGGCTGAGAAATACGAATTGGAAACCAGTGGAAGCACGGTCCAGGAGCGAATGCAATCGGTCGTCAAATTATTTGCCAACCGTCAGATTTCCATCAGTCTTGAAACGACCAGTGGATTGCCTGTCATCAAAGTCGATGGGTGTCCCTATCCTACGTTGGCTCAGGAGAATCATGACATTTGCAATCTCGAAAAAGAGTTGTTTGCAAGAGTCATCGGCCATCCGATTGATCGGTGTCAATGCCGTCAGGATGGCGACCAGTGTTGTACTTATGAAGCCGGAAAGGCAACTGACGTTTTGGAAAAACAGTCGACCCGCTGAAAGTTGTGAGTTTTCAGCAAGAACATCCCGTAGGTTGAAGCCAACGAGTTTGGCAAACAACTTTGTCCACCAGAATCCGGAACCACAAGCTCACAACTGTGGTAACGCCAAATTCAAATCCAGAAGTAAATAAAATGAGTGATGTACTGAAAATCGTCGATCTCCACGTTTCGATCGGCGAAAAGGAAATCCTTCGCGGGGTCAATCTTGAGATTACCGAAGGCGAAACTCATGCCTTGATGGGCCCCAATGGTTCAGGCAAAAGCACGCTTGGCCTCGCCATCATGGGGCATCCGAACTACGAATGCACGCAAGGCGAGATTCTGCTTAACGGCGAAAACATTCTTGAGTGGGAGCCGAATGAGCGAGCCCGGGCCGGGATTTTCATGGCTTTCCAGCGCCCCGTTGCGATTCCCGGCGTCAAGATGGCTGATTTTCTCCGCCACGCGACGACCAACGTTCGTAACCCGGACCGCAAGGAAGGCGAAGACCTGATTCCAATGCGTGAGTTTCGCAAGGAAATCAAGGCCAACATGGAGCAGCTTCAGATGGACAGCGAGTTTGCTCGCCGGTACGTCAACGACGGTTTCTCGGGGGGCGAAATGAAACGGGCCGAGATTCTGCAATTGGCCATGTTGCAGCCCAAGTTCGCGATTTTGGATGAAACGGATTCCGGGCTGGATGCCGATGCCGTTCGACTGGCCAGTCAATCCATCAACGAGATTGGACATAACAAGATGGGGCTCCTGATCATTACGCATCACGACAAATTGCTCGAACATAATCCGCCCAACTTTACCCATGTAATCCTGGGTGGGCGGATTGTGGAAACCGGTGGGCGGGAATTGGCGGAAGAGCTCCACGAAAAAGGCTATGAGCGGATCCGCAAACAGTATCCCGAAGCAGCCAAGGTTAACGACGAAGCCGAGGCCGAACCGGTGGCCTAGTTGCAGGGACGAATTCAAGATAAACAAGAAATCCAATCGAGAGAATAAGATGGCAACTGATCTGACAGAGAGCCAGGAACTCAAGTCGACCGAAATCAACAAGTACAACTTCAAGACGGAAACCACCGCGATCTTTAAGGCCCGCAAGGGGATTGATGCCGAAATCGTCAACCAGATTTCGGATATCAAGAACGAGCCGGATTGGATGCGCGAGTTTCGGCTGGAAGCCCTTGAAATCTTTGAATCCAAACCAATGCCCAAATGGGGTGGTAATATCGAGCTGGATTTTCAGGACATCTTTTACTACCTGAAGCCGACCAATGAGCAGGGGAAATCCTGGGACGATGTTCCCGAAGAAATCAAAGATACGTTCGAAAAGCTCGGGATCCCCGAAGCCGAACGAAAGTACCTTGCAGGCGTAAAGGCCCAGTTTGAATCGGAAGTGATTTATGGATCACTGAAAAAAGATCTTTCAGACCAGGGAGTGATCTTTACCGATACCGATACGGCCGTTCGCGAGCATCCGGAATTGCTTCGTGAGTATTTTGGCAAGATCATTCCCTCCACCGACAACAAATTTGCCGCGCTCAACAGTGCTGTGTGGTCAGGCGGCTCGTTTATCTATGTGCCTCCGGGAGTCAAGATTGAGTTCCCGTTGCAGGCCTACTTCAGGATCAACGAGGAGAACATGGGGCAGTTTGAGCGAACGTTGATCATCGTCGACGAAGGAGCCCAGGTTCATTACGTCGAGGGCTGCACGGCCCCGATGTACACCAGCGAGTCATTGCACTCTGCCGTCGTGGAAGTCATCGTGAAAAAGAACGCGCGGTGCCGTTACACCACCATTCAAAACTGGGCCAATAATATTTACAACCTTGTAACCAAGCGGGCGTTTGCCTACCGGGACGCGACGATGGAGTGGGTCGATGGAAACCTGGGTTCGAAATTGACGATGAAGTACCCCGCCGTGTATATGATGGAGCCGGGAGCACGCGGCGAGATTCTCTCGATCGCTTTCTCAAGCAAAGGTCAGCATCAGGATGCCGGGGCCAAACTGGTGCATTGTGCGCCCGATACCACCGGAACGATTATTTCCAAGTCGATCTCGAAAAACGGTGGTCGCAGCAGCTATCGCGGTTTGGCACGCATCGAAAAAGGTGCGGTCAACTCGAAATGCTCCGTGGTTTGCGATGCCCTGATCCTGGACGATGAAAGTCGCAGTGACACGTATCCCTACATCGAGATCAACGAACAGGATGTCTCGATGGGGCACGAAGCCAGCGTATCTCGAATTGGCGAAGAACAGCTGTTCTACTTGATGAGTCGCGGGCTGTCGGAATCAGAAGCCAGTACGATGATCGTCAACGGATTTATCGAACCACTGGTGAAAGAGTTGCCAATGGAATACGCCGTCGAAATGAACCGGTTGATTCAATTGCAAATGGAAGGTTCGGTCGGATAATGACTTTGACTGTCATTCCGGAGAGCGACGTTTTTGCCCCGGATCGTGGCATTTCAAACCGGGAAGCCGTGACGCCAATCATTGCAGTGATGGCTTTCTCCCTCCCGGCGAAAGTGACAATATGAAAGCGATGTGGCTAATTCACAGGGTCTCCGTGAAATAGCCCCACACAAGACCCACACAAGACCCACACAAGACCCACACAAGATAAACTGAGCGGCAGGCGTAAGCTTCGGGCCTGCCCGGCCGGATTGGCTCACAACCAGCGACAACTGTCGCCAAAGGCAATTACGATTACGATTTTGGTCAGACCGAATTGGCGCCCTTCGCGGTGACGACTGAATGCCTGACAACCACAGATACGACGAAAGCAATGACAACAGCAACTGAAAACATGCGACTTACGTTTACCGACGAGGGGTTCCAGGCATTTCTCGATTCACGTGACGAACCGAATTGGTTGACCGAGATCCGCAAGTCCGCCTGGGAGCGGTTCAAGCAGCTGCCTTGGCCCAGTGGCAAGGACGAAGAGTGGATGCGAACCGATATTCGGATGTTCCACCTGGAAAAATTCCACATTCCCTGCAAGCGGGACGGGATGGGAACGGCAATTCCGGTTCTGTCTGCCGGCGTTGAACTGGCGGGTTCCACGGTCGCATGCGATGGAGTCCCGACTCGCACCTCGAAACTGGACGCGGAGTTAGTGGAAAAAGGTGTCGTCTTCGGCCCAATCAGCGAGTTGCTGGAGGATCACGGTGAATTGATCCAAACGCACTTGTTTCAGGTTGTGGATGGATCCCTGGATCGTTTCTCAGCGCTTCACCAGGCGACCTGGACCAACGGAATGTTTCTCTACGTTCCGCGCAACGTCCGTATCGAAAAACCAATCCATACGTTTACCACGCTGACGGAGGGTGGTTCGGATTTTGCTCACTCGCTGATCGTGCTGGACGAAGGCGCCGAAGCGACGGTGCTTGCAGAATCGAACAATGCCGAAGGCGAATCGGGTTTGCATTGTGGTGCCATCGAGATCACCGTCGGCGATCGGGCAAACTTGCGCTACGTCAACCTTCAGGACTGGAGCCAGCAGGTCTGGCATTTTGCCCAACAGAAAGCCGTCATTGGTCGGGATGCAAACCTGCAGTGGACCGTCGGCGCACTTGGCTCGCGGCTTGCAAAAGTCAATCAACATGTGGTCCTGCAGGGGAAGCGGGCAACTTGTCAAGTTAACGGCGTGATGTTTACCGAGAACAAGCAACATTTGAGCTACCACACGCTCCAGCACCACTTGCAATCGGATTGCACCAGCGATTTCCTTTACAAGGGGGCCTTGCAGGACACCTCTCGAACCGTATGGCGCGGGATGATCAAAGTCGACGTCGATGCTCAGCGAACCGACGGCTACCAGCGCAACGATAACCTGCTGCTTTCAAATAAGGCCCGTGCCGATTCGATTCCCGGGTTGGAAATCGAGGCCGACGACGTACGTTGCACTCATGGTTCGACCAGTGGTCGCGTAGACGAAGAGCTGATTTTCTACGCCCAGTGCCGGGGGTTCACTCGCAAGGAAGCCATCCGCATGATTGTCACTGGTTTTTTCCAACAGGTCTTCGACCGCGTGACGATCGAAAGTGTCCGCGAAGCGCTGGCACTGGCCATTTCACGGCGCGTTCGTGAGTACGAGTAATGATGTGCTGCGGCTGGTTTTGATTCCCATTGGCTGGTTCAATGCCGGGGACTACCAAAACCCCGGAATCAGGCGGAATCGCACCGATTGGCTGTACGCAACGTAATCAACTGACTTCACCAGCGTTTTTTCTTCCCAGAAAATCCGGATCACGATCGCGGCAACGCTCGCCAGGAAGATTCCCCAATGCAGGGCTGAACCACCGGCAGCACAGCAGGCCGCGATCATGACTAGTTCAAAAAAATAAATCGGGTGTCGGATCCACTGGAACACGCCCCGAGTCACAATCGGGCGGATTGCCGGGAAGATCGCAAAACTCCTTCCCAAAAAAAACATTCCGGTCACGGCGCCAGTCGCTCCGATTGCCAACAGCCATTGGGCAAACGAATGCCACTGATGTGGCGCCGGAGCCATGTTAATGGCCAGCCCTCCTGTGAGGAATGAAGGCAGGGCGCAAACGATCGACGCGACATTGCCTTGATGAGTCCAGGGGTTTCGATTGAAAAACAGGACAGCAACCACCAGGTGAAGAACCGCCGGTACCAATTGGGGAATGGTCCAACGGTCAGCCGTATCGGCGGTAGAGATTCGCAGAACGGCCCAGCTGGTAAACATCAAACAGATCAACGAGTTTTCCTGCCGCTGGTTCAAGATGCTATTCTGGGTTACTGAAAGTCCTGTGGGTTGAACATGAAATATAACAGCCACCTGGCGCCTGGCCAAACTTTCCCGTCGATCGCTCAGGCGGGAAACGCGTTTCAGAACGGCCTCGCAACGGTCGCCAATCACATACCAACGGGTTATACTGGAGGCTGATACGCGTCTGATTTCTTACGTAGATTTGAGTTTGTTCTTTTTCAATTTGCCGGTTCCAAACACACTGAGGGTGCGATGATCATTCGTACGTCTTCCGAAATATATCTTGATGCCAATGCGACGACACCGGTTCTTCCGGCCGCCGCACAAGAGGCCCATGATGCGATGGAAGAGCTGTTTGGTAACCCGAGCAGTTCCCACATTTCCGGCTTGCGAGCTCGGTACATTCTCGAATCGGCGCGCGACCTGGTGCGCAAAGTGTTGGGTGCCAGCGACGGACAGATCGTGTTTACCAGTGGCGCAACTGAAGCGATCCAGATGGGAATCTTCTCGACGCTTTGCGATATACGCCGGCGACGCACCAGCGGAGAAAGCGCTGCCGGAAATCGCACGTTGTTGTATGGAGCAACCGAGCACAAGGCTGTCCCGCAGGCTCTTCAACACTGGAACCAGCTTCTCGGCGTTGATGACAAGCTGTTGGAAATTCCGGTCGATGAGTTCGGTGCCCTCGATCTCGAGTTCATCCGGCAGCACGCTCCCGACGCCGACATGATTTGCACAATGGCGGTCAATAACGAAACCGGCGTGATCACCGATCTCGACGCGGTGGAAAAAGCGATCCGTGGCGTAAACGAATCCGTTCGCTGGCTTGTCGACAGCGTGCAAGCCGTCGGCAAAGTCCAACTTGATCTTTCCCAAACCACGATCGACTACGCGTCGGTCAGTGGTCATAAGATCTACGCACCCAAGGGAATCGGATTGCTGTACGTTCGCGAGGACGCACCGCTGGTCCCCTTGCTGGCCGGCGGCGGACAGGAACACGGAGCACGCGGCGGGACCGAAAACCTGCCCGGCGTCGCTGCCATCGCAGCGGTCATGAAGATTCTGGCCGAATCCAAATCACGAACGTTTGCCGACGATCAGGTGTTGGAGGGATTCAAATTGCGCATGATCAAGGCACTCAAGGGAGCATTCCCCACAATCGAGTTCAATACGCCGTTTGAAAGTTCGGTTGCGACCACGATTAATTTTTCCGTCAAAGGATTTCCGAGCAAGGAGCTGTTGGATCTGTTTGATGCTGCCGGCATCCGAGTCAGCTCCGGGTCGGCTTGTGGTTCCGCCGCTCAACGTTCCTATGTTCTGGACGCCATGGGATTACCGGAATGGCGTTCAAGTGGCGCAATCCGTTTGTCATTTGGCCCCCTGGCGACCGAATCAGAAATTTCTGCTGCGTGCGAGCGAATCGAGCAAGCTGGACAGGCGCTTTGCGAGTCATGCCTGGTGGTTTCCGGTGACTCCGACGGCACAACAGGACAGGATCTCGACGGGCTGGTCCAGCTCAAGAACGGCTCGATGTGTACCTGGTTGTTGATGGACTCCAAGTCGAAACGTTGCCTCGTGATCGACCCTTTTGAAGAGCTTGCCGAGAGAGTGGAGTCATTGATTCGGTGTCAAAATAGCCGGGTCGTGGCGGTTCTGGATACCCACGCCCACGTTGATCATGATTCCTGTCGTACGATGTTGTTGAAAGTCCTGAGCGCCCAGGCCGCGGCCTCGGCTGAGACCTCGGACGAACTGGGGTGGCCTGAAACCCCCGACGGATTCGCAACGCTGTCGGACGGAAGTCAGGTTCCCTACTTGAATTTTTCTGATGAATGGGTCGTCGCTCAGACCGAATTGCCCGGGCACACCTTGATTGGTTGTGCTTACCTGGTGGGCCCGCTTTCCGGTGGCGAGAAACTGCTCGCTGAGGATGTCGTTTTTGCGTTTACCGGCGACATGATTTTGATGGGTGGAATTGGACGGACAGACTTTTCATGCAGTTCCCTCGAAAAGATGTATGAATCCCTGCGCAGGCTGCCAAACATCATCTCGGATCAAACCATTATTTGCCCGACCCATGATTACAACAACGGCTTCGCGACGACACTGGCGTTTGAGAAAGCGGAAAATGACTTCCTGGCAAGAATCCTCTGTGATCAGAATCCGCTGGGATTCGAGCGATTCGCTGAAGCCAAGCCGACTGTCGACGCCGGGATCAGCGACGCGACCAATTCAGAACTGGTCTGCGGGTTGATCGCGCAGAGCAGTGATTCGCAAGCCAGTTCGATTGAAATTGGCAGGGATGAACTGAAGCAGTTTTTCCACGAACATCGAGACTCGCTGATCATTGACGTACGTGAACCACATGAGTTCGCGTTTGCGCAGGACTGGAGCGAACTTGGATTTGCCGCCCCTCCCGAAAACGTCCCACTCACCCGGCTCAGCGGCTATCTGCCAAATTTGCTGGCCATTCAGCAGGAATCACCTCGTGACATTATTTTCCTTTGCCGAAGTGGAAAGCGAAGCGGGAAAGCCGCCGAAGTGGCTCGTCGGATCGGAATCAAAACCGCCCGACATATTTGCGGCGGGATCGCACTTAATGTTAAGCACAAATGTGCAGCCGAGCGCGCGTCTGATGAAATGGGATACGTAATCTGAGCAACCAACTTGACCCTGAATTTTACCCCGATCCTGCGCCCCTTTCAGACTTCAATGCTGGTCCTGGAAAAACGACGCGAATAACTGAGTGAACCACGCCTTCTGTCGCTCCTTCGAGCATCAATCAACTTTTAACCTGCAGGCTGTTATGAGCGAATTTATCAAAGTGGCTGGGATCCGTGATCTGGCCGACGGTGCCATCCTGCTGGTCGAGGCCGACGATCGACTTGTGATCCTGTGTCGCGACGGTGACGAGTATTACTGCATCGACGATGTCTGTACTCACGATGGCGGAACGTTAAGTGATGGCGAGCACCAAGGCTGTGAAATCGAATGTCCCCGCCATGGAGCCAGATTCGATATGCGGACCGGCAAGGCGCTTTGCATGCCGGCGACACAGAACACGGTGGCCCATGAGGTCAAAGTCGACGGGAACGAAATTCTGGTTAAAATTAACGAAACGCAATGATTCAATTGATGTTTCCCAGTTCGGCTGGCAGACTTCCAGCAAATTTCAATCAATCCCATCAGGAAATTCAAAATGCCGCTCCATGAAGATCAAGTGAGGGAATCACTCAAGCAGGTTATTGATCCCGAGTTGTTCGTCAATATCGTCGATCTTGGCCTGATTTACGTTGTCGATGTGGTCCCTGTTGACGGAGAAGACGACAAGTACAACGTCAATATCGAAATGACGATGACCAGCCCGATGTGTCCGGCCGGTCCGCAACTGGTTTCCGAGACCAGGAAGTATGCTGGCGAAATCGAATCTGTTGCAAACGTCGAGGTCAAGGTCGTCATGGACCCGCCCTGGACGCAAGATATGATGACCGACGATGCCCGGGATCAACTGGGGATTTTTTGAACTCCTACCCACCCCGGAAAGGATCGAACCGGCGTAAGGCGCTTCTGGCCTGCGCGGCGGTCTGGTGAATCATGATTCAACCGCGTTGGAATCCGATCATGAACATTTCACGTCGACAATTTTGCGCGGTCGTAGGCGCGGAGGGTGTTTTATCGATCGGCGCGAGACGACGGGCAGCCCGAAATACATTGGCAGATCAACCGGCATCGCTGAGGGTGATCTCGTACAATGTCTTTGCTTGCGTCGGCTGGCCGAAAAACCGGAAGCTGGCCCAACAGGCAGTAAGCAAAGGCCAGATGGCCAGGCGGCTGGCGACGGAGTTGGAGCGATACCAACCGGACATCATTAATTTTTCGGAATCGCCATCGGAAGCGTTATCCAAACAGGTTGCCGAGCTGCTGGGGATGAACCATGTCCGATTTCCCAGTGGCGGCAACTGGCCCGGAACGCTTCTCAGTCGACATGAAATCATCGCTTCACAGAATACCCCGTTAACACATGGTGAACGTCCCAAGGATTTGTTCACGCGACATTGGGGTCGAGCGACCGTCAAACTCCCGAACGGACAGTCGCTGATTGTTCATTCCGCACATTTGTTTCCAGGTGCCGACCCGCAGGTTCGGATACGGGAAATCAAGGCAATGCTGGCCTCGATGAAGACGGATCTCGAAACCGGGAGATCGATGCTCCTGATCGGCGATTTGAATCATGGTCCGACAACGGCCGAATACAAACTCTGGATGGATGCAGGCTGGCTGGATACGTTCGCGAAAGTCGGAGTCGGCGAGGGGCTGACGATCCGATCGGATATTCCCAAATGGAGAATCGATTACATCATGGCAGCCGGCCCGATCGCCAGCGACGTCGTTGAATCGAGACCGTTGTTCGAAGGAGCTTTCCGATTGAAGATTGCCGACAAGGAGTCTTTCGCATTGAGTGACCATCTTCCCCAATTGGCCGTGTTTCAATCCAGGCAGTAAGTGAATCCCGTGGACGATCAGCGCGACCTACCCATTGTACCCGGCATTGTCGTCGATGACGCAGGAGAAGCCACCGTCGATCCTGGACTCACCGATGTGTTGCTTGACTTGGCCCTTCATTTGGAGGAGCCGACTCGGTTGCCCGTTGATGTCGAACACGTGCTGGCCGCCCTTGTTCTGGCAGCTCGCAACGGCGAGCTTGACCCACATGTGCCGCTTGATTCGAGCGATTCAATCCTGGTCGAACGACTGGTTCCGCACGTGAGAACCATTTTTGCGATCTATGGTGGCCAGGTCGGCAAAGAAGAGTGATAACAGGGGGCGAACCCCCATTTCGTTGATTGAGTTCGGTAGCTCCGGATGGATGTCGTGCTTGCGAACTGGGTATCGAACAGAATGGCTGCAATATCTCGAAGGAAATTCAATGAAACTGTCGGTACTGGTCATGTTCATGTTTGCCAACGGATGGGTGTTCGCAGAACGAAGTTCAGGACAGGATGTGCAACTTGAGGAGCCGAAAGCCTGCCGATCCGTTCATTTGGCTTTTCCAGCCATGGAAGCGACCGCGTTTTACAATGAACTCACGGTTACAGATTCGGCGCCCGGGACGTATTTCATGGCTTGTGGATTCAGCAAAGGCTATTTTGGAATCCAGGAACTTGCTAATGGGAAAAAAGTGGTTCTGTTTTCCGTCTGGGAACCGGGCAAACAGAACAACCCCAACCTGACGCCAGCGGAGCGACGCGTCCAGGAAATTGCGGCCGGAAAAAACATCCGTGTCAAAAGGTTCGGCGGCGAAGGAACCGGTGGCCAGTCGTTTTACGACTATCCCTGGAAGACCGGTGAGACGTGCCGTTTCCTCGTTTACGCCAGACCGGATGGCGACCGAACCCTGTACGCAGGCTATTTTTACGTTGCGGCGGAACAACGTTGGCAGCACATGGCAACCTTTTCAACATTGGCCGACCGTCATTTGCTGCGTGGTTATTACAGTTTCATCGAGGACTTTCTCCGGGACGGAAAATCGGCAAAAAAGTCGCGTCATTGCTGGATTGGCAACGGCTGGGTCCTGAGCGACGACCAGTGGCAACCACTTGCGCGAGCGCGTTTCACCGCCGATCCAACGCCCACGGAGAATATCGATGCTGGTACCACGGCTGATCGGTACTTCCTGGCAACCGGTGGCGACATCAAGAACGAACACGCGAAACTGAAAGCTGCGGTAGAACTCCCCGAGGCCCAGCGAAAGCCGCCTTTGGATTTGCCAGTGGAATTTGGTGACGGCGAAGTCAAAGGCAGGCGTCTGAGGATTTTGTCTTATAACATCAAACATGGTCGAGGCAACGATAATCAAGTTGATCTCGAACGGACCGCCAGTGTGATTCGTCGATTGAATCCCGACATCGTCGCGCTACAGGAAGTCGACAAAAATGTTCAGCGGAGCGGAAATGTGGACGAGCCCGCGGTGTTGTCGAAGTTGACCGGATTGCCGCATCATGCATTTGGCCCGTTTTTTGAATTCCAGGGAGGCGAATACGGAATGGCAGTTCTCTCCAGACTTCCGATTCGTGAGTCCAACAACCTGCGTTTGCCTGAAGGTGCTGAGCCGCGCACATCGCTGGTTGCCAAAATCGCTGCAAGTTCCACCGAAGATCTCACCGTTGCCGATGTGCATTTTTACCGGACAGAAGCTGAACGACTGGCCCAAGCCAATCGGTTGCTTGTCCACCTGGAAAACATACCAGGCGAGATTGTCATTGTGGGTGATTTCAATTCGACACCTGGTTCGTCGGTCATGAATCTGTTTCATTCGAATTGGGAGAATCCAGACAAGGGTGAAGATCGTTTTACGTTTTCGTCGGACCATCCGGACCGGGAAATTGATTTTGCCATGACTCAAAGGAAATCTCGCTGGTCAATTTCGGCCATCGACGTGATTGATGAGCCGCTCGCATCGGATCATCGGCCCCTGGTTCTGGAGATTGACCTCCAGGATTGAGCGCCAATCCCCGAAAACCCGGCATTCAGCGGACCGTTGCGACCGTCGCTGGTCTCGACGATTGCCGCTGCCAAGTTCGATCGTTCCAGGTGTCGATCTTGTCGGGTTCAGAGGTCAACCGTCGGTTTGATCGGCAGTGGGAGAACAGGGTCGCCGGTCTCGGAACCGTCACCGTATTGTCGAGATATTTCCCGATTACCGGATCCAAATGGCTCCGGCTGATCGGTTCCGATCTTCCAGAGGTAGATTCTGATTTTCCGCCGGTACCTCTGTCGCGTTGCAGTATCAAATTGGAATTTCGCAAGTGACCACATCGTGACCTGTCTGCGCGAGAGAATAATCAACGCCAACATATGGACGAATTCGTTTTTTGAGTGAAAGCCGGCGGATTTGATTTTCGTATTGCCTTAACCGATCCGGCGTTTCTGTTAGAATTCGTGATGCAATGTTGCTTGCGGCGACTTGCAATTGACTTTAACCCATGGTGGATTCGCCTGACCAATCAAATTTGACAAAGAGTTTTGAAAATGAGTTCTCCGGCAGCTTTCTCCGATTCCAAAAAAACGAATGATCCATTGCGTCTGATCGACGTCGACTATGTTCAATTTTATGTTGGCAATGCAAAGCAGGCGGCCTACTTTTATGCCCAGGCATTTGGTTTTGAAATCGAACAGGTTTCGGACCTGACAACCAACGCGCGTGAAACGGCGAGTTATTTGCTGACCCAGGGCAATATTCGTTTTCTCCTGACGACCGCACTTTTGCCTGACCATCCAATTCAAAAAGAGGTCGGTCTGTATGGAGATGGAATCAAGGACATTGCATTCACGGTCGAGGATTCGACAGTCGCGTACGAACAAGCGCTCAAAAATGGTGCTGAGTCGGCGTACGAGCCGATGGAGACCTCCGATGAACTGGGGACCGTCGTCCAGGCCGGAATCAAGTCGTTTGGGCGCGTGGTTCACACTTTCATTTCACGGACGGGAAAGTACGCACTGGAGAACGTCAAACAACGGGGCCAGCAGTTTTTGCCCAACTTTAAACTGGTCGATGACCTGGCGATCAACCAGTACAACCGCGAGAACCCAACGGGACTTTTCTATGTCGACCATTGCGTCGGAAATGTTCCGATGGGACAAATGGACGTGTGGGTTCAATGGTATGAGGATGTGCTTGGTTTCAAATTGTTCAAGCATTTTGACGCCGAGGATATTTCAACCGAGTACACGGCTTTGATGTCGAAAGTGATGGATTCGGGTCGCGAGTTGATCAAGATTCCCATTAACGAGCCTGCCGAAGGGCGTA
This sequence comes from Planctomycetaceae bacterium, assembly GCA_024642205.1. GTDB lineage: Bacteria > Planctomycetota > Planctomycetia > Pirellulales > Pirellulaceae > Mariniblastus. The sequence continues at coordinate 44,528 of JAHEBQ010000020.1, read as the reverse complement.
ACAAGAGCCAGATTGAGGAGTATCTTGACTGGCATAACAACACTGCGGGCATTCAACACCTGGCATTATTGACCAAGGACGAGGTCAACACGGTAGGCCAGTTGCGTCGCCGCGGAGTCGATTTCCTGGCTATCCCGGAAACCTATTATGATCTCGTGTGGGATCGCGTCGGTGAAATCAAAGAAGATGTCGAGAAGATTAAGGACTTGCGGGTACTGGTAGATCGGGATGACAAGGGCTATCTGTTGCAGATTTTTACAAAGCCACTCCAGGACCGCCCTACCCTGTTTTTCGAAATCATCTGTCGGCGCGGGAGCGAGTCGTTTGGTAAGGGTAACTTCAAGGCGTTATTTGAGTCCCTGGAGTTGGAACAGGCCAAACGCGGAAACCTGTAGGTGATTTGCGCCGCGGGCAACGCGGTGGGCGGTTGGAGTCACCATCGTCGCATGACCCATTGGGCTGTCGCCGGTCCTCGAGTGACTTGCCGCATGCTCAAGGAGTCGGCCAGTTCCGTCGCTGAAGGTCTTTCTTTCAGTTGGATTGGCGAAGCGCTGAGCTGAATTCCGTCGCTGCGCGGTCATGGCCTGTCTCGTTAAGAGTTCGTGGATTTGCATGGGACGAGTCGATCAGTGTCGTTACAATCAGAGACAATGACGACAAGCCCTTTTGAAAAGCAACACCTCAAATCACTGACCGGGCTGCGTTTTGTCGCGGCACTTTCTGTGTTCGTTGCCCATGTTTCCGTCCGATGGCCTCAGTTTGACATTGGCGACTGGCCGTTTGGGGCTGCAGGCGTCAGTTTCTTTTTCGTCCTGTCCGGATTTATTCTCACCTACGTTTACGGTTCCCGTCCCCAACCGGTTTCCGAACGATTGACGGAATCGAACCGCGACGTCGTCGGCGGGCCCAGGTTTTGCGGATCAAGGTTCTACTTGAAACGATTTGCCCGGATCTGGCCGCTCCATTTCGCGACACTCCTGTTTTCTCTTTTCCTGGTTTTCGGTGTTCGAGCGTATTTCAACCGCCCCTACCCTGTTGTCAAGCTGATGATCAACGGGTTCCTGTTGCAGAGCTGGATTCCAAATTACGACTGGATTTATTCGCTCAACGGGCCTTCGTGGAGCTTGTCAGTGGAGGCATTTTTCTATCTGGTGTTTCCATGTCTGTTGATCGGGGGAGCGAAAAAGTTTATTGGCAAATATTTGCTGATCTTGATCGGTACATTCGTTGGGCTGCTGTCTGTCAGCTACCTCGTACCTGTTTCCGCCGATGCGACCATCAAGTTGAATTCGATTGTCCATGCGAATCCAATAATGCGGTTGTTCGAATTTGCGACGGGCGTTGGATGCGGGTTCCTCCACCTCGAACATTCATCCAAACGATCAGGGCTTCCAGCCAGTTTCAAATCCGATTCGGTCTTCGAGGTTTTTGCCGTCGGAATGGTGGTGCTTCATTTTATGACAGCCGATTGGTGGGGAATGTATGGCGCCGAGAACAGGTCCGGATTGCCAATGGGATTGTGGTATTGGTTCCGGTTTTGTGGTGCGGCCCCGGTGTTCGCCTTGCTGGTCATGACGTTTGCCAGTACCCGTGGGTTGGTTACGAGATTCCTGGCGAGCCGATTGATGGTCTATCTGGGTGAAATCAGCTATTCATTTTACATGATTCACATGGGAGTGATGTTGATTCTGGTTCGTCAGGATTGGGTTGACAGACCGTGGGTGGTCGAAGGTACGGTGTTATGCAGCTTGCTGATGTCGGTGTGTCTTGCTTCGACGCTTTTCCACGTGGTTGAACTTCCGTTCCGACGTGCGATAGTCGAATGGTACGATGGACGGGGGTTCGGTTCGACTGCCAGAACGCTTGCCGGTTCGATTTGGAGCTGGATTCGTTCGCCGGGGTTTGTGCCGATCGTCGCGCTCGTCGCGGCCTGTAGCTGGTTCGTTTCCGAGTCTACGTATGACATCCATGACCAGCACCGAATCGAAGCCATTGTCGCGGCAACGGATCCAAGAATAAAAAACGCCCAGTTTGAACAGGACGCGACGTTGCTGGGAGCCAGGGCAAAGCAAACCGATGACGGCGGAATGACGCTCGAGCTGGTTTGGCGGTTGAATACCGGTCGACGCGGCGAACGGTTCATCAAGTTGCTCGATGATCAACAAAAGGTGGTTGGGCGGGGCAATGCCAATCGGTCGATATTCGATCACGTCCGAGGCGAGGATGAGGTCATCGATCGAATTCGACTGGCGCCTGGTCAGATGACAGACGTCACGACGATTGCGACCGGGTTTTTTGACGTCGAGCGGAAATCGGCCGTGGTCGATCGAGGTCCTCGCAGCGCACGGAATCGACAGTTGCATGTTTGGGAGAAAAAGTGACCATCCGGCCTTACTCGACGTCGACTTCCGGCCGATGCTTTTTGACGATCGCGTCAAAGTAGGCTCGCGAACCACTTTTCTTGACGTCGTCAATGATGTCACGCCAGCCGAGTTTTCCTTCTCTGACTTCGAGGCACTTGATGATGTGAACGCCAAACTTCGTCGATACCGGAGCGCTGACTTCACCTGCGTTCAGCTCGAATGCGACACGGGTGAAAGGCTTTGGCATGGGACCGTCAAAACGGATCCAGCCGATCAACCCACCAGAATCGCTCGTCGGGGCTTGAGAATAACGCGCCACGGCTTCGTCCCATGTCAAGGATGTGTTGCTGATCTGCTCCACAAGGGTGGTTGCCTGCCGGACAAGATTCTCGGTTTCTTTGGTGGTGTCATGTTTTTGATGTTTGAGCAGGAGATGCGCCACCTTCAATTCCGTGCCGTCCATTTGACGTTTGTTCTCGTTGAAGTGCGATTCAAGGAATTCGTCGGTCAGTTTCCGCTGGAGGTATCGCCGCCAACTGATTTGCCAGGCGATCTGGAATCGAAATTCGTCCAACGACTGGTTCGTTTCCAGCAGGTAATCCTCGATCGTTTTCTCAACGGTTTCAAGTTCGGTTTCAAGTTCTTCGAGCCGTAACTGGACTTCCTCATCGCCTGCAGCAATCCCGTGTTTTTCGAGGAAATTGTACACAATGCGTTGATTGATCAGCTTGTTCAAGGCCGCCGCGCGGGCTTCCGTTTTCTGGGAAGGGGTCAGCTTGATGCCCTGCAGCGTTCGAGCAATGTCGCGTTCGACTTGATCAATCGTGATGACCGTACCATCGACAGTCGCTGCGATTTCCCTTTGGGGCGCAGCAGCCAGTTCCACTTCCTGGGCTACGGTCCGCGATCCGACGGTCAGAAATGCCATCGACAACCAGGCGACGAAAATGATGTGACGGCGCAAAACTGACAGGTCGAGTGGTAACGATGCCATGCTGTTGAAATCCATAAACGCGAGTTCCGATTCTTGCCAAATTGAAGGGTCAGCCTGTTCGCGGAAGTGGATTTCAGGAGACGCCGGGTATTGGCCTCTGCAGGGGAACCCAGGTGACACCGAGCTATGGCAGAGGAATGTTTTTCAGTGACACCTTCACCGGGATCTGGACGATCGCTGCCGGTGTTTTATAGTACAACGTCATTTCTTTCGGATCGGGCTCAAAATAATAACGGATCGCGACTTCGTTGTTGTTTTGCTTGACACCTTCATAGGCGAGAAACTGAAATTGCTCTCCTGCCTCGTTTTCCAGGTACATCTGATTGCTGTAAACCCAATTCTGGTGCGATTCGAGCGCGTTGTTTTCTTCATCGAATCTTAGCCGGACAGTCACTCCGAACAAGTCCTCATTCTTCTCAATTCCACCGAACGTCACCGTGGCTCCGGCCTTGGTTTGTTCGACGCCAGGTGCGAGTTTTCCAATTTTTCTGAATCGAAACGTCTCGGTTCGTCCGGTAACGACGGCATCGATGGTGGCCTCGAATGATTTGATGACTTCGATTTGGCGATCGACAAGCGCGATCGGTACGGAGAATTCGAGCTCGGATATTTCTGGTTGCACTGTTCCCGAGATGACTACGTCCGGGTTGGTGACGGAAATTGGATTGTCGAATTCATCGACCGCTTTGATGCTCGACGCAGGCAACTCGATCGAGATCGGGGTTACGCGGGGTTCCCAACGCACGACCATTTGCAGGTTGCAGTAGTTCAACTCCGGATTGGAGAGGTTTCGGGAAGCGATCACCTGGGTGACTGCCAAATCGAAAATCCCCGAAACATTGCGAGGCCGATCAGTCACCTGTTTTTTTTCTTCCGGCATATCGATGCCCGGGTTGGCGGCCTTGATTCGCGCCGATCGGGTTGGGGAAAGCCGCAACTTGCCGCGTGATCCGCCGTAGGGGTCGACCACCAATTCTCCCTGCTTCATCAGTTCGGCCAGTGCCTCCCAGAAACTCACGTTTTCGACATTCATTTCGATTTCGCGTTGCAGAAAGAAATCCGGCGTTTCGCCCGGCAATCCGACGTCGTTTTCGGTTTGATTGCGAATTCGGTCCAGTGCTGTACCGACGGACATTTTTCCGTTCAAGGTAACCCGGGAAGCTTTTGTAACCGATGCGACGACGATTTTCTCCAGAGCCGCACGTACCTGGTTGGTTCGCTGGACAGCGTCCGATGGCGTTTTTTCATTCGTGGGTTCAAGATAATCGAGTACGCGAACGCCAAGTCGAATCAACTCGCTTTGAGCGGCGGCTCGTTTGGGGATTACCGGCGATTCGAGTTCGCGTTGCAAGATCTCAACACGTTCGATTAACTCCATGTCGCTCAGGTCTTGTCGATCGTCCTCGCGGTGAGGTTCAGAGTCTGTCGGTTGCTGGCTCGTTTCGTCTTGTCGAGAATTGGCGACCAGAATCGGATCGGATTGCTGGATGACGAAATGTGAAATCGCGGTTTTCGGGGGCATGGCCATCATCATGACGACCAACGCCAATGGCACGGAATAAAGCATTTAGGCTCCCTCTTCGAATGTTTCCAATGCCATTTTAACGGCTTTCCAACAGGGCGTGGAAAAAATTCAACAATTTGAAAAATCGAAAGGGTTGTCTTTTTTTGGTTAACGTTTACCGACCATAACGTAGGCTTGTCTGGCATTCGACAGTTTTTTGACCCGGAACCATGAAAAGCCCTGCTAACAATACAAAACGGTTCTCGCACAGTTTTGCCGTTTTCATGACACTCGTCCTGCCCATCCCGGCGTTCTGTCAGCAGAACAAGATCGAATTGACGATCAGGATTCCGTACAAGAGCAAGTCCTATATCGGCCGCCCGCTGGCATGGGATGGTCGCGAAATGATGTTGTTGCGTCGCGACGGCAAGATCAGCGTTTTCCCGGTCAAGTCCGAGCGGGACTATACCCAGGTGAAAAACGGATTTGATCCTTATTCGGCGGAGGACATTCGTGTTCGGTTACAGGAAGAATTTGGCAGCAAATACCAGGTTTCAATTACCCAGAATTTTGTCGTGGTTCATCCGCCGGGCGACTTTAACGTTTGGGCGATGCCG
>JAHEBQ010000020.1:0-39040 GCA_024642205.1 Planctomycetaceae bacterium | reverse complement strand
GAGCTGTATTCGCGGTTCAGCGCCTACTTTTCGACACGAGGATTCAAGTTGGAGCAGCCGGAATTTCCACTGGTTGCGGTTGTCTTGCGAACGCGGAATGAATTCGACCGATTCTTGACTTCCTACCACCAATACGATTCTGAAATTCTTGGTTATTATTCGCCACGCAGCAATCGAGTCATTACGTACGACCAGTCGGGCGGTCGATCGAGCGACAAAGACTGGTTTTTTAACACCGACACGATCATCCACGAAGCGACTCACCAAACGGCGTTTAACACGGGGGTTCATAGCCGGTTTGGTCCGGTGGTTCGATGGGCCAGCGAAGGACTGGCGATGTTATTCGAAGCCCAAGGTGTGAATAACAGCATGTACTATTCCGCCCAATCGGATCGGATCAATCGCGATCGCCTGACTCAGCTCAGGGCTTACTACGAGCAGGGCAAGGTCAAGGGGAAAATGGCCAGTCTGGTGATGAGCAACGAACTCTTCCGCAGCGAACCGCAGGTTGCTTACGCGATTTCCTGGGGCATGTCGTTCTTTTTTAGCGAGAAAATGCCCAGCTATTACCATCGGTTTTTGCAAATGGACGGCCGGCGGAAAGACTTCTCGGAATACTCACCGGAACATCGAGCTGCCGATTTTGCGGATGCATTCGGTGGCGACATGTCTGGTTTGGAAGCCCAAATGGAGCGATTCTTTGCCGACCTGCGGATCCCGTCCAGTTCAAAATAGTCCGAATTCCGTTTGGTGAGAAATCGGTTTGGCAGGCAATCCCGCAGTGGGTCCTGGGGTGTGCCCTGGGGTGTGCCCTGGGGTGTGCCCTGGGGTGTGCCTAAGTCAGTCCGATTTTGAGAGCCCAAACAGCCGCCTGGGTTCGGTCGTTGACATCGAGTTTCCGCAGGATATTTTGCACGTGCTCTTTCACCGTTTCGACACTTATCCCGAGGGATTTTCCGATTTCGCGATTACTCAGCCCCATGGAGACATGTCTTAGGACCTGCAATTCACGGTTAGTCAACGGACTTTCAACTTCTCCGGGTGAACAGTTACGCATGCGAGTTTTGGTTTTGACCAAAAGGCTCGAGATCGGTGTTGCGTTGCCGCAGGCCGCATTCTTGATGGCAGAGACCAGCAAATCAGCGGAGGATGTCTTGAGGATAAAGTCATGACAACCGAGTGCGCCCGCACGTGCAATATTGGTTGGATTGGAATAGGCAGTAAAAACGACCACGCTGCACTCACGCCCCTCGAGATTTAGCTTTTCAAGAGCCTTGAGTGCATCGTGCCCTCCGATTCGGACTTCGGTAACAAGAACTGTGGGCTGATGAGTGGTGATTGATTCGACAATTTTGTCGGTTGAATCAACATGGCCAACAATCTCGATTCCCGTGTCCTGGATTACCCTCGAAATCCCATCGCGGATAATCGGGTGATCATCTGCAATAACAATTTTCAATGGCATTTTGTCAGATTTTCGTGGTTAAGCCCTTTGTTTCGCATCTTTTTGCGTACCTTTTAGACCGCCCCGCGCGATCTGAAAGTGTCAAGAATCGCACGGATGGTACGTCTTTTTTAGCTGGGGAAAGAAATTAGTGGAATGCAAATTTATTCAATTAATAAAGAATAATCAAAACAACCAACATTACCCCTCAAAATTGGTGTTCTCGAGGGATTCGGGGTGAAAGTTGACAAACGGTGACCTAAATAAACAAACCACGTTGTATTTATTCACCCAGTTAGACCCGCATCAAACGTCCACTATTTGGACATTTGACCGATCCGAGTTGTAGAAACGAATTAGACTCATGAAAAAGAGCGCATCCAGAAACTCACAAATCCTCCTTGTTGATGATGACCAACATTTGCTTGAATCGATGGGTTCTTGGCTGGTTGACCAGGGCTATCAAGTCTGCCTGGCAGCCAATTGCGAATCAGCAAGAAAGATTCTTAATGAAAAAACGATCGACCTTGCGCTGTTCGATTTGCGACTTGGCGCCGACGACGGATTGATGTTGTTGGCCGAGTGCAAAAAACATCACCCTAACGTAGTCGTGCTGTTGATGACCGGATACGCCACAGTCGAAACCGGAATTGAAGCCATCCGTGCGGGAGCCTTCGATCTACTGGCCAAGCCGCTGATCGACGACGAAATTCTGATGGCGTTTGATCGCGCCCTGTCGCAGCAAAAAGTTCTCGAGGAGAACGAGCAACTCAAGACGCAACTTGACCAGCGATTTGGTCGGGGCAGCATTGTCGGGAACGATTTCCGGATGCAGAAAACATTCGACATGGTGGATAACATTGCAGACACCAAAGCGACGGTCTTGATTACGGGCGAAAGTGGAACCGGAAAATCCTTGATCGCCCGAGCCATTCACCAACGATCCAACCGCCGCAAGGCGCCGTTCGTGGAAGTCGCTTGCGGTGCACTTCCCGAAAATTTGCTTGAAAGCGAATTGTTCGGCCATGTTACCGGTTCGTTTACCGGGGCAACGGGCAACAAAGTGGGCAAGTTCAAGCAGGCAGATGGAGGTACGATTTTTCTCGACGAAATCGGAACGGCCTCTCCCGGTCTTCAGGTCAAACTTTTGCGGGTGCTTCAGGAACTTGAATTTGAACAAGTCGGTGGAACCGAGACCTTCAAGGTCAATACGCGGATTGTGCTGGCAACCAACGAGGACCTGTCCAAGGCGGTTGCGGAAGGCCGGTTCCGACAGGATCTTTATTACCGCGTCAACGTGATCAATATTGAACTTCCAGCGCTTCGTGAACGGCCCTCGGATATTCCCACCCTGGCAAAGCATTTTCTGGAAAAGGTCTGCAAAGAAGAAGGCAAGCAGATCACCGGTTTCAATCAAGCAGCCATTCAGTCGCTGCAGCAGTACAATTGGCCCGGCAACGTTCGAGAACTTCAGAATATTGTGGAACGGGCGGTGCTCCTTGGAAATGGCCCCGAGCTTGGCATCCAGGACTTGCCTGCCCACATTAACAGTTGCCACGCCAGCACGCTGACGATCGCACCCGCTGGGCAGCGCCAAACGTTGAAGGAAGCACTTGAGGGTCCGGAACGGCAGATCATTCTTCAGTCACTTCGAGAGAATAACTGGAATCGCAACGAGACGGCTGATCAGTTGGGCGTTAATCGCACGACGCTTTACAAGAAAATGAAAAAATTGGGGCTGGAGAATCCGCGGGCCATCGCCAATGAGTGGTAAGTGGTCCAACGACAATTCAACGAAAAAGTGACGTTGAATCCAGGGATGGTTCGTCGGACAACGATGGGAACCGTCCGGAGCTTCTGTCGCGTTCCCTTCAAACTCGACCGGAGTCATCCACCGTGCGAACCCGGAAAGGTGCTCTATGCACTGGATTCCGTGGATTGACCCATGAGAACGTCGCCGGCCGAATCGATCCGAACGTCTACCAGTGAATTCTCCCGGGCGTTGGAGATCGTTGCTCGAATCGGAGCGTAACGGCATGATGTCCCCGTAGCGGTTCTGCCATCATGGACTTTTTCGACGAGCAACTGCAGCCTCTCACCGATCAGCGATTCGAAATACCGTCGTTTGAGTTGCGTTTCCAATTCTGAAACCGCGTTGCCCCGTTCGGATTTGACATCTCCGGGCACTTGATCGCCCATCTCTGCAGCTGGCGTTCCACGTCGCGGGCTAAAGGGGAACATGTGGATCTTGGAAAATCCGATCTTGCGACACGCGTCCAGTGTATCTTCGAAGTCGGCATCGGTTTCGCCCGGAAAACCAACAATCACGTCGGTAGTGAATGCAGGCAAGTGCAATTCGTTCTTAACCAATTCGCAGCGGTCGATAATATGCCTCCGAGTCCAACGTCGTTTCATACCACGGAGGATTCGATCACTGCCACTTTGCAGACAAACGTGCAAATGGGGGCAGACCTGCGTCGGATATTCTTTCATCACATCGATCAGTTCCCGGGTGACTTCGGTGGCTTCGATGCTGGACATTCGCACGCGGACGTCAGGAGACAGAATGCAAATCGCGCGCACGAGCGTTGAAAGTCGCGTCCATTGGGACTTTGGTTTGCGACGGTTAAAGTCGACACCGTAGTGACCCAGGTGAATTCCGGTCAAAATCACCTCGCGGAAACCGTTGTCGATCAACACGCGGACTTCGTCAAGCACTTCTTGCATCGGTCGACTGAACATCTGCGGGCGGACGGTCGGGATGATGCAATAACTGCAGCGCAGGAGGCAGCCATCCTGAACTTTGACGTACGCTCGATGTCGATGGTTAAGTCCCGAAATACCGTTTGGAATATCGGCAACTCCGAATCGGCCCAGCAGGTCCGGCAGTTCGCGTTTGTCAGTGACGACTTCGGCGACACCCGGAAGGGACGCGACAGTTTCGGGTTCACGGGTCGCGTAACAGCCCATCACGACGATTCTGGCATCCGGGTTGTCACGATTCATGCGGCGGATGATCTGACGGCTTTTGGCATCACCTTCGCCGGTAATCGTACAGGTGTTAACGATGCACAGGTCGGCAGATTGACCTTCTTCCGCGTCGCGATAGCCGACACTGAGCAGTCCTTCGCGGACGAATTGCGTTTCGTACTGGTTAACTTTGCAGCCAAGGGTAACGGTTTTTAACTTCGCGACCACAATCTTTCTCTTGGGTTATCCGTGTGAATGGGCGGCCCCATTGGACACTATTGGGTTGATTGTGCAACGCGAAATCGAATTGTCGGAACGACGGAGAATCGTGAGGATTCGCAATGAACGGGCCGATATGGCCGGCAAGGCTGATGCGGCAGAGATTTTCGGTGAATTCGGTTTTCTGGCGTGAAAGCCAGGGAAAACGACGACGGCTCACTGAGCCTGAGGTCCCGGACTGGGTTTCCAGAATGATGCGTCTACCATTGGGCGCTCGAGTCCATCGCCCCATGGTAGACTCCGTCGCATCAGTCGCTGGATGCCGCCTCAATCGATGCGGACATCGAACCTTTACAGCGGGGAATCAGGAAGTCTTTTCCAAATGAGTGAATCTGCTCGACCTTGAGTTCTGCGTGTTCACGGGTCGTGGTCAAGCAAACACTTCGACCATCGGAATCAACCATGTTGGCAATCTTAAAGCCCTGATCGAACGTGTGACCAAATAATTGCCGCATCATCAGGATGACATACTCGTACGAATGGTCATCGTCGTCCCACAAAATCACGTGGTATCGAGGTTGTCGTTTGGGTCGCTGGTCTTTTTTTGCTTGGGGTCTTACGACGGGCTCAACCGCGATCGTTACGGATTCCTTTTCTGACATGATCGTTTTCTCTAGTTTGCGGAAAACATTCCAAATCGAATTTCCAGTAATTTGACGTAAATTCGATTTTGATACAAGTAATTTTTGAGGGTTAAAGTCAAACTGTCGGCAAATGCCGAACCGCGGCGGTTTCATTTCCTTGGTCCGTGGTCGGTTTTCGATGACATGGCTATATTGTAATGCAATTCCCATTTTAGTCTGGGATCGGTTTTTTGAAGAGAAATTTTTCACGGGGATTTGTGGCGGAAAGTGGCAGGTTGTTCTGTTGCCCGGACGTTCGCGACCGGAAGGACAGCGGGACCGGAATCGATTCTGCCACATTTCGGGCTTTAGTTCCCACCTTCCTTTTCACGCTCAGTTGACAGGAAAAAACATGCCGGAATTCGACCCTTATTTGAAAGAAAACCACGATCGGTTTGAATCCGATTTGTTTGAGTGGTTGCGTATGGCCAGCATTGGAACGGACAGCGCCTACGACAAAGAGGTTCGTCAGACCGCGGATTGGTTGGCCAAGAAATTCACCGGACTGGGTCTTCACACCGAAACGATTGAAACGTGTGGTCATCCATTGGTTTACGCCGAATCACCCAAGATCGAAGGTGCTCCCACGGTTTTGGTGTATGGTCACTACGATGTGCAGCCTCCCGATCCGCTGGAGCTTTGGGACAGCCCGCCATTTGAGCCAACGGTGCGAGACGGCAAAGTATTTGCCCGCGGGGCAACCGACGACAAAGGTCAGATGATCACTCATGTTTTTGGCGTCGAAACGTTCCTGAAAACCCGCGGTGCTTTGCCTGTTCAAATCAAGTTCTTGATCGAAGGCGAGGAGGAATCAGGAGGTGCCGGACTCAAGGGTTTTCTCAACGGAGAATACGATAATGAAATTCCGGTCCAAGAAAAAATCAAGGCCGACATCGCCGTGATTAGCGACTGTTCCCAATACGCTCCTGGAAAGCCCGCGATTACCTACGGCCTTAAGGGGATTACGTACTATCAGTTGAACCTGACCGGCCCCAATCGTGATTTGCACTCCGGATCATTCGGTGGGACCGTCGCCAACCCCGCCAACGTGCTGTGCAAGATGCTGGCCGCACTGGTTGATGATCAAGGTCGTGTTCAGATTCCTGGTTTCTATGATAGTGTTCAGGAGTTGAGCCAGCGCGAACGCGAACAGTTCGCCAAACTTGGTTTTTCCGACGACGAATACAAACAGGAGCTGGGGCTCGATGCACTTGCCGGTGAAGCAGGTTACACGACCCTGGAACGACGCTGGGCCCGACCGACATTTGACGTCAACGGATTGTGGGGAGGCTACCAGGGTGAGGGCGCGAAAACGGTTTTGCCCGCCAAAGCCGCGGCAAAATTCAGTTGCCGTTTGGTACCGAATCAGGATCCCAAATTCGTCCAGGTCAGCTTAAGAAAAATGCTTGAGGACTTATGTCCTCCCGGAATCGAAATGGAACTTGTTGCCGTTCACGGAGCGCCGGGATTCGTGCTTTCGCTGGATAGCCCCTACATGGAGGCGGCGTCTCGGGCCATTGAAAAGGGGTTTGGAACCAAGCCCGTTTTCGTTCGTTCTGGCGGGAGCATTCCCGTGGTCAACTCGTTTTCCCAGGTACTCGGAATCGACACCTTGTTACTTGGGTGGGGCCAGGACGACGACAACCTTCATAGCCCCAATGAGAAATTTTCACTGGAAGATTTTCACCGAGGAATCAAATCAAGCTGTTATCTATGGGACGAAATCGCGAAAATCGAGGTTTAAGCAAATGGAAGGTCGGAATTTGCGACGTCCAGCGTTTGCTGCCCTCCCGATTTCCAACGCCATGAAACGTCTCCCTAATGCCTGTTTTACCAACCAACGTCAACTTAACACTCCACGCTCATGCTTGATCGAAAATACATTCTGGAAAACGCGACTGCGGTTAAACAAAACTGTACCAATCGAAACGTCCAGGTCGATGTGGACCGGTTGGTGGAGTTGGAAACGGCGCGCCATGCAATCCTTCAGCAGGTTCAGGAACTCAATACGCAATCCAACGTGGAATCCAAAAAAATCGGCCAGGCCAAGGACGAAGCCGAGCGAGACGCGCTGAAGATCAAGGCCCGTGTGTTGCGTGAGAGAAAGGACGCGGCTCAATCCGAGCACGATCGCCTGGAAGAAGAGATCAAGGAAATCCAGCTCGCCGTTCCCAACATGGCCCATCCCGATTGTCCGGTTGGTGTAGACGATAAATCGAACCTGGAACTAGGACGGGGAAAACACCATCCGCGTGAGTTCGATTTCGCGCCACTGGACCATCTGGAACTCGGCGAAAAACATGATTGGATTGACTTTGAGGGGGGATCCCGAACCACTGGAAACGGGTTTTATTTCCTCAAAGGAGAACTGGTTCTACTTGATCTCGCGCTTCAGCAATATGCTGTCAGCGAATTGAGCAAACGGGGTTTCACACCCACGATTACGCCGGATCTGGCCCAGGACTCGATCCTCGAAGGAATCGGATTCATGCCACGTGGTCCCGAAACCCAGATTTACAGCATCGAGAACATGAATCTATCGCTGATTGGAACAGCCGAAATTACGTTGGGCGGATTGTATAGCGGCAAGACATTGGCGGATTCCGAGTTGCCGATCAAGCTCTGTGGGATCAGCCATTGTTACCGTACCGAAGCTGGAGCTGCTGGTCGCGCGTCGCGCGGGCTTTATCGGGTTCATCAGTTTACCAAGATCGAGATGTTTGCGTTTACCCTGCCCGAACAGAGCCCTGCAATGCACGAAGAGCTTCGTCAAATCGAGTGCGATCTATTCGACGCCATCGGAGTCCCCTACCGAGTTGTCGACACGGCTACGGGTGATCTGGGCGGACCAGCGTATCGCAAGTTCGATCTTGAAGCGTGGATGCCGGGGCGCGGCGAGTCGGGAGAATGGGGCGAAGTCACCAGTACGTCCAACTGCACGGACTATCAGTCGCGACGGCTGAATATTCGCTACAAGATCAAGGACAAAAAGGGCACCCAATTCGTTCATACGCTCAACGGCACGGCTTTCGCGCTGAGCCGTGCTCTGATCTCAATTCTCGAAAATCATCAAAACGCCGATGGCAGTGTTTCGGTCCCCGAATGCTTGCGGCCGATCATGGGCCGGGAAGTCATGGGACGATAGATCGGCGGGACCACAATTGGGAATCTGAGGATTCGGGTAAATGAACCCCGACCGTTTGTGGCTGAATCAATCGGCGTGATTGCATTCTCGTCCAGCATGCTGGCCAGTCGATCCGAGTTGTCACTTGGACCCAACCCGAACGAAACCGATCATTCAATCGACGGAAGCGGGTTTCGTCAAATCAACCGATTCGCGTGTCAGGGCCAGAGGGACACGACCCATTGTTACCCGGCGGGCGATCGCGGTTTCCGCCAACGGGGCAATTCCGAAGCTCATTCTGCGAGGCAGGTTCGACGCGTTGAGTGACTAACCAACCAATTCACGTACGGTTTGGAAGTGCTTGTTCTGAATCGGAATCACCGCGGTTAATATCTTGCGGAGCACTTCAGCTGGAGAGCCCTTGGCTTCAACGGTCGAAATGATCTCTTCGGGGTAACACTCCAAGACAGGCTTGGAGATATTCCGAAAGACTTCAAACCGATTACGGATCACCTCCTCGTTCGCGTCGTCGGCCCGATTCTCGCGGATCGCGCGTCGCCGCATCCGCCGGATCATGTCTTCTTCGTCGTCGCAGCTGAGATTGATGACCTGGAGAATGTCAATGTGGTCTTTGACCAGTTCGGTCTGAGCCAAATTGCGTGGGATCCCGTCCAAGACGAGAAGGTCCTCACGCGGTTTGTACGTCGACAAGGCCACGTAGGCGTCGAGCGTATTCTTCCAGATTTGAACCGTCAGTTCATCCGGCACCAACTGGCCGTTGGACGTGTATTGGTAAATCAGCTGTCCGGCTTGGGAACCGATATCGATAGAGCGAAAAACGTCGCCCACGGACAGGTGGAAAAAACCCGGCACGGAACCGAGGATTTTTCCCTGAGTTCCCTTACCGGATCCCGGAGGGCCGAAAAGCAAGATCGAGCGATAACGTTTGGGTGAAGCCATGATTGCGTCCATCATCATTTCAATTTATTCGATGCATCGAATGGGTACCAACTCCTGCCTGACCATTGTGTCGATACCGTGAACGGCAAACAAGGTAGACGCCGATCTTTCAGCCGAAAATGTGAGATCATAATTGTGAGTTCATGTTTCCGAGCCCGGAAAAATGTCATCCGGTCTTCCAGGGAAAGAGATAGAATCAGGTGTCCTCAAGGCCCGGGACATTCCGGAGTAACTGGCTCAAGTCGAATCCGGTCACGCATGATTGGCCGGTTCCCTCGCGACTTCGTCGATTCACCGGGTTGCGTTGGGTGATTCACAATTCAGCAATCACGGTCAAAAAATCCTGTAAATCGCTGGTAACAGTCGACATATTTGACATAACCAAGGAACGGTATTTTGGTTCGACGCCTCATTCTGACCGGATTTTTGTGTGCAGGAAATTCTACATGCTAGGATGTGAAGTTCGCTGGTACATGGTCGCGCCATCACCCGTGTGTGTGTTTGGTTTCGGCGGCCTGGGTTTGAATAGAATGTTTTTTGACGATCGAATGAAATACCTTATGTTGAACATCCGGAAAATCGCCCCGGCACTGGTCCTTGGTTTGATGATGCTTTCTTCGGTTGGACGTTGTCACGGGATAGCACAACCGGCAGGCGACAATGATGACGTGATTCGGTACACGGTCGACTGTTCCGACGTAAAGAATCACTATCTCAGCATCAATGTGACCGTTCCGGTCACGGGCAAGACGACCGAGTTGATGATGGCGGTTTGGACTCCAGGTTCCTACCTGGTTCGTGAATACACGCGACATATCGACTCTCTGGATGTGACCGCCAATGGCAGGAAGCTGGCGTTTGGAAAAACGAGAAAAAACCGGTGGCTGGTCCAAACTGACGGGATCAAATCTTTCAAGGTGAAGTACCGGCTGTATTGCAACGAAATGTCGGTTCGTACCAACTGGGTTGGTAAACAGTTTGCACTGATCAACGGGGCACCAAGTTATCTTACGGTTCCCGACCGACTGAACCGTCCACACATTGTTCAACTGACCATGCCGCGAGGATGGACGCGAAGCGCGACGAGTCTGCGCGCCACCGGCGACACGCCTCATACGTTCATCGCAGAGGATTTTGATGAGTTGGTTGACAGTCCCATCGTCGCCGGCAATGTCAACGTATATCCGTTTACGGTCGGTGGCGTTGAGCACCAGTTGGTTAATGTGGGCGAGTCGGGATACTGGGATGGCACCAAGGCGACGACGGATCTGAAAAAAGTCGTTCAGTCGCACCACGACATGTGGGGTGTCGTTCCCTACGATCGATATTTGTTCTTAAACATGATCGTTGAATCCGGAGGTGGGCTTGAGCACGACAACTCAAATGTATTGATGACCAGCCGTTGGACCTTTCGTGACCCAAATCGCTACAAAAGCTGGTTAAGCCTCGCGAGTCATGAGTTCTTTCATGCCTGGAACGTTCGGAGGCTACGACCAAAACCGCTGATCAAATACGACTATGAAAACGAAGTCTACACGGACAGTTTATGGATCGCCGAAGGGATCACGAGCTACTATGAGGATCTGGCCCTTGTTCGATCCGGCCTGATGACTCGCAGCGAGTTCCTATCACAGCTTTCACGAAATGTGGAGGGTGTCCAGCGCACCGGTGGCCGCAAACTGCAAAGCCTCAAAGATTCGTCTTTCGATGCCTGGATCAAGTTCTATCGTCCGGATGAAAACTCATCGAACACGCAAATCAGCTACTACTCAAAGGGAGCGGTCGTGGCGTTTCTTCTGGATGCGAAAATTCGTAAGTTGACGCAAGGCGAAAAAAGCCTTGACGATGTGCTGCGCAAAATGTTCTCCGAATTCGTAGAAACGGGTTTCACAGCGGAAGATTTTCGCCAGACCTCCAGTGATGTTGCTGGCCAGGATCTAACAGACTGGTTCGCCAGCACGATTGATTCGACCGAGGAACTGGATTATTCCGACATTGAGGCAATCGGCGTCGAGGTCCCCAACAAACAGGTTGACCCAAAACCGGAAGGCGACCTTCGCGAGAACGCCCCGGAGACTGCCGCGGACAGCGCCGATAAATCCAACAAGAAATCGGATTCTGGGAAAAAAGCAGCACCGTCCGAGGGCAGTGCCGAGGAGGAGGGTTCGGCGGACCCAGGCGATTCCCAGGAGGCAGTTTCTGCGCCGACTTCGGGACGAGGCGGTCGTTCCGGGGGAAGGCCAGGTTCCGGATCATCATTCCGAGGTGCCGCTCGCGCGGCCGGAGAGCCGACGCCCTGGTTGGGTTTCAGTTCATCCTCGTCCGATGGAAGGGTCACCGTCTCCAGTGTCAAACCCGACTCTCCGGCTTCGGATGTCGGACTCAACAATGGAGACGAGATTATTGCGGTGGATGGTTTTCGAATCACCGGCAGCGTCGATTCCCGAATGCCGCAATACAAGGTTGGCGATGAGATCGAAATCCTGATTTCCCGCCGCGGCCAACTGTTAACATTGCCATTGACGATTGGCGAGCTGAAATCCGAAAGCTGGCGTCTGCGGTTCAGCTCAAAACTTTCTGAAGAACAGAAACAACAACTTGACCGATGGCTGGGAACAGAAAAGAAATAGTCGGTTGATCATCGGAGCCTGTTTGTCGCCCGTCGACGGATGATGGATCGCCGGAATCGACTGCGTTATTTGAAAACCAACCTGCGGTACGATCGGGGTTCCGATCGACAGCACTTCCAATCCCCTGCTCAAACTAAACCAAACGCCATTGAGCCTGGTAATTGAGTCCCAATGAAATGATTTTGGTCAGTAGCGATTCGTAACTGATCCCGGCATTTTCCGCTGATTCGGCAAAGTCCTCTCCGAATGACAGGTTCGGGTTCGGATTGGCCTCAATCACAAACAGCTTTCCGTCATTGCGGAGCCGCAAATCAATCCGTGCATAGCCGCTGAGACTTAGCGCCTTGTAGACGCGCTTGCAAACATTGTTGATGCGCGTTTCGACTTCGGGTGGTATGCCTTCGGCGCGGATCGTCTTGATGCCAAGTTTCTTCTGATGTTTGAAATCCCATTTGACACGTGACGTGGCGATCCGCGGATCTCCCGGTTTCGCATTCTCGAATATCATCTCCCAAATCGGCAACACGTTGAGCTGTCGGTTTCCGATCAATCCAACATACAATTCGCGGCCCTCGATAAACGTCTCTACCAATGCGTCGGTTTCGGTGGCGGTGTGAATAAACTCGACACGTTCTTCCAGTTGGATTGGATCATGAACAATCGACGCGTCCGTGATACCGAGTGATGCATCTTCGGAAGCGGATTTGACCAGCAGCGGAAAGTCGATGTTGTTGGGTAAACGGGTCTTCTTGCCGCGCGGCACGACGAAGAAACCGGGTGAAGGAATCTTGTGGAATGACAGGATTTTTTTAGCCAGTGGTTTGTCGTGGGCCAGCAACAGGCCGCGTGGATTGCAGCCTGTGTAGTGCTGCTTCATCAATTCGAGATAACTGACGACATGCTGATCGTAGACACCGACACCGTGGAATTCTTCGAGCAGATTAAACCAGATATGGGGTTTGAAGTCTTCGGTCGCGCGACGCAAATCCCCCAGGTCGTCGCAGACACCCAAAGGCAGAACTACGTGACCCATTTCCCGCAGTGTCGTGACAACGTCAAATTCCGTTTTCCATTCCATGATCTCCTCGTCGGAATACCCGTCAAGGCTATCTGGCGGCACCAGCGACTCGTGCATCAGCACGAGCACTCGAAGCTTTTTCATTTGTCCGCTTTATCGTATTAATAAATCGTGTCGGCGCTGCGACGTTCGTTGGCCGGAATTGGACGCTTCCTGGTCTGGCAGCCGTTTCAACGTCATGTTACATCTTGAAACACATTGCTCATCGAGACCGATGCCAGGTTCCGGCTTGAGAGAGCGTGTTGGGATCACCGCATTACAACGCGACATGGTGGACGCTGCGGCGGCAATTCATCGTGTGAACGGTCAGCAAAATCAACAGGTTTTGCATCAAGTCCTTCTGGTCTGTGTCCGGAATATACAATTTCATGATGCGACACCGTTCAATCATCTCTCTCAAAACCTGATTGATATTATATTGATATTCGCCAGTCCATTGCGCGATGGTACGGCTTAATCCAGATCGATTTTTCTGAAGAAAACCTGCGGCGGACTTACTTCGGCGCGTTTCGGGGGTTTGGGAAAACACTTTTTTCAAGTCGTCATCAAAAACACTCGGCTCATTGAGGCAGTAAAACGCATGCCGATTGGCATAATGTTCACGCAAGGTTTTTTTGAGTCGGTTGACCGGGTCTATTTTCGCAATCGATTTGACTTTTGCCGCAGTGCCGGAAATCTGGTTCATCAAATCATCCACGAACTGGATTTTTTTGAGCGCTGCCCAGCCTTCATATTCCGTTCGCCAACGTGACCGGGGCTTGAGCCAAACGGCAAATGTCTCGGCAAAGTCCTCGGCAGGGTGGCTTTGCGCATACCACGGTTCCAGATGCATCACAAAACTTTTGCTTCGCGGTTTGGGTTTGTAATATTCGGGATAAGGGTCCGAGTAGCTCCCAAACATTGCCTTGTATTTCTTGCGGCAGTGGAGCCGAAACGCCGTGTCGATTGCATGTCCCGCTTCGTGACGCAGGATTCGCATGCACCACGATTTCGTGCCACCCTCGACATCCGTCATCTGTTTGCGTTCCAGACGCATCAGTCGCGGGTGAGCCAGGTAAAACGGGATGGCAATCCCAGGAATGCCATCGGGCGAAAACCAGTCGTCGCTTAACCAACAATGCGGTTTGATTCGGAGGTCGCGCTGAGCCAGTTCCGAGTAAAGCTGGTCTCGCATCTCGATCAAAGGTGTGCCTTCGAGCTCCAATCCGAGATCACAGATTCTCATGTCGAGTAGTTGCTCGTCATTTAACGCAACCCAGGCGGGAGTTCGGGATTTGTTTTTTTTTCGAGTGGAGGCTGGGTTTTTGGCGGTTGCTTTCGTCATCCTGGCTCCGTTCAAGGGAGATTTCCTGATTTGCGATGCTAATTCTACGGCTAGTTTGCAAATAAGAAAAACTCAAATCAAAATATTGCGCAATCTATTTTTCGTCAGATTGAATCGGAAACCTAGATGACTCGATTACCGGGGTCAATACTTGTCTGCGTTGAGCGCGTCAGCATGCCAGGAACCGGTTGGCCAATTGAGTGACCACGCGTGCGGGCGATGTCTGAAAGGACAACTTCAACTCTCACGTTTTTTTCGTACGACAAACCGACATTTCTAAACCCCGCGTCAACGGAGAAACGTCAAACGGTGGCGGTCCGGCATTGATGCCTTTGACTGGACACCCGAACCGGCTGCTGCGAGTCCAGGTGGCTCACATCCGCAGCCTGGCATGGAGAAATCCGTCGGGAAAACCATGGTTTTGCCGGGATTCCTTTGATTAACGTCGATGGTGCTGGCCTGGGGCTCGCCACTGTGATTCACGAATGCATTGAAAAACGGGTTGCCAACGCCCCCGTTTATGACTGTCATTGGGCGGCAGCAAAAAAAAAGCACTCGACGACCGATGTCGACGAGTGCCTTTCAGAGAAACACACACCAGAAAAGACGAGATGTGAATTCGTGATTTGGAATTCACGAAGGTGGATCAGGGTTTCATTTCGATTGGTTTCGGATTGGTCAGGTTTCTGCGAAAGTCCCGTCGATTGGGCCTGTTTTGCGGACTGAGTCAGTTTTCAACGGTAGGGCCCTCCAGGGCCGGATCGTAACCATCGAGGAAACTGGAAAGGGAGCGGTTGCGGTATGGCTGCTGGAGTTTACGAACGGCCTTGGATTCGATCTGACGAACGCGTTCACGGGTCACGGAGAAGATCTTGCCGACTTCTTCGAGGGTGTAGGAGTAACCGTCGGCCAAGCCATATCGAAGGCGAAGGATCTCTCGTTCGCGATAATTCAGGTGCTCCATCGCTTCTTCGATTCTTGTTTTCAAAGCGGCTTGATGGGTCTCGTAGAGTGGATCATCATCGCGGTGATCTTCGAGAAACTCGCCAAAATAGCTGTCATCGTGGTCGCCGACAGGTTGGTCCAGCGAAAGCGGGGTTCGGGCCATTTTCATGATTACGCGAGTGTCGTCCAGTGAGAGATTGGCACGTTCGGCTGTTTCTTCTGGCGAGGGCTCGCGGCCAAGTTCCTGGACGAGTTCACGCATCACGTTGCGTACCTTGCTCATCGTGTCGATCATGTGGACCGGCACGCGGATGGTGCGGCTTTGATCAGCGATCGCCCGGGTGATCGCCTGACGGATCCACCATGTTGCATAAGTTGAGAACTTGTAGCCTCGCTGGTGTTCAAATTTGTCGACGGCACGCATCAACCCGGTATTGCCCTCCTGGATCAGGTCCAAAAAGCTTAAACCACGGTTGCGATACTTTTTGGCGATCGAGACCACCAGTCGCAGGTTTCCCGCGGAAAGGATTCGTTTGGCCGCGTCCTGTTGTTGATGAAGTCCCTTGGTTTTCCGAATACGTCGACCGAGGGTAGCCGACGTTTCAAACGTCTGGTGCATCAGGTAATGTAGCTCAGCCCGAATGTCTTCCAGGCTGCGTGATCCCACAAAACCCGTTGCTTCGGCTTCCTTGATCTGTCTGGAAAGCGTCTGCATCCGAGTGTTGATTTCGTCGAGTTGTTCAAACAACGGCTGCAGTCGGCTCGATCGAAGGTTCAACTCCTCAATCAGCACGACACATTTGTTCCGACGACGAATCAGCCGACGCCAGGCGTCGTGGCGTTCTTGGGTCGGGTTGTTGTGGGACACCGCGAAATAGTAGTCTTTGCGGTTTTCGGCCATCAAATGCTTGAGCGTTTTCAGGTTTGGCACGAGGCGAAGCATGATACGCTGCTTTTCGGCTTTGTTGGTTACCGAAACCTCGATGGTTCGGTCCAGGCGAAGTTTCTTGTCCAGGACTTTTTGAAGTGCGTCGATTGCGCCCCGAAGCATGAAATCGGTGGCCAGCATCGTATTGCGAAATGCGAAACGGGCTTTATCGATCTTGATGGCTGCCTCGATTTCTTCGTCGCGAGTCAGCAACGGAATGCGTCCCATTTGCATCAGGTACATGCGAACTGGATCGTCAATGGCGTTCTCGCCAAGTTTGTTTGACAACTTGACAATGTTCTTCTCGACCAGTTCGTCATCCAAGTCGTGTGTTTCAGCAAACTCCGTGTTGTCTTGTTTTGCCCGAGTCATGTTGATTCCTTTGGTGGTGGTTTCTCTGAGTAGCTCCTTAAGCAGTCGAAGTGCCAAAGTGGGAATAATGGCATGAGAAACCAGGTTTTCCCGAGGAAACCGGCCTTTTGACGTTGCCCGCCTCTTCTGCGTTCCCAATTCATGTTGCGAAAAGGAAACGAATTTGTTGGGAAATTGTCGCATGGTGCGGATTCACAACATCCGGGGTTCGTCAGCGCAGCGGGCCAAGTTGGCCTCGGCGGCGAGAATTAACGTCAAATCCGACCGACGGTGACCTGGCGCTGGTCCATCAAAGATCCGCGACGGTCGATGGGACGGTTGAACATTCCAACCCCCCAGACGTAGAATACGACTCGCAAAAAAGACACTACCGATGACGAACTTACGCGTCAAAACGCAAGCGAACACAACCCAATGGCGGACGAAGATTACTACAAAGTACTGGGGGTTTCCAAAAAGGCTTCGGCTGAAGAAATCCAGAAGGCTTATCGCAAACTGGCGCGAAAGTACCACCCAGATCTGCACGCCGACGACGAGGAAAAAGTCCGGGACCGCGCCAAACAGCAATTCCAAAAGGTCCAGCAGGCCTATGATGTTCTCAGCGACGAGAAAAAAAGGCAGATGTATGATCAGTTGGGTCCCAATTTCGAGCAAATGCGAGGAGGTAGTCCGTTTGGTGGAGGAAGCCCTTTTGGAGGTGCGGGCGGCGGCGAGATCGATTTGAGCCAGATTTTTGGCGGCGGTCGCGGGTTTGAAGATATCCTCAGGCAAATGGGAGGAGGTGGTCCGATGGGGGGCGGACGGGGTCCGCAAGCCCCACCACCCGTCCGAGGCAGTGATGTCGAGCAGGAAATCACGGTTCCGTTTGCGACGGCAGTGCTCGGAGGACAGCATCAACTCAGTTTGCAGCGGCGAAGTGGCAAAGTCGACAAAATTGACATCAAGATTCCTGCGGGAATCGAAATGGGGAAGAAAATTCGCTTGCGCGGACAGGGTCAATCCACCGGTGGGCCGCCCGGTGATTTATTGATCACCGTCAACGTTGCGCCGCATCCCAGTTATTCGCGGAAGGGTCTCAATCTTCAGGTCACGGTCCCAATTACCTTGATCGAAGCCGTCGAGGGTGCTGCCATTGATCTCCCGACGCCCCATGGCACTGTTTCCTTGAAGGTTCCATCTGGGAGCTCAAGCGGAAAATCGCTGCGTCTCAAGGGAATGGGGATCAAGGGAAAAGACAAGTCAGGTGACCTGATCGCGGTACTTCAAATCATGGTCCCTGATCCCCTTACACCTGTCGATCTCGAAGTGCTCAATCGTCTGGATGATCGCTGGCGCACAGCTGCGGCACGCGGAGCACTAACATGGTAATCCTGAACACCCGAGTCAAATGAACGACCGCCGTTTCCCAAAATCAGTTCGTGTCCGACGACAATCGGATTTCGACAGGGTTTACCAAAGCAAGGTATTTGCCGCCGATGATGTGTTAGTTGTCAACGCGATCCGAAATGGAATGGACATCACGCGACTGGGACTGTCTGTCAGCCGCAAGGTTGGCAATGCTGTGGTTCGTAACCGTTGGAAACGCATCATCCGCGAGGTATTTCGCCAACAGCGAATGGATTTACCCCTTGGACTGGACCTTGTCGTTCGTCCCAAAAAGGACGCGACTTGCCAATACACGCTGGTCTTTCGTTCGATTCCACGCCTGGCCAAGCGGCTGGACAAGAAACTACCGCGATGAAAAACGCGATACTCGTGCTGATTCGACTTCCCGGAAACGTCATGATCCTGGGCGTCCGGATGTACCAGGTCTGCATCAGCCCTTTGCTTGGAAGTAACTGCCGCTACACACCAACGTGCAGTGCCTATTTTATTCAGTCTGTCAAGAAATATGGTGCGATTCGAGGTGGATTCAAAGGGGTCTGTCGAATCTGCAGGTGTCATCCTTTTCGAGAGGGTGGACATGATCCGCCTTAGGTTCTCTCCGATTGATGAATGAGAGTCCAGAGCCAGGTTGATAACCGGTGGGCATTGGTTGTTGATTCGCCGCTATCGGAAATCTTGAGTTGGTTCAATTGGACGAATTCATGTGTTTTTTTCGTTGAGCTTACGGGTAATCGAGTCAACGTCGTAGACGCATCCCCCCCACGTACCGCCGCTGACCTGCTGGAGCGCAGCCCAGAGTTTAGTATCGTCGGGAAGGTCGGGATGCTGTTGAAGGTTGGGATGAAGATCACGTGCGTCGAGTTGATCCAGATCGCCAACGAAGTCGACGGACCCCGTCAAATGAATTGTGTCAATTTCAATCGCGATTTGATCGCCGTCACGGACCCTGCCGATCCGTCCGCCTGCCATCGCTTCGGGGCTGATGTGTCCGATGCAGGGACCCGTGGAGACTCCGGAAAACCGCCCATCGGTAATCAGCGCAACGTGGCTCCCGTGGGTCAGATACTTGAGCGCAATGGTAATCTGAGCGGTTTCGGGCATGCCTGCGCCGACCGCCCCGATTCCGATCAGCACCATGACATCACCTTTTTGGATTCGATCATCGCCATTGGATTTCACAGCCGCGATCGCATCGGATTCACTGCAAAACACGCGCGCGGGCCCGGTGTGACGATAAATGCCGTCTTGGTCGACAACGCTCGGGTCAATCGCGGTGCTCTTGATGACCGAGCCATCGGGCGTGAGATTTCCGAGGGGAAACGTGACGGTGCTGGTGAACCCATGTTGGGGATCGCGAATCACATCCGTCGCGTCGATCCCGTCCAGTTCCTTCAGCTTTTCCTTCAAACGGGTCCGACGATCCGAGTTTTCCCACCAGTCCAGGTTTTCGCCGAGCGTCTGACCGGAAACTGTCATGACGTCGAGGTTGAGCAAGCCGAGCTGGCGTAGATGCAGCATGACCTCCGGAACGCCACCGGCGAGAAAGACTTGAATGGTCGCGTAGCCATGCGGGCCATTGGGGAGCGCGTCGACCAAACGCGGAACTTTGGCGTTTACCCGTTGCCAATCATTCACATCGGGCCGTCGTAATCCAGCCGCATGGGCCACGGCGGGAATATGCAGAATCAGGTTCGTCGAACCACCAAACGCAGCGTGGGTCACCATGGCGTTTTCGATTGATCGATCGGTCAGGATATCGGCGGTCGTCAAATTGGCGTGATGCAGGTTCATCAATGCTGTTCCGCTCCGCGCAGCCAGGTCCAGCCAGATTTCAGCACCGGAGGGACTGAGTGCGGCATGTGGGAGCGACAGGCCGAGCGCCTCGCCAACGACTTGAGAGGTCGCTGCGGTCCCGAGGAACTGACATCCTCCTCCGGGAGTTCCGCACGCTTTGCACCCGAGTTCGGCGGCTTGAGTCAAGCTGATTTCTCCATGGGCATAACGCGGGCCAATGGACTGGATCTTGCCGAGGTCTTCTGCATCCTGACTGAGCAGCGTCACGCCTCCAGGAACAAGGACCGATGGAAGGTGCTTCAAGCCAGCCAGTGCCATCATCATTGCCGGAAGTCCTTTGTCACACGTGGCAACTCCCACGACCCCTTTGGCGGTTGGCAGCGAGCGGGCCAGGCGACGGAAAATGATGGCGGCGTCGTTGCGATACGCCAGTGAATCGAACATCCCCAGTGTTCCCTGTGTGCGGCCATCACACGGGTCACTGCAAAAGCCTGCAAATGGAATTCCGCCCTGGAGTGCGATACTGCGGGCGGCTTGTTCCATCAACAAACCGACTTCCCAGTGACCGGTGTGATAGCCCAGAGCAACTGGCGAGCCATCGGGTCGGCGAATTCCGCCTTGTGTCGAAAGGATGATGAAATTTGGACGCCGCATATCATTCGGTTCCCAGCCCATTCCGACGTTTTGAGTCCAGCCAAAAAGATCACCGCTGGCCGTTATCTTCAACAGTTCATCGGCAAATGGCAGCCGGCCCGTTGGTCCCAGGGCGGTGGTTCGAAGCTCGTAGATTTTTTCATTGGCAGAGTCGAGCATGATGGTCGGTTTCGCGAGTGATGAATTCGAGTGTTCAGCGATTCATTGTATGCGTTGCCGGGACCCGACGTCAGGTTGGCTCTTGCAGGGCAACGTCAAGTCAACTTGATCCACTCGTTGGCAGCTCTATTCCACTTCGTTTTCCAGGACACCCAAACCGGTGATTTCAATTCGAATTTTATCCCCGGACGCGAGTGTGAAATCAGCGTCGGGAACGATGCCCGTCCCGGTCATCAGGTAGGCGCCATTGGGAAACTCGTTTTCACGAAACAGGAAACCAGCCAGTTCTTCAAAACTGCGTTTGATCTGTGAAACGGCGGTCGAGCCGGAAAAGACTTCGGAGTCCTTGCGGCGGATTGTAATCGCGATTTCGGTTTCCCGGTTGATGATATTACCAATCACCAGACTGGGTCCGATTGCGCAGGACCCCCGATAGATTTTGGCTTGGGGAAGGTACAGTGGATTTTCGCCTTCGATCGAACGCGAACTCATGTCATTTCCAATGGTAAATCCGAACACAGCTCCTTCTGAATTGATGGCCAGTGTCAGTTCAGGTTCGGGTACGTCCCAGACGGAGTCGGAACGAATACAGACCTTGTCGAGATGACCGCGCGCTCGTTGGCCCGTTGCCTTGAAGAACAATTCGGGACGTTCGGCCTCATAAACGAGGTCGTAAAAATGGCCGCCGCCGGATTGTTCGCTTTCTTCCATGCGGGCCGATCGACTGCGAAAATACGTTACCCCGGCGGCCCAGATTTCCTGTTGGGAGATTGGTGCGAGCCAAGGAGTCTGGTGAATCGGGTCTGGATCTGCAGGCAAGCACGCGGGGGACATTTGAAAAAACTGGGCCGCATAACCGGCTGGATCCGAGGACTGGAAAAGCTCGTCGATGGAAAATTCGGCGACGCGAATTGTCTGTTGCGAATTTTGCAGCACGCAGTCGTTTTGGCCACGAAAGATCTTTATCATGATGGCACCAATTTATGGGAACCGATCGCGGGAACCAACCCGACCCCTTGACGAGAAAACGATGCGAACCAATGCCATGTTGATTTTGATCGGCCAACAGGCGACAGGGCTCGAGGCGATTCCGAAACAAGTCCCGTTATCTTTGACCTACCTGTTGTTTTTGTTGGTGGGGGCCGTTGTCGTATTGCTGCTCCTGATCTTGAAATTAAGGATACAGGCATTTTTGGCTTTGATCCTGGCGAGCTTGTTTGTTGCGGTCGGCTCCTCCAAAGAACTGACAGGCGGCGCGGGAAAACTGGAGTTGACGCAGATTGGCGATCAAATCCAGGCCGGGATGGGGTCGAGTCTGGGTTTCATCGCGACGATCATCGGCTTGGGCGCGATTTTTGGTTCGTTGCTGGAGCATTCAGGCGGAGCGCAAAGTCTCGCCAAATCGCTGTTGAAGATTTTTGGAGAAAAACGGGCGGCGTGGGCGATGGTGATGACCGGCTTCATAATCTCGATTCCCGTGTTTTTGGATGTGGCGCTGGTGATCCTGGCCCCGATTCTGTATGCGCTTTCCCGAAAAACCGGAAAGTCAGTGCTGGCGTTTGGTTTGCCATTGTTGGCGGGATTGATGGTGACGCACGCCTTCGTTCCTCCCACTCCAGGTCCGGTGTGGGTGGCCTACGAGTTGGGAGTTGGACTGGGCTGGGTAATCCTGTTTGGATGCATCGTCGGTTTGCCGACCGCAATTATCGGTGGAATCCTCGTGCCCAAACGCATGGTGGAGAAACTATATGTCGGGCCACCGGATGAGTTTGATGAAGGGCCGGCAGACGAATCGCAGCTGCCGAGTTTTGCCTCGGTGATGTTTTTGATTGGCTTGCCGATTGTTTTGATTTTGATCGGTACAATTGTCAAAGAATATGTTGCTGCCGGAATTGACCCCGGGTTGAATCGAGCCAGTTATGCGGCCGCTGTTTCGGCAGAAATCTCCTCTTCGAGTTTGGGGATCAAGTCGCTCTATTTCCTGGGGCACCCAATCATCTCCCTGCTGATCGCAACCGTTTTGGCGCTGGTCTATCTGGGATATGGACGCGGTTACGATAAAACGGAGTTGATGAATGTCACGACCAGGTCACTTGGTCCCGCGGGCATCATTATTTTGATCACCGGTGCCGGCGGCGTGTTCAAGGGAGTCATGGGGGCCAGCGGAGTCAGTGACGCGTTACGTGATGTTTGCCAGGGATGGGGGATTCCGATTCTCCTGTTGGCCTACCTGTTTGCCGTTTTGGTCAGAGTCGCTCAGGGGTCGGCCACCGTCGCGATGGTGACGGCTGCGGGATTGATTTCGTCCCTGGCAGAAGGATTGTCGCAACCGCAGTTGGCACTGGTTGTGGTCGCAATCGCGGCCGGGGCGTCGGCGGTTTCCCATGTCAACGACAGTGGGTTCTGGATGGTTAGTCGTTACATGATGATGACCGAGAAGCAGACCTTTCAGACCTGGACCGTGATCTCGTCGGTTGTTTCTTTGGTAGGGTTTTTGTTGGCTGCGCTGCTTTGGCTTTTGCTTCCGTCCTTGCCATTTTAGGGGCGTCAAAAAAAGCTTCCGCATTGACCCACGATAAAAGCAGCGGGTGAGATGTGAAGAAGCTCGAACCATCGTTGACTCTCGATTCCGCACCCGTTGGGTCGATGCGTGCCTGGAGAGCGAGCAAGCTTCGGTCGTGGGTTGGTGTCGCGATACGGTCGCCAGCGAACTTGGCCGAGTGGCAACATTTCCCGCTGTAAAGCCCAAAAACCGAACCCGACCTTCCGGAGGTGGTTGGAAAACGGCGATCGTCGGCGAACCAGGTTTGGTTGATAAATGACTTTTGGTCGCAAAAATTCCATCGCTATTTCAATTGGCGAACAACCGGATGAATGATCCCCGGTTTTTGCTCGCCAAGAAGGACGATTAACTCGTTTGGCATTGGGAAAGTAACTTTTCTGATGCCTTCAGCGAGTGGATACGCTGTCGATTTTGTCAAGTGAAGCGAACATTTCTTGAATTCAATCCTTGAAGTGCAGGTCACAGGTTCCGCCTTCATCACAGCTCGAATCCGTTTTCCCCGCGATCCTGTATCGGCGTTTCGCGATTTGCCGATAGCACCATTGCTGGATCGGTTGCGTAAATGGAATGTGAAACAGCGGTGCGAAAATCCAGAGTCGGGGAAGGCGTCGAGTCAGGTAACGGATTGCTGCGGCTCCACCGTAGCGATGTCGGGTATACCCTGTTTTTGAGTTGGGAACAACGTAGATCTGTTCCATCATTTGTTTGTGGCTCAAGTCCGGAAAATTCTCGGTCACGAATTTGTCGTGGAGCGAAATAAAGGCCAATCGGTTCCTGCCATCGAATCGCCTCAGGTTTTTGACCTGTGCGGTGCAAAACACACAATCGCCATCGAAAATTACCAGATCCGCATGACCCGATTCAATCGGTGAGGGCAAATCGGCGACCAGCGCACTGCCCTGCGGCGAATTGGGTTTGAAATTCGGATTGGAATCGAGGGGCTTCATGTGTGGATCGTTTTGAGCGAACACGCGAATGACGAATAAACTGATGGATCGACGGCAATCACAACTGGCGGATCAAGAGTGCGTTCAGACAAGCTCTCTTCCAGTCGGACCGCCACCTCTCCACTGCAGTAACCGGGAATCCGGCCATATGCTGTTTTTTCGGTATCAAATTGGCTTCGCGATAGTATTGTACAAGATTGACGACATAGAATGGGCCGATGGAAGCGGTTCGCAGGATATAGTGGGTTCAATCGGGTTGCTCTGAAGCGATTTTTGTTTTCCAGTTTCGTAGAGTTCAAACGACTGAAATTCAAGGAAGAAGGGGGGCTTTGGGGCGTTGATGGGGCGTTGATGGGGCGATCGAGAACGGCTGGTTTGTCCAAGGCTGCTTGATTCAATGGGTCCAGTTTTTGAGGTAAGGCGGGAACGATTGATGCGAAGGGTCCAATCATTCGCGTTCCTGGTTTTTCTTGAACTGCGTGCACGAGCGACCTGGGAATTCCTGGTGTTCGCCTTGTTGGAGTGGATACGTTAAACTTAAGAGGATCCGGCGTGGCAATTGCACTCCTGGTTGGCGTATTGACCAAGTTGAATGCTGTTTGATGGAAGAATCGTCAGGAGACCGTCTGTGAACGAAATCAATAAACAAGTCGCCCGCGCTCGTCGCCGCATGATCACTGGAACGTTTTTTAACATCCTGACATGGAGTGCATTTGCAGGATTGTTGTTGGCGGTCATTGGGATGGCGATTCCGAAGATCTGGCATTTGGGGTTTCTTGAAACGCAACAGAGCTACAAGGTTTGGGTTTACTCCTGGATCGCATGTGGCGCGTTGATTGGTTTGCTGGCGACGGTATTTTTGACCTGGGTGAATCGCCAATCGCCTCTCAATGTCGCAATCGAAGTCGACAGGCGATTCGGTTTGAAAGAACGGTTGTCAAGCGCACTGTCGCTTGACGCTTCAGCAGTCGATACCAGTGCAGGACGGGCACTCGTTGAGGACGCCGAAAACCGAGCCGAGATGATCGATGTGCGTGATGAGTTCCGTTATCAGCCAACGATGCGGGCACTGCTTCCGCTCATTCCGCTGTTGATGCTGGTTGCGTTGTTGTTTATTCCCAACGCCGAGAAACGTGCGTCGGCGGCAGCAACGGAACCCGAGAAACTCGAACGCCAACAGATCGAGGTTGCGATCAAGGAATTGAAAAAACAATTGGAAGAAAAACGGGAAGAGCGAATCGCCAAAGGTCTGAAGGAAGCCAACAAGGATTTGAAAGCCTTGGAAAAAAAGTTTGACCAACTTCTGGAAGACAAAAACACGGACAAAAAAGAAGCGCTCGTCAAATTGAATGACATCAAAAAGCAAATCGAGGATCGCCGCAAGGAGCTTGGCAGCAGCCAGGAACTGAAAGAGAGCCTGAATCAGCTCAAGGATGCAGGTCAGGGACCAGCCAAGGAACTGGCCGATGCGATGAGCAAGGGCGATATGGAACAGGCGAAGAAGGCCATCCAGGAATTGGCGGATAAACTCAAGGCTGGTGACCTCAATGATTTGGAAAAGAAGAAGCTTGCCAGGGATCTTGAGCAAATGGCGAATGAACTGAAAGAGATTGCAGATCGCCACGAAGAGGAAAAGAAAAAGCTCGAAGAGCAGATCAAGAAAGCTCTCGACCAGGGCGATCTCGATAAGGCCGCCCAGTTGCAGCAAAAACTGGATGACAAGAAAGCGATGGACAAGCAGCAGGAAAAAATGAAAAAGATGGCCGAGAACCTTGAAAAATGTGCTCAATGCCTGAAACCAGGGGGTAACGGTCAACCGAAACAGGGAGAAAACGGTCAACAGAAACAGCCCGGAAAAAATTCCGAGCAACAGGCGCAGGCCATGAAGGAAGCAGGCCAGTCGCTCGAGGATCTGGCCGAACAGATCGAAGCCATGCAGCAGGAAATGGACGAACTCGAAGCTCTTGAAGATCTCGAAGAAATGGCGGAGGGTTGCAAGCAGGGAATGAATCAAGGAGGCAACAAACAGGGCGATCCGAAATGGCAGGATTGGGCCCAAGGCGAGGGACCCGGAGGTGGCAAACGTGACCTGGAAAAAGAGGACACCGGATCTTTCCGTTCGAAAGTTCAAGGCAAATTGCAGCAGGGTGAAACGGTGGTCACTGGGACGGCGGATGGGGAGAATATTACCAGTCGGTCGGTCAGCGAAACTCGCGAGCTGATTCAGGCCTCCGTCAGTAAAGAATCCGATCCGCTGGAAAATCAGAAAATGTCTCGAATCCAGCGGGAGCACGCGCAACAATACTTCAGGGCATTGCGAGAAAAATAGGCGTTTCCTGGTTTGCGAGTGGGGCTACCGCCGGACGGAATACGAAAACAGGTTTTCACGATTTCAGGTGACGGAATTGAAAAGGTTTTTTCGTGATACAGGGATTCTGCTCGCGTTTTGTGGCGCGTTCTATTTGTTGACCGTGTTGGTCAACCGCCTGGAAGGGGATGCCGAAAGCGACGCCTCGGATTATTCGCCTGCCAGGAAGCGTGCCAATGTTCTGGTTATTAACAAGGATTGGCCTTCTGCCAGAATTGAATTTCAGAAGTTGATGGAGCAGGATCCGCTCAATGGATATGCGTGGGACGGCTATGCGAGCTGCCTCTGGGAGATTCGGCGTTCCGCGATCCAGGATTGGAATGAACTTTCCAGATCCAAGCCGCTCAGCGCGGAACTTTCCGACGAGCGGGACCAGCAGATCGCGGATCTGGACAACCAGACGCGGCAAGCCCTGTTGAAAGTCAGAAAATTTGCGCGTTACCGTTACTCGGCATTGTTGAGGCTTGCCGCATTGGAGTGCGACCAGGGCAATTATGACGATGCCATGGACTTTCTCGAAGAGTTCATTGGACGCGGGTATCAGACTCAACGGGGCCTGGATTGGATTGAGAATTTCGGATCGGGAGGGTTTGCATCCGATCAATCCGGATTCGACTCGAAACGCCTTTCGACTTTGCGTTTACAGAATTCACCCCATGGTGGCATAGCTCAACGCTTACCTCCAGGTGGACCACCGCCGATCTCGACAACCGCCAATTCCGATTTCTATCGCGACCTGTCCGGGACTTGGATCCCGACCGGGGATGAGTCAGGCCTTCACGCGGAGCCAAGATTTTGGGACCTGGTTCGACGCGAACGGGAAAAGTCACTCGAGTTTTGATTGATCCACGCCCGATGGCGTTCATGGTTTGACTCAGTTCATCCATTGACTGGTCACGGAACGGCAAAGAACCGTTCCGACCAGGTTGCCATCAAGTCAGAAACATAGGTCACGTCTTGGGGCTGGTTGACGAGCAAATGATCCGAGTGGACCAGGGTGATCAGGGACTTTGCGCCGCCGGTGTGTGCAAAAATATCTTCGGCGTGATGGTAGTCAAGCGTTTCGTCCGCCAATGAATGGAAGATCAAATGCGGTATCCTAATTTCCTGGATCGCGGTGGTCAGGTCAAAATTGCGCAAACTGTTCAGTAACTGATCGCGAATCGTGTGTGTCCGTCCTCCAATCGTGACGGTACCCACACCGTCAGATTCAATCGAAGGGCTAAGTTTTCCCAAGAATGCGGCCAGGTGTTTTGTGCACGACGGCGCCGCGATGGTCACAATCGCCTTGGCCGAGGGGATCATGTTCACGGACGCCATCATGGCTGCACCGCCCAGTGAATGTCCGACCAGCAGTTGGGGCGACTGATACTCTGTCGCGAGCCAGCCAATGGCAGCCTGGATGTCGGCGAGATTGGATTCGAAGTTTGACGTGGAAAAATCTCCGTGACTGTCTCCCAGGCCAGTGAAATCAAAGCGAAGCACGCCGATATTGTGCCGGGCCAGGCCCCGACTGACTCTCACGATCGCCTTGAGGTCTTTGGTACAGGTAAAACAATGGGAAAAAAGGGCAAATGCCTGGGGCGGTATTCCGGAAAAGTCAGCCGGGTTGGGGAGTTCAATGATGCCGGACAAACGAATTCCGGCGTGGTTGTTAAAGTAAACGCGATGGCTGGGCATGGAATCAAACTTGGATTGCGGAATCAAGAAATGAATGGTTCAGGACAGGAGGAGCGTTTGTAGCAGGTTACGGCTCCCCAAAGCCGTGGTCGCTGTCAGTACTTCGCCGGATTGCAGTCCGGCGGAAAGACCGATCGCGTTGGCCATCGAACGGATGCGATCATAGATGTAGTCTTTTTCCGGCGGAAACTGGGAGCGGTAGCACTTGACTGCCTCGATTTTCGTTTCCAGCGTGTCGGTGATATCGAAAACGAATTGCCGGGGCCCGATGCCGCTCCATTGCGACTCGTAAAACAGTGAGTAATAGACTTGCCGCGAAATGACATGAACCGGCAGCCGTCCAAAATGTTCGTCCCACTTGCTCAACCGACTGTAAAAGACTGCCGCCTCCGTGATCTGCATGGCTTGCCAATGATCCGGTGAAGCAGTCGGGGTTTTGCCCTCCAGACAAAATACAATCTTGGGGCGGTGAATACGAAAGTGTCTTGCCAAAGCGATTCGTGATTCGAAGGTATCAAATAATCGTCGGTTGGGAAGATCAAGGGTAATTCTTTTTTGGATACCAAGTCTCGATGCCGCGGCCTCGGCTTCCTGCAGGCGCGCCGCCGGGCTGGAGCAGTTGGGAGTTGGTTCTCCATCGGTCAAATCGACAATTCCGACTCGCAATCCCTGGCGGGCGAGTTGCGCGAGTGTGCCACCACAACCGATTTCGCAGTCGTCGGGATGGGCACCGACGGCCATCACATCCAATTCGATTTCTGATTCCATTCGAGAGTTTTGTCCTGTGATTGTTGAGCAAGGTCATGATTCCTGGTTCGCCGACTTGGCTTCGCCGACCCACTGCCTCGCAGACGTGGTCCCTTGAGGGACGAGCCCGCATGATTTTCCAGACTTTTCTGTCCGTGGTCGCCTGCCATCCGTGGAACTGGTGGCCTCACCAGCGAATTCAGCGCGATTTCGTGTTATTTGTTGCATCGCCAGTTTACCTGGTCGCAACAATTGAATTGCGAAGACATCGAGGCTTTGCTCAAGACTACCGTGGCGGCTGATCCGGAAACTCGATGCTCAGGACATCGCTGAGCGGGATTCTGGATTGTCTGCCTGCGACCGATAGCGTGACCTCCTGTCTGTCAATTTTTGTCAATTTGAAAATGGAGTCGCTACCCAGGACAAGTTGTTGGCCATCGGTCAGTCGTAGCTGACCGGTGCTGGCGGACGGACGGTTGGGGGGGCTCATCCACAGGGTCGGGATATTTTCGGGCCAGGTCTTGATGAACTGGACAGCGGAGATTTGGGGTGTGGGATCTTCATCACCTTTTTCATCTCCGTCAATCTGCAGCGGCTGCTGCAATTTTACTGCTGACTCGTCCCACTCGAAGCCCAGGTCAGAGAATTCAATTGTGTTGGCCGCAATCCGGCAGGTAGGAAAGACCATTACCCTGTTCCCGGCGTCGAAATCCGAAGCCATTGGGAAACGCGCCGGGTTTTGCGTCGACCAGAGTCCAACCAATTCATCGGGCTTGAATTTCAGCGACGGGAAACTCGTACTGGTAAATGAATCACCCGGATCGACGTAGATCGTACTGCGATCGGCAAGCATCGCTGTCCACGATTTTGCTTTCTTTGTTTCTTCGAGCTGGGTCGCAAAATGCAATGCTTTGACTTCGTCGAGCTGAACCTCGATGGGTTCTTGGTTGAATGAGTCGATCGAAATGGAATCGTTACTCTGGAGGTTGATCGAATCAACCTGGATCAGGTCACCATTTCTCAGACGCACGGTGGGGTGACCGTCACCGCTGGGATTGGAGACTGGAACGGGCCTCGAAAAGCAGATACTGTCGACGGCAAAGTCTTCGTCGATGCCACGGTCGACGCGAAACAGGTACGGATTCGACAGAATCCGGACCCGCGCAATTGGCTCATTTGATTTCACGCCCGCGAAAACGCAAGGCTGGTCTGATGATTCAACACACGCCAGGATTTGTCCGTCCGCATTGTAGGCTTCGACAATAAAATCGCGACTGTGATTGACACGGGCCATGAGCAGGCCGATTTCATTAACGCCCGCCGCAACCGACTTTTGATTCGGCATGCAAAACGTGAGTTCCATCACGCCTTTGAATCGTTTTGAATACGTGCCGATCGTTTCAAACACGCAGATCGAGTTGTCGGCCGCTGGCTTGTCAGCGAACTTGAACCCGTAACCTGAAATGCCGATGTAGCCCTCCTGTTCGGTACCAAGCTGTAGCCCCACCGGAGTAAACATCTCATTCACATTGATGTTCCTGCGGATTTCCGCACCATTGGGGGCCAATTCAAAATCAACGGTGGTTTGCTGGGGCAGATAGAAATTGCCACGGTAGTCGTGAAACATCTCGACCTGCGTTTTTGGCTCAGACGGTTCGACGGCTTCGGATCGAACGGGCCTGGATACCAACCTGATGTCTTTTCGCGAAAACGACATCGCGCGACCTCGATACGTGCACGCGAGCTGAAAGCTCCCGGCATCCCCTTCCACGATCGTGCCGTTCTTGAGGAACAGGCGGTCAAACTCGTTTTTGCTGGTTTCACCTTCGATATTATCGAGACGGTACAGAATCCTGGTGACGCGATAGCGAACTTCGAAGGCAGCATGTTCGATTTGAGACCTGATCATCGATTTGAAATTGCCGCCAAATTTTGGATCAGAAAGTCTGTCTTCGGCCAATTGGCGTTCAAGGTAATCCGGACTCCCGAGCATGCTGATGAATCGGCGAATTTCGGAAACCTGTTCGCTGGCCGGCGAATCGCTCAACACGAGTTGTTGAACATTATCGAACGTGACCCGCTCCTTGATCATCTCGCCGTCGCTGAGCACCTTCGTCCAGGCGAACGAATCGCCCGCAACGTCGACGGTGATGACGGAACCACCGTTCAGGCTGACTTGAAACTTTTCTGCCTTAACGAAGTTTGCACCGCCAAGCAACAGAATTGTCGCCAGGAAAAAGCGGGCTGAGTTCATCACAGCCTGGCATGTAAGTTTCTTGCTTAATGGAATCCTGGTTGACATGAAGGTTGATGTCCTGACGGTCTTGTGCTTTAGTTGTTCTTTTTCCACTGGGTCACGTCGATGTAGCGAAAGGAGCCATCATTCTGAGCAGCCAGCTGGGTCATGAAGTTGGTGGTTTTCTGGAGTGGCCCGATTCCGAACTGGATACAGTGAATCTGGCAACCGCGGGGAGCCAGTTGCCCGATCATCTTGAGTTGTCCACCGTTGAGTTCAGGATAACCTCCATCGGTCATTAACACGATGACGTCGGGCTTGAAGGCCACGGCGGCAATCAGTCCATTTTCATGATTCGTGGCACCAAAAGCACTCATACTGCTGATGTGCCCCGGCACCGCTTGCTTGTTCGCGTCATTGGCCGCCAGAAGCTGGCGCTTTAACATCGTGTGAGTGGTTTCATGGTAGCCGACAATTTGAAACGTGTGGTGGGGCTCCAGCTGGTTAATGGCCGCCGTGAGCTGCTTTTTGGCTTCATCGATCACGCCCAGTCCCTGGTTGCCCATGCTGTACGAGCGGTCAATCACAAACACGAATGATCTCCCGGTCATGCCACCGCTTCCAAACACACTGATCGTCGTCGGGTCGCCCGCTGGAGCCCGAGCTTGGAGCAATCGTTGGTCGGACTGGATGAGCTTCAAATCCTGTTCTGACAGCTGATAGTGAGAATCCGATTTTGCATTACTGGGAACCTCTGCCATTTGGTTGGCGTCCAGATCGGAATCCCGTAACGACTCGACTCCTGGCAATTCTGGACGATCCGGCGTTTCAAATTCGGCTGCCAGTGCAGGTGGTGGATTCATCGCTGGATTGGTTTGTTCGATGTCAGTGGCATCCGCGGTTTCCTCCCGAAGATCCGTTTCGTCAAGATACTCGGCGTCCTGGTTCTCTGATTGAACCGCCAGCACCACGCCGACTCGCCGAAGTGTCCCTTCGCTGGAACCGGGGACGGTATAAAAATATCCCAAAAGAACCAGGAACAGGAGAAACAGCAAATGCGTCAGGAACGACATTCCCAAGGGTCGCCAGTTCTTCCGTTTTGCGTTGTTTTCGGCTGCTTGACTCATTTGTTTATTATTTCATGTTCGCGTCGATCAACCAAGTTGATTCTACAAAAGGACGGCGGTTGACCGGTGCAATACGAGATTCGCATGCGGACAATTCCAACGGGGTAACCTCGTCCAATGGCGAATGCCAATGGCGGATTGCCTGCGATCATCGTGCGCGCCATTCGGTGAACCATTGCGCAAAGAGAGGAATTTTATTCCGGGCCGCGAGTAATTTCTGGCCAATCGCAGATATTTTGATTTGTTTGATCAAAAACTCGAAACTATCGATAATAACAGTGGTTCACGATCGTTTTCCCGACAAAATGGAACTTTTGACCTTCGGTGGGTTAAAATAAAACTTGCGACAAGCGACAATAGTTGACTGCGCCATGCGGGAGCTTGATCGCCGTTTGAAGCAGTCTTCAGGACTGCGAATGCAAATGAATTACAAAATCAATTTCGGGTTGAAGAGGGTAAGCTTATTGTGGGCCCAGGACCGGCCAGACGTTTACTTTTCTCACGCGTTTCTATTGGTTGGAAGAAATCCGAGCCAGGCCCATATTTGAGTGTTTTGTTTCAAACTCATTTTTACAATTCAACCATGGAATCAACCAACTTTTGAATCAGGAAAAAGACATGAACGATCGCGTTTCCGGCGGCCAGGCTGAACTGAGCGGCGAGGATATCAAGGCACTTGAGAAGTTGAGCGAATCCTACAAGGCGGTGCGGGCGCAGCTTGGCAAGGTCATCGTCGGCCAGAACGAAGTCATCGAGCAACTGATGATCGCGATCTTTGCCCAGGGCCACTGCCTGCTCGAAGGCGTTCCCGGTTTGGCAAAAACGCTGATGGTCAGCACGCTGGCCGATACCCTGAATCTGGAGTTTAACCGGATCCAGTTCACGCCTGACTTGATGCCCAGCGACATTGTTGGCACCGAAGTGATTCAGGAGGACAAGACGACCGGTAAACGGGAGTTCAAGTTTCTCAAAGGGCCAGTTTTCGCCAACATCATTCTGGCGGATGAAATCAACCGAACGCCTCCCAAAACTCAGGCGGCTCTGTTGGAGGCCATGCAGGAAAAGCAAGTCACCATTGGCGGCGAGCGGAATCTTCTGCCAGCACCCTTTTTTGTACTCGCGACGCAGAACCCCATTGAACAGGAAGGGACTTATACCCTTCCCGAGGCCCAGCAGGACAGGTTCATGTTCAAGGTCTTCGTCAACTACCCGTCTTACGATGAAGAATATCAGATTGCGGCAACCACCACGGCTGATTTGAGTACCAAGGTCGAGCAGGTTTTGACTGGTGAGGACATCTTGCGTTTGCAGCACCTCGTGCGCCGCGTGCCAGTTGCACCCCACCTGATTCATTTTGCGCTGCGTATTGTTCGTGCAACTCGCGTGCTTGAGGATGATTGCCCCGAGTTCGTCAAGGAGGCTATTTCGTGGGGAGCCGGTCCACGGGGTGTTCAGAATTTGCTGTTGGGAGCCAAGGCTCGGGCCGTGTTGGAAGGCCGGACCTACGCGACCACGGACGACCTGCGGGCCGTCGCGAAGCCCGTTCTCCGCCACCGCGTCATCACCAACTTTAATGCCGAATCCACCGGGGTGACATCGGACGACATTATTGAACGCTTGATGATCGAGATTCCTGAACGAAGTGAGGGCGACCAGATGGTGCCCGAATTGGTCAAGGCGTTTGGTTAACCAGTACCACTGAAGGTGATGAACGGCCGGATGCCTGTTGTCGGGATCGAGTGCCTTGAGATTTTCCTGTTCAAACGATGGATGATGAATGTCGACTGACGCTCCTGGAACCAAATACCTGGATCCGAAAACGCTTGACAAAATCAAGCGTCTGGATGTGCGTGCGCGATTGGTTGTCGAAGGGTTTATCTCCGGGCAACACCGTAGTCCCTACAACGGGTTTGCCATCGAATTTGCCGCCCACCGTGAGTACTCCCCCGGTGACGACCTTCGTCACATTGACTGGAAAGTCTGGTCGAAAACCGATCGGCTTTACATCAAGGAATACGAAGAAGAGACCAATCTCAAGTGTCACCTGATCGTCGACTGCAGTAAATCGATGCAGTACGGTGAAACGTCCGGTTGGAGCAAGTTCGATTACGCTGCGACCGCTGCCGCGAGCCTGGGCTACATGATGCAGCAACAGCAGGACGCGGTCGGGATGGTCTTGTTCAGTGACAGGATCGACAAGAACCTGAAGGCTTCGTCACATCCTTCGCACCTGAAGTTGTTGTTCCATGAACTGGAGCAGGTCGAGCCAGCTAATACCACCGATGTCAGCGATCCGTTTATGGCGTTGGCTTCCCAGATTCGAAAACGGGGGATTATCGCGCTTTTTTCCGATTTATTCCTTGATCCTGACGAGTTGGCCAGGGCGCTCAGCCAATTCCGACTTCGCCGACATGAAGTGATCGTGTTTCATGTAATGCACCACGACGAGTTGGAGTTTCCGTTTGAGGACAACACCTTGTTCAAGGGGATGGAGGTCGATGCGGAGCTTCACACCGAGCCGAGGTCGCTGCGCAAGTCGTACCTGGAAGCGGTCCAGCGGTACATGGTCAAGATCAAGAAAGTATGTGCTGTGGCCGGAATTGATCACGTGTTATTGGATACTTCCAAGCCGCTCGATGGAGTGCTTTCCAGCTATCTTAATTTCCGCGCCAAATCGCGTAGAAAAAACGTTTAGATCGTTGCCTGACTTGAAATACCTGCCTGACTGAATTTCCAGCCCGAGACGCAAGCCCATGAATCTGACTCAAGACCAACTCACCCGGAACGCGAGGGCCAGGCATCACCCATAGCCCGAAACGCAAGCTGGAAATACGAATCCCGGGAATTACCGGATAGAACTTTTAGGGACGACAGGACAATATTCAAATGCTCAGTTGGTTTATGAATCCGTGGATGCTACTTGGCGGGCTCGCTGTTGCTTCGCCAATCCTCATCCACTTGCTGAACAAACGACGGTTCAAAATCGTCCAATGGGCGGCGATGGATTTTCTGTTTGAAGCCGACAAAAAAAATCGACGACGAGTTCAATTGGAGAATTTCATCCTCTTGATGCTGCGCTGCCTCGCGATGCTGCTGATTGCATTGATGTTTTCCCGACCGTTTTTGCCTTCCAGTGTGACCAGCGTGTTGCAACAGGCCCAGAAACTGGAACGCGTGATGCTGATTGATGACTCTCTCAGTCAGCATGTGCTCCGGAACGCCGAGCCAGCTTTTGATGTTGCCAAAGAAAACGTCAAGGAGTTACTCGCCCAGTTTGCCGATTCCGACAAAACCGAAGACTGGTTGACGATCATGTTGACCAGTAACCCCGAGCAGCCGCTGCTGGCCAACGAGCCGCTGACCAAGAACACGCTGCCATCATTGTCGCAGGCGATTGACGATCTCGAATGCACCGACAAGGTGGCGGATTATACGGCTTCCCTGACCGAACTGAAGCGTTACGTCAGTGGTCAGCGTGAAGGGGGCGGGCGTGTCACGTATTTCTTCTCCGACATGCGCGAAAGCGACTGGATCAACGCGCTCGATGCCACAACAGAATCCGCACCGAACAGGTTGATGACCGACGTTTCGGAGCAAACCGTCGGTTGTTTTATTGTGGATGTGGGGGGGCCCAACGATCAAAACCTGGCAATCACCAGCGTCCGTCCGCAGAATTTGCAGGTCGCTGACAAGGTGATTCAGTTCAATGTCAAGGTGGCGAACTACGGAACACAAACCGTCAATGATGTTCGAGTCCTGTTACAGGTCGATGAGGGCCAGCCGGACTACGAGGTGATCCCTTCGCTGGCACCCGGACAGGAATCCGAACTGGCGTTTCGTTACGTGTTTCCAGTGGCAAAAGTCGACGACGGTGACTTCCCTGATGCGACGGAGGTGAAACCCCGTTTTACGAACTACCGGGTCAAGGCTGAAATCGATCGCCAGTCCCTGGGTGAACAAGGGCTGGTATTTGACCAGTTGCTGGAAGACAGCGTTTCGTTTTTTGCGTCGCGAGTCAAAGACGGGATTTCCGTTCTGCTGGTCGACGGTGATCCGTCGGCTTCCTCGGAGCGAAGTGAGACACATTATTTACGTAGTCTTCAGGTCGCCGGGACCGGAATGAACATGAAAGTCGTTACGGCAAGTGAACTGGAGACCGAGTCGCTTTCGGACTTCGAGGTCATTTTTTTGTGCAATGTCGACGAGGCGTCCAGGGACCGCGTGAAATCGCTGGAGCAATGGGTCGGCGACGGAGGCGCACTGGTGTTCATGCCGGGCAACCGCGTGAGAGCCAAGACGTTTAACGAGACATTTTATCAGGATGGCGCCGGACTTTCTCCATTGGGGCTGGTTAACATGACAGGCGATCCGACGATGGCCAAATGGGTGAATTTCGAGATCGATCCACAAATCCACCCTGCCCTGAGAGTGATCGTCGACAGTGATGCGTCAAGTCTCTCGAGTGTCGACGTATTCAGTTGGTGGACGTCGGAATTGAAGTCGGAACTGATTGGCAAGACGATGTTGGTTCCGCTTCGACTCAATGATCAGGAAAATTCGCCAGCAATGGTTGATCGAACCTATGGATCGGGCAACGTTATCATGTTCACGATTCCTGGTGACGGGGATTGGACGATGTGGCCCAGCAGCCCGACGTTTCCGCCGGTCATGATCGATCTGATTGACTATCTCGTCGGTTCGTCGGGCGAGGGCGGGATTGTCGATATCGGTGGCACCGTGACCTATCCGGTTGACATGTCGGCCTATGAAAATCGCGTTGCACTGCTGAATCCAAAAAACGAAAAGATCGAATCGGTCGCCCGACCGGTAAACGATACCGAAGCAGCGAAATCAAGCGTGCTCTATAAAGTCGATTTCGACAATATCAACCGGCGGGGCTTTTACGAGCTGGGACTTACCAGGCACACGGGGGAGAAGGAGGCGGTACTGTTCGCGGCCAATGTCGACCCGCGTGAGAGCAAGCTCAAGCGCCTTCCACAAGCTTCCATGGAAGGCGACTTTTTTGGTGACAAGGTCAAACTGGTTTCCACCGAACAGCTTGCGGGGGAAAAAGTCTCCGGCGGGGATACGGAAATCTGGATGCAGATTCTGGTGGTCTTGTTTTGCATCCTGGCACTGGAGCAGTTCCTCGGCTGGTTTTGGGGCAAAAAACGTTAGTCCTGATCAGGCCAGATGTCCGAGCGGGTGAAAGGAGGGAAATATCATGAATCGATTCAATCAGCTATCGGTGCGCTTGCCAGGTTTCCCGTTGGCGGTTGTCATCGGGCTTGTGTTGGGATTTGCGAGCCCCGGACAAGCGATGCAGCGGCTTCAGATCCAGGCTGGCGGGTTCCGGGGATTTGGTGAACAGATCGAGCAAATCGAATTGGATTCCGAATCCGGAGCCGTCCTGAAAACCGACCCGGACCTGGAAGATGTTCTCGCTACGGCCGAACGGATGCGGAACGACGGTCAGTATCGCGTTGCCAGTACACTCTGGCAGGCGGTATTAAAACGGAGCGGGGACGCGCTGTATTCAAGTGATGGAGAAACATATTTTTCGCTCGTTCAACAAGTCGAGGCGATCCTGGCGGGACTGCCCTCCGAAGGACTGTTGGCGTATCGCGTGATTGCCGATGCTGAAGCGAAAGAAATTCTGGCGGAGGCGGCCAGTGGAACCGATGTGACGGCATTGAACCAGGTGGTTCGAAACTATTTCATCAGTTCGCTGGGTGACGAAGCCGCCTTTGATCTTGGCTGTA
The DNA here is from genome assembly GCA_024642205.1 of Planctomycetaceae bacterium. Taxonomy (GTDB): domain Bacteria; phylum Planctomycetota; class Planctomycetia; order Pirellulales; family Pirellulaceae; genus Mariniblastus. The sequence goes on along the minus strand of JAHEBQ010000020.1, from coordinate 940 downwards.
TCTACCTGGATCAGTTCGATTTTATTGGCGCCCGGCGAATGTTCGAGAAAATCGCTCAACACTACCCGGATCCGACGGTCCCGCTGGAGGAAGTTTACGCCCGAATCGCCCTTTGCCATTCCTTCCTGGGAGACGTGAAATCGGCGACAGCTTCCCTGGAGAAAGCCGAAGAAATCAAAGCCAATTCCGAACGTGTGGATCTCGTCCGCAGGTCGCTTGGGGCGTTGATGACAAATGAACTCAGCGAATCCGTCAATCGGAATTGGATCATGCCGATGGGAAACGCGCGTCGCTACGGCACGATGCAGGCGGTACCCGACTCGATGATGGAAAGTGACTTGGCAGCGGTCTGGCAGTTTTATTTCGAGCCCAGGGAAAAATATTCCAAAGGTGCCGACGCGGATGGAAACATGTTGTCCGGCGCCAAAGCCTCGGGTAAATATGTGCTGGAGACACGTGATTCCGTGGAGGAAAGGCTGATTGAGGAATGGCGAGAGAAAAGCTGGCGACCGGCAGGCGAGTTATTGATCGATGGCGATCGCGTCTACTTCAAAACCGGTGCCGACCTTTCGGTGTGGAGTCGCAGCAAGATCGAAAAAGCCACCAAGCTTGATGCGGCGCTGTCCGTCCTTGATTCCGCCGTTGCCTGGAGGAGTGTCTGGCACAATGCATTTGACATCGATGATGCGACGTTGATGATGGATACGATGCGAAAAAACTGGGGTGGTGGGCGTGGCAGCGGGCAAGCCTCGGGTTCCTTGCCGGAACCTTCGACACCTACGGAAGTCAACCTGTTCGGTGATCGAATTTTTCAACAGATGTCAATTCACAATAATGTGGTCTATTCGATCGAAGGCAAATCGTTCGACGACCGGAACCCGCACTCGCCGAAGAAAGTCTCTCCGCAATGGAACGCTTCGTATCGTCGAACACGGGAGAA
>JAHEBQ010000073.1 GCA_024642205.1 Planctomycetaceae bacterium | reverse complement strand
CGCGATTTGCCGTTTGTGCTGAAGTTTCTGTCGGTTTCTCTGCGTGTTTTACGTTTTGCTGCATTCTCGTGTATGTCGTTAGTCCCGGCAAGCGAATCGAATCGATGATTGTAAAAAAATACAGACTCGCCGTTTTGGTAGACACTAGTTCAAGCATGGATATGCGCGACCTGCCAACCGATGCAAAAGGCCTTCGTTCGTTGGATGGTCCGTTTCGAATTGACGAAGTCATCAAATGGATCTCAAACGATTCGGAATCGGATGCACTTTGACTGTCTCGTGACATCGTGATTTACCGGTTCGGTGATCTGTCGCGGCCCGAGATTATCGGGATGTTGCCAAAACCAGAAACTACTTCGACTCCCGCTGGGAGATCTTCGGACGCCCAGTTTTGGGACCAGATTCTGGTTGGCTTGCAAGTTTCACGGCAACAAGGATGGTTGGCACTGGCAGTATTTGCGATCGTGCTGGCATTGGCGGTGGGATGGATTGCAGCCTGGATCGCCGGTAAGACGTGTGAATTCCCTGCTGTAATGCTGTGTCTTACCAGATTGGGCACGATCGTGGACATGACCGGTTTTGCGTCGAGTGATCTGGAAACGCCATCGTTCGACCTCTGGCAATCGCTCTATTGGAAGTCAGCTGATTTGAACGTCCGTGATCGTTCAGAAAGCTTGACTTCAACAGACTCGGAAATCGAATCCAGAACACAAGTTGCTTGGAACAACGAGCTTGAGCCGTATGGGACATCGGTCCAACTGGGCTTGGCGGCAAGACGATCGTCAACCAGGAACGTAGCGGTCCGATTGCGGGAGATATGATAATGACTGACGGAAGAAGCGACGCTGGCGTTCAACCCGTCTCTTCCATCGCTCCGGCCGTCGATACGGGGATTTCGGTTTTTTTAGTCGTAATTGGCGGCATTGAATTGCCAAGCAACATCGAAGTCGCTGGTGTTCAAGCACCTCCGCGAGTTCTTCCTTCCAACAAATTTCAGAGCAATGGTATCGAGAGGCAGACCAAAGTCCTGTTTATTGCTTGCGGTCCGCACTGGGCGTTTGGATTATTGCGAAATCAACTTTGCCGGGTAAAGGACATCCGGCTTCATGACTGGCTACGGTCGGCGAAGCCAGGTACGGATCGGGAGTCGGGCGATTTGCTGTTTGATTTCCCGCCAACCCATGACGATGCGTTTTTCCATGATTGTATCATCGCCTTCGATCCAGACTGGAGGGAATTCACGCCGGCACAATGTGGTTGTTGCTCAATCCGTGAGTTCTGGAGGCGATCCGTCGTTTTTGGATTGGATTCCTGAGCCCGGAATTTCTCGGCAAGGAAACAAACGGGAACGTTTTGCTCCACCATTGCCAAACGCATGACGTTCTCCTGCTTGTTCCTCCGTCCACTCCCGAACCGCCATGGTACCCTGGAGCAGTCGACTTGATTGTCCGGGCCATTGACACTTTAGGCCAACGTGTACGATTCGATTCAAAACAAGTCGATGTTGGTGGTGCAAAAACGGGGGGGCGCCATGGCCAGCCTGATCTAGTTTCGACACCGAGACCTTTTCGAGGGATTGAATATTTGGGCTGGAGCCTGTCCCCATTAGCTCGCGGGCTTGTCACATCTCCCGGGCAATCCTTGCTCGTTTTGGTCGGAAATAATGGCCCGCTCAACGATGAGCAGACGTTTTCCGCCGATTTGTACGAACGGGCTTGCTTCCCGTTGACAGTCGACGAAAAACCGATTGACAAGTCTATCGAACGTTGGGTCGCAGATCTGTTGAATTGGACTCGTACAGTTAATCGGTTTCCAAACAAAACATTCAGCCGTTGTAAATCGTCGTTGAAGGTTTCGTTCTCGAGGCTGCGGAAACAGCCCCGGGATGGTGTGCGCTGGTGGCAAGTCCAGGGCTCGTGATTCGGATGCAAATCGAGGGTGTATCCGGCCGAAATTGAATGCCGCCGTGAGGCAGGCATTTCGTCCCGGGCAATCATGACGAACGCGAATCAACTGCGTTGATTTCAATTAAACCCGCTGAATCAATTGGCGGGAAGCCAGCGAAATTGGATCGACTCTTTCATTTTTTCCGATTTGGCGAGTCATTGGCCATTCTTGACATCCACTTCAGCATGCCTCCGACGCCGAAGGCCACGGTGACGACGGTAATGAAAACTCGGGCGAGGCTGGGTCTGGCGGCCGCAACAGCAAGGCAAATCAGCCCCAAGGTGATCAGGATGGCTGGCATCCGGCCCCTGAGCGATTCAAGTTGCGGGAACGCCAGCCAGATAACGCCGAGCATGGCCCCGATTCGAATCAACATGCCGGCAACAAAGAGGTTTGCATCTGGCTGAAACAGGTACAGGAACGCGCCGCCCAGTAATGCGGTAAGAGCAAGAATTCCGGTTGCGATTCGGATCATTTTCAATGGAGGCTCACGCAGAAAGAGGCGGAGGAAACAACGTTAGACCGTCAAAACAAGTTTTTGCCAGACGCCGGCGCTGAATCGAACGTGTCCATCGTACGAAAATAATCTAGTTCGTTGCAATTCGCGTTCGTGCACGTTCAAAGCAGATCTGCCTTGAGTTTGTTCAGCAGCATGACGGCATGACCGATCTCCTGTTTTTGCCGTGCCGGTTCTTGCGGGATTTCGCGCTCAATCGTCAACGGCCCGGTGTATCCAATTTCTTTGAGCGTTTGGAGATACGCCCTCATTCCGACGTCACCATCGCCGAGTCTGGTTTCCTGGCCCCACTCCTGGCCCGGATGGTTGGCCCATTTCGCGTCTTTGCAATGCACGCTGTGGACTTTGTTGCCGATCAATTTCAAGGCTTCGATCGGATTACCGGCTCCATACAGGATCATGTTGGCGGGATCAAAGTTGACAAACAGGTTGTCGCAACCGGTGTCCGAAATGAACTGAATCAGTGACTCAGCGGTTTCTTGTCCTGTCTCGAGGTGCAGCGCCTGCTCGTTTGCCGCCGCGTAACGACATAGCTCCTGAGTGATCCCGATAATCTCCGAATATCCCGGATCATCTGTGTCGTGCGGTACGAATCCAAGATGCAACGCGATAACTCCGCAGCCAATCATTTTGGCAAAGTCAGAGATTTCCTTCATTTCAGCAAGCCGGGTCGCACGTGTTTGCAGCGGAACCAGACCGACCGTTTTGACAACAGTGGGAATGTCTGCATAGCTTTCGCCATCGAATCCGCCAAAAACCGCCGTTACCGTGATACCATACTTGCCGAGCCTCTCCAGTATCTCGTCAGCCGTGGATTGAGTTCGGTTTTCCGAGTGAGGCGCGTGGATTTGGATCGTGGGAATTTCCAGCTCGTTGGCCACATCAAGATCAACACCAAGTCCGGCGTCTACGCTCGTGAACACGCCGATTTGCCATTTTTCCACTGTCTAATATCTCCTGGTTAAGGTCGGGAATCAATCGATCCGCAGTTTCGCTTCGTCAATTGTTGGGTGGTTTCGCAGGTGTTCGCAACGGGTGTCACGCTGGCGCTTGTTTTCCGGACGCGAAATCGCGATGAACGGTGGTACCGTGTCGACTTCGGATTATCGGCTCAATGATTCGGATCGTATTTACTCCAACCGAGCGATAATCTCGATTCAACAGCAGCTGTGCCATGAAAAGTCGTCGCCGGTGGAAATCAATAAACGGGCCGGACTCCGATTTGCGCACTCAGGTTGGCCGTCGTTCAATCCAAGAAATAACCCGATTTCGCCGAATAACTGGACACGAACTCAGCGTTCTGTGAATGGAATTGCAGGCCGACACGACCCGCCGACAACCCCAAGGGTCACTTGGGAAAAAGCATAGGATAGACAACCGGGGTTTGCGGGGCAACCAGCGGTTCGCCGTCGCTGTTTCGGAGGGACAAAAAAAGCCATCGGGAATATCCCGATGGCTTTGGTTTGTAATGCTTGACAACGAATTTCGTTGGCAAGTCCGAGTGATCAAATTGATCCTAGTTGACGTTGGTGATACCAACCTGGTCTTCTTCGATTTCGTCCTGGATAATGATTCGTGGCGTAACCATCATCATCAGATTTTGAGTCTCATGACCGATACCAACGTTTTTGAACAACCGGTTGACGTAAGGTACGTTACTGAGGAACGGCACGCCGCGTTCAGTCCGACTTTCGTTCATTCGCTTGATACCACCCATCAAGACAGTTCCGCCGTCGGGAACGCTGACCACCGTGTTAATGGAGGTCGTTGACAAGACCGGCAGTTGAACCGTGATACCCTGGGTTGTCGTCCGCTGGGTTTCTTCATCAGTCGTTCGAGTCCCACCATCAACGGCGTCAAGCAGGTTGTCAAGAACGGACGTTGCACTGGATTGCTCCGTCGTCGTACTCCCGTCGAACGTGAACGTGTCGACTGACGTCACTTGTGTAAAGAACGGCACGAGTTGCAATCGTACGAATCGTCGATCATCAGAAACAACGGCGGTCACGTTCAAATTCGTACCATCTGGAAGAATGGTGATCACGGGTTGGTGAGCAACCGCAAAGTCGCCGACGACCGGAACCACGGAGGTCACAAAGGGCCGCTGTGAACCATCGGTAACACTTGCACTCTGACCATTGAACATGGTGACGGTTGGAGCTTGTGTAATGTTGGTCCGAGTATCGCCTTTGGCTGCCTGAATCAGAAAGAAAACTTCGATGTCAGACAGAATCGCGAATCCAAAGTTGGCTGCCTGAGCGGCCTGGAATCCCCCAAAGATGGGCTCCGCCGCCGAGAAGCTGTTCTGGATGAACTTGATATCGAGGTCGTTGGTGGGTGTGAACTGGGTTGTATCGGCCGGATCGCGTCCGATGATCGTACTTCCCCCGGTAACAACATCTGCGTTGGGATCAACCAAATTCGAGTTGTCGTTGATCGAAAAATCAAAGTCGATCCCGACTCGCTCGAAGAATTCATCCCGAAGGCTGACGAAGCGGACTTCGACAACGATCTGAACATCGTTCAACTCACGAAGTTTTTTCAGAAGATCCTGAATCTCGTCCTGGATCGCCTGCGTCTGCGAAACAATCAAGCTCAAGTTGGGTACGAACGCTTCAATGGTTCCCAATCCCTGACCTGTATCCTGCCAAGTGTCAGGCTGAATCGTATTCTGAATCAAGTCGATCAAGGGCTGGAAATCCTGCAGAGTGACACCACCGAGTGGTTGGGCACCGACGGTTCCGAAGGTTGGTTGCCCGGTATTTGGACCGTTGTTGCCATCGTACATTGCTCCGGCGACAGCACCGTCCAGCAATGCGTCCCGACCGAATCGTTGAGCCATCGCCATTTCGGAAATGGACGATCCGCTTGTGTTGGCAATGTTCATCACGCCGTTGGAATTGGCATTACCCATGCTTGGTTGCATCCAGTGCATTTGCATCGGGTTTTGCGGCGCCGTGACCGGCATGATCAAGTCACCGATGTAGTAGGTCTTGGTTTCCAGTTTGGAATGGCTGGCGTCCCGGCTCGTGACCTTGATCACCTCGTTCTCGACCACAAAAACCAGGCCGGCGGAGTTGAGGATCACTTCCAAGGCACTTCGCAACGAAATGGGCTCACGAATAGGGATGTCGACAAGGCGATCTTTCTGGACATTTTCTGCGGCCAGCGCCATTTCATCAAAAACAATGTTTACAGCAGCCTGCCGTGCCAGCTGATCGACAGCTTCGGCAAGTGTTCCTTTGTACTCGCCCTGAACTCGCTCGTTTCGGAGTGTGTTCCAGATTCTTCGATCGGCTTCGGAGCTGTATTGACCTTCTTCCATCCGGCCAATTCGTCGATTCCTGTTTTTTGCATATAGTTCCGGATCGTTGATTCGAAAGGGAATCTGATCATCCATGCCGGCCGAGGATTCCTCGACATTGGCCATCGACGCCCAAAAGCCTTCTTCCTTATCGGCTTTGATGCGGTTCATTCGATCAATGCGACGCAGCAGCGAGGCTTTTTCGACAAGCACCGCGACCACATCACTGTTCGGCGCCAAATCCGCTGCCTGACGGGCAACCACCTGGGCTTCCGGGAAGCGTTGTTCATCAATCAGTGTGTTAAATTCCTCGACCAGTTTTTGCAACTGCGTGCCGTCGTCAACACGACGCTGGCGGCGAAGTTCAACTTGCTCACGACGATCCGCATTGGTTTCATCGTTGAGAATCTGTGGAAGATTGCGATCAATGTAGGACTGCATTTCGTTCAAATCGCGATCCACAATGGTCAACAAAGGCCGCTGGCTGTTCGCGTCAAGTTGCGATTGAGCGATTCGTCCACGAACCATGGTCATTTTTTCCAGGGCTTCCCTGGGGTTGGTTTCCAACAGACGTTCCGCTGCTGCGCGCTCCTTGAAGATTTCAGACTGAAGCGTCTTGAACATGGCGTTCTGCTGCGACCGGGTATCCTTCAAATCCAATGTCTGAGACGCCTGAGTGGCCGTCCCCTCAACTTCCTCCGAGGATGGAGTGTCGGGTTTGGTCATGGTCAACCTTGTCAGTTGATCCTGTACCGATTGAATGGTCACAGGGTCCAGCTGGTCGCGGTTGTTCCAGGCACGCTCGAAATACATGCGGGCGTCGTCAGGATTCTTGTTATCAAGTGCCTGCAGACCGGAAAGGTAATGACCTTGGGCTGTTTTCGGAATCGGATTGAACTTGGGAGACGACTCCTCCGACGTCGATACGGTATTCCGGAACTGGTTGTCCTCCGAAACGACTGCCGAAGCCGTGACATTTTTGGAAGAATCATGGGTCGGATCGTAATCCGCCTGAATGACCTGATTTGCTTTATCTTCGAAACTGGCCCGAATCACTGCTGGATCAAACGATTGACGATTCATCGCGTTCTGAATCGCCAGTTCCATTTGCCAGGGGCGGGGTTCGCTGGATTCGAATTGTTCATCCGGGACGGCCAGGACTTTTGCCTGATCGACATAGAATTTTGCTTCGTTCCATTTTTCCTGATCCATTGCCAGTTGAGCTTGCGACAACAGTTTCATGGTTTCGGTTTTGGGTGAGGTCGCTGCCGGCGTAACTGGTTGCTGCGCCACCTGCGGAGTGTTTCGCGTGGCATCAGCGTTGGCCGAGTTCCTGGCCATCTCAATCAGTTTCAATAGTTCGTCCGGGTTTCCAATCGTGGAATTAAACGTCACCGGAAACTCCTGGGCGCTTTTTACCAGCATTTCGGCTGTGTCGAAGTCCTGGTAATACATCAGGGCTTCCGATTGGGTCAGCAGGAAGGAGGCCGCACCGGCATTGAATGCCTGATGTTCATTGCGCTGACGCAATTCTTCGAGTTGGCTTTGCCGATCAATCAGCGACTGAATGGTTTTTGGCGAATCACCAATCTGCTGGAAATCGACCTCAAGTCGTTTTGCTGTTTTCAGCACCGCTTTGGCCGTTTCAACGTCGCTGATCGCAAGCGCTTGACGGGCTCTCAATAGGGCTCGTCTGGCTTCTGCCAGTTTTGCTTTGCCCGAATCTGCGGGAATCGGTTGCGCGGCGGGCGAAAATTCGCCGCTTGCCGTTTTCGCAGTCGAATCGCCGACGGGAAACTGTGTCTGACTGAGTGCCGTCGAAGGTGACTGAGTCACGATCATGGACACGACAAGGGCCGAAGCCCATACACTCTGCTTAAGTCGCACGGAGACTCTCACGCAACTCTCCTTTTGTTGTGGCACCCAAATACCCTGTAATGTTGTTAAAGCTGATCCACGGCATCACAGGATGAAAATCCCCTTTGCCATTCCCAAAGTCATTTCAGGATCTGGCGATCAATTCCATGGAATCGATACACCGGCGGAGTCCGTAGGCAGCGCACGAATTTTTTTCGAGGGGGTTAATTAGCGATGCCAGTTCGCCTGGTCAACATCAGTGTTACGCTTTTCCGGGAAAAATCGCGGCGATGATAGCGTAATGAGGTAGTGAGCTGAATTGGGTGGCATTTTCACGAAGAAAAGGACAAGCCTGTGCTACAGAATCGCTAGCGAAACTCAGATGCTGGCACACAATACCTGATCTAACGGAGATGGCTCGAACTGCGTTCATTCGGTGGGACGCGGCCAGTGCAGACCATCGGATAAAAAAAAGCCGCAACGAATTGCGGCTTTGATTCAATATCATCTCCGGTCAGGCAGACCGGATTGGAACTGTCTAGCGATCGTCTTCATCGGAGCTGAATCCTTTACCGCCGCCACCGGTTGATTCTTCGCGACCACGTTTCGGTTTCTTGATTTTGAGTTTGCCAACGGTTTGCGAATCGTCGGGCAGGAACAACATGTTTCTGAATGAAGTACTGTCATCCATGTCATTCTTGACGGTGAATTGACCAAATTCGTCCATCACAAGAACTTCGCTGGCCACATTGAATCGCATTTTTTCCGTGCGCGGGAGTGCGAGTTCTTCGCCGCCAAGGGCGTCGACGACGACTTTACCGGTTTCGATTGGAACCAGGTACTGAACGTCGCCTTCGGTCGCGGAATCATTTTTTGCGACATGAACATTCCAGGTTACCGGATGCAAAAAGTAGGAGGGTGCATAAAAGTCCAGCGCATCGCCACGATAGACGGTCTGTCGCGTCGGAAGTGCCGTACCGAGGTCTTTTTTCCACCATACCGAAGCGGCAACTTCCGCTTTGGGTTCCGAGATCGGCAATTCGATATCTTTATTTCCAACTTTGACTCTCGCTTTTCTAGGCGGCTCCACTTGGCCACCGGCGACCTGCGAATGGTGGCTGTTGACGGTCACAGTAACTGGATCACTCCAGGGCGATGGCCTGGCATATCTCAGGTAGGACGCGTACACGGTCGCGCCAGTCTGGTCTCGACCAATGGCAACCCTGGGAACTTCGACTTCCTCGATGATGTCCTTGCCATCGGCGTCCTGTCCTGTGACTTCCGAGACAAAATACGTACTGAGGCCTGTTTTTGGATCCCGGACTTCGCGGGCCCGGTTCAAACGTTTCCGCACGTTGGGGTGCTTCATGGAACTGGTAATTGAAACGTAGACAGCTTCTGGCTCCTGATTGCCAACGGTCATCTGTCGACCGGTACTGGAAACGAACCCAGCATCGTCTTCCTCATCTTCCTCCTCGTCCCCTTCATCTTCGCTGTCGTCCGAGGCAAGCCTGGACATCGTTGGGACCCCTCCCTGGCGACTTGCGAATTCCTGGTTCAAGTCTTCGTTATTGGGGTCTCCAATCCAGAGTCTCATTCGATATTCGTAGGTCTTTCCTGGCTGAGCGAGCACATCAAAGAACCGAACCAATCGAAATTTTGCATTGGTCTTCTTGGCGTCGAGTGCTTTGATGTAATCCGTAAAATCGGTTCCACTTCGCGTTTGCTTGACTTCCATGCTCGCACCACCGAATCCGCCTCCGCCCATTGGGCTGCCGACTCGGCCACCACCGCCACCCATTCCGCCTTTTCCTCCAGCCTGGGGTGGACCGCCTCCACCAGGTCGACCCACGATGCCTCCGGGTGCACCTCCACCGGGTGCGCCGACGCCTTTACCGGATCCCCCTCCGGCAGGTCCGCCGAATCCACCGGTTCCGCCAAATCCACTTTGGACGTTTCCACCGCCAGTCGTAAATACGTCCAGCGGATTAACTTCTTCTCGTTCCTGTTCAACGAGTGGTTTGGGGAACGTCCGGGTTTTCGCCGCCAATTTGGAGTGGTTAATGAATGGCAAATAGTCAAACATCACGACAGAAGGAATGGGGCCAGTCAGAATTGGATCCCAGTTTTCGGGGGCCACGTTGTCCGGTGCCGTCGGGTAAAAGGCCTTTGGCATTTGATGCATATAGGGGAAAGCTGAAGGAACATTGAACGAGATCAACTCGGATTGGTCCGACCATTCGCCGGCTTTTCCGGCAACTGGTTGGCCAGGTTTGTCGACTTCGCGCCGTTCCACTTGGACATATTGGTAAATCGGCTTGTCCCGATTCGGAAAGTAGCCCACTCCGGTCGAGAAACTTGATTCGAAAAAGGCAGATTGTTGTTGGATGTCGACCAATCCCGTCACGACGACGACATCAAAAATACCGGCCTTACTTTGAGACGCTGGAATACTGTGAACCGGAGGTCGCATGCCTGGAAAGGTATGAACATTGACGACTTGCATTTGCGTCCCATGTCCATCGATCCTGGGCCGCGTATCTTCCTCCACCAGGGCATTACCGCCGACCCCACCAATTCCACCAAATGCGCCACTGGTGCTTTTGCCCCCGGCTCCGCTCGGCTCGGAATCTCCAACATCATCTTCGTCGTAATCTTCGTCTTCATCACCCATATCGCCACTAGCACCAAATCCGGTCACTGGTTCATCAGCCTCTGGGCCCAGTCCTGCGGCACTTGGGTACTCTGCAAACTGGTCCTGCACTAAAGGTCGATTGAGACTGGCGATCAACGGGGCTGTGAATACCTGCGCTTCGAGTTCAGTAGGCCCCAGCACTTTTGGGTCGGTACGCGGGTCAAGCGTCCTGGCCGCAATTCCTGTTATCGGCACGATTTCGTACCAGGAAGGATCGATCCCACCGCCAGCACGAACCACGTCGGCCACGTCTTTTTTTCCCGAACGAAAGTCTTTGATGCTATCCCAACTGGCAGGCGACCGAATGTACTGGTCAGCCCGATCGGCGAGTTGTGACAACTCAGCCGGAGATTTTTCCGTAAACGGTTTGGTTTTGAAGCCCATCCAAAAGAACACCCCGAGCAAGACGACAGCCGTCGCAAGGATCAGTTTTTCCGAGTGATACAGGAAGAATCCTTGTATCGCTGCCTTGCTAAAGTCGGGCTTTTTCATAATCAAATCTCCTGGTCAGGATCGTTGCAATTCCATTGGAATTTAAAGCAGAAACTGATTTACTGGTAATGGGTTTTCGTCGCACGGTTGAACACCTGTATTGGAACTTAAACCACGGCAGCACACAGGTTAAGCGACCGTTTCTTTTGATCCTAGGGCTTTGTCGAATCGCCATTGGCATTCGATTGGACCACACCGGCTGAATTGCCGGAATCAACATTTTCATCCGTCAAGCCTGCTGCACGTCGAAGTTCGTCAGCCCGGACCGGGTTGTAGATCTTGACGATACCGTAAAACTCGACATTGACATCGTAACTGGTTCGGACTTCGATTGGCTCGCTTGTCAGGCTCGTGCCACCGGCATCGCCCCCCAGCGTTTTGGCCAATCCGCTGAATTTATCCTGTCCGGAACGGCCACTACTGCGGGCTCCACCCAAAACGATTTCATCTCCACCAGGCGTATGGCGATTCCAGCGAATCTGCTGGATTTCGAAAGCAAAGGGTGAGTTGGCACAGGCAGCCATGAAATCACCGATTCGGCGCTCATCCATTCTCAACGCGATTCGAACCGGAATTCGCTTGGCAACAATCAACTCCAGGTTTTCTTCTGGAAGTTCCTGGCTGGTGATCACCTGTTTTACCACATCCGCAGGCAACGGTTCAAAGTTCACGTCAACGTAGAGATTGTGATAAGGAACACTGCTGCCGGCTGCAAGTGAAACGGAACCATCGCCCCCCATGCCGGCGCCCGACATACCTGACATTTTGCCGCCGCCACCGCCGCTTAAAATCGAACTATAATCGTCTTCGTCGTCGTCGTAGTCCTCGTCCCCGTAGTCTTCATCGCTGCCGAAATCGACACCACCTCCCAACGCTGATTCGGTCCTCGCTTTACCTGCCAAACGTTGGTCCGGTGGAGTCAATTCGCCGAGCTTACCACCCACTTCGCGACCAAACACCACGTGGTCGATCGTTTTAATCGGCGACAAATCATTGGCATTGGAGTCACCATTGACTTCACGGATGATTCGAAACATCGCTTCCAGCAGCCAGAGATCCTGCTGCAACATGTAACACTGAAGTGGGGTGGGATCGACGAACTGGTTGCCATCACGCCCCTGGAACATCGTGAGTTTTGCCCACCATAGATCCTGGTTCTTGTCGCTCCACCGAACTGCATATTTGTTCCAGTCGATCGGTGCCGCCGCATTGGCCATACCGCCGGCAGCGGAACCGAATCCACCAGCGCCGCGACCTGCACCCAGACCCGCAGCGACGCCACCGCCAAACCCTCCGAGGCCTGAGTCGACTTCGTCATCCCCTTCGTCTTCGTCACTTGAGCCAGCCGATGTCGGCGACTGATTCAGGTTGGCGGGATCATACTTCCAACGCGTCCGCAAGACGTCATCACCACAAAGGTATGCCATCTGCTCCGGAATCTTGGTTCGGTACAACTCCAGCATCTGTTGGGTCTGCAGTCCCGAATTCCATTTCTCAGGAAAGGTTTCTGGCGGATTATATTGACCGAAGAAATTCACAAATTGACTGTTGGGAATGACCTTGGGCCAGACGAGGATTCCATCCTGGGCCTTTTTTCGAATCGTCCAAGCTTCAATAATCGAGTCAATCGTATCGGACAATTCCTGCTTCATGCCATTTTCGGAGACGTCATTGGGGTGAGCACCTCCTTCTTCAATGTCATCCGGCTTGACGGTAAGAATTGAATTTGCCGTCGACACGTTGGTTTTGACATCCGTCGTGTTCTTTTTGGTTTCAGTGGCAAGCACACCGGACGCAACAAACCACATCGCGATCATCGCGATGGATAAGAATCCGCAGCACAACCAAAAAACATTCTTTTTGATCCACTTGATTGCAGGTGCTAGTTGGTCCATCGCTTATTCCTTTGCCTGTTGAAAACAACAAACGTATGTAAATTCAATTGGTTCATTTGTTCAAAACGGTTTTTGGTCTGCATCATTTCCGGGTCTCTCCGGGTGGTTCGGGGAGCCCACATTGGCCGTTACTACAAGGCAGTATCGTCCACCACCTCTTGACTGGCTTCGGCTTCGGCTTCGGCTTTGGCTTTTAACCGGGCTGCGCGGGCTTCAAGTCGTTCCTTTTCACTACGTGGCGTCCAGGCCATTTGGACGACAAACTGGTATTCATAAACCTCAAATACGTTCTTGCCAGAGTCTGCCGGCGTGGTCATGTTGTTGGTCCGGCCACCCGGAGCACTCGGTGTACCGCCGCCACCGGGAGCGCCGGGTGTACCGCCCGCTCCCATGCCCATTCCCATACCTTTGCCACCACCTCCACCAGCGGCAGCCATTTTGCCGCCACCGCCTGCCCCGCTAGTCCCCAATGATGCTACGGATTCGGCCTTGTTCGTTGCCGCCGGGTCAAACACGATTAGTTTTTTCGCACGGGGAACCGAGTTGGTGACGGTCGGAAAACTGATTCCGATATCCGAATACGAAAACAGCTCGTTAACACCGTTGGTGCGAAGAACAACATCTTCTTTTTCCATTAGTGTCTTGATAAAAGTTCGGGTCAAATACGACTTTCCGGAAAACAAATTGGCAAGTGCCTTGTCGCTGTTGTGAAAATGATGTCCTTTGATTTCGATGACCCACCCTGATTTACCTCCAAGTTTCCCTTCCAGCGGTGCTTCTTCACCACTCGCCGCGGCGGTGGGATCGTATATCTCCATGGAGTCGATGGCAGCCACCGCTTCCTCCTGGATTACGTCTTCCACGAGGGCATCACTGGCGCCAGCTTCCTTGGCCGCCGCGATTTCTTCCTCGGATAACTGGTTCATCTTGTTGTGGATATCCTCCACTTGATTCAGCCAGACCTGCAAGTCCTTAAAGTACTTCGATTCAACATGATCGATATACAGTTCCTTTCGATCTTCGAATCCAATTTCGGTTGGATCAACTCGATCAATTCCCTGGTCCTTGAGGGCCTTGATCCGTGGGTCTTCCGGAAATGCCTGGGCCACGGCAGCATACAATTCGATCCACAAGGCTTTCTTTTCTGAAGCCGAAGTAAGTTCTTTGGCAATCCGGTTGAACTTGTCCAATTGGCTTTTCAATTCGGAATCCGTTGCGACGTAGGTGTCGCTTTTGCGTTTTTCATCAGAAACCTTCTTGATCGCCGACTTCCAGGTGACTTGTTGTGCGTCCGCGAATTCCGGATTGACGCGCCACCATGCATTGGCGTTGAAAAAGTAACCCAATACCAAACCCAGCGTCAACGCTCCTACCGAAGCCAATACCCAAGGCTTTTTTGCCCGGATAATACGCTCGACAACAATGTCGCGAGGCAGCAGGTTGGTGTTGATCTGGCCTTTTTTCAAACCCTGGATGCACAGACCATAACAGGGCGCGAACGAGAGCAGGTTATTGGCAAACGTCGGCTGGCTGACAACCTCGTTGCCAGTCAGCTTGTTAAACTCGGAAACCTTGGCAATGTCGATCTCCAGCTGTTTACTCAGAAACTGGCGCAAACCGGGAAGCTTGGCTGCGTTACCAAGCAAAACGATCTCCGACAACTCCGCAGATTTTTCCATGCTCTGGAAAAACGTCAATGAGCGCTGGACTTCGTTGACCAGGTCGCTGAATACCGGACGCATCGCCTTGAAGATGGCCTTGGGATTCTCCGAAACCCGGGCATTGCGTTTGAGATGCTCGGCTTTCGCCTGAGTCAGTTTCATTTCCCGCGAGAGTTGTTTGGTAAAATGGTTTCCGCCGATCGGAATATTCCGCAACCACAACTTGATCCCATTGGTCACGATCAGATCCGTTGTGTCGGTGCCCATCGACATCACAACGATCGACTCGGGCGGATTTTCCGGATCAAATTCTTCCGGATCCGGCAATTGTTCAATCTGGTCGTGGCAAATCACGTTGAAAATCGACAACGGTGAAAGCTGAACCATATCAACCTCGACCCCCGCCTCATCAAACGGACGCAAAGCCCGATAGACCGCTTCCCGCTTCATCGCGAACAGTCCGACTTCCGCATCAATGGCACGTCCATCGACCACGGTGCCGCCCAATTGCTGCCAATCCCAGATCACATCGTCGATCGGAAACGGAATTTGCTGCTTGACTTCGTACTTGACGATGTCGGGAAGCATTTTGACTTCCACCGGTGGCGGCTTGAAAAATCGGGACAGACCTGCCTGCCCGGAGACGCTGATCGCAACCCGGTCGCCGACCACGTCGTTGCGCGAAAGAAACTGCTGCAAGGCGTCCTGGATCAGCTCTTCCGGATCGGAATCCGGTTGACTGAGAATCTTCGGATATTCGATGAAGTCATATTTGTCCGCCGTAATCGTCTCGCCGTCAGCGCCGAGCGTACACCGGAGTGCTTTCAAAGCACATTGACCAATATCGATACCCCAAACGGCAGTCTGCTTTGCCATCTTTTCCGCCTACTAATTTCTGGGAACGTCCAATAAAGAGAGACTCTGACCAATCACGATGATCGCCATTAACGAGCAACCTTCATTATATGCTCAATTGGGTTGTTTCGTTAAGTTTGTTTTGGGCCGAGTTCAACGTCAGGAAGTGTTCGCGAACAAAGAAGAGGGACAGCTGGGTCCCGAACCCTTCATGCGAAAATAACAATGTACCGGATAAAGTCGTAAAATGTCAAATTTTCATCGATAAAAACCGCGTTTTGATGCCATTTACGGGTTGCAGGATGGTCAGGCTGAGTTAACCGGTTCCCGGCCAGGTCAATCCGATCGCCGACGTGCGGATCGCACTGACCCGATTGATTAACCCAGCTGTACCGGTTCGGACGGCGGGCTCGGGGTTCGGCGTCGCTTTGGACCTTCGAATCACTGTGAACTTTCCCGGAACTTGGTATCTTCATCGGGACGAACGGGTTGCCGTGTTTGCCCAATGGCCCCCATCGGGGCGCGACGGATCCTCGGCTCGTTCCGATGAAACCATTGGTGATCAACATTCCCTCGAAATTAACCCAGATCCTTCGGTCGCCTGCGGCTCGGTCAGGATGATGCCCCGACTTGTTGCCCATGCAAAAGTACTCAAAACTGCTGATCGTCCTTCCCTGTCATTCACTGGAAGACTTTCCAATCCACCATCGAGGTGATGAGGCCGCCAACCTCCTGGCCAACTGGACGGCACTTTGGCATCCCGCGCTGATCGCGTCTTGTGAGCATATCCCGGGTTGGCAAAAAGCCGATAGTCCTGACGTCGTGCTGGACGATCCCGTCGAACAGGGCGAGCCGGGTACGGCCGATTCAAGCACCACCGGTATCTGTCTGGCGTTGATTCCGACCATCGCCGCTTCGGTGTTGAACCCGGAATTGCTGCACAACCTTGAGAACCACAACGCGGTAATTATCTCAGACCATTTATCACGGGACCAGATCGTTCGTTTTGCGATCGACGCCAATGAATTCGCCAAAACCTTGACGGCAAAACTTGATGCCGAACTGGCCCAGGATTTTCACGCGTTGGGATATGCGTTTCTGCAAATCCAAATCATGACGCGGCAGCTGAGATATTCGAGCAACCTGGACGAGGCGTATTTTTCCGAGGCGGTCGTTGCCGCGGCGAAACTGGTAACATCGGGCGATACGGTGCTGGGTCGAGAGGCGCTGGTTCGGTGTTTTGATTTGCTGCTGGAGGAAAAAAATGGTTACTATCCAGTGGAACCGGAGTTGATCGATGTCGTTTTGACCGCCGCCACGACCCTCGGCGGTTCACTCCATCGCCAATTGGAGGAGTCTCATCCACTGAACGTATGTTTGACCGGGACCGACGGTGAAAGACTTGTGACCGAGCGGCCGGAAACCGCTGCCCAGTTGAAACAGGGAATTCAAGAGGGGCGGGTTACCTTGATTGGCGGGCTGGAAACCGAGTTGCCCGATTCGTTGATTGCCACCGAATCGACGCTTCATCAGCTGTTGGTCGGCCGTGAAAAATTAACACGACATTTTGGCGTCGAGCCTCTGGTTTACATGCGTCGTCGATTCGGCTTGACCTCGGCGACACCGGGACTGCTCAATCAACTCGGTTTTGTGGGAGCGATTCATGCGACCCTCGACGACGGAAAATTTCCCACCGGTTCAAGTTGTAACATTCGCTGGACCGGCGATGACAACCGGTCGATTCTGGCGATCGGAGATTTGCCCCTCAGCGCCGCCGACGCCGGTTCGTTCGTTGGCTTGGGAGTAAGGCTCGGTGAAGCGATTGATTCGGCGCATATTGCCGCCGCTGTTTTCGTGCATTGGCCGGGAGAGACATGCGAATCGTTTCATGATTTGGTTCGCATTTCCAACTACGGACCTCTGCTGGGAAGTTTTGTCGGCCTCAACGATTATTTCGACTCTGTTTACGACCCCGGTTATGGGGAATCGTTTTCTGCGGACGAATACAAATCGCCCTTTCTCAGCCAAGCGATCAGGCAGGATTCACCTCACCCGATATCCAGGTTCACGACGTATTGGGAGCGGTTTTACCAACTCGGTGCCTTCCGCGCGCTGCTTTCGCAGGCTTGCGCCAGATCGGGTTTGAACGGACTTTCAGTGGCAGAAATCGAAAACAAGTTAGGCGAGCTTCAGTCCGAAATTGAATCCGCGCTTAACGTAGAACGGTCAAACTCTACTGATATCGACTCTCGGATAGATTCAATACGGGCCAGTTTGAGTCTCGGGCTGGATCCAGATCCCGGGTCAGGCACAGAGCTCAATTCCGTTGAACTGTTCAATTCAACATCGTTCACGCGGCGCGTTGAGTTTAAGGCGATTTCCAGGAAGGTGGGGACGCTCAAGCAGGATCCACCAGTCGTGGTATGCGACAGCGACCAATCCGGCTCGCAATGGGTCGTTGAGCTTGCGCCGATGGGTTCAACCATCATCGATCTTGCCACGCCTGGCTCAAAAGACGTCTTGAAACCAGATCCGAAAATTGGCGAAGATCTGACGTTGAGAAACGAGTTCTTTGAACTGGCGGTTGACAGGAATACCGGTGGAATCCGTGCGATCCAGCTATATGGGTCGCGAGTCAATCTCGTCAGTCAGCAACTTGCGATTCGAATTCCGGGCCAATCGGATTCACGCAATCAACCGTTGTCGAAGGCGCGATATACACGAATGGTCGCCGATGACGTTAAATTGATGATGGAATCGAGACTGGTGGGCAAAGTGAATTGTCGTGGAAAACTGCTCGATTCCGACAAGGTTGTCGCCGATTTCGAGCAGACCATTCGCGTCACGCGCGGCAAACGCGTCGTCGAACTGGAAGTTGAAATAAACCCGCGCGAACCCCTCGCGAAGTCGGTGAATCACTACGTCTGTTCCCGGCTGGCGTGGAAAAGTGAAGCCTCACGAATCGTAGCCAACGCTGGTGAAACGCGCCAGGAAATCAATTCGGACTGGTTTCATGCGACGAATTTTGTCGACATAATCCAGGATGACAACCGATTGACCATGCTCACGGGTGGACTTCCGTTTCACCGTCGCACGTCACGGCGAATGATCGATTCACTGCTGATCGTCGGAAATGAGCAACAGCGACGATTCCGGTTCGGACTGGGTGTCAACGTTCCCTACGCGATGGCAGCCGCCGTCGACTGGCTGACACCGCCTCTTCAAATCAATGCGGCAAACAAAGCCAACGGTAAAAACTCGGCCAGTTGGTTGTTTCATTTTGACTGCCGGAATATTTTGGCTACGTGGTGGAGGCCGATTTTTGACCGAGCTGCCACGGTTGATTCCGCGCGTTGGTCGGGAGTCCAGGTTCGATTACGAGAAACGGAAGGGCGTGCGGGAAAGCTCTGTATCCGTTGTCCAAGTCCGATCGCGTCTGGCGAACTGGTAAACTTTACGGGCGAACAGGTCCAGTCGCTGGCTGTCGCCGAGGATGATCCGACGCGAATTACGCTTGACTTCGGTCGGTTCGATTATTTTCAAATCTCTATTCGTTGGAAAAAATGATTGTCACGATTGATGGTCCTGCCGGCGCTGGCAAAAGCTCGGTGACCCGGCTGTTGGCCAGGAGGCTTGAATTTGAGTTCCTGGATACCGGTGCCATGTATCGTGCCGTGACCTGGTGTGCCCTCGATCAAGGAATTGACCTGGATGATCAAACCGCGTTACGGTCGCTAGCCGAAGAGATCGATATCCAGTTTGAAGACGATCAAGTCCTTGTCAACGGCACGAACGTGACGACCAACATCCGGACTCCGGAAGTTACCCGTAACGTGGTGGCGATCGCCGATGCACCGGCGGTGCGCGAACACCTTGTTCAGATACAGCGCCGGATTGCCAAACAAGGCAATTTTGTCTGTGAAGGACGTGATCAAGGTACCGTCGCGTTTCCGGATGCGTTCTGCAAAATCTACCTGACCGCTTCGGCCCATTCGCGCGCACAGCGGCGGGCAGAGCAAATGGAGGCCACAGGCGAATTCGTTGACTTCGACCAGATTGTGCGGGAACAGGAAACACGGGATTCGCAGGATCTGGCGCGACCGGTCGGCCGCCTCATGAAGGCAGAGGATGCCGTCGAAGTCAATACGGACCAACAATCACTGGATCAGGTGGTCGATCGGCTGGAGAAGATCGTCAAGGCACGAATGGAGGAGTTGTCGAATCGCTGACCTGGACTGGCTCCGCAAGATTGGACCGATTGGCGTTGCAAAAATTCCACCCTCAAGATCGAACGCCCGGGCGCCAGAACGTACCGAAATAATGCAGCAGCAAGGGAAGCATGCACAGGATTGATGCTCCGACGGTGATTGCCAATAAGGCAAACTCCCGTCGCCCTAAATCCTGCCATCGCCGCTGGCCGACCTTTTGCGTTAGCTTCGAGATCACGGCCGTGGAAATATGTTGAATATTGCCGTTGTGGAATTCCCCGCCCAATCGCGCCGCGACCTGTCTCAATGTCGAGACGTCCTGCCGTGAATTCTTGCCCGCAATGAACTTGCCGGTAACCGGATCACCTACGCCAATTAACAAAACATTACTGATGGATTTGGGTAGTCGAGGCATTCCCGTGGCTGGTACGGTATCCCCATCGCTGATGACCAGCAAAATGGTGCTGTCGGGTTGCCATGGTTTTGCCAGCTCAGCTGCCTTTTGCAGCCCTTTAAACAAGTTCGTGTCTTTGCCGCTGAATGCGTAATGCATCGGCAAATCGGACAGCGTATTTTTGACCACTTCCAGGTCTTTGGTGTCGACAACGACCGGAATGGCTTCGTCGTAAAACGCAATCACACTGAGTTTGTATTGGCGAATCGGGACACGATCAAACAGCGATTCAAGCACGGCCGCGCCACGTTGGGTTCGACTGAGATTGCTTTCCGGGCCGGCGTCCACCAATCGCATGCTTGGTGAAACATCCAGCAGCAGAATCACGTGGCGCTGTTTTGATGATTCGATTTGTAGCGAGTTATGTGTCCGTGGCTCAACCTGGGCCAGCGTCAGGAGTCCCCAGCAAAGCAGGCCCAGCGAAACGATCCGCAAGGGCGCTGCGGCATGTGCCCAAAACGCCGGTCTGGATTTGGGGCCAAAGGCAAGCGGGGCGAGTCGCCGTGTTCGCATTAAATGCAACGCCTCGGCTCCTGTTGCGAGGATCAAGACTCCGGCGGTCGCGAATTCTGGAAGGAACTCGGTAGCTACCATGGCGTGTACCTCAATCCAAAGGAACACAACACGATCAACCCCAGAAACACGACTCCGATCCACGCGTAGGGAACGAAATGGTCCAGCTGCTCGGCGACCGTTTGTTCGACTTGTGCTTTTTGCATCCCATCGATTTGACGAAACACGGCGGCCAACGCTTCTGGATCACCGGGATTGAATACTTCACCTCCGGTCATGGATGTGATCGTTACAATCTGTTCCGGTACGTCGTAATCTGCGATATGGATGCCAAACACCTTGATTCCTTCGTCGGCACATCGTCGGGCGATATCGGCATCGTTTCCGCCAAACAGGTCTCCGCTTGATCCGTCGGACACGAGGATGATCATGCGGTCACCTTCGGGCTGGTTCATCAACACCTGCCTGCACGACAGGAGCGCTTTGCCAATCGCGGTCCCGCCGAACCAGGGCGGCGCATTTTCCGGGCGCATGAAAGGTGGCGAACATCGGATTGCTGACGTATCGGTCGTTAGCGGACACCAATCGAGGACGGTGTTTCCGAAAAACGTCAATCCGAATGCGTCACCCTCGCGAAAGTCGAGAAACTGGTTAATGGCTTCCATCGACGCGTCGTAGCGCGATCCGGATCCGAACCTGGCCGTCATGCTGCCTGAGATATCGACACAAAACTGAATATTGGTCACGGATCGTTTTTCAATTGGCTTTCCCAGGATTACTGGACCGGCGAGAATCCAGAGGACTACGGCCAGAAGAATGGCTGGCAACGACTCGGCCAGGCCGATCAGAGTTCGGGTGACCACACCGGATCCATGGGGGCTGTGATCCAGCGGTACCGGGACACCTCGCGAGCGCCGAGCCCAAATCCAGGCCAACAGCAATGACGGAACCAGCATCAGCCACAGGACCCAGGGCCGATTAAATCCGTTTGGAACCCATTGGACGTTCGTGACCCATGACTCCGCTAACAGCCAGGGGAGTGAAGCGAATTTCAGGTTGTCCAGCAGAATAGGCATGTCAAATAAATTCTGGGTCAGCCGGGGCCGCGGCTGGTTCAGGCTTGGGGGGGTTCAAAACGAATCATCACTGATTGTCTGGTAGGGCTTCAACAGTTCGTTCACGTCGACAGTGTTGAGCGGGTCGGATGCAGGTCGGTGTAGCCAGGAATCGATTTGATTCAGCATTCGACTGGCTTCCTCGTGCTGGCGGAGTTGTTGCCGAAGCTCATCGGCCGACAGGTGATTGAGACGCAGTTTTTTGCTCCAAAACCCGCTCAAGACCCGCTCAAGTTCGGCCTGTTGTTGGGACGTCAGTTCTCCTGCAACGGCAGCATCGATGAGAGGTCTCAGCCGATCGGCAACCGTCAATTGTTTCTTTTCGCCGGACGGGCTTTGTTTTTTGCCTAGGCCGTAAAACAGGATGATCAACAGGCCAGCGAGCCAGGCAGCCCCGATGACCAACATCAGCGGCAGGTAATAGCTCAAATATCGGCTTTTGACATGCGGTAGGTTGTAGGGGAGAACTTCTTCGGCGGCCAGCATTGGGAAGACTTCCACCTCAATTGGCGGGATTGGCTCGGTTGTCCCCTCCTCTCGTTGAAGATAATTCGCAATGTCAAACTTCCCAGGCTCAAGTCCCTTGTATTCAATGTCGTATCGAAAGTCGGAGCCGTGTGGATAGGTTTCAACGATCCTTACGATGACGGCTTGGTCCCGGTCAGCAATGGGTTTGGCGACGACTTTGGGTCCTGTGATCTTGTGCTGGAAAATGAGTTTGGGAAATCCGACGGTGGTTGTCCGTTCATCGTTTGATTTGCGATCGGAGGAAAAATCCTCGTCGTCGCCGACGGCAGACGTTTGACCCGCCGGAGTTGACGCGATGGCCTTTTCAGCCGGACCAGCGGCATTCCATTCGGTTGTTCCGGTCGTCGCAGAGAGTGCCAGCAGGATAGCGAACTTAATCAACCCGTTTGTTTTCATCTAGCGCGCTCCGTTTCCAAGAATTCCCCGTGACTTGAAAAACCAGCGGATTTTGTGGGCGAAAGGTTGGTCGATGTCGATCAGCAGGTGATCAATTCTGCGTCGCTTCAACTCTTGCGCCATGGAGTCATGATCAATCCAGTCTCGGAGCCCATGGGTCACGAACTCTCGACCCGTTTCCGGCTCGCGGGCGCGAAAGAATCCGGTTCCGCTGATTTGACGTTCACCCGGGTCGCGAAGTTGCAACACAACGAGATCGTGAAGTTGGGCGGCGATCTTGAGCGCATTGAGCGCAGCGGGCTCGTGCAAGTCACTTATCACGATGATCAAGGTCCGGTTTTTCAGCCGCGCGCACAGTTCGCTCAATCGCCTTCCGAGTACCGTTTCCTGTGTGACTGTGTATCGCCGCAAATGGTGCAGCCATTGCATGACCTGGTCCTTGGAAAGGCTGGGCTCGACCCGATAGTCGTTACAGCCGGTCGTCTGCAAGCCAACGGGACTGACCCGTTCCAGGCAGGCAAACGCCAGTCCTCCGGCAATGTGCAGGCCCGTGGCGTACTTGCACCGGCTCTGCGAACTGACCAACATCGATGCCGAGGTATCCATCATCAAGTAACAGGGCATCTGTTTTGGCGTTTCGAATTCCTTGACAAACACTTTGCCCGTTCGAGCCGTTACTCGCCAGTCGATGGAACGAACGGGATCGCCGTATTCGTAACGACGCGACTGGACGTACTCCACACCGGATCCCAGAAACGGGGATTTGTCGGTCCCGTAATTGAAGTTATCTGCCAATTTGTTGACCGCCAGCAGGAACTGCCGCCAATCCATCGGATCAATATATTCCAGCTGGCCGTGCATCAATTGAATTCCCGCAAGATGCTCTGGAGAACCGACGCCCCGGTATGACCGTCCGCTAACGCTTCGTAGTTCAAGCGACAACGGTGGAGAATCACGTCTTCGGCGAGTGCGTAAAGATCGTCGGGAACAACATAATGTCGACCTTGGATCAGTGCGCGGGCACGGGACGCTTTGATCAGCGAGATGCCCGCCCGAGGGCTGCAACCCAGTTCCAACATCGGGTGATTACGCGTTCGATTGACGATTTCAACAACATGTTCGATGAACGCCTCGCTGACGTATACGTTTTGGACTGCCTGCATTGCTGCAATCAGCTCCTTGCCAGAGCCGACGGGCTCATTGGAAAGCATGTCAAATTCGGTCGTCGCAATCGCTCCCTTGCCTTCGACGCGAATTCCCAGTTTCGCATTGCGGCGGAGGATTTCTTTTTCTTCCTCCGGGGAAGGGTAGACGAGTCGGTGGAGCAACATGAAGCGATCGAGCTGGGCTTCGGGAAGTTCGAATGTACCAGCTTGCTCGACAGGGTTTTGGGTTGCGATCACAAGAAACGGGGCCGGCAGAGAGAAATTCTCGCCGCCAATCGTGACTTTTCGTTCCTGCATCGCTTCAAGAAGTGCTCCCTGGACTTTCGGAGCGGCGCGGTTGATTTCGTCCGCCAGCAGGAGATTGGTAAAGACCGGGCCTTTGTGGACGCGGAAATCATTCGTTTTCTGATCCAGTATTTCCGAACCAAGGATGTCCGAAGGCAACAGGTCGATGGTGAATTGAATCCTTGCAAAATCAAGATCGATCGTTTTGGACAGTACGGACACCAACAACGTCTTGGCAAGTCCCGGCACACCTTGAAGCAACAAGTGACCGCCGGTAAACAAGGCAATCAACAATCGTTCGACAACGGTATCCTGACCGACAACGACCGTCGCGACGCGCGTGCGGACCTTGTCGATGAAATCGATGACTTCCCGAAGTTCGTTGCTTGCTTGGGTATCAGGGCCAGTCAACTCGGCGGTTGCTGGTGGTGAATTGGGGCCTGGCATCGTTGCAATTTGCCTCGGGTGGGTTGGGGTCGTGAAAAGGGACGTTTGATAGGGAATTTTGCCTCGCCTGGCTCTCATGCCTCACTGGGCCGTCTGGTTCGAGCGGCACCGACAGGTTCGCAGCTTAATTCCGAACGGGAGGTCGATCAAAGTAAAACTCCAGCCTTTATCTTAATGGGTGGTTGCAAAACTGGCACCCATTCTCGTTGATTGGGGCAGAAACAAGCCGAAAGTTCCTAAAGTTCTTGCCTGTCCTTTAATAATGACATTGCCTGTCCTTTCAGACTCACAAGCCGAGCTTTTTTGCCTGTCCTTTAAGAATTGCTCATTGAATTGCCTGTCCTTTTAAAAACGATGCCTGTCCTTTTAAGAAGGACTTGCTTTTTTCGTGTGATTCCACGGCAAAACCTGTTTCTGGCTTCCGAAAGTTGGCTATTGGTGATCGCAAACGACGCAACACAGCGATAATGACGTTCGAATGACTCCGGTTGTTCCACGCTTCGACAATGAATAATCAACAGCCTTCGGTTGGTAAACGCCCGGGGGCTAAACCGAATCTCAGGGTTGCGCGATTGATCCGAATCTTCTGAATATTCCGACTGATTCAGTGTCATCGCGAATTTCTGGACGGATGTCTGAGTCTTCTCCGTGTTTTTTTGACAGGCCCGATTTAGCAACCTAATTTTCTGCTGATTGGCTGCGTTGAATTCGATTGACTTGGCCAAATACTTCGGAAAATACCACGCGCCATACCAAAACACCCCCATCGATTTCGGTAAAACCATGGAAAAGAACCTCGCACCCGCTTCAGGATCAACCGAAAACATTGACGAGCTATTGGCTCGCATTAATGGGTTGACTTCCGGTGCCGCTGGAGCCAATTCGGGTTCGATGTCAGGGAGGCCGACTCCTTCCCCAATCGCCTCGATTATGAAATCCGAATCAGCTGTTTTGACCAGGCCGAGTCAAGGGCCCGATGGTTCGTTCCTTCCGACCGAACCCCGGACTCTGGCCGAGTCCAAGGTTTCAGAATCGATGATGGAAGAACTGATCTGCAAATTCTTGATGGCCAAGGGCGAAGCCACCATTCGTGCGATCAGCGACCAGATCGGAATGCCGTACCAGATCACGGAGGAAGTGATCACGAAACTCAAATCGGAGCAATTGCTGGGCTATGTTGATCAGTCGGCGATGAATGGTTACCTGTGCAAGCTAACTGAATCAGGACGGAACCGCGGAGTGGTTTACTCGGGGTTTTGCTCCTACTTCGGCGCCGCGCCGGTTGATTTTGACGACTATGTCGCAAGCGTGAAGGCTCAGACCATCAATGACCAGAATCCGACGGAAGAGGATCTTAAACGAGCTTTTTCGGACCTGTTGATCGAACCGTCGATGATGGTCAAGCTTGGACCGGCAGTCAATAGCGGCAAAGGCATGTTTCTGTTTGGTTATCCGGGCAATGGAAAGACCAGTATCGCCGAACGAATTACCGCCGCATTTGGCAAATACGTTTGGATTCCTCGGGCGATTTCGATGGACCGCGACATCGTGCGAGTCTTCGATCCCATGAGTCACGAAGAATGTCCGATGGAGCAGGGTGAAGGCTTGCTGGGAAACGTCAGCTTTGATCGACGGTGGGTGCGCATCAAACGACCGACCATTGTTGTCGGCGGCGAATTGACCATGGAACATCTCGAAATTCAATACAATCCCCAAACCGGGATCAGCGAAGCTCCGGTGCAGATGAAAAGCAATACCGGCCTGTTGTTGATTGACGACTTTGGTCGTCAACGAATGACGGTTGACGAGTTGCTCAATCGCTGGATCGTTCCATTGGAAAAGCGATACGATTATCTGAATACCAGTAATGGCAAGAAAATTCAGGTGCCATTTGATCAATTGGTGGTGTTTTCGACCAATCTTGAGCCAAAGGATCTGGTGGACGACGCGTTCTTGCGACGGATCCCATACAAGATCGAAGTTCCCAACCCTTCCGTCGAGAACTTTGTGAAATTATTCAAAATCATGTGCGGCGTCTACAAGTTTGAGTGGAGACCGGAATTGATTCAGCAATTGATCAAGAAACACTATCTTCCCACCAATCGGCCATTACGAAACTGCCATCCACGTGACTTGCTGCTGCAGGTCACGAACTACTGCAAATACCTCAAGCGTCCGATCGAGCTCAGTGAAGAAGCTCTCGATTTCGCTTGTGAAAACTATTTCTCGATCATGTAGTTTCGGACTGCAAACAAACTTATCTCTTCGGGCAGGTCGGCTCAATCGAGTCGGCCTGTTTTTTTGCGGTCTTGAATAACTTATGGGTCTTCAAACGAGTCGGAGACGCATTATGGTTGTTTGAAGACGAGTCCTGTTGCCGAGAGTTGTCGTTGCCATTCGATTGGCCGGGCGCCTTTTCTGTCCGGTCCGCCTCGACGTTGTGCACGCCGGTGTTTCGAGCCTGCGACAGACATTCAAATCCCGCATTTGTCCGGCCAACCGACTCCCAGTTTCTCGGCAACTTTGAGGCTGGAAACCACGCCGCTTTCCAGGAGCGGAATTCCCGGACTTGCATAGGAACCGCAGAACCAGATTCGGCGGTCGGATTCCGAGTGCAGGCCATCCATCAACTCCAACCCTCGAATGGATTGTTGATCGACAACGGGACGCTGCAGATTTGCGGCGCAGATCACCTGATCCGGAAGCGGGCGCACGATTGGCATGATGGTCTGGAAAATTGGAGTCTTGATTTGCCAATCAGGACAAAACCGATTCATCCATATCGTACACATCGCTGTGCGATGGTCGGCGCTCGAAATCAAATTGAAATGAGACCAATCCTGACGGCGATGAAGGTTCAACCGTTGATCCGTATGCACGACGACGGGCACGTTTTCGTAACGAAATTGGCCAAGCATCGCGGCTTCGCGTACCAAAGAAGGCTCCAGTAGGAGCCGTGCGACGTTGGCTTGGGTCGCGACAATCACATGGTCGAAACCAAACGATTCGCAAGCATCCGTCGTAACCAACGCCTCGGTCCTGGTTTGACCGAGGTTGGAGATCGAAGTCCCCAGTCGGACATCATCGATCCTTGCAATCAAGCGGCGGACAACGTCCTGGGTACCGTACCGTGTCCGGTACAGGCCCTCGCTGCCTGTCAGTTTAAGCATTGCTCCGAGGAGTATTTCCGCCGGATAATCATCCAGACTTTCATAGGAGCAGGTGCAGACCGTTGACGAAAGAGCGGGATAAAGAAACTGAAAAATGAACGAATCGCTGTAGTCGTTCGCACGGAGGTACTCACCCATCGTTAACCGGATGGGATGCAATATTGCCACGGGGGCGACGGCCATCATCCGCTTGATGTCTTTCAGGATTTGCCGGGTCGACGCATTCAATAACAACCTGGGGGCAAGGTTTAGTTGGTAGGAAGCGCCAAGTCGAAGCAATAGTGACTCCGCAATCGAAGTCGACGACCCTGAGAGATCGAACCGGGCAAATGACTTCGAGGGTTCAATTGATTCTGATTGAACCCCGATTTCGCGATACAAACGAGCTAAATTCGGCCAGAGCGAGTCGTTGAACATCCGCGGAGGAACGTCGGTACGGACCGCCATCCCCTCAATTTCAAATTCGATGCTGTGAGCGTCCATGCCGGGCCGCAGCTGTTTCTCGAAAACCGTCACCTCGGCGCCAGCGCGTTGGAACAGCCAAGCGGCTGTCAATCCCGCGATTCCGGTACCGATAACTCCGACACGCATGATCATTCCTGCAACAATCCCCACTTCCCCCGTTCACCGAATTTGTCGACGAATCGTCAACCAAGTCTATCGTTTTTCGAAAGAAATACCCGGGGCGTCACCATGTCATCTTTTAAGCGAGCCGAAGTGACCCAAGGATCTGCTATCGACTTTGGGTTGGCGCAAACAAAACGACCGGACAAAAGCCGGTCGTCAAGGTAGTTGGGTCAACGGACGTCGAATTTGCCGACCCGAATCAGTTTCCTGGAAAGGCTAGAACGGCAACGTCATTTCCATGTCGAGTGGATCACGAAGTCCATCCCCCAACTTTTTGAGGGCTTCTGTTTCAATTTGACGGACGCGCTCCCGGGTGAGCCCGAGTCGTTCTCCAATTTCCTTCAGCGTGTGAGGTTCCGTGTCCTCCAAGCCAAAACGCATTTTCAAAACACTGAATTCTCGTTCATCCAGGTCGTGCATCATCGACTTGATCTGTTTCATGATGTCATTTTCCAGAAGTTCCTCTTCTGGATTTCGCATCCGTTCATCCATCACCATTTCGCCCAACGACCAACCCGATTCCGACTGATCCGTCTGCGGCGTTGAGTTGTAGATTTGAATCGCCTTCTTGATAATCGGGAGTTTTCGTTTTGGCAGGCCCAGCAAACGGGCGATTTCCTCTGGCGTTGGGTTCCGCTTCAGTTCATCGGTTAATCGCACGCTGGCCCTCCGCCATTTGGACAGCAATTCCACCATGTAGGCTGGAATGCGAATGGTTTTCGCGGAATTGATCAACGCCCGCTTGATCGATTGTTTGATCCAATAGCTTGCGTATGTACTGAACCGAGTGCCCATGTCCGGGTCGAATCCCTCCACGGCTCGCAGGAGTCCGAGGTTGCCTTCTTCAATCAGATCCTGGAGCCCAAGGCCCTTGCCGGTGTAGCCACGGGCAATGTTGACGACCAGACGCAGATTGGCCCGGACCATTCTGTCGCGAGCCCGAACATCACCGAGCGCGATTGCCCGGGCCAGTTCTTTCTCTTCGTCAGCGGAGAGCAAATTGGTTTCATTGATCTCGCGCAGATAGGTTTCCAATGGAGATTGAAGAGACCGGCCTTTATTGCGGGTCTTGGCTCGCCTGAGATCAGACAGTTCGTTTTCCGGAACCGGAACGTGTTCATCGTTGGTCATATGTTTTCACTTGTACAAAAGAGTGCTTGTCGTACAAGTGCTATCGAACCGGGCATGGCAAAGTCTGCAGGCTCGGCAAAGCTTACCGATCTGCAATGACTGCGCCGAACGTGTCGATTGTCGCGATCGTTCCCAGCACAGGCGTTTAATACCCGGGACAGCCGTTTATACAAACTACATACACTATGGGCTCGGCGCGCAACCGTGACCTTGCGACTTCGGGCAGCAATTAGACCGGCCAAATGATGGAATTGACCGACATAGTGGTGTTTTCAGTACTTCCATTGATGCGGAAGCGGGTGGTTTTTTCGCGAAAACGTGGGAAAAAGACTGGAAAACGGTTCTTCAACAGCCCGAATGCCGATTTGTTCGAATTTTTCTCAAGTCGAGAATTAAATGCTTGGAATCCGCCTGGTAATCGACTATAACGGTTAACAATTGCACGATTGATTGCCTGCGGTCAGTCTTGCAAATGCGTTTCCTTTTTATTTCATTGTTAGGGAGTTTTATGATGCAGCACACACCTTCTAGGAAGA
>JAHEBQ010000127.1 GCA_024642205.1 Planctomycetaceae bacterium | reverse complement strand
GTCCCACCGACTCCCAGGACCCCAACCACAAATGGAAGTCCCGGTTGATTCAAATCCCGCCGGACATCACGAATAAAATGAGCCATATTGTCGGTGTAGGCGGCGACAAAATCCGGATTTACCATGTCGTTCCAGCCCTGAAACCAAACGAATCCGGCTAACTCGTAACCCTGGCTTGGAGTATATCCCGGTACAAACTGATCCATGGATTCCAACGTCTGGTTCACCTCGTCCAACATCGCCCGATAGTAGAAACCATAAGACTTTCTGATCTCTTCCATCGTCGTATCCGGCTGACGTTTTCTGGCGTTTGCCCATTGCTTTTCCAGGATTGCTGCATCCGGTTCCGCAGCACCCGGCGATCGAAAATCCCGATAGAGTGACTTGCCGCCCCATGCGGTTTTTATCAGCAATACGGGTTCGTCAAAATGATCCCCCATAACAAATCCGAACTCCAGTTCCGGACCGATTCGATCAGGACTTCCGTAGCCAACGGTCAATTTTCCGTTTCGGTCAAGGAATTTGATAAACACATCTTCCCGCTCGATAAATTGACCCTGGTTATGCAAATGAGCAAACAACGCTTTCGTTTCGGGCTGCATCATCTGATGCTTGAGCAAACTGATCTTTCCTTTACCTTCCATATTGGATTGCCCGGCAAGGATGAAGACTTTTACCGGATTTTTCCCGGTACCGGTGGATTGAGCGTGCGTCGTCGAAACCGCCAGAAACAGCAGGAATACGGCGGCGCGAGTTCCAAATTGAAAAACTAACTGTGCGGACATCATTCGCTCCTTGTCGCCAAACTGGTTTGGCCGTGCTGTGGACTGCATGCCAGGCGTGTCACCGGCTGCCCAATGTAACACGATCTGCCAACGATGTCATTTACTGGAGAATTACCGCCGGAATCCAGTACAATTTCAATTGGACAAAAACCCGATCGGAGTGCCGCTGTTGAGGGCGTGTTTCTTGAACGCTACTGGCAATGACTCAACGATGTCCGTCGCGATCAACGAGGTTTCGCCAATCGCTTCGGCGGCAAAATCTCCAGCGATTCCATGAATATAAACTCCAAGCACTGCCGCATCAAAAGCCGGCAGCCCCTGTCCGACGAGCGACGTGATGACACCGGTCAACACGTCGCCGGAACCAGCGGTCGCCATACCCGGGTTGCCGGTTGCGTTGCGGTATTGGCGCAAGCCATCGGTCACGTAAGTACAACTTCCTTTTAAGACCATGATCACGTTTGCGGAATCTGCAAGCCGTTTTGCGGCCTGCTCCATCTCGGTACGGTTGGTTATTTTCGTACCTGCCAATCTCTGGAATTCACCTGGATGAGGTGTGAGTATCCGTTGGCCTTCATGTGCGGTTAGATCGATCTCCGCGTCAGCCAGGACGTTGAGGCCATCGGCATCGACGATCATGGGTTGCTCGACGGCAGGGTACAGTCGCCCAAGGATCCGCTGGAGTGATTCATGCCTGCCCAGGCCAGGTCCAATTGCAACGACATCGGCCCATTCCGCATGCGCAACAAGCGACTTCTTGGCGGCACGATCAAAAAAACCGGTGTCGGATGGACAACCAACCGTCATCAAACAGGGATTCAGGGATGCGACGATCGCTTGAATCGTCTCGGGCACCACGACTTTGACAAGTCCGGACCCCGATCGCAATGCAGCCAATCCCGCGAGGCTGATCGCACCGGCCATGCCTGCTGAGCCACCGATGGCGACGACGCGTCCAAAATCTCCTTTGTGGGAATCCCGGGGACGACTGGGAATCTGAATCGGGATTGGTTGGGAGTCGTCGGAAAGTCCTTCCAGTGTTTCCGGTTGAACGGGCCTCGTTGCCCGTTCTTCATTCGGCTTGCGTATGGGGGCGTTTTGGAACACCAATTCAGTGAACTCCTGGAGGCTGATTCGCCCTCCGCGGAACTGCTTGGCGATCTTCTGGAACTGGTGCGCGTTGATCATCATGATTTCCGGGGAAACAGGAGAGCCTACTGGTTGGCGTGTTCTCACTCCGATGTTACAAGTGCCACGATTGAACTACAATCGTGCTTTCAAATTCCAACACATTCCGCCTGAATGACTGGCCTTTCCTGCGGACCAACAAATGGTAAATACGATGACGAGTTGCGTAGTTGCTTATTCGGGCGGATTGGACACATCGGTTATCCTGGGATGGCTGATGGATCAGGGATATGAGTGCCATGCGGTTTACGTGGACCTGGGTCAGCCCTGCGAAGACCGCGCCGCTATCTTGAAAAAGGCGAAGGACGCCGGAGCGAAAACGGCTCGCATCGTCGACGCTCGCGAAGAGTTATGCCGCGATTTTGCCTTCCCGGTACTGGCCTGGCAGGCCAAATATGAAGGCCCTTATCTGCTGGGAACTTCGATCGCCCGTCCGCTGATCTCAAAAGTCTGCCTGCAGGTCGCCCGCGAAGTCGGCGCCTCTGCGTACGCTCACGGCGCAACCGGAAAGGGCAACGACCAATGCCGATTTCAACTTGCTGCAGAAGCACTTGACGCCAACATCGAAGTCATCGCGCCATGGCGAATGAAAAAGTTCCGTGACGCCTTTCCCGGCCGCACCGAATTGATTGCCTATTGCATGGAAAAAAACATTCCCGTCAAAGCGTCAACGGCCAAGCCATACAGCAGCGACGAAAACTGCCTGCATATCAGTTACGAAGCCGGCCAACTCGAAGAACTGGACGTTAACGGTGTCGAACTCGTTGATTTCGGGATGGGAGTTTCGCCTGCCGAAGCTCCTGATCAAAAGGAGACCATTACAATTGAATTCGAATCGGGCGTGCCCATGGCCGTCAACGGAAAGCGTCTCTCGGCGCTCGCCGTTGTCGAATCGCTCAATGAAATCGGCGGCCGCAATGGTATCGGCCGAATCGATATGGTCGAGAACCGATTCGTGGGAATGAAGAGCAGGGGAGTCTATGAGGCACCCGGCATGACCATTTTGTACGATGCGCATCGGTACATCGAACAACTCGCGATGGACCGCGACCTGATGCACCTTCGCGACCGACTCGCTCCCGAGGTTGCCGAAATGGTCTATTACGGTTTCTGGTACTGCCGAAAATTCGATTCCCTTCTCGCGTTTAATCGGGAAGCACAAAAAACGGTCACCGGAAGAGTGACACTTGATCTCTACAAAGGCAATATCTCCGTCGCAAAACGATCCAGTCCCAATAGCTTGTACGACGATCAAATCGCAACGATGGAAGGGGGCGGCTCCTATAATCAGGACGACGCCGAGGGTTTTCTTCGAATTCAAGGACTTCCCGGACGGGTTCAAGCCAGAGTCTTGCCGCGGGAGTATTAGGGGAATCGGTGATTCGGTGGCTTTCTCACCGGTAAAACGGTTGCTGGTTTGCCAAGGGTTTATCGGTTATGATCCGACGCCGGACTGGTCACTTTTCTAATTCGGTTTTCCCATGACGTATCGGTCATTTGAAGAATTGGACGATTGGAAACGCACGCGCCAGCCGGCGGTGAGTATTTATGAAATCGTTCATAAATGGCGAGATTACGGGTTGAAGGATTAAATGCAACATTCATCCGTTTCTGCTGTGCCCCCTGTTGCCGAGGGCTGCAAACAGGGAGGCAACGACTTCATCCGGTTCCTTCGAATTGCACAAGGATCCGCTGCTGAACTGAGAACTCTAGTTTACATGGCCAAGAAAACCGGTCTGATCAATGACGATTCATTTCAAGAACTCATCTTTTGACTCCACAGGCGTCTCCAAGATAATCACAGGACGCCGCACGTCACACATCAAACGAGCCGAGTCAGATTCAGGCCAACTCTACTTGGCAATCACCGAATCACCGAATCACCGAAAACCGAACCACCAAGAAAATGTACCTATTTGAAAATCCCGTTTTGCAGCGGGAACTGTTGGTCAACCTTCGGATGCCCCGGGCGTTTGTGTTGTTACTGCTTTACCAGGTCTTGCTGGCCGCGGTCGTCTACTTTGCCTGGCCCAAAGATAATTTGCGACTCGACCTGACGGAAAACCCGGAGTCGACCAGTACCTTGGTCGACTTGTTTTTTCTCGGTCAATATGTTCTCGCTTCGCTGATGGCGCCCAGTTTCGCGGCTGGGGCGATTTCTGGAGAAAAAGAACGCTCCACTTACGAGATGTTACTGGCCAGCCCGATTCGTCCCGAAGCAATCGTGATGGGGAAGCTCGTGGCTGCCCTCACGCATCTCGCAGTTCTTATTTTTGCTTCGCTACCGATCGTGATGTTGTGCCTCCCGCTGGGAGGAGTCTCGTTATACGAAGTCCTCGCAGCTTACCTTGCCTTGATCGCCAGCGTCATTACGTTCGGCATGATCAGCGTCGCCTGTGGAAGCTTCTTCCCCCGAACCAGCTCATCGCTGGTTGTCTCGTACTTGACCATCCTTCCGATGGCGTTGATGGGAATCCTGTTCTGGTCATCGCTCAGCGAACTTGGTGAAACCCGGTTTAAGCTATCGATCGCTGTCATCCCGGGGATCGCAGCCGCGATCACGATTTCCCTGTTCTACATCTGCAGCGCGAGAATGCTGTATCCACCCGATTTCGGGAGCGAGGGAAAAGAGGTTGTCGACCTTGAATTGGAATCAGCCCAAGCCGTTGGTTTGGTAATTCAACGTGACCAGTTCCCCGATCGTCTGTTCGCCCCCCCAAAACGCGAGACGTTGATGGAAGACGGGACCAATCCGGTCTATGACAAAGAGATGCGAAGTGAGATTTTTGGCCAAGGCACGCTCATGCTGCGCCTGGCAATTCAGATCAGCATGGTCGTGGCGATCCCGGTGATGGCCTGGTGCCTGTATATCAAGCGCCACCTCGCGCCGTGGTACATCTCGTACGTCGTGCTGTTCAATATTCTGATCGGACCGGTGTTTTCGGCCGGCAGCGTAACCAGCGAACGCGAACGCCAGACGCTGGACCTGTTGTTGACGACAGTCATCACGCCGTGGCAAATCCTGTGGGGCAAACTCCTTTCCGGGTTGCGTGTTTCAAGTGTACTTTCGTCATTTCTGCTGTGGCCGGTATTTCTCGCCCTGATCATGGTGGGCGAGTATTGGGGTAACCTGCCGACGATAATCGCCTATGTCATCATCTTTTGTTTGACATGTTTAACGACTGCAATGTTGGCACTTTTCTGTTCCACCCTCTTTCATAAAACCAGCACCAGCTTGATGGCGACCTACACAGTCATCTTGCTGATGTACGTCGCCCCCCTGGCGACCAGTTTTTTTGGAAACACTTATTTTCCCAAGTCGCGGGGAACGGAAATTGTCAATGCAATGACGATCACCAGTCCGTTTTCAGCAGCATTTAACGTTCCAATTTACATGGAAGACTTTTCCAATTCCGATAGCGGCTGGCGACCTGCGCAAGCCGGCGAACCTCAAATTTTTGGATACCCCTTGAAGGACCTCGAACACTTTGGGGGTTATGTTGTGTTCACGATACTGTTCAACGGTGTGCTGTTTGGGATGATGATCTGGATGTTCAATTCACGTTGGCGAGTTTCCACTTCAACGGAATAGGAACATTCAGTCCCTGGTTTGGAATCAAAGCCGAAAGTAGAGTCATGCTAGCCATAAAACACTCGATCGCGTTCCTGTTGTTGCTCCTGATTTTGGGCCGACTGCCCGATTCAATCGCACGTGGCCAAAACGGAGAATCGGGCGACGATTTTACGGCTCGCCGAATTGAGCCGCCTGAACCGGGGGTCTCTTCCGCGCGGCGGCGACAGGCGGAATCTGCGGATCGACAGGAGCCCGATGCAATTCTCAGCGAGACTGCTTCCACGCCGGACTCCATTGCCAGGATCCCTGCCGGTTTGGATGAATACATGGGCCGCCGAATCGCCCAGACGATGCATTACGCTGGCGCCGAGTGGTTGATTCGCGATCGGCGCGAGCGGGAGGAACGTTGTTCGTTGATGCTGGCTAACCTTGGTGTGCGACCGGGAATGACAGTTTGCGATATGGGATGTGGAAACGGATTTCATTCTCTTGCCATGGCAAAAATGGTCGGCGAGAACGGACTGGTAATTGGTGTCGATGTTCAACCGGAAATGCTTGGGTTCCTACGTCAGAGGATGGAAGATCAAGGCGTCGAAAATGTCATCCCGATCCTTGGTTCGTACCACAACCCACGCCTGCCACCCGATACGATTGACTTGGCATTGATGGTCGATGTCTACCATGAGTTTTCGCACCCCGAACAAATGCTGACTTCAATTCGCAACAGCCTGAAAGCCGACGGGCTGGTCGTGCTGGTGGAGTATCGCGAGGAAGACGAAAGCGTGCCGATTAAACCGCTTCATAAAATGAGCAAGGCACAGGTCAACAGGGAGCTGGAGGCGAACGGATTCAAACTGGTGAAAGAATTCGACAAACTTCCGTGGCAGCACATGATGTTTTTTGGAAAGTCGACAGACGCGCAGAATCCCAGTGAAAGAGCAACCGGTCCCACCAGTCAGGACAAACAGGCTGGCGGAGCCGACAAAAAGCCTCCTCAGTAAAAACTCGTCGTCTTCATGCCGGTGTCAGCCACAACCACTTGGCGCCGGGGAACGTGGGATCTCAGGCCAGATACGCTCGCTGGGGCTACCAAGTGGATCCCCCAACGTTTAAGCCGGACGTGCAGAAGTCTGGTCCAATCAGGGAGGATTGGTCATTTTGGTGTACTCCACCGTCTTTTTTTCGACTTCCTCGCGGAGCTGGTCCAGTTCCAGAGCGGTGGATACAAGCAGTGCCTTCGCCTGAACGTCTTTACCGTTGCGAAACAGGGCTTCAACTTTTTCATAAATATCCGAATCGGCCGTTACCGCCTCAATCGACGCGTTGTAGTCGTCCAGCTTCTGGATTTCGACGTCGTTTCCAAGCGTGGTGGCGATATATGTCTTTCCGGAGACATACATCATTCGTCGGGACTTTTCCAGCTTTCGCGCGGCATTGCGGTAATAGACTACTTCGTCAAGATTTTCGTAATCGGTTGACAGCCTTCGGCGCATGTCCAGAATCCAGGCGAAGTTGAACACGGCGGCAATCACCGCAACTACGAACACACCAATCAGGCCAAACAATACCCAGCGTCGAAGGTTGGAAGGCCGACGCACGACGACATTGAATCGAGGTTCGAAATTTTCCGGTGCGGTCGATTCGACGGCTGAGTGTCCAAATAGCTCAACTGGCTGATCGAGATTGACAGTCTTCGGGTCGCTGAAGCGAGACGCCGATCCAAATCGAGGCGGGTTGGGTTGGTTAACGGCAGGTCGAATCTTGGGTTGATTCGGCTTGGCCAGATTGTCGGCTTCTGGAACGGTTTCAACACTTCCACACCGCGTGCATTTCACGTTGCGGCCCACGATGTCATCTTCGGCCTTTAGTTTCTTGCCGCACTCTCTGCATCGAAAACGAATCATGGGAGGTCCATCGGGATTTTTCGTCGATTCTACTCCGGGAATGGATTTCTTCCTGCGCGGATTTCACTCGATGCCTGGAATTGGCGGCCGAAACGGGAAAACCCCATAAAAGCAACCAGTTTGCAATATTCCGTTGCCTGAATGGAAGCTGGTTTTACCCCAACCCCGACAAAAACATGGCTCTACAAATCGCGTACGTCAATCGTGAGTTTAATCGCGTTGTGAGT
>JAHEBQ010000072.1:8196-29957 GCA_024642205.1 Planctomycetaceae bacterium | reverse complement strand
CTTGGATTCTGCTTCCGCAGAGTGGGATCGTTGTGACATCAGTTTGTTTCCTTTCGCAAACTGTACGCACAATTTCTCAATTGGTTTGATTTAATTTGCTAGTTTTGAAAGGCCCTCTAGTATGAGAAAGATGATAACGCGTACCATACTCTTCATTGGGGACTCATGATTTCTGGTCCACAATGAGGGGTGTTGGTAAAAACGCGATCGAACAAAGGGACGTTCACAACTGCCAAAATAGAGCAATCCGTTTTGGGTTAGCGCGAGTACAGTTGGCGAAAGGAAACAAACGGACATCACAACGGTGCACTATTGCGGAAACAGAATCCAGGGTGGATCCCGAATAAAAACTCACGGATGACCCGTCGGGTTTGTTTGGTTTATTTGCCAATTCCGATGTCAATCCAGCTGGCAATCTTCCGCGTGTTTCTACGCGGGGTTGTGTGGCGGTATTGAAATGAACGACAAGTCGCCTGATCGATAACAGTGATCCGCTTCGCGGGCGCCTCCGGATAAGCGTCATCGAACTTGTATTTGCTTACCCACCAAGGAGTCCGAAAGCTGAAACGTCTCCAGAAGTGTTGTTTTGCAACGCAGACGTCGCCTCAAAGGGAAACTTCTCTAATTGTGGAATCTTGCCGGCGCCAATCTCTGTCAATTACTCATCTTGTTGGATTGTCCCATGAATTCCCCAATCCATGTTCAATCGTGGCCGTACCGTTAAAGTACTTCTGATACTTGGGCCAGCTGAACTTCGCGACGTCACGTCCGAGCTTAAGACCGGCGACGTTATCGGCCTGAATATGGTAACCACCCATCACGCGCGAGATTCCGGCCATCTCCGCTGCTCCGGAGAATGTTGGAATCGGCAATATGATATCGCAACTCGCATGTTCATCGCCAACAATCTCCGAAAGTGGACGACCGTCAAGTTGCTGCATTTCCAGGCAGCTAAATCCTTCTTCGGTGATCTCGCCGGCGTGACGGTGTTCAACGAACCTACATTTGTCTGAACCGGTGAACAGTTTCAACATCTCGGCGGCCGCGCCGCTGGCACAGCTGTGTCCCGAAACATAGCCAGGGAAAGGTGGAGTTCGAAATGTGACCGGCGAGTAAGGATGCCATTTTTCGGCTGGAATATCCAGGACGCCTTTCCCCGGTCCTGCCCAACCTTTGATCATTTTGCCCATGTAATAGTATCGAACAAGTGACCACGGTCGCGAACTGTCGTAGTATCGCTTACTGTCCCAGGAAGCGATAAATGCATCCATTTCTATGTTGCCAATGGCAAAGAACAACTTTACATCTGTGTCCAGATTGTTTTTGTCGCGACGAGAGACAACCTGAGAGAATTTCAGCCAATGACCCGACTGGGCGGTGGAACGCGGTCCATCCCGCATGAATTCGACAATCGCTTTTTCCTCCGGATTAAGCGACGCGTTAAGTTCGATACATTCATCAACCTCTTTCTTGAGTTGCTCACTTCCGTAGAACGGCGGAGGCCCGGGTCGAAATTGATCTCCACTTTCGAGTGCAAATGGTTTTACGCGATACCAATGTGGTGTGAGGAAATCCGGATAAAAACTACCTCCGTCTTTTTTTGCAAACGGAATCCGTTGCCAACGATCGGGATCGATGATCTTGTCATTCGGGTTGACTGGACGATACATCGTGTAGTCGGAGTAGGGCTGGCCAATCGATCCCTGTTCGTCACCCAGTTGATTGGCCCCGTCATGGTGCCGATACTCAATCAAAATTCTGGCTACGTGGTTTCCAATACCGCTCGGTGTTGTAAGATCTTCTGACTTTTCCATAGGATCGTAACCCATCTTTTGCATTTCACCGTTGAGGTATTCTTCGAAGTCCGGGAACTGGTCGAGGCAGGAACGGAACATTGCGTAAGCAATTGCCTTCTCTTTGTTTTCATTCGTACGCTCCCCAGTCGGTCTGCGCAGTTTTCCGCCCAGCATTGTTCCTACCGCTTTGCCATCGTACGCCGCCCAAGCGTCGTACATTGCTGTCACCGTGATCCCCATTTGGCGGGAGAGAATGGTTGGCCGGGCTCCTATCCGTTCGACTTCTCGTGCCGAAGCTTCGAGCATTACATCCAGCCACCTGTAGGCGGCCGTTGGAACATGGATATCCTCGTTTGGAATTTCTTGAGCTGTCGTTGCCCCAAAATCAACAAGGGAAATAATGGTGAGAGCAATGATTATCTGGATGAAACCGCGGCGAAGTTTGTTCATTTGAGATGCCTGCTATCTTGGATGGCAATTAATGTACCTGCAGTCGAAATCCGCAACGAACGGTATTCACACACGGCTGCCTGGAGTCGCTGATTATTGCTTTGAATCCTTGATGCGAATGTCGTTGTTTATCCATGTTTGTGTAGCTAAATGGCTACCAACCCGTCTCCAGATAGAACCGGTGTTTCGTCTCAAAGGAAAATGCCACGTTCGCGACGAGGACAGATTGGGGGCCGAAGCTATCGCCGTGGACTGAAACAAAAAGGCAGGGAAGTCCACGAGGGCTTCTGGCTTCGAAAGCGCAAGGTGGAACGCGGCTGGCCCAACAAACGGCAGGTGCGTCGTTCTGAAACTCGGTCGGGCCCCAAACGACGACGGACTTTCTGTATCGTGCGCGGACGACGTGCGGGGTCTACCCGTTTCTTTTCGCAGCTTCCTTGAGCATCTCAATGTCCAAGGAATGCTCGGCAACCATCGTCTTCAACTCTTTGGCCATCGACGGTTTCATGCCACCGTACTTCTGCCGCCAGCGGTAATAGGTCTGAGGATTGATCTCCAGGATCTTGCTACCTCCGGGACCTTCTTCCCTTTTCCAATCTCGACACCTGCGTGGCGAAGCCTGGCAATGATCTGGTCGGTCGCGTGTCGATTATGTTTCATGGAACTGTTTTAGGGGATAAGGCCACCAACTGCCTCGTGCCTTATTAACAAGGCTCTGGGAAATGAGCCACGATAGAACTCCTCTATTCGAATCCAGGAAAGGAAAACAACAGAGGCGAAAAAAGCGTTCGCAGAAAGCTCAACGTCGACTGCCATCGACTCTCGAACCGGCATTTTGACGAAAGTTTTCGGGCGCGGAGAAAACCAAAAAGCCCTTTTACCAAGGGAAGACCTAGTACACCTGAGAGGGTTCGAACCTCTAACCTTCGGTTCCGTAGACCGATGCTCTATCCAATTGAGCTACAGGTGCAGAATGAGCTGAGATCGGCCGGCAGGCGAAACGCCAGAACTCATCTCTCCTTCTGAATATATCGGTACCACGGTGTATCGTAAAGAGCACCAACCAGCTCGGAAGTTCGCCCGGGATTGGCAACTGCCCCAATCATCGCTCCGCCGTTTCCCCATTTTTGAATTCGCCAACGTTGGCGATGTCAGACTGCGTTGTGCCCAAAATACATGGAAGCGGGGCCAGGTCAATTCCAATCCGATTCGACCACGATTGTCCCGTCCAGAATACGCTCCAGGTTCTCGGAGGCACCGCGTGGCTCCCGACCCTTCTTCTCGGCAAGCTCCCTGACCGTTGAAGATCCAATCCCGGGAATCAAATCAACCTACGCGTCAACGACGGGATAGCGAACCGCCGGCCCGATCGGCCCAAAAAAAAGGCGTGCCGCACAAGCGACACGCCTTGATTTTCAAATTCGATCTTGCCGCAGCAGACTAGTTGCAGCAACCACAACTGTTTCGCCGGCTTCCAAGTCGGCAACCGCTGAAGATTCGGCAACCACCGCCCCGAACTCCACAGCCGCTGTCACATCCACAGGCGTTTCCAGAAACAGCATATCCACCGTCGCCGCTCATCATGGCGTTACCACAAGAAGCACAACCAGAGTCACAGGTAGCACATCCGGTGTTAACGGTTACAGGAACCTGAATGGTTTTTGCAACTCGGGTGCAAACCTGGACAGGAACCTCTTCCGTGTAGTTCTCAGGAATCTGAACGGTGTAAGTCTCTGTTTTTGTCTGCGGTTGGCAGGTCATGACGGTAACTTCTCGAGTTCGTGTTTCCGGGACCATGGTCGTTACTGGAACTTCGCGAGTCCGTGTTTCCGTGCGGCACCGCTGAACGGGAACCGTACGGGTTTTCGTCTCGCATACCATCCGAGTCACGGGAACCTCCCGAGTACGTGTTTCCGTACGGCATTTCTGTACAGGCACCGTACGTGTCCGGGTTTCCTGACGAGTACGTGTGACAGGAACCATACGGGTCTTTGTTTCAACCCGCGTACGAGTTACAGGAATCGTCCGAGTCCGGGTTTCACAAACCATCCGGCAAACTGGGACTTCGCGAGTCCGTGTTTCCGTGCGGCAACGTTGAACAGGAACAGTCCGAGTCCGGGTCTCACAGGTCATCTTGGTTACCGGAACCATACGTGTGCGTGTTTCACATCGCATACGAGTTACTGGTACCGTTCGTGTTCGCGTTTCGCAACGGACACGGTTTACAGGAACCGTTCGTGTTCGAGTCTCACATCGGACTCGTTGGACAGGAACCGTTCGCGTTTGCGTTTCCATCCGGCATCGTTGAACCGCAACGGTGCGAGTCCTCGTTTCACATTTCATCGTCGTTTGGGTAACCATTCGAGTTTGAGTTTGTGGAACGTTGACCGTCACATTGCAAGTATAGGTTTGTGGAACCTGGCGATTAATGGTCACCTGGTAAGGAATCTGTTCTTGCACCACGTTTGGAACCCAGACGCGAGTCTGACAGGTCTGGACCTGTGGACAACAAACTCCACAACCTGTGGAACAACTGGCACAAGGGCTTGCACATCCACAAGAACTGCAGCCGTTGTTACAGCAATTCGAAACAGGAACCTGCGTGGTTTGAACCTGCCAGCTACCTTTGTCAACGCATTGAGTGCGGTAACGTGTTACTGTTTCAGGTTGACAAACCATTCGTGTCGCGGTTCGTTGCTGAACCGTAGGAACCATGACCGTATAAGTCTGAGGGACTTGCGTGGTCACCGGCACTTGAACCTGGTAGTTTTGCGTCACATTTTCCGTGTACGGCACTCGGACCTGACAAGTCTGAGTGATCTCCTCAGTGTAAGGAACTTGAACCTGGTAATTCTGAGTGATTTCCTCGGTGTAAGGAACCTGAACCTGATAATTCTGAGTGATGTTCTCGGTGTAAGGTACCTGGACCTGGTAAGCCTGCTCAACTTCAGTTGTTACAGGAACCTGAACCTGGTAGTTCTGCGTAATGTTCTCGGTATAAGGAACATTGACAGCGTAGTTCTGGGTCACCATTTCGGTAACTGGAACCTGTACCTGATAATTTTGCGTGATGTTTTCGGTGTACG
The DNA here is from genome assembly GCA_024642205.1 of Planctomycetaceae bacterium. Classification (GTDB taxonomy): domain Bacteria; phylum Planctomycetota; class Planctomycetia; order Pirellulales; family Pirellulaceae; genus Mariniblastus. Next base: position 24,625 of record JAHEBQ010000072.1, on the reverse strand, counting down.
GAATGCAAACCTGGTATGACTGCTCAACGTTTTCGGTGTAAGGAACACAAACGACGTACGACTGAGTTGTATCTTCAGTATACGGCACATTTACCGTATAATTCTCCGTCTTCGTTTCGGTCACAGGCACCTGGACCATATAGGATTCGGTGACTTCTTCGGTGTAGGGAACCTGTACTGTGTATTCCTGAGTAACGGTCGATGTCTTCGGAACCATCACAGTGTATTCCTGTGTCTGGGTCGTTGGGACTTGCACGTTGACGGTATACTCTCGAGTCCGAGTTTCTGCACGCATACGTGTCCGGGTGACGGTTCGCATTTCAGTCGTCATCTGGTTTTCGTAAACTGTACGAGTTTGGTTGACTACCGTCTGGCAACAACCGGCAGCACATGCACCGCCATTAACAAAACCACCCGTGCTATTAGGGTCGACTACGGAACTTCCGTAGCAATCTGCACATGGACTGGCCACTTGACCACATCCACACTGTGTACCGGCGTTGGCGTAAGGCGTTGCGATTGCAAAAGCAACTGCCACCAACATGCCCAACATTCGTTGCGACATTAAAGGGTCCTCCTCAGAACGAGACGTAAAAATTGGATCAAATTAGAGGATCGCACACATTTGCGATCTAATACTCAAAGTTGAAAATCAAAGGTGAATGTGAGTCATACTACTCATAATCAATTCAACACCTTCACACTTCAAGAGTGTAAGTCTGGGCATTTTAGCTCGCCTATTTTTGCTGTCAATCAGTAGAATCAGACGTTTTTACGTAAAAATAAACAACATTCCAGCCCGCGCAAGTCATAAAAACCGCGCTTTTGTTCTGTCCAGCTCTTCTTCAATCAGTCGCCGACGATTTCCGTTCAATAAGTTTTCCCAATTGACGCGGAAATCATCCATGACTCGCCAGCTTGTGCTTCATACGTAGCTTGAAAAAACGGATTCATTCATCTCCTTCATCCAAGTTTTGCATCTCAACACTCAACAATTGCCTTTCCAATTCAGCAGCTGCGGCGGCAGAAATACCTGGATCTGGTTTGACTGACACTTTGCTTTGATGGGTTTTACCATCCACTTTCAGACGAATCATATAATCACCGGTCGCAAGGGACTGACGAAATCGACCGCCGCCTGCCGAGTCGCTGCGAAGATCCCAATTCAACAAGTGAAGTCCTTTGGTGGTAGGAGCTTCAAACGTCTTCACGGTATCTCCCTCGAGATCCAGAATCTCAAGTTTGACCTGTCGCGCATTTTTCCCCAACGAATAGGCAACATGGGTACCATTGGGAGGGTTGGCCCCGACAAACTTTCGAGTGCCACTGCTCCCTCGGCTTGGTTCCTGTCGCCATCGGATTGCGTCTTTCGATTTGTACAGAAATGAATCTTCCTGCAATGATTCTGGAGTCAGCTGTCGCAGCACCGAAACATCAGCGATCCACAAGCTCCGGCCGTGCGTCGCCGCGACGACTTCTCCGGCCTTTGGATGAATGGCAAAATCGTGAACGGCAACCGTTGGCAATCCGCCTTTGATGCGGGTCCAGCTCTTGCCACCATCGATCGAATACCAGGATGAAAACTCACAGCCCAGGAAGAGCAGGTTTTGATTGACAATGTCTTCGCGAATCACCCGTGCTGACCCGGCGGTTGTCGGTAAACTGCCCGTCAGTGATTCCCATGTCTGCCCATAGTCATTGGTGACAAATACATAGACACCGTCATCGTCACTTCGATGGCCATCGAAGGTGATGTAACAGCGTTCTTTCTTGAAGCGGGATGCCTCAAGCGAGCTGACCCATCTAGGTCCGGGCATCAGCCCGGACAGCGTTTTCTCTCCCGTTGGCGCCTTCGGTGTTTCAGCTGGTTTGGAGTCTGCTTGATCAGCCGATTCGGAAGTTTTCTGACCCTTTGCGGTTCGTTCAAGTGAAAACTCCATCGTGAATCTTCCATCGAAGTCAATTTCACCAGCATAGGTATTTCCTGTGATGGATCCTTTCAGTTCCAACGACATCTGATCATCCTCCGCGACCATTGTCAGCCTCTTCGACTCTGGATCAAACGTGCCGCTGGTAATGTTCCTTTCACCACGGGTTGTTTCGAACGTACCAGTAATTTCCTTGTCTGATTTCCGTTTCACGACGACCGTAACTTCCTGTTCGCCACGCGGTGAAGTCATCTGGCCGGTCCAGGTACCACTGACTCCATCATCGGCCACAGCCGGCGCGGTTTCCTGGGTCGCGGCCTTGGGCGGGTCGACGTTCTGCGATGGATCCGCAGCCAGCTTTCCTTCGGCAGGTTTGTCGCCGGTTGGTTGCACGGCAGTCGCTTGCGAGTCAGTTTTTTCGCCCGTCTTGGTCCTGGACTCGGAGGTCATCGTCCGTTTGCCGGAAAATTCGAGTTCCATCTCGCCACCATTAACATCCAAATCGCCATTTATTTCCGATCCGGCAATCGTTCCTGCAAATTCAAGTTCAAATTGCTGGCTGGAGGCCGAGATCAAAATTCGTTTCGTTTCTGCGTTGAAAACACCTGCGGTGATCTCGGAGTCTCCCATTGGCGAAGCCACGATCCCCGAGATTTTTCCTTTGTCATCCATTTCCAGTTCGAGGGAAAACTCAAGGCGTCCATCGGGCAGGTTTTCGTTTTCAATCAAGCAGGCCCACTCTCCAGAAACCGGATCATCACCAGTCGCCAACGGCGAGCCGGAGAAGGACACGGTAAACGAGAGCCCCTTGGCTGCGTCGAGCAACAGCCAATCGCCGCTGCGGTTTAGCTGGAAGCGAGCGGGATCTTTCTTCTTTTTCGCTTCGAACGGGACTTCAAACCGGCCACCTCCCGCCGACATGTCACCCGTCAGCTTTTCGTCCTTGATCACGCCGGTATAAACGCGTGAACCACGATCGCTTTCGACCGTAAAGGAAACCGCTCCGGTTTGAGGGTTGAAAGAACCTTCACTGATCTCCGTTGGGCCATCACGTCCATCAACCTCACCAGAGACTTTGTCACCGTCCAATTTCAGTTTGAAACTGAATTTCGCCCGATCCTCAGGCACTCGTTCCGAGATCAACATCCCGTCCCAGGCACCGCTAACAGGATCAGCCGTGGGCTTTTCGACCGTCGGTTTATTTTTTTCACTTTCGGCAGCCTGTTCGGATTCCGGTTGGGCTTGTTCCCCCTCCGGTTTTTCTTCTGGTTTTTCTTCTTCCTTTGCTACCGGGTTATAAAACAGCGGATCCCACCGGTAACCGCCGTCCTTGGTGATCCAGACGGCACCATCGGTCGTTCCCACGTAGATCAAGCCTGGTTCCATCGGCGACTCGGTGAGCGCACTTCCGGCGCCTTTGTCCGAGTTGGTGATTTCCGGTGAAATCCGTTTGGTATTGTTACCTCGATCGAAAGAGCGAAAGACATGACTGCCTGCGCTATAATGGACTTTCGAGTTATGAGGCGAGAGGATATAGGGCGTCTTCCAGTTGAATCGGAACCTCATTCCGCGCTCGCTGGGTCGAATGAATCCACGTTCACCCGTTTCGAGGTGAATTCGACCCATTCCTCCGTTCTGACTTTCGAAGTAGATCTGATTTGCATCATTGGGATCGACGCGCGTCACAAATCCGTCTCCCCCACCAACGTTGAACCAGTCTGTGTTCACCGGCCCGGAACCGGACCTACCGCGTGAGGGACCTCCCCATGACCCATTATCCTGAAGTCCCCCGTACACCTTGTAGTCAAGATTCGAATCAACATCGACATGATAGAACTGACCAATCGCCACATGGTTGTAATGGTCCCAATGCTCCATCCGATCGTAGGTCACGTGAATTCCGCCATCGTTCCCCAAAATCATGTGCCGCGGGTCTTTGTTGTCGATCCACAAGGCGTGGTGATCGACGTGGATTCCGTCGCTGCCGCCATCGCCCGTGAACGTTTTTCCGCCGTCACTTGAGCGATAAAGACTCGTTCCGCAAACATAGATGTTGTTTCGATCGAGTGGGTCGATCTGAATGTTGCTGTAGTACATTGGCCGCGGGTTGAGCGAATTGATCCGCTTCCAACTCGTTCCGCCGTCTTCGGAGAGATAAACTCCACCGAACTCATGACCTTCGGGCCCTTGCGTATCTTGGAGATTCGGAGCTTGGCCACCCAGCGTGCCCGTAAAGTCGGAGCGTGAACTCGAGTTCCGACTCGTCGATGAGGAATTCGACTCCGGTTGTTTCCCCAGTGTCAAATCAATGTCCACGAGCTTGCGATCACGGGAGACAACCACTTTGACGGTTTCACCGGCCAGTCGTTTATGCATTTCGACCATCATCTCGCTGTAAGAAGGCACGACACGGCCGTCGACGGAGACCACGATATCTCCAACTTTCAAGCCAGCTTTTTCTGAGGGACCGTCTTTGGTGATGTTGACCATCCGGGCACCCACATCGGCATCCTCCCCACGCAAACCCGCGAAGGCATAGCCTTCGGGTTCTTTGGCAATCTTTTCAGATTCGATGATTGCCACCACCACATTTGGATCGCTCTCAAAATAATCGATCCCGATCCGCCCCATTTTGCAGCTCGGTAGACCCTCGGTTATCCGTTGAAACGATTCACCACCATCGGTGGACTTGTAAATTCCAGCTCCAGCCCCAAACCGCTGTTCCGGATCGTTACCATCAAACCCGTCGCGTTTCCGTTCGTAGGTCGCGACCAACATCTCATCTGGATTCCCGGGATTCACCTGAACATCGATCACGCCAGTGACATCATTGACAAACAGGACTTTCTTCCACGTCTCGCCGCCGTCCGTCGTTTTGAACAAGCCACGTTCGGGGTTCGGTCCCCACAGGCGTCCCAACGATCCAACCCAGACGACGTCCGGATTTTCGGGGTGAATCGCAAGTGCACCTGTCTGAAACGTCTTGTCCAAACCCATGTTCTTCCAGGTCTTGCCACCGTCTTCCGATTTGTAAACGCCATCTCCCCAGGAAACGCTGTTGCGTGGGTTTGATTCGCCGGTTCCCACCCAGACGATATCCGGGTTGCTTTGCGAAACCTGGACATCGCCAATGGAGACCGTGGATTGGTCTTCAAACTGATGCTCAAGAGTGATCCCGTTGTTCGTGGTCTTCAACAGGCCGCCCGATGCGGTTGCGGCCCACCACGTGCAATGGTCTTTCTCGCTGACGGCGATCGCAGTAATTCGTCCACTCATGTTGGCAGGCCCGATCGAACGCCAGTTGAATTTGTCGGCGAGGTCCTGCGACAGAGCGGGGGTCGCTTTCTTGGCTTGGGCACCAGAAGCCTGTGTGGATTCCGTTTCCGCCTGGGGCCCGCGACGTTGACCAGTTGGGCCCCCTGGTCCGCGTTGACCCGACCCGCGCTGACCGCCGCCTCGACTGCCGGCTGCTCCAGCCCCACGCTCACCTGCACCACGTTGACCACGTCCACGCCTTTCGGCTTCGGGCTCACCCGCTTGAGCCTGGTCGCCCGCTTCGGCGGCAGCCATCTCTTCAGAAGTCTGTGCTTCCTGCTGTTCCTCGGACTTTTCCGTTTGAGCATGGGCGGCTGACGCCAGACACGCGATAGCCGCCGTACTCAACATCGCAATCCATAAGAAGCGCATACGAAAAACCATGAAGAACTCCAAGTGGCTCGAAAGATGTTAAACTCATTGCACAATGCCCGCCCACCCTGTGATTCGTTTGATCGTGAGAGCACCACTGGTGGACCTTTCGATATTAACACCCCATCATACGAGTTTCAAACAGGCGGCATACAAAACGGCAAAACGACTCCTGTCGGGTAGCACAAAATCCGGTTTCGTGGCAGGATTTGCCCGTCGTCACGACGATAACCGAAACCAGCCCTACGACCTGTCATTCGATGATATTGGAGTTTTGCCAACACTGACGCGATACAGCCCCAGAATCGACAATGGATTGCGAACCCAAATATGACAACTTTACTAACTGGCGGGACCGGATTCGTCGGGCATTCCTTGGTCCATCGATTGGATCACGTCAGCGTAACATCGCGAAATAGCACGAAGGCCAGAATTCAGCTGGGTGATTCCGTTGAGCATGTCATTCAATGGGATCCTGCGATCGAGCCCCTGAAACTGAGCCCAGGTCCTGCTTTCGATTCCGTTGTCAACTTGATGGGGGAGTCGATTGCGGAAGGCCGCTGGACTGCCGAAAAAAAAGCGCGAATCAGAAACAGTCGGGTGGAAGGCACTCAAAAGCTTGTCGCTGCCCTGGTCGAATCGGGCAACCTCCCGCGCGTTTTTGTTTCTGCTTCCGCAATCGGCATTTATGGCAATTGCGGCGAAGCGACCGTCGATGAGAGTCACCGACATGGAACCGGGTTTCTAACGGACGTTTGTGAAGACTGGGAATCCGCGACCGAGCCGCTGTCAAAACTTGGCGTTCGTGTTGTCCATCTTCGAATTGGCATCGTGTTGGGGGACCAGGGCGGTGCCCTCGAAAAACTGAAACCGCTGTTTCGCTGGTGCCTTGGTGGTCCCCTTGGAAGTGGAACACAATGGATGGGCTGGATTCATGTTCAGGACCTAGTCGCCATGATTCTGTGGTCCATCAAAAACGATTCGGTATCCGGCGCCGTCAACGCAACCGCGCCCAATCCCGTTCGCAACTCCGAATTCACAAAAGCACTTGCCAAATCCGTCGGACGACCGGCAATTCTGCCCGTACCGCGATTCGCGCTCCGGTTGGCACTCGGCGAATTTGCCGAGAGCCTGTTTTTCTCACAACGTGTCGTTCCGGCGGTTGCGTTAGCCAACGGTTTTGATTTTCTTTTCCCGGACATCCAGACAGCAATTGACGCCGCTGACCAGTCATAGAGATTCGAATGACAGATTTTGCAGGAATTGATATTGGTGGGGCTCACATCAAGCTGGCCGTCTTGAATGGTCCCTCCCAACAAATTGCCTTTCCGATCTGGAAAAACAAAGACCGATTGGCTTATGTGCTGACCCAGTTGGCAGAATCTCTGGCCCCAGATACCCACGTCGGTGTCACGATGACTGCCGAACTTGCGGATTGTTTTGCCACGAAACGTATCGGTGTTGAATTTATCGTGCAAGCCGTTGTCGAATCGTTCCCGAATCACGAACCACTGTTTTATCAAACCGAAGGAACGATGTGTGATGCAATCACCGCGATCCGACAATGGCGGTCCGTCGCGGCTTCCAATTGGCACGCGTTGGCGGGAATGGCGTTCGATGTGGCTGGTAGCCGTTCCGGGTTCTTGTTCGATATTGGTTCCACAACCACTGACATCATTCCAGTCCGGAACGGCTCTCCGGTGATTGGCAATCAGGACGATCTGGAACGCCTCAGCAACGGCCAGTTGTTCTACGCGGGCGTTGGTAGAACTCCCGTGTGCAGCATCCTTTCGGTTATCAACCTTTCGTCGTCGCGGAGAGTCAGCATCGCGCGGGAGTTTTTCGCGACAACCTCGGACGTATTTGTCTGGCTGGGCCAGCTCGACCCTGATGAAACCTCGATGGAGACAGCCGATGGTCGTCCCGCGACTCGTCAATTCGCCGGGCAACGGCTCGCGCGGATGGTTTGCAGTGATTTTGGTGATCTGGGGAGTGCGTCCGTCGATGCGATCGCTGCGCAGGCAAAACGGGCGCTCGTCTTACACCTGGCTAACAGTCTGAAGACCGTCGTCGCCGATAACGCCGATCTGCCGTTGATCTTCAAGACTTTTGGCAAAGGTGCCTGGCTCATCGACGACGTGATGGAAATGACGTTTGACGATACTCAACGGCGTCAGGTAGAGGTGGTTTCCTTCAGCAACGACGAAACCGTCAACCAAACTGCACCGGCGCTTGCCGTGGCCAGAATTCGGCAAAAGATCATGTTGCAACCGAGAATGACCCATGTCTGATTCGCGCCGTGAACATCGCGTCGTCAAACTTGGTGGTAGCCTGCTGGATTTTTACAATTTGAGACAACATCTCGAACAATGGCTATCGCGACAAAAGCCCGCGACGACTCTCTGGATTATCGGAGGCGGCCAACCGGTCGAGGAGCTGCGCAGGAGACACGATCGCCAGGAGTCCGATTCCGAAGTTGTTCATTGGCGATGTATTGAAATCATGGATGACAATGCGCTGCGCGTCGCGTCCTGGTTCCCAAGCTGGAAACGCTTCGAAACAATGGAAGATCTGAACGCCATCGACTCATCCGGAAACCTGATTGTGTCTCATTTCAACTGGACTCGCCAAAATGCGGCGCACTTACCTGCCAGCTGGGATGTAACCAGCGATTCGATTGCCGCAACCCTGGCCAACTGGTCAGGTGCGAACGAACTGGTTCTGCTCAAATCGTCCGATCCGCCAGACGGGGCCCGCATGGAATCGGCAATGGAAATTGGATATCTCGACCGCTACTTTTTGGAGGCCTTCACTACGCGTGACCTGGAACCACGTACCTGTGCAGGCTATTCCGTTCGCGTCGTTAACTTGAGAAATTCCTCTTTTCGGGAAACAACCTGGCGGGAATAGTCGGTGTTTGCTGCGTTGTCGTTCCTGCGCAATGTTTGAACCTGGCGGACGCCCATTGTCGCTCCTTCCAACATCATCTGTTTCCGATCCTGGAATCTCGAAGATCCAATCGTTGTTCCGGTCCGAAGCATCGTGCAGAACTGTCTGCAACGTCATCCAGATATAACCACTCGCCACACCTTAAGAAACGCGGTTGCTTTCGGTGGCCGCAAATAAGAGTTCTTCAAAATCGAGCTTGGCTACTTTCGACAACAGTTCGGGGGCAACAAAAACACGGACCTGTTTCACGAAATCATCAAACTGACGTGTGGCCAGCGTGTTGACAACCGGGGAAACATCACCCAGTTTTTGATAGCTGTCGGTGTCCGGATAATAAACGTCAACATCGAATTGGACTTCTAACCCAACCGGCGGCGCGTCGATCAGCACTTCACTGGCCAAAACCCGATGCCCGATCCGTTTGCCAACCAGTTCGGCCAGGCGATCACTTGAATTCACGAGCCACGAATATGGCTGATACGCGACGCGGGCAAATATTTCTGCATTCTGATGGAAGCTGAAATTTGCTACCCGTTTATATAGTCTTCGCTGAATTCCAAACAGGCTTTCAAGTATCCTACTTTCCGGAGAGGTGCCACAATCAAGCAGCAATTGATCGATCATCCTTGATTCACCAGACTCGAACATTCTGCGAAGCGATTGATTGAACTGGGGATTTTGAGATTGACGTTGGTGCCAAAGAAAGAACGCCCTTTGAAACATCGCTGTTGCACTGCGAACCGCATGGTGCCAATAGACTTCGCTAAACATCACGTACCGGGCAAACACCATCAGTTCAGCTGCCGTCCGCCCTTTTTTCGTAATGGCGAGTCGGTTGCCAGCTTCGTTCAGACAGAGGCTCCGGATCAGGCGTAACGTGTCAAAATTCTGACCGTACGGAACACCGGCGTGCAGACTGTCTCGATACAGGTAGTCCATTTTGTCGATGTCGATCGGCCCCGACAGCATCGAACTCAGGATCGCGCGAGCCGAAGTGTCACGACGTCGATTGATGACAGCGACGACTTCCTCCGGTTCGACTCCCCAATCATCGCGGATACAGTTCGCAATCGGACTGCGAACAATATATTCGGTTGCGAAACTCTCGTGCGACGGGAAGTCGTCGATCCTGATATCTTCGATTGGATGGCAATACGGCCAGTGTCCGATGTCGTGCAGAAGTGCCGCCAGGATAAAAGTCTTCGCATCCTGTACCGAGACCATTTTTTGGAATCGCGTCTGATTGGCGAACTGCCGCAAGAATAACAAAGCATTGCGGAAAACGCCCAGCGAATGTTCAAATCGATTATGATTCGCGGCAGGATACACGAAGGCAACCATCCCCAGTTGGCTGATTTTCGTCAGCCGTTGAAACTCGGGGGCGTCGATCAGTTTCACCAACCGCGGGGTTACCGGAACATCAATTTGATTCGGAATCCGAATCAGCCTTGCGGGACCATCGAGAGCCCGAATTTCCGGAATGTCAAGGATTGAATTCATTCCAACATTGACCGATGAAAGAACGGAAGGCTAGAAGAACCACGAGAAACAAGCCATCAGGCTTTCCAGTGAATGATCGATGCTCCAGTCGGACACGCCAGCGGGAGCCATATTCGATTTCGGCGGATTGGTCGGAAGCATTCCAACCCCTGCCAGCCACCGTCCAAGCAGGCAAATCCCCATGTACAACCCGTAGTGAACCGAGCCCATGAAGTAATCCAGATCGAAACATAACATCCCGGTCACGCCCCCAATTCCCAACATCGCGATCCCCGCGATCACGTACGAGCCAACTTCGTAACTGTCGTTGAATGCAAACGCAGCCAATGGCATGGCAATCCAGGTCAGCGCATACACGACCGTACAGATCGCGACCCGCGCCCACAACTCGCTTCTGGCAAACGGCTCAAGGTCCTGTTCCCTCAAGAACGCATACGCAACAAAGATCAGCGGCGGAGCGACCAGGAAAGCGGAGGCCCCGAGCAGCCAAATCGGGAATCTGTTTTTGTCAGGGATCATGATTTGCATTACAAACGCGATCACCAAAAACCCAATGATGGAAACCGCAATCAAGGTCAGTTGAAACCTGGAAAGCTTCGTTTCCTTGCGACGCAGAGGTTTAAGAACTGACTGCCCCTGGGAGTTGACTGGCCCGGCTGTCTTGGGAGCCGCAATCACGACTTCTTCGGCTTTGTCGGGAACCCGGATCTTGGCTTTGCATTTTGGACACGGCCCTTCCTTGCCAGCGAACTTTTCGCTTACGTTGAATCGTGTATGGCACCGGGTACAAGTTACGCGGATCGGCATTGTGAGCTACTTGAATGAGGGCGAAAGTGTCTCGATGTTAATCCAGGAATCCATCTTCGGAAGCAGTGGAAAGGACGGGGGCCAGACTGGAATTGCTAACTCAATTCCATTAACTCGTTTTCGGTTAGTATATGAAAGCCCTGCTGGATGAGCGTTTCCTGGGCGATCTCAATATGATCAACCATGATCGCAACAAATGAGCGTTCGTTATTGCGAACCATCAAAGGATAAGTCTGCATCAGGTTTACTTCGGCTTGAAGCAATGCCGAGAAAACTTCCAACAAAGGCTGTTCGCAGTCGTTCAATTCCAACGCGATCAAGTCGCTTTCAATCATCGCCAGTCCCGCCCGTTCGAGAATCTCACGACCCTGCTCCGGATGGCTTAACACGAATCTCACGATACAGCATTCGGTTGAATCAATGATATGCAGCGCCATAATCCGAACACGCGTGCCGCGAAAACGTCTCATTAATCCGAGCAGGATTCCGACCCGGTTTTCAAGGAAAACCGTAAACTGACGGATCGTGGGGTAATCACGACCTCGCATGGTCTGGTAATCAACACCCGCACTAAAATCTTCTCCTTGACTCATCACGTTCTCGTCAATTAGACGCCTTTTCGGTATCCTCTAACATCGGTGGGAACCCCCACCGGTTCAAGCCTGTCAACGGGTTGCTGTCACCAACGAAATCTGGCAATTTGTGAAAGAGCAAATCATCGGTGAGTTGTTTCGGTTTGTGCCGTAAAAAGCCAGTTCAACCAATGACATCGAGCCATCGAACCGCTCAAGGGTGTCGACCGACAATCAACCACAACCGCAGTAACTTTAAGGCACGTCATGACTTCGGTCAATCCTTCCCCCACTGTTCCACGCGAGCACGAAATTCAAGTCAGGGTTCGGTATCAGGAAACCGATGGTCAGGGCCGGGTACACCACACGAATTATATTAACTATTTCGAGGTTGCTCGCGTCGAAATGCTCAGGTCTTCCGGTAAATCCTACCGGGAACTTGAATCCGAAGGGATCATGTTGGTGGTCCGCCAAGTCCAATGCAATTATTACCGTGGTGCGATGGATGACGATCTTTTAACAATCAAAACGACTGTCGTTCGCGCCAAAGGTGTTCGAATTCTTCACCACTACGAAGTCTTTGTCGAGGACCAACTGGTCGCCGACGGTGATACGACTGTTGCCGCAATTGACCCAACCGGCAAAGTCGTCCGCCTGCCTGCCTGGCTGCAGCTGGACAAATAGCTCATCGGTTAGTCGTTGGCGAATTCTCGGTCAGGGAATTGTCTCACCCATGACGGCGAACCATCGAGTCGGGCGACGTCTTTGCGCCGAATCGAAAACCAGGAATTCGCATGATGTTTCAGGTCCGCTCTGGACGGAAACAACGCCAGCCAGGCCAATCACGGATCAACTTTAGCAATTGTGTTTCTGTCACAAGATTTTCCCGCGAGAATTTCCCTCGAAATTCGGCGTGACACGCTATGGATGACAAGCTTGGTAAGCTTTACCGGCAACCAGTCAGGTCTTAACGGGATCCTCGCAACAGTCCGATTTAACGCTTTATGAGAGATATGCCGTGACCTTCATGCTAGCCCGCATGCGTGAGAGTCACCCTGGAGATTCATCAGGAAGCACCGAGCTCTATGCAATTTCGACCCAACTACATGCTTAGGCTCATGCTTGTCGGGCTGATTGGATTATCAATCAGCGGACTCGATTCAGCTTTCGCGCAAAACAGCCTTTCCACGAAATCGGAACGCCTGACGCCACTGGTTCGCGCAGTTCGAAACTGTCAGAAGTCCGTAGTCAATCTGCGCGGACGCAAGAGTGTTCCCGATGAATCGGCAGGACCATCGTCCCAGAAACTGAAACAGGTCAACGGAATGGGCACCGGCGTCGTGATTGACTCCCGGGGTTATGTCTTGACCAACTATCACGTGGTTGAAGGCGTCAAGACAATCGAAGTCACGACGGCCGAACGCGAAAAGACAACGGCCAAGCTGCTGGCCCATGATCCATCGACCGACCTTGCCATCTTGAAAATTGAAACGGACAAACCGCTGCCAAAGATCCCGTTGGGAAGCTCTTCCGATCTCATGCTGGCAGAACAGGTGATCGCCGTCGGCAATGCTTATGGATACGAGCACACGGTTACGCTGGGAATCATCAGTGCGTTGAAACGAACTGTACAGGTCAACGACAACCAGATTTATCGGAATTTGATTCAAACGGACGCCGCGATCAACCCCGGTAACTCCGGAGGGCCGTTGTTGAACATCGATGGCGATATGATCGGTATCAACGTCGCCGTTCGAATCGGTGCTCAAGGAATCGCATTTGCCATTCCCGTCAATGATGCCGTCAACATCGCTGCGGAATTGATGAGTCAAATCGTTCCCGAAGAGATTTTTCACGGGCTTTCAACTCGCACCGTCTACACCGACAACCGCCCTCGTTTGATTGTTGAGTCGGTGATGCCGCATAGCCCAGCCGACAAGATTGGTCTCCAAACCGGAGATCAAATCGTATCCATCAACGACCATGAGGCCTGGTTTGAATTGGACTTTCAAACCGCGTTGCTTCAATCGTCGCTCGATGATGAAATCCAGTTGGTCGTCGTTCATCAAAACAAACGTTCCATGGTCACGATGAAGCTCGAACCGTCCGCAAACTCGAATTCTCCGTCGTCGGTGGCCTGGTCCCCGTTGGGACTCAAGCTTGAGCCTGTCCCGGAGTCTCAGATGGAAAACCGACATCCCAACTATAAACGCGGATTACGTGTGAAATCAGTTCGACCGAACAGCCCGGCTGAAGATGAGGGAATCATGGAAGGTGATATTCTGGTCGCCATGCACGGCTGGAAAACCGAGTCGCTCGAAAACCTTGCCTACATCCTCCAGCGACCCGATGTCGTCGATCAAAAGGATTTCATGTTTTACATTCTCCGAGATAAGGAACCGTTCTGGGGTCAGATGCGCGTGGCCACCCTGCCAGCGCGTTAGAGGAGGGCTGCTGCTAACAACTCGCCCAGACGAGTTGAACCTCCCCCAACGGTTTTTCACCGGAAAACCGCCAGCCGACCCGAGTGGCTGGCGGTTTTCTTTTTTTTCATAACGCAAATGCCGTCTGGAATGTGGTCACGTGATTCTGTGCTTCCGCCGGACGCCCTGCGCTGCGAGCGGTCCAAACCGCCGGGCACTTGCAAAATGGACTCCGATGTAGGTTGTCAAACCTGACCCGAAGGCCCAGATCTTTCCGAAACCAAGCTTCCGGCGTAACATGGGATCGTCAAATCGCTCGCCAGAACCACTTGAGTTTCTTTTATACCCATCCTATGGAACACGAATTCCACCGCTGGCTCAGGAAGCAAACCCTGCCCGAGTCCCTCAGTTCCCGGATTGTGATTGGTATCGGCGATGATGCCGCTGTTCTGAGAGGTTCCGATGATTGCCTGGTCATCGCAACCGATACAATCGCAGCAGGAACCCATTTCGAACTGGGGCGACATTCGCTGGAATTGGTCGGCAGGAAGGCGCTTGCGGTAAACCTCAGCGACCTGGCCGCGATGGCAGCCCGACCCGTTGCGACCGTGTTGAGTTTTCTGTTGCCGAAACAATTCGGCCTGGACGACGCCAAGTTGTTGTACTCCGGAATCTCGAAACTGGCACGCGAATTCGATATAGCGATTGTGGGAGGTGACACCAACTCGTGGGATGGCCCACTGGTGGTGGGTGCGACGGTGATTGGTCAACGCGGTGCCGAGCAAACCGGATGGACGATCGATGGCGTTCAACCGGGTGACGGTATCGTGGTTTCCGGCTCCTTTGGCGGCAGCATCCACGGACGTCATTTGACTTTTTCACCGCGTATCGAATTGGCGATTTACCTGGCGGAGCACTACAGGATCAACGCTGCAACGGACGTAAGCGATTCACTTTCAATGGATTTAAACGCATTGGCTTCTGCCAGCGGATTGGGTATCGACTTTGATTACAATGCCGTTCCTGTCTCCAGCGATGTCCGTGAGACAGATCCAGGACAAGCATTGCAGTGCGCACTTTGTGACGGTGAGGACTTTGAATTGATTATGTCAATTCCACAATCTGAAATTGGACGACTGTTGTCCGATCCAAGGGTTCCTGTCGACTTGACGGTTCTGGGAAAGGCGACCGACCAACATCGTGAACTGCGAGCCATCGACAACGCAGGAGTTTGGATCACCGTCACCCCGCAAGGCTATGTCCATTGATGAAAGATCTGGAAATGGAACCGGTATTTGAGTTCACCAGTAATTCCGAAGTTGAAACCAGGCGACTGGGGCTTGCCATCGGTGGCACCCTGATTCCCGGAATGGTCCTCGGGCTCAACGGGACACTCGGGAGTGGCAAAACAAGGCTGACTCAGGCGATTGGAGCCAGGCTGGGAATCCCGGAGGGCGAAATTGTCAGCCCGACCTTTACGATTTGTGTTCCCCATGAAGGCCGACTGCCAATTTTGCATTTGGACGCTTATCGCATTCGGCAACCGGAAGAAGTGGATGAACTTGGACTGGACGAGTTGACGGAAGACGGCGTTGTGTTGATCATCGAATGGTCAGCGTTGATTGAGAGCTACCTGCCTCACATCGACGTTGAGATCCGAATTTTGCCGACAGGTACGGAAACCCGACAATTCAGGTTCCGAGCCAACAGTGACCGAGGCCGACGATCGCTGGTCGCTTTGGCGGAGCAGCTCTCGCCGCCGCAAAATTAGATGGATTGGCCAGATAACCGGCAAAATCGGTTGAATTCGACGCTTTGCCTAACTAGCCTGAATCGTAATCCCGTGAATTTTGGGGACCCGGTCAGAAAAGAAGTCGTCAGCCTCAGGCATGACAGTCCAACGCCAGCGAAAACGAGCCGAATCCATGAGCCTCGGGTGCGACATTTTACGCTGACGAAATTGAGCCGCAGACATTTGCCTCGAGCGCTGATCAAGGACCAACCCGGCAGGTGACAACGTTTGACCCTGAGAATTGAATACCACCAGGCTCAAAGGACGATCGTTCCTCGTCAAAGAACATGATGCATCGTCAACCATTTTTAGCATTTGCCGCCGCGATCGGTTGCCTGATAGCCATTGGCGTCACCGGCGAATTGTCTCGCAGCGCACAACAGGATACCCTCAGCGGTGGGCACCCGGGCCAAACCGAACCAAGCCTTGCCTCAGAATTACCCGTTCCTTCGAATGCGTTGCAGAATTATTCGGCACCCCAGGAGGATGGTTCGCAGGATCCGATCAGGTTCGGTCGATTGGATCTTTCCAGATTGTATTCACAACCATTGGCCGTCCCCCATTCGCAGGCATTGCCACAGTCGTTTGCCAATTCTGAAACATTCTTCCGGGGTCAACCAACCACTCCCCGAATAACGGGCGGATTCCTTCCAGACCTGGATCCTGTCACGCCGGCCCAACAATCGCTTCCCAGCCCCGGACCCGACTATGGTCAGTCCACCAAGCCGGTTACTGGTCCTGCACAGTCCAATTCCACGCCAATCCTGAATT
>JAHEBQ010000072.1:0-8186 GCA_024642205.1 Planctomycetaceae bacterium | reverse complement strand
GTAGGCTGCCCGTGTGGTTGTCAACCGCAATGCGCCACTGCGACCATTTACGTTCCACAATGGCAGACTCGCTTCATCAACGTCCTCGAAACGCGATACCGCCAGGAGCTGCGACAAAAGCGGCAGTTAACCTACGACACAGTTTACGACGAAGTACCGACGATCCAGAATTACACGGTCCAGATTCCACAGCAACGCACCCGAAAGTTTACGGTCAATCGGACAGAAGCCTTTCAGGTCCCCGTGCAGGAAAACTTCACGGTCATGGTTCCCCAACCTCAACAGCGAGAGGTCTCCATCGATCGGGAAGAGGTGTACCAGGTTCCGATTGAGGTCCCTTACAGCGTCATGGTTCCTTTGAATCGCGAAATCCAGGAGACCCGTTACAAAGTTGTCGTCGATAAGGAACCCTACCAGCAACGCTACACCGTGGAAGTCCCCGTTGAGCGTATTCGAATTGCGACGGAGTACGAGAAGACTCCCGTGGTCAAAAAAGTCCGCAAGCCAGTCGTTCGAATGGTTGAACAAAAACTGACACGTGCCAAAGTGGAATACACAACCGAAATTCGCGCCCGCGAGGTAGAAGAGAAATACGTCGTCTACGAAAAAAAGCAGGTGGAGCGCGACGTCACCCGATATCGGATGGTCGAACGAACCCGCCGCGTTAACGAAGAGTATTTCGACTACGAACCGGCAACGGGGGTCTACAAGCACACCGAAACAGTCCAGATTCCGAGTCGCGTCGACAAGCCTGTCGACTACAACGTAACAGTCCCGTACACCGAGACGGTCCAGGAAACGTACTACGTCAACGAGGCGTACGAAGAACAGGTCACCAAGACTTTCCCAATCAAAGTGCAAACACCACGGGAAGTCACCAAGACTTACCAGGTCAAGCTGCCGTACATACAGCACGTCAAGCAGGCCTATTCCGTCAACGTTCCCTATGAGCAAATGAAAACGGCATATCGCACCATCACACGGCAAGTTCCGATCACGAAATATCGGACCATAACACACGATACGGGTTTCTGGCGAACGGAAACGATCAATGCACCGGTTTGCGGACTGTTCTCGGACGAGTACGGTTGTACGACGTGTATGCCCGGCATGCAGACCACCTACCGCAATGTCTGGTGCCCACAAATCGTGACGCAGCGAATTCCATACACCGACTACCGGAGCGAGCCGTGTCGTATCCCCTATCAAATTCCCGAGATCGTTCAACGAACGGAAATCCGAACGCGGATGGTTCCGATCACGCGTTACCAGACCGAGGTCCGTACCGCACGCTTGCAAGTGATGGACTACAAGAACGAGACTCGCACCGAGACGTTCAACGTTACCAAATATCGCTGGGTCCCCAAAACCCGCCCGGTCAATGTCGATCGGGCCCGTACCGAGACGCGACAAAAAACAGTTCCGTTTATCGAACTCAAAACGGCCTCAGAAACCAAGGACATTCAATACAGCTACAAAAAGCCGGTTACCTTGAATCGCCCGGTCAACGAGGATTACCTCGAAAAGGTTCCGTATACGATCAAGGAAACCGTCACGATTACCGAACCCGTGGAAAAAACACGCGTCGTTGAGCAACAATACACAGTCCGCGTTCCCAAAGTGGTCGACGAAACCTACACCGTTACCGTTCCCGAGATGGACTATGAAGAGTCGTCGGAAACAGTTTTCGTTGAAGTTCCAAAGGTCCGGGAAATCAAGTTCACGGAAATGGTTCCCGAGATTCGCACGAAAACGTCTTATCGTGACGTTCAGCGCAAAGTTCCAGTTTTCGAAACAAAAACTGTTGTTGAAATGGTCCCGCAAATCAGGACGCGAACAACCTACCGAACCGAAACACGCACCGTGACGGACAAGAAAATCCAGACTTTCATGGTGATGGTGCCGGAAGTGCGAACCCGAACTGTCTATAAGACAAAGTACCGTGACATCCCTCAAGTCCGCACGGAGGTCTATTGGGTTAACGTACCGGAAATACGTCAGCGAACAATCCTGGAGAAGGTTCCGCGCCGCGTGGCACGCGAGCATGTGCAAACCTACACGGTTGATATTCCGTACCAGGTCAGGCGAACCATTCCCCATACAACCTGCACAATGGTCCCGAGACAGTTCTCGATTCCAATGGAATCCTGTTGCGATCAATGTTCGCAAAACTTTCCCCAGCTCCACGACATTTCCCAGGCTTACTTGCTTTATGGAGCCCAGCGAGCAGAACAAGCTTGGGACTGGGTCTCCGCACGTGGAGGACGCCCGGCGGAAGCCGAACATTGAAATCGTCTCCGTTTTCAATGTTCAGCTGATCGACGGCGCATCCTGGCTGGGGTCGAAACGATCATAGAGCCGGACGA
The DNA here is from genome assembly GCA_024642205.1 of Planctomycetaceae bacterium. GTDB lineage: Bacteria > Planctomycetota > Planctomycetia > Pirellulales > Pirellulaceae > Mariniblastus. The sequence goes on along the minus strand of JAHEBQ010000072.1, from coordinate 5,820 downwards.
TTCCCGAAACGAAAGCGGCGGTGACGGCGAGCGTCATCAACCAGGCGCCGACTCCGAAAATCACTCCGGCACCCACGGCTGACATCCCCAGAGAACCGGCTACCACCTTCGATCCAAACGCCCACGCAATCGCCGCGACCAACCCCAATGAGAACAACAGGCCTTTGGCTGTAAACGTGAGAATTGTGCGCAAAAAAACATCAATTCCTTCCTGGTTGGGGCGATAGGGCGCGAGCAGGAAGATGAAGTTCTCGATCGCAAAAATCAGGGTGTTGATGGGAACCAGCAGCATTGCCGCAAACAGCGCCTGCCAAGGAATCACCGAACCGCTTGATACGGCGATCAGTAATACCACCCATTGAAAAGCCGAACAAATCAAAACCGGGGCGGCCAGTTGCCCCAACGTGACCGCGACCGGACCAATGGGCAGAGATTTGAGAAGGACGATGCGGCTTACATCTCGCCGAAAGTCCAGCATAAGCGCTGACGGTAGCAGCAGAAAAGAATAAAACACAACACCCCCGACAATGTTCAGCAGCATGAAAAAGGGTTCGTGATTGGCCAATAAGGGGATGCAGCAAAGCAGCGTGGGAATCCCCAGACTGATTGCGAGAGTGATTCGATAATGGTATCCGCCAAGGAGCTGACGCCATGCCAGACTTCCGAATCCAGCCAATCGCCATGGCACATGTACCTCGCTTCCCGATTTCGCAATTTGACCATCCTGATTTTCCTGCCGGCAGACTCCCCTGCTGAAAGCAAGCTGTTCCTTGATGATTGTCCGCCGAATCACCCAGGCGTCGAGACGATAAACCAAAACGACTGCGGCCATCACAACGATGCAGGACAAAGCCGCAAAGCCAATCGTCCGCCCCGAAAAATGCTCCGCCAATACAACCTCGCTGAAGGGCCTGAAGGGCCACAAAGTGACGGATCCGATCGGACTGGTTATCAGCGTCAACATTTCGCCAATAAACCCCTGGATGAATGTCAAAGCACCAGGCGAAGCAACGTCACCAGCCAATTCAGGACTGGCCAGACAATTGAGCATCGCCCAACCGGCAAACCCAAACAAAACACCCAGGACGGTTGTCCGGCAGGCAATCTTGCCTCGCCTCGATAGCCCGTGAAACAACAACCCAAATCCGACTCGAATCAAATCGACCAGAATCAAGCCCAAAAACATCCCGAGAAAGCCGGCTACCCAGATATTCAAATCCGGAATCATCACAATGGAAAAGCAAAGCGATTTGGCGAGCGCCGAACTCAAGATTGACGCCATTCGATAGCTGATCAACTGGGTCCGAGAAATCGGCGCGGCACACACCAACTCCTGTTCCGCGGGAGTCCATTCAAATGGTTCGGCTGGCGATCGAGTGACAATTTTTACCAAATGCCAGATGGAATAGGAAAACAGGCCCAACGGTATCCAGACCATCAGCTTTTGAGGATCGGCGGCCTGTCGAAACATCACGCTGGCAACTGCCTGAGACACCCAAATACATCCCAGGACGACGGCAACCAATGTCAGAAGTTGCCGACGCGGTTTTCGAAATGCTGCCGTCATACGCTCCAACCTCGACCGAGACTGTTGCTGGAGCAACTGCAGAGTCGCGGGATGACAGATTTTTTCCAAGACATGATTCATGGCAGTCAATTCGCTTCAGGAAGGTGTGGAACAACTGCCTGAATTACTTCCACCTGTTGTCGGTGCCGCAGAGATTAGACCCGTACCATCGATTTCGTGTGCAATTTCGGCTTGGATTTCCGAGAGCGTGGAAAAAAACGCCTGTTCCAGTGAAGATGCGTCATTGTTTTCCCGGCCAGCAAATTTCTGGCGAAGTTCCTGCAACGTACCGAAGAATTTGCACTTGCCCGCATCGAGGACAAGCAGATGACTGCAAATATCCTCCACCATCGCCAACAGGTGCGAGCTGATAATCACTGCGACGCCATTGCGGGCCTGATGGGTGATCGATTGTTTCAGAACCCTGATTGCCTGTGGATCAAGACCGGTCATGGGCTCATCCAGCAACAGGGCTTTGGGCTGCTGGAGATAGGCGCAACAGATCGCCAGTTTTTGACGCATACCCCGGGACAGTCCCGACGCGTGGGCGTAGCGTTTGGGTTCCAATTCAAACATTTCCAACAACTCCGAAATGTGGGCGTCGGGTTGGGGAATGCCATAAACGCTGGCTTGAAAGGCCAGGTGCTGCTGGACCGAAAGATCGCCAAATAATTGTGGATCATCGGGTACATACGCCGTTCGCTTTTTCAGTTCGATTGGCGATTCGGCGATGGAGAATCCATCCACACTCAACGTGCCGCCACTGGCGGGAATGATGCCAGTCAGGGCGCGCAAGGTTGTCGTTTTCCCGGCACCATTCCTGCCAACCAATCCCAAAACTTCACCGGGTCGAAGCGAGAAACTCAAGGACTGTACTGCGATTGCGTTCTCGTAGGCTTTGCAAAAATTGTTGACTTCTATCACTTGCTACTCGTCTAGGGTGTTGATGGGCGAATGCAGCAACGAGCAGGAATCCTCTGAATTCGAAACGTGAACCAGTCGATTCGCGTTTCCCGCAGAGACTCGAATCGATCGCACGACGCGATCGGATTCAGCTTCAATCAACGCCAGTTGACACCCAACTGATGCAACGCCGTCGATTCGTCGATTGGACACTACAGCTTTTGTCAGGAACTAGCCGTCGAGATGGGCGTCGGCGAAAGATGCCTTGAAATCTTCATACGACTTGCCGGCCGTTTCTTCCTCAGAGATTTGAGGTCTGCCTTTTAGTTCTGTTTCGCATTCTGAAATGGTATAGAGTCGATTCCGTCCCAGTTGCTTCGACTTGTAAAGGGCTTTGTCAGCTCGTTCATAAAGGCGAACGGCATCGTCATTGGGTGCGACAACCGCCAGGCCCATGCTCATGGTAACGACCGTTGATTGTCCGGAATTATTGATGCTGAAATCGTACAGCTCGATCGTTGAACGAACACGGGCTCCCACGAGCTCTGCCGTTTCGTCCGTAAGTCCTTCCAGGATGACAACAAATTCGTCTCCACCCAGGCGACCGACAAAATCTTCCGGACGAACGCATTCCTTGAGCGCTTTGGCGATGCTTGTCAGCACTTCGTCGCCAGCCTGGTGTCCAAATGTGTCATTGATTCTTTTGAAGTGGTCGATGTCAATCAGCATCAGTCCAAACGGAGCCTTTTCCGTCTGATACCTCGACACCATGAATTGCAGCGTTTCATCCACTGCTTTGCGGTTACCGATATTGCACAGCGAATCGGTTCGCGCTTCCTTTCGAGTCCGATCCAACTCCTGGGCCTGATGTTCCAACTTGAATCGGGACACCACCAGGTCATTTTCCAGCTTTCGGTTGGACTTGACGACCCGAGATATATTCGACAACAAAGCGGACTGAAGTACTTCAAACTGCTCATCCGACTCCATCGTCTCGAGTTCTTTTTGCGCCGACTGGAGAGCAACATTGTGGGAATCAACGTCCTCATTCAACCGATCAGTGCTGCTCATCACGGCCAACAGGGCATTGAGCGTTGTTTCGCGATCCTTCTTGATCCGTTTGGGTTCGTTGCTCAACGTGAAGAAGCGGCCGATAAAAAAGCCGCAAAACAACCCCACGCCGACACTGGCCATGGACCAGATGCAGATGAACAGGATCGAAGACATTTCTTGCGGAAACATGGATACCACTTTGTATACAAACTGGGGAGAGCAAACAGATTTCAGAGATTGGGGGCAATAACCATCGCCAGCGAAATATAGGCGACGGCAAACGCTGAAGCAGGATTTGCGCCATGTTTTTCCCAACCAAAAGAGTCAGGTTTACCACATGTGACGGTTGTCACGTTTCTCGGATCGCTTTAACACATCACGCTGGCTTCCCGATCGGCGCAACCATCACAAAGCCACGGCCGTCGTTCTCCCGATCTGCGACCAATTCAAAACTGGACAGGAAATTAACCGGTGACAAGCGTCGCTGGACGGCAAACGCCCGTGAAGCAAATTCCGGGATCAATTTTGCCTCGGTCCAACCTCAACACAAATCAACTCACCCATCCCCGCCGTGTCCCTGGCAGAGTTGGAACGAGCGTAGAACAATCCATCGGCGACGGCCGGCATCGCTCTCGCCTCCGAGTCAAACAGTTTCGTCTGATACAATTGATTGAATCTGGATTTGTCTGCTTCGATCACGTGGAAACCACCTGACGAATCGAGAACAAGAATCTGATCCCCGACAAGGATCGAATGGCCCACCGGAAAACCGTCTTGCTGCCAAAGTACTTTTCCAGTCGACGGATCGATACAACGATACGATCCATCCTTGAAGTCTTCCCGGCCCGCCGTTCCAAACAGACCTCCCCCAGCGAACACGGGTGTCGAGTACTGGCTCGAAAACGACTTGTCGTTGCTCCACTTCACTTCCACACCGTTCTGGGAGACGGCCAACCATCGAGCGCCAACACCATACGCGGCGGTGACGAACAGAAATTCTTGTCCTTCAAGCGAGACCCGAACCGGCATTGCTCCGTTCACCGTCGGACCGGACTTGCCAAATGGCGTTTGAAACACGATTTTGCCGGTTTCTGGATTCAAACCGACGAGGTTCAATCGCGTCACAAATGCAACGATGGTCTGACCAGCCAGGTCGAATTCGATTGGCGAAGAATAACTCGCCTCGTCGTTGAACGCCTTCCACAACTCAGTTCCTGTTTTTGCATCCAACGCCACGATTGCCGCTCCTCGACCGCCGGCGTTCAGGATCAACTTTCCCTCAATGAGGATGGGTGTGGAACCGACGCCGAAATAACCTGGCTGGCTTTTGTAGTCGTCAAGCACATTCTTTTGCCACACGAGACTGCCGTCATTGAGTTTCAGGCAAAACAGGTTTCCACCGGTCCCGAGCAGATAGACGTGACCACCATCCATGAGTGGAACACACTTTGGCCCCAAATCTCCATCCATTCCCCCGGTATAGACGGCCGGCAAGGATTGACTCCAGATCCGTTTTCCGGACTTGGGATCCAACGCTTCCACGAGGTAGTTCCTGTCTGGTCGATGAAACACAATCAGTTTTTGGTCGGCAATCGCAGGGCCGGCAAATCCTTGGCCGACGGGGCGGGACCAGATCTTTTTCAAATCACCGTCCGGCCACTGCGTCAACAATGTCTCGTGGTCGGCGACTCCATTCCGGTTGGGGCCATTGATCTGGGGCCAATCGTCGGCGACGGCGTCGAAGCTAACCAGGAAAATCGACACCACCACAATGCACGCCGCGAAACAAGTCGAGCTGGCAAATCCCGGGTTCAGACGGCGTTGATACGCCCGTAGACGTTCGGTTCGATTCGATGGTACCATGATATTTGCCAACATGAGTGCTTTCTGAGTTGTGGTTGAAACCTGTCTGATTTTCAACCGATTTTCACGAACTCTCAATTCTCCGCGTCGGAACTCATTTTGCCAACGCGTGTGTTCATTAAAGTCGATTTTCGTTCTGTTCGCTACGATCCACCCAATTGACCGGAAGAGCTGCCAGTGCGTCGATGGTATATGCAATTCTTGCGAGGCCGTCCTTTTAGCGGTTCCAACCGTCGTTGGTGGGCTGGAGTAACGGAAGCCCTGATGTCCGCGGGGCTGTTGCTGACTGGTGTGGTCATGCTTGTCGTTAGCCTGACTTTGGCGGCGCTGAATTGGACACCCGATGGTGGCTTGCACATGTCGGTGGGTTTTTTTGTCCTGCAGCTGATTTTGGCCCTCGTGTTGATTGCAATCGGTACCTTTTGTATCGCCCG
>JAHEBQ010000126.1 GCA_024642205.1 Planctomycetaceae bacterium | reverse complement strand
CGGTAGGAAGCTCAATTGAAGCTTGGGCATATTCGACCCGGTAGTTGAAGGGTAACGAAGGTGGATCTTGCCCAGTTACAGAACCAGAGAGAACGGCTATCGCAAAAACCGCCACGCAACGCGGCAGCAAACGAAACAAAGAGCGTATCATGGTCGATACTCCTGTTTGTTCGCGATAGAATGAAATGGTGTTGCTTTGAGCGCGCGAACAGTTCGCTCGTAGCTTCCACAGGGTTGGTGAGATTCTTGTTAGCCCTTGAGGCTCACCAACCCACTTTTGTTTCTTATAGGTTCCCGTCTAATTCAGCCCGTCCGGTACATTCATCCAAAATCGGATTAAACTCTGCACAGAAAACGATGTTGAATAAACCTGGCTCGGCCGACGGAACTGCGTAGTAAAATCCGTCATCTGCGGCACCATTATCGGTATCGCCGTAGGTGCAGGCCAGTCGATCGCCATTGGCGGCCACGAAAACGAAAGATCCCTCGAACGTCCCTGAAGCTGTCATGGGATCAAAGCTCAGAGAGTTAAAGACTCCCTCGTTCCCGGTGTAAGCTCCCAGTTGCGTTCCGTTGCCTGTGGCGTTATGCGGCGAGTCGATACCAGCAACCGAAACGCCCATAGGTGCTGTTCCGCCACCGTCGACTTTGAACGGAACGACTTGTGCATGAACTGAACTCGACGCTACACCGATGGCTGTAGCCAAAACTAATGACAAAGTGATCTTTGACGCGAAAACTTTAGACATGTACAAATTCCTTTTTCGCCTGGGAAATGAATCTCTGCAACGGCTCATGCGGCGAGAAATCGAGCCATGCAAAATTGGAAATTTGTTCCAAGTAGAAACTGTACTCCGACTATCGGCTTCGACCGTCAGTCGGAGCTTCTGATACGAGACGGCTGATACGAAAAGTCTGCCAAAAACGATTGTAGAAATCTCACTTCGGCTTTCCTTTACCGCCGCCATTGCCATTTCCACCACCCCCCGATCCATCATCGTCTTGATTGACGACCGTGACGTCGTCGGGGTCGATGTTGTCATAATCGGGGTCAGCAGACTCCGAGGGTAATACCCAGATTTGGTACTCGACATCGTCATCTACTACGCTGTCGTCCACGCCCGTGATGGTTACCGATTGAGGCGTGTCCCAATCGAGAGGCGTGAAAGTTAGGCTGAGCGGATCGACCGTGCCTTCGTCCGTGTTTGATGAGTCGATACCGATTGTGACGTCAGCTGTGGGCTCGGTGTTGAGGACGAGTTCGAATGAATCGCTTCCGCCCGACTCGGTTGTGGCAAGTCCATTTGGTGGTGACACACTGATCCCGGGACCGGGCGATGTTGGAACCAGCACGAAAAATGCATGGGTTACGGCTACATCGGCACGATCGGTATTGCCAGCAATCCAGCCAAACCCGGTACGGTCACGGTTCGAAAATTCGCAGAATGCACCCCGAATGAAACCATCTCGAAAGCCGCGGTTAGCATCAGAATCTGGAATGACAAGATCATTAATATTTAGCAGTTCACCGGGATAGTCTCCTCTTTTCAAGTACAGATCCGTTCCGTCGCGTAACAGGATATCGGCGGAATCATTGATTTGTTTGACAGCAGTTCCTGCTCCTAAAAGAGACTCCGTATTCCAACGTCCATCTTCAAGAGGTGCTCCAGGTGCCCCACCGTAAAGTATGATTAAATGGTCCGTCTTGTTTCCTCTCTGGCGCGGCAAATCGACTTCCGCAGGAAACTGTCCGAGTTCATTGAGTCGAGGGTCGTTGTTACTTCTTAAATCAAAAAACTCATCAAGGATTCCGCTGCCGTCGTTACCAGTAATTGTGTATCGAATAAATACTTCTTCGCCGGTCGTGGATACGCCCCGTCCAGCCAATTGGCCAATTGAATTGAATGATTGCACTGATAGAAATGGGGCCGGGATATCGGTGCTCTGACCGAATTCTGGAGAATAAACAAGCGTTCGGATCGATCCCAGCGAATCAACGTAGGAAACGGCAATCTCGCCCATTTCATTGACTGCCCGAGCGGCACCCCCTTGGTGCCCTAGAGGCAGCGGAATGGGGAGCAATTCAAGACTTGGTCCCAGTATATCGATGTAAAAAGGCAATTCTCCACCCGAACCTGGACCCCGCAAAGATCCGACAATCCTCCCGGATGCATTGACACCTCCGAACCCCGAACGGTCGAAATCGGCTGGAGCCCAGCTCGGCGGCATGGGGCCAGCCAATTCTTCGATATCCCAGAATTTTTCCGGCTGTAGCGGGTCAACCGAGCCAAAATGATCGTAGACAAAAGCCTGCCTGTTAACACGATCGATTCGACTGTACGATCCAACAACCAGGGCCAGATCGACAATCCCCTCTGGGGTGGAATCGACAACCATTCGGCCTGTTCGAAAATCAGATGGCTCTACTTCGGCCGGCACCGTCGGATAGTGGACCTGATATCCAGAAAAGTCCTGGCCGTCGAGGTTCGAAGGCCAAACAATCCATGCTAGGGCCAAACAGGCCAAAAAAAGATGGTGACAATATGCGCGTTGGTTCATTTCAAATTTCCAGTTTCTATGTGTGTTGTAGGGCTAGTAGCCATGTGGCGTTGATAAAATGCACCTAAGTAGTGGGTTACCCAACTCCCGCAAAAAGTTGCGAGACGGTTCGAAAGAAATGGGAAAAAGGATGGATTTGTCAATCCGATCAAGAAAAGAGAGAGGTTTACCCGAGATGCGACTGGAGCTGGGTGATGGCCAGGTGGCAGAGCGAGAACGGATCTAGCAACCTCGCCTCAAGATAGGTCGCGATGATTTTCGCGGAAATTGCCGAGCTAAAACCCACCTTTAGAATGCCCCGCTTGGGCTGGACTCAGATCGATCGATTCGATGACCGAATTCGATTGAGTGGCCGGAAGAAATTACGTAATCGAGAGGCGCTCAAATCAAATCCAAACCATTACGACAATGGCAACGTCACAGGGCACCTCAAAAGCTTCGAACGCTGCATTCGATCACACGGCCAAAATCTCTCAGCGCGCCTGATTGAGGGCCATTACCGAATCGCTAATTTTGCTGCCTTGCTGGTGTGGGTTTCGTTCGAGGCGAGGTATCAATTCCGCCGCCCTTTTAACAAAGATTATTTCCCGAAAACCGTGGCCACCCAATTCGAATCTCGAGACGCGTCAATCCTCTGCAATAAATGGTTCCATTTGCGCAACCAGCCTTTTGAATTCAGCAAAGTCTCGAATTGGATCAAAGCAAGGTTCGGAAAGATCGGCATGATATCCGGTTTTCAGCGAAAGTCTTAAATTGACCATAGTAAGCATCGAGTACTTTTCAAGCTGTGACTCATGCTGGTTTTCAGATTGTCCTTCATTGATAGTAAATTGAGAGGCACAATTAGCAAAGGCACGGGCCGCGTGATAGAACATTTCACCATCATCGTCAACGGTCGCGAGAACTTCTTCGATAATTGCCTCCGCTGATTGCAGCTCCCCTTCCAGCGCCAGATACCCTGCCTTATACAGTCTTAACTCTTGGATCCTCGCGTATTCAGACGTCAGGGCTATTGCTTTATTCACATCATTAATTGCTGATTTCGTCTGGCCCATTTCAGAATAGGTCGCCGAGCGCATCAGATAATTAATAACCAGAAATCGACGTCCTTTTTCGGTTGGATGTCGTAGATTCAAATTCTTTAAAATATCGATCGCATTCGTATAACAATCGATCGCCTGGTGATAATCTTTGCTCTGTTTTCTTAACAGATTCCCCAAGTTGCAGTAGTTTCCACCCAAGGATCGAGCGTTTCGCCAGTCATCAGGGTTGTCTTCAAGAATGACTTTGCGGCCGGCAATCGCCTCTTCGTAGAGTGGCCGGGCGCGATCTATTTCGCCATTTTCTTTGAACGCGTCCGCGAGTTTTGTGACGGCTGAAAGGTAGGATGGATGTTGTTCGCCATAATAAAGACGGCTGATACCTTTTGCATTTGTCAAGATCTCGATGGCCTCCTCCGAGTGATCCGCCTCCGTTAATGCTACCGCCAGGTCCTGCATTCTCTGGCCCGTGCGTTGGTCTGCCTCACCGTACCGGGATCTGGTTTGGTCGAGTAACAAACGGAGATCGGAAATACTCCCTTCCGTGTCATTAAGGTAAAATTTTCGCGTTGCCAAATCGAGCAACGCGTCTAAAGCCTGCGGGTGGGTCATTCCGTAAACCTCAATTGCATTCGAATAGGTTTCCTGATTCATTTTCAGTGCCTCGGATCGCCGATCGGTTTCCCAGCAGAGTTTGGCCAGATTGATTTTGGAAACAATTGCGTTTGTGCGACTACCCACCTCATTAAAACCCGTCAAAGCGCTCAACCAGTACTGCTCGGCTGCCAGGTAACTCTGCTGATTGAAGTTCAAAGTTCCTAGTTCGTTGTTGGCCAAGGCTTCGATCTCCGGAAGAGCTGCAATTCGACTTGTTTTCACGACGTCCTGGAATATTTTTTCCGCCTTGGGGTACTGTTTTTGGCGTGAATAGATCGTGCCAAGGTCCAACGATGCGCCGATCGTTGTTCCGTCCAAATATCCGAAATGCGTCTCCGCTGTTGTCAGTACCTTCTGAGCATTTGATAGTCCGACATCAAATTGATTTAAGTCTCGATAGATTTTGGTTAGAAGGCGCATTGTATCGATCGTGAATTCGTTTGAGTCTCCAAATGTCTGCTGGTAAACATCGAGCGCTCCCTCAACAGATTCTCTTGCAGTCTCGTATTCTCCAATGTCGTAGAGGTACTCTCCAAAAAGTGCTTTCACGTGTGCTTCAAGTAGATGATCTTCTCCGAAGGCGTCGTCAATCAATTCATTTGCTGCTAGAAGTGACTGCCGTACCGTGATGTCGTGTGAACCAGATGTTGAACCCGGCTTGGCGGATTGAACAATGTTCCTGAGCACGAAGTCGTTGATTGCGTTCATCCGTTTGCTGGCTTCGGCAGCTTCCGTCAGGGCCGCTCGCTCACCAAGGACGGCGTTTATCCGTTGTTGGCTTTCGTTCCAGACAAGAATTGCTGTGACCGTTGCTAACAGACTAAATAAAACAGTCGCGGCGACCGCCAACGATGCGATGCCCCGGTGTCTGGCGACCCATTTGCCAAAACGTTCACGCAGACTTGGACGGCGGGCCAAGATAGTTTTGCGTTGCAAAAATCGGTTGAGGTCCAACCACATATCGGCGGCTGTGTTGTAGCGATCATCAGGATTTTTCTCGATCGCCTTGAGGATAATTGTTTCCAGATCAACAGGAATTGCTGGGTTGATTTTCCGCGGATGCGTCGGTTCTTCAAACGAGATTGTCCGAATAATTTCCGAACGATCCTTGCTATCCCACAACGGCTGTAGAGTAATCAACTCGTAAAGTGTCGCTCCCAATGAATAGATATCCGTTCGATGGTCGATCATCACGCGATTGGCAAGTACCTGCTCCGGGCTCATGTAGCGGAGCGTTCCCAACACATCGCCAGTTGCTGTCATGTTCGCGCCCGTCTCGATCCGGGCCAGACCAAAGTCCGTGACGAACAGGCTTCCGTGAGCGTCCAAAAGCAAGTTGCCTGGTTTCACATCTCGGTGCACGATCCCGTTCTCGTGGGCATGCTGCAGCGCATCGGCGGCTTGCAGAATCAATTGAACCGCATTTCGAAAATACGATTGATCTGTGATTCTCGGGGCAGCTGTCTCCGATTTGCCCATGGCCAATGTGTCGCCAGCGGTTTCGTCTCCGGCTTGACCGGGATCATTTGGCTTGCCCACTTTTTCCACGTTCGCTTCGTCGGCCATATCCGAAACGACCTGGCTAATCCGCGTGCCTGCAACGGTACTCTTGTTTTCTGATCGCTCCCGAAGTTCACGAATGACGGCAGCCAGGCTTTGTCCGCGGATCAACTGCATCGCAAAGTAATGGATTCCCCGTTCTTCGCCGACGGAATAGACCGACACGACATGCGGATGTTCAAGCGTCGCGATTGCTGTAACTTCGTTCTTGAAACGCTGCAGTGACCGAGGGTCGACCAGGGCCGCCAACGGGAGGATTTTCAATGCGACCTTGCGATTGATCGTTAATTGCTGGGCTTCGTAGACGATTCCCATTCCACCACGTCCAATCTGACGGAGAATGCGAAAATCGCCCAGTGTTTTTTGTTCGGCAGTTTGCAGTTGGTTGCCGGTTGAAGGATCGTCTGTTATCGACCAGTCAAAGGAATTCAACTCTTTGAGCATGGGGAGCATCCGCCGCAACCGTTCCTGATACTCAGGAAACTCGATCGCCAATTGATCGATGTCGACTTCTTCACCGGCGTCGATGCGGGAATGGATCTCGTCAACCAGTTCACCGAGCGCGGAAGAGTCGATTACCGGATTCGTTTTATTTTTCATTCGAATTCTCCCAATTCGGAATCCACCATCGAGTTCATTTTTTCAAGTGCTCGCCAAAGCCGGGACTTGATGGCGGACTCCGTGTCGCAAAGCACCGCTGAAATCTCTTTGACCGAAAGTTGTTCCATATAGCGCATCAAAAGCAATTCGCGATACGAATCCGGCAAGAGATTCAATGCAGCCAGGATTTTCCCCCGGCGCTCCTTTTTCCCTGCATGGGCGCTTGGCGAAGTTTCATTGCTAACCATCCGATCGGCCAGGCGGGATGCCGAGGCCGCGGACATATAAGAAGGATCCCGGATTTCACGTTCGACGGAACGTTTTCCAGCGCGAATATGGCAGCGATGAGCGTCGATGATGCGATCTTTGGCGATTTGTCGTAGCCAAGGATAAAAGCCACCTGGCATATTGTGCTGATAGTTTTTCATTCGCTTCGCGGCGGCAACCAGTGTTTCCTGAAGGACATCCGACGGATCGACTCGGGGGGATACGCGTGGGTCCAGAAAAACCGCGATCATTCGTTTGAGCCGGTCCTGATGCCGCATCAGCAATTGTGCCTTTGCTGATTCGTCGCCATTTTGTGCTTGGAAGACTAGTTGATCGGTCTCACCTTCATTCACGATTTTGCTCTCCATCGCAGCCTCCGGAGGCTACTCCCGTAAATGCCGAACACTGCGCTCGAAAAATTTTCTGAAATCAAGAAAATGCCGTTGGCGCGGTACGGTTCAACGGAAATTCCGCGCCAATAATTGGTCCGAAGTGGGCGGATCGCCTTGTTCCGGCGCGAACAAGGTCGGTGTCACATCGGTCGCGAAAATCATAATAACCGACTAGCGATCGCGACACGATTATGTGTTTCTTCGTTGCAGGACGGGGGTTTTATCATCAACACCTACTGGCGTTTCGAACCTAAAACCCCATTTTTGGCCCAACTCAATTCTCCCTGTTTTTTCAGCATTTACTTTCACAGGACGCATTGGGGGTGTATCCCGTGACTTTGAGCCCGTTTGAGCCTTTTTGGCGCCGATTTTCGGTGGGGTGCGTCCTGCGAACTTCGCCGGCCTACTTTTGGAATGAGCTAAAAACTCGCAATAGGTGGCGAAAAAAACGAGGCCGGGAAGATTGCTCTTCCAGGCCTGTTTTTTGTTGAGCCGGGTTTTATACCCGGCGTTAGTGGAGGCGAGGGTGTAGACTCGCAACGGGGCTAGTGTTTTTTCCGCCCAAGCAGCTCTCTAGTTTTAAACAATTGGGCAAACCCTTTTTGACGAATATTGACGTTTAACGTCACGCGGGGT
>JAHEBQ010000125.1 GCA_024642205.1 Planctomycetaceae bacterium | reverse complement strand
CTTGACGGCCGCCAGTTTGAACTCACGGCTGAATGTTCGACGTTTTTGACTCATGAATCTTCCTTTTCGTCATATCATGACATAAGGTGACTCACTGTCTACCAAACTTGGGGAGGTTCAAGCAGCAGTCGCTTACTGGCGATGCATTGTTGGCGTCTCGCCGAGCGCAGCAACAACCGGTGTGGGATCAGATGCGCGCGGAACTCGACGCGGTGGATGACCGGACCGAGCAAGTCGTGCTGCCCAAGAGCGATCTTCGCAAGGCGCTCAACTACGTTCGCAATCACTGGACGGAGTTGACTCGTTACCTTGATGATGCGGAACTTCCGCTGGACAACAACGACTGCGAGCAGTTGATGCGAGAAGTCTCAATAGGTCGCAAGAACTGGTTGTTCGCCGGAAGTCTGGCTGGCGGCGAGCGAAACGCGGGCTTTTTAAGTCTGGTCAGCAGTGCGCACCGGAACGATCTCGACGTGTGGGCCTACGTTGACGACGTGCTCAAGCGGTTGTTAGCTGGCGAGACAAGTTACGAACCAATGCTGCCCTGGAACTGGGCCCAGGATCATCCGGAGTCGATCCGAAACTATCGTCAGGACGAACGCAGCGACCGTGAGATCCGAAAACGCGACAAGCGTCAGCGCCGACGCGCCAACCAAAAACGGCAGGCCAAGCTCAAACGCCAGTAATCAATCCCCGCCAAGCAGACAAGCCCGCCCGCGAGCTTCGCGACAATGGTGCTCAGAGACGCTTACGTCGCAACGTGCCTCCGATGAATGGGCCAGCGATACAGATAGATCTTTTCTGCTGTTTTTAAGCCCGGTGCTTACCGTAATCTCGTACGGAATATTGTTTTTTTCGCTCTTTGGCCTCCAGCGGATTGTTCGCAGGATGTTTCCGGCAAAAACCGATTCCGTGAACTCAAGTACGGACAGTGAAACTGCTGAGCAACGCGACGACGATGGAAATCCTTATCAACCACCAATCGTCGGTTAGCAAGTAAATCCACCCACGTCGCGAAGTCGGCTATATTGACACTAGCCAACCTATCGTTTGGCCGAGGATATCGAAAAGGAATTCTGCAAATCACTTAATCACCGCAGGAAGATGATGGCGGCGATCAAAGAGAAATCAGGTTCCAGTCGTGGATTCCAACAAATGCAGGATGAGTTAAACCTTTTGTTCAAGGGGTTTATTAGCAGCTACGGGCTGAGCGAAGCCGACATCGTCGAAATTCTCAAAAAGGGCGACTCCGGCAATTGGGAGTAAATCGCCTGATTACAATGGGTTGTACACGGAGCCACGGGTCGCGTGGCTCTTGCAAATCAATGCAGTTCGCCGCAGCCCGGTGAACCCGACGTTTTCCCAATTGACCAGCTGTGTCGCACATGGAATCAATTCAGGCAGTACTGATCGTCGCTGGAGAATCGCCTAGCGTTCTCGAATTGGCCGACGGCAAACTTGACGGTCACGTCAAGCAACGGAATCCGATTGGATCGACCAGACTCAATGGTGAACCGCTGACTGAAAACTTCGTGATCGTCGAACTGCCATTCAATTCGGACGATGATGTTTCCGCGCTAGAATCCACTGAAAAATGGTTGACACGAAATAGGGATGCGTTGCTGGAATGCGACGCCAACAAAACACTTGAATTCTATACGTATCTCGAATCAAATATCGGTTCTCGTATATTGACGATTCCCAGTTCCCTGATACAAATCGCAGCAGACCTAAATTTGAATGTTGCAAATCAGGCAATTCGGGTTCTTACCGGGGACGAATACGCCGGGCTGAAACGGTAGAATCGAACGTCGAATCTCGCAATCGCGCGATAACAATATGTTGAACCAGAGTGGCGAACAACGACAATATTTGACAGAAGTGCTAGAATCGGGTGAGCTTGATGTAATGGGGCGTCGATTCAGTGCACCGAGCTATGCCGCATTATTTGGGAATCAGGATGCTGGCAGTTTACGATCGACAGTCATTGTTGGCGTGTCTGGCGCGTCGATTCGGGGGAGTGCTTGGCGGACCTCCGGGAGAAACGGCTAAACCAGTCTGAGAACCAGCCCGAAATGAGTGAGAAAAAACCGTTGGACCAAAGCCGGTAACGCGAATGCGTTGGGTCCTTGAAACTAATGGTAATTTACGTTGACTGGTCGGCCCGGTCATCCAGGTCGTTCTGCGGTAAAGAGGTTCCGATTTGACTCCTCGAGTTCACATTGAATTCTCATCGGCATCCAGCACAGCAGCCATCGTTCGCCGAGGGCCTACAAAATGGGTGCGATTGCTCGCTTGGAATACAGCAGACGACACAATCTCTCCCGGTTCTTGGTTTCATGGGCGAATCTACGAGGACGGGTGCAGCGTTTCACCGGACGGAACGCTGTTTGCCTATTTCGCCACCAAGTACGATGGTTCTAAATCCCCTGGGGTTGATTACGCATGGACCGCTATCAGCAAACTGCCGTGGTTGACAGCCTTGGCGTTGTGGCCTCAATCCGAGACATGGGGAGGGCGTGCCACATTTGCTGACAACCAAACCCTGATTATTGACTGTCCGCATTGGGAGCAGCTAAAAACGAAAGACAAACTGCCTGAAGGATTTTCCGTTCTACCAAGGTGGATTGGCAGGGACGCCCCCGACCAAACTCTTCCACCAACTCCGAAATGCAGAGCTTTGTTTGATGGCGCGCACGGTGTTGATCAAAACGGTCGCGCATTCCAGTACGATGATGGGAAACTTGTTCGTGATGGTCGACTTATCGTTGATCTTGGTGCGATGGTGCCCAATCCTGAACGATCACCCGACTTCGCGCACACGTGGTAAAGCGGCAGAACCAAGCGGTGAACCGGAGCCGTTAGCTAAACTCCGTACTGTCCATGGTATTGACCGAGTGAATTCATCGAGCGATTCCGGTCGAACCGCCAAGCGACGTGTTTTCCGATTTAGCTTGCGATTATTCTTGATCGTGCTTGTGTTAACAGGTGTGATATTGGGTTCATATCTCACGCGAGTTGAACGCCAAAAAAGCGCTGTTGATTGGATACGCTTACGTGGTGGTAGCGTATATTTCGATATTCATTTCAATTATCCCCATCAGTTCGACAATGACGGCATTTTCACAAAAGCCCCACAGCACAGTCAAAATGGCTCGTTGAAAATCTGGACCCAGACTATGTATCGAACGTCTCCAAGGTATTTCTGACAGAAAATCTTCCCAACGATGTCAGCCTCGACATCAAACCACTCAACCCTCTTTCGAACCTCAAAGAACTGTTCCTGGCGAACCAACCCATTGATGATTTGCACGCAATCAACCGCCTGCAGCAACTCACGCTAATGGTTCTTCAGGATACCAATGTTGCAAACTTCACTCCGCTTGCAAATCACCAACATTTGGAATAAATAATCATTGTGAATTCGCCACAAATCGATAACTTCACATCGCTGGAAACTTTACCTAAATTGAAATTATTGAGGTTGTACTGCACGGATATGACTGGTTCCGAATTAGAAGATTTGAAGAAACTTCTACCCTGTTGTACAATTAAAACTTAGCGGTAGGCGATCCATTTTGGGGCTGGCCAGGTAACAATGTGTTGCACGCGAGGCCCGGTTTGCGAGCTTGTCTTGAAGTAACGGCTTTGTCTTGAAGTAACGATTACCGTCCGGGCGCGGTGAACAATGGCGTATTCGGCTTTTGAATTCAATGCGGTATAAGATACGACACCTTCTGATTCTGACGGCAATTGTCGGTGCGATTTTGTCGGCTGCCATTGTTATTCACACCGCAATTGAGCCCAGAGTTGTGGTGAACATTGACCATCCGAATGGAACACGATTTCGAGTGGTTCAAGAATTCCAATACAACGGTGACATGTTTGACACCTCCATATACTTTGATGACGGGGATGGGCAATGGCGATGGTATTACTACGATCACGACGACGGGTATTGGGGGAGTGCCGGAACCGAAATCGACGGATCAATGATTAACGTTTTTTCCATCAAACGGAGTATCAAGTTTGATACCGAAACGGGAGAGTGCACGGTTACCCAATTCGAGGGCGGACGACGAAACCAACAAAAATCAATCAAATTTCGAACTCTTCCGCCAGGACTGATTGCAAACCCTGGCGAACCTGACGCCTCATAACAACGCGATGGCACTAGTTTGATTTGGCCGTCACGTTGGGCTTTGACAACTATCGGGTATTCACGACGACTGGCCCACTCGGTCATCTTGTGCGTTATCCGGCTCAATGCCAGACAACATCGTGCTCGGGCAAAAACGACTGTCCCTTGACCGCACTTTGATGAAAAAAGTCGCGACCGGCTATGAATGAGACTGGAATCATGAACGAGCTCTCCGAAGCAGAACCTCAACTTGTCTCGCGATTCTCGAGGAGAGCCATTTTCAACTCTGCGCTGCGAAGTGTTGTCTGGCTATTAGTCCTGGTGGGTGGATTTCTCATTGTTATTCCAGAATTCAAAAACATACTGGAAGAATTCGGTGTTGAGCTACCGGTTTTGAGTCAATTTGCAATTAGCTTAAGTGACAAGGCCAACAAATTTTCCTTTGCGTTTGTGTCGTTGGTGATCTTGGTGTTGATGATTGCCGAACTGGGGCTTCTTTCGATTCCACGGGGTGCCATTCGAAGAAATCTAAACAAACTCAGCTGGCTTGTTTTACTGATTGCAATCATCCTCTTTGCAGTTACGGTGGGCATCCCGCTGATTTCAAATGTGGCAGGTCTTTCGGCATGAAACAGCAAATGCCGCATTTAGCCGTTGAGACAATTTGCAAAAGAATACGCGATTTGTCAAAGTCGCAAGACTGTCATCGTTATGCCTGCCATATTCTCAGATTTGAATTCACGACGTCAATTAACATTACGTTGGATCAAAGCGGGTAACGCTTTTGCTTAGGGTCCTTGAAACTAATGGTGATTCACGTTGACTGGTTGGCTCGGTCAACTCTGTCGTTAGCCCATCGAATAAAATCGAGGAGGACCAACATGACAACCTCAGGTTTCCAGGCACGACACGACCGATCCACGTTCTCGGCAGGCGCAGGCTGGCAGTGGGTGCGTGCGGCTCTCGGAGTCCTTTCAGCAGGCATCGGCATCTACCAAATCACGGTTGGGCACGGTGTTGGAGCAGCCTTCAGTTTCTGCATGGCTGCGACGTTTCTTCTGAGCGTGTTCTTCGAAAGGACGATTGCCCAAACACGTCAAGACGGTGTTGTAGTTCCGACGTCCGTGCTAATTCTCTTGACCAGCGTGGGCGTGGCCATCGGCGCAACCTTGGTGCTCGGAGTACTTTTGGTGAACGGATCTTTGTGAGGCGAATAGAGCGGGCCAGCAATGCCGTGAACCGTTGCAGCGAAGTCACGCGGATTTGAAGTCGACAATCAATCGTTGCCGCCCGTTTACGCCCGACGTTATCTGCAAGAAGGCAAAGCATGAAATTTCAGTTGAAGACCCTGTTGTTGGCATCCGTAATTTGCATGCTGGCGATTGGTGGCTTGAGAGGTCACATTTGAACCGTCTTTTGAATGAAGAGCGAGTCAGCAGTACCCAAAAGTTGATCGCGCAAAAGGAAAAGCCCACTTTTACTTTTCAAATCACTGCATTCCGCAGGCATACTCACAAGGATACTGGCACTGCTCTCAAGTTTTCAAGAGCTGTTGAAGAAGGGATCGACCGTGAAATAACCAACTTCCTTCTCGTGAGTTCCGTGCTCCGTCTCTGGAAGTCCGATCAACAGATTGCTGCAGCGAAGGTGCTTGGTGCTCAGGATCAATTGAGAAGCCAATTTCCGCAATCATGGCTGTACTCGGATGCGAAAACTCAACGGAGTTTTTGGACAAGTCCAGCAAGCCCAACGGATCACCGCATCAAGCGCATCGCTACATTCAAGGAATGAAAGATGAAGACTTGCGGGAACTGGCAACTCTTCTCGACGATTCAGTGAATCTCCAGTTGGGGGCAACTACGGTCAGCCGCTAAAAACAATCGGATGGACCGATTTGCCGACGGTCCGTGGTTTTCAATGGGATGACTGAATGTCGGCACTCGGTCATTCATGTCGTTAGGTGTGCAAGCATCAGGAGGACGAGATGTACCGGCTTTGTTCGGCAGTTGTTTGTGTTCGAACCATTTCAGGCGTTTTGTGGGCCCAGGAACAAGCCCAGGATAGCGATCATGCAGTACGTGAACTTTCCCAGCGGTACTCCGCAGCCATCTGCAGCCAGGACAGCAAATTGCTGGGTCGAATGCTGACCGACGACGATTCACATATTTCGTCCCACCTGCCAGACGGATACAAGACGAAGTTTAGCGGGGCCGCCACTAACAAAAACGTGTACCTGTCGCATGAATGCAACGACATCCGCATCCGGAAAATTGGCAAATGCATAATTAAAACAGGACGAATTAACGCCACGTTCAATCAAGATGGCCTTAAACACGTCTTGAAGGGACTAAGGTATACTCGAATATGGCAAAATGAAGTCGGAAATTGGTACCTGGTCCACGAACACGGTGGGTAGGGTTCGAGAAGAGAGATAAGTACATAACAAAGCGATATATACGGAGCCGCCGGCGCCGCATTTTTTCGAAGGATGACTATTTTCGGCGGCCCGTTCATCGCGACCGTTCGGCCAACACACATCCGAAGTACCTATGCCCACATGCAAACCTGACAAGACTTCGAAACCCGCAGTTCGCAAGCCCGGCAAGCGCGCTGCGGCTCACGGCAAGGCGACCAAAACGCTGCCCGAATCCATGGTAACCGGCAAGGCAAGCCCCGCGAAAGCTGAGGACGGCGACAAGCCGGTTTTCGCTTACATCGCTAGCCTGCCACAGCCACAGCGCGGCATCGCGGAGTTCATCGATGAACTCGCAGCCAAGACGCTTCTCGAGTTGCAGCGGTCTGTGAAATGGGGCATGTCAAGCTGATGTTCATCAACGGAGCTACGCTCAAGCCCGTACCACCTGTGACGCCTCTGGCGATGGGTAAGTCCACGCGCGGTGTAGAGATCACAACGTTGGACGACCTCGACGAGCGCCAGATCGCAGATTGGATGAAACAGGTCACAGCCTTGCCCGGTGTCGGACGAAAGAAAAAGTAGACCCGTGAGGTCGTGGTTTTGGCGCTGGAAAGGCCGAACGAGAAAATGCACTGGAGTTGCCGTCCGGACCGAATCTTAATTTAACGTCGCAGGCGGCAACCCAGTGATTTTAGTCGTAATCCAGACTTGACGATTAGGATCGGTTGTCCGGCCAGCCACCGGACCCAGACGGAGGAGAAACAGTGAGCATTGAGCAACCCAATCCTCATAGCTCCCCCACTCATGTCGTCCATGGAAAATCAATTTGAAGCCGCGCGGTGGTTTTGGCTTTCGCCGTATGTGCATTAATGACGACTGGAATGTTCGCAGCGCAACTGATTGCAAGGCCTTAATTGGGCCACGGTGTTGAATTGCCAGTTAACACCTACGTGGCAATGAATCCGCTCTTCGCTGGTCTGCCACTGATTAGCCTTGCCTTTGTTACGGCCTCGCAATCGTGGGACAATAACTGGCAAAGGTTATCGGTTTGTGCACTTTCAATCTTCTTCGCGATTTGCTGCGTGGTATTTTTTGGTCTTGCGATTTATTTGCCAATCGCAGCGATTCAAATAAAAATGGGGCTCGAGCAGGCGGAGTCGCCACATGTTCAACTGTGGGACGCTAGGCTCTATCCCGTAATTGGTATTTGAGAAAAAAGCGACAAATGGCAACCTTCCTGAGTTACTTCTCACGGTGCTCAAGGAGGAAGCCAAATGTCACGTCACAATTTGACAGATC
>JAHEBQ010000124.1 GCA_024642205.1 Planctomycetaceae bacterium | reverse complement strand
ATCAAAGAAAACCGAAGAATCTCCACTCGATACGAAAAAATCATCGACAACTACCTCGCGATGGTGCACATCGCAATCGCAAGAATGATCATAAACTGGGATTAAGGGATAGAGCCTAGGGCATCCGAATACTGGACAACGAATCATCCAGTTGTCTGGATAACAAAACGATGCAAGCGAAGCCGCCGAAAACACGTGTTTTGAAACAACGATCACTCCGGCGGCTCGGTGATCGTAACCGTTCGTCAGCGATTGAGGAGTCCACCTTTATGAACGTCCATTGGATTCGAATCCTGATTGCTGCGATCGCGTCCGAAGTTGGCGCGATACTAGTGCTGGTGGCACTAATAGCCATATTTGGCCCAAGTGATCCCGACCAAATCCAGCAGTACGCAGAAACTCTCGGCCGATGGGTTGGACCAATTAGTGGGGCGTGTTTTTGTTTCCTTGGCGGCATTTGGGTAGCCAGGCATGCAAGAGATTCAGTGATCGTAAACGGCGTCATGGTTGGAATCGCGACCGCGTCGATTGACATTATGCTCTTGTTTGTGTCCGGAACACCATTTCAAATCTTGTTCTTGATATCGAACTGCGGGCGGATTGCCGCCGCCTGTTTGGGTGGCTACTTGGTATGGCGAAATCGTTCCGTGAACAAAAGCTGACGAACAGAGCGTTGCACACAGAGCCGCGGATCCCAGCGGCTTGAAATGGGAAACTAATTCGCCGCGGCCCGGACAACGCCAGCGTTATCCAGCGTAACGCGTCAGTACAATCAAACCTTAAATTTGCACATGACTGGACGTATTCGCAATTGTGTCGTGCTGGGAAGTGGCATTGCTCTTCTGGGCTTAATCATAGGGGGTTTTATCAGCTATTTTGAGGCAGGTAATGATCCCGAGCGAGTTGGCATAACGGCATCACAGATTTCATTTCTGGTTTCGCTTGCTGCATTTGCATGCACCGTTTCACTCATTGTGATATCTTTTTGTCGTTCCCCCGTACACGTTCTGCTCCTATCACTGAAAAGCTCGAGAATTCACCAAGAAATCCCAGGCGGCAAAACACGTTAACGCGAAACCTCGCTGCGATTTCGGCAGTTCTTACCATTGCTCCTGCATTGATTGTTTTCGCGTGCTATTTGCTCGGGAACTTGTTCGGAATGGAATCGCCACAGCCAGGGGAATTTGCGTTGTTTCGCATTTCCGGTCAACTGTTGCTAGTCTTGAATTCGGCTATACTCCTTGGAATTTTCGGCAGCATTTGTATTTCTCCGTTATGTTTCGCTCTGACGCCTATTTCCCCCCTACTCCACCTACCGTCGAAGAATTGATCCTGCTGAACAACGAGTGGAAGCAACGCCGTGTAACATTATTTTGAACCTAATCCGTCACCACGTTTGTGTTGTGCTTTGAAAACTATTGGTGATTACGTTGACTGGTCGGCTCGGTCAACTTTGTCGTTATCAGTTTTGATATTGCCCGAGGTCGCTTTTTACGAAGCCCTGAAGAAGCCAAGGAGTCAATTAATCATGCCATATTGGATCTACGGCCGCGATCGAGAAACTGATACTTCCGCCGACCCATTCTTCAGCGAATCTGATAACGATTCGGCTGCTCGATTCGAACCAGAAAACCAGGGTGCGCGAGTCGAATCGGATGTGCGCCACATCGATAAAACGCAGCCTCAGAAAAAACGACGACAGGAGCCCCAAACGTCGAGGTCGCGTCAGTGGCAGATCTCATTGCGACAGTTGTTTATCGCAATGGCATTGCTTGGCGTGATACTGATTTGGCAGTTGCCCAAGCTGGAACGCCGTTGGGCGAGACAGCAGGACGCTAGACAGCAAGCCGATGTCACTGCAAAAATCATGCAATTCAAAGCCGAGATTGAAAAGACTGGCGACGTCTTAAATACAAGTCCCAACGGGTGGGTAGCAAATGTCGTTTTTATGGACCCAGAAACGGTCGAGTCATTCCCGAAGATAGAGGAGCGGATCGACCGATTCCATGAACTAGGTTGGCCGGGCAGAGATCCTAACGCATGGCACACGGTTGTCTCGTTTTGGAATCCAAAAACCGAGGTTACCGATGCCCATTTGGTCCACATACAAGACTTGATTCACCTTCGGTACTTGATGTTGATGGGCGCTCGGGTCAATATTACAGACCGCGGTCTAATGCACTTGCAAGACCTGAGTCAGCTCCAAATCCTGGAGTTATATGGCAATACTGAAATTACGGACAACGGTTTGGTGTATTTGCGAGGTTTGACAAACCTCGAGGAACTAAATCTGGGATTGACTCAGGTCACTGATGGCGGCCTGATCAACCTTAAGGACATGAAAAAGCTCAAACGACTGGATCTCAACGATAGTTTCAAGGTTGCAGATGCTGGCTTAATACATTTGCAAGGCTTGACCAATCTGCATACGTTGAACCTGGACTGCACTCGCGTCACTAATGCCGGATTATTGCATCTTCGGAACTTGTCCAAGCTGCGCAATCTGTATTTGAGCGAAACCACTGTTACCGAAAAAGGAATAGACAACCTTCGCGCAGCGTTGCCGAAGTGCAGAATCACACACTAGCTGCTGATCCAACCGATCACAACTGATCACAATATGATGCACGCGGAGCCGCCGTCCGCGCGAATTCTGAAGCCACGATCACTCCGGCGGCCTGGAGATCATTGGCGTTATCCTGCTAACCGATTTCATCAACCCACCATTCGATTCGGAACGGTTGCCAAAATTGGATTCGCCTAGTGACACCCATCATTTTTTCTTCTGACTATTTGGAGTCATAGGAATTGGTGAAGCCCGTCTTTTGTCGACCCCCTTCTTTTTCTTAACTTTTCGATTGTTTTTTAACTCCTCAGACGAACCAATCCAAGTTCCAACAATCGCCAAGGCGATCGCAAGCGCAAATACCCACCACGGAAAGGCGATTTCGGAAATCCATTCCCGAGTTTTTTCCAAACCCGATTCCTTTACCTTTTCCATATTGTCAAAGTGCATCGCCAAAACGAACGGCCATCTGTTCACCACTCATAAAGGCGAATTTTCGCCGAAACCAATCAATATACGAACCGAACCAATCAATCCTCCGACAATTAGAGCTAGGATGCGTTCCACGGCTCGGGATTTAGATTTGTTCTCCTTAATCGATTTCCCAGATTCCTCTTCGGTTCACTGGATTCAGACTTACTTACCCCGAATTGGATACCTTTCAGACTCGACGCCTGATATGGCTTTTCTTTGTCGGGACGAATTGGTGTTGTTATCGAGAGCTGACCACTAATCGCCAACGATTTTATTTTGCCACTGTCAAACGGCCCCGCTATGTGCCGTAACGGGTTTTTATCAACCAAATGTTTGCCATGGTCTGCATATTGAGAGTGAGTGAATCAGGCTATATGAGACGTTGTTCTTGGTTACCAGGTCTAAACCAAAGCCCATTCTGCTTCCAATGCATACACGTTTCAAAAATTGACTGGTACAATACTCAGATGACTTTTTGCCGTACGCAACTAAATTGCGGAATAACCAAGCGTTGGACCGAAGCCGCTATTCTCAATCGAAACTCGCGGGATAGGCTTCGCCCATAATATCTCGCTCAACGACTTGCAAGCCGAATGACGGCACGGTCCAACTTGGTCTTTCTATCTACTACTAACACGTGAGGTCCAAAATGATGCGTCCAAGCTTCGTTTGTCTACTGGTCTTCAACATTGTCGCGGCCATTGCTGGCGAGTTGCCCGCTCAGAAGTCGTCGGCGGAGTCGACGGCGCGGCAACGATTCAACCAGGTGTTCGTCAAAGTCATCGTGCCCGTCACCTCTCAAACTCCAAAGCAGGACGGCCCTGCCGTTGAGTCCTGGGTTGCAGAGCAGCTCAAAGAGTTGGGCGAGTCCGAGTATTTTGCAGTCACAAACTGGGTACCTGTTTGTGATGGGCTGCTTGCGGACGATATCGTAGACAATGACGTATGGGATGGTTGTCTTAAAGGCAAACACTCCTTTTGCCCTGTCGGCGGGGACATTCCTGAACGGGAAAACGGTCGCCTGTTGGTTAGTGTTGTTGGCTGGACGCCAGTCGGTGGCGAGGCGAACATCACGCTGCCGGATGAGCCAGGTAGTCGAGCCGTTGGACCGGTGCGGATGCACGCTGGCCAAGAAGGAAAGCGGATTGAGATTGAAGAGGGACTCCCGTATGTGGCAGTCATCATTGCGCCGCCACCTCAGCAAGGCGTCACGACACGCGGCGATGCCGATAAAGTGGAGCGAATCGGTGAACCGGAGCCGCCGATCACACGGATTTGCAAATCCTAGTTTTTTGGCAGCGGCCCGGTGACCGCCGCCAAAATGCCGCCGAGTTGATCGATTCGGATAGGCTTTGGCTGATTTACCAAAGGAACTCCCGAAGGAGGCAATAAATGCGAAACCCATTTGTCCACGGCGTTGGGGGTGTCCTCAGCGCCGATATTGCGGTGCCTGATCATGAGCGCGAACTCGCTTTCTACCGTAAAATTCTCACCACTGGTGAGGCTCCACTCTGGCGTGATGATCTGATGAACAACTTCGGCACTCCCATCATCGGCCTCGGAGTTCGCACTCCCGAATACAACACGTTGCCGCTGCAATGGATCCCCCACTTTCAGGTCGCCGATGTTGCCGCCAGTGCCGCAAGTGCCATCGACATGGGCGGCAAAGAACTGATGCACGGCAAGGGCGATGAGGGACAAAGCCAGTGGGCGGTGCTTGCCGACCACGATGGCGCAACCTTTGGTGTTATTCCGGTTGCCCATTGTGAGTCTGACCCCACGCAACATAAGCAGCGTCTCGGCTGCATCTCCTGGCTCTCCTTGACGGTTCCAGATGCTTTGTTGAGTCGAAACTTTTATCAACGCGTGGTGGGATGGAACGCCAAGTCGACTGAGGCGAGCAAAAGGAATGTCGCAAGATTTGAAATGCAGATTGACAATGAGACGACCGCAGCGGAAATCTGTCAAATTTGCAATGTGCAAAATGGTATCCCATCGGTTTGGCTGATCCACTTACCGGTTGGCGACCTTGATCAAAGTCTGGAAATAGTAACGGAAAGTGGTGGGGAAGTCATTCGGGAACTCGTAGAGTCAAAATACGCCGTCATCCGCGATCCAGTCGGAGTTTACTTGGCGCTGCAGGCCGACTGATGAGGGAATTTGGAATCACAACGCAATGCACTTGAGTCGCGAACGGGTGATTCCAACGTTCGCTACTTCGACTATCTTAATCGTGAGAAGCTATGTCTGCCAATCACAACTCATTGTACGCAAAGCTGATGACTCTCGCAGTCATTGTGCTCTTTTCACCGTGCTGCCATGGTCAATCGACTTCCGAGGAATCAGTGGGTGTCATCGCCGATTCTGTGGTTGAGTTCAGCGGCGAACAGGGCAACGGCGGGTGGTATTATGGATACTGGGACCGCGCAATCGATTCCGACGACAAGTTCGATCCATCGTCGGACTTTAAAGTGTTCAAGCATTTCGGGACAGATGTGCGAAACGGCCTTCGTGGACACGAAGCATTCAAAACTGGTGACCTTTGGTATCTTGAAGACGGTCGGTTTTACACCTCAATCTGGGCAAACGGAGGGCATGCAAACAGTGCTGTTCAACTTGGCGATTACTCTGGGGCCGAGCACTGGTCCGTAAGAAGGTGGGTTAGCAATTCCTCAGGAACCGTGACGATATCTGGTCGAGTCGGAAAGGTGATGCCTTGGGGTGCTAATTGGGGTGGAGAATGCCAAGCGATCATCATGGTCGATGGCGTGACAGTTCTTTCTACCGTTATGGATGAACATGGCATTGACTACACAGTGGCCGTTAAGATTCAAAATAAGTCCAGGGTTGATTTCCTGATTGCTCCGAATCCTAGCATTGGTGTCGTGACCTTTACTGCGACCATCCGTAAACGTGCTTTACATCCGTGAGCGTTGATTATGGCAGGGAAGCATCACTACAGTGAATTTTGTATCAGGCCGTGAGTAGCGAACACTGCCGTGAACCGAAGCGGCGAAGGCGGACGTTGTTGAAATAGAAAATCTCTTGTCGCCGCCCGCTTACAGCTGCCGTTCTGCCTACTACTGACACGTGAGGTCCAAATTGAGGCGTGATAGTTTCGTCTGTCGACTCCTCTTCAACATGCTCGTAGCCATTGCTGCCGAGTTGCCCGCTCAGGGCCCTACGCCGGAGTCGACCGCGCGGCGACGTTTCAACCAGGTGTTCGCCAAAGTCATCGTGTCCGTCACCTCGCGCACTCCCAGGCAGGACGGTTCTGTCGTCGAATCGTGGGTTGCAGAACAGCTCAAACAGCCGGGCGTACCCGAATATTCTGCTGTCACAGTCTGGGAGCCTGCTTGTGATGGGCTGCTTGCGGACGATGCCGTAGACAATCGCGTGTGGGGTGGCGGTTTTGAGGGCAGACACTCCTCCTGCCCTGTCAGTGGGGACATTTCTGATCGGGAAAACGGTCGCTTGTTGGTTCGCGTTGCTGGCTGGTCGCCAGGCAGTGGCTTCGAGGCGAACATCATGCTGCCGGGTGAACCTGGTAGTCGAGCAGTTGGACCCGTGCAGATTGATGTTGGCAAGGAAACAAAGCCGGTCAAGGTCGACAAGCGGCTGCCATATGTGGCCATCAGCATCGCGCCACCACCTCCGGAGGGCGTCACGTCACACAGCGATGCCGATAAGGCAGAACAACGCGGTGAACGGGAGCCAACGATGACGCAGGGTTTGAAATCATGGCCTTTTGGCGGCGGCCCCGTTACGTTCGCCGTTCTGTCGCAGAAATCATAGAGTTAAGAAATGTCCAAAGGGTTAGGAAACTGGCGACTGCTTTCCGGTTGGCTGGGAGTAATTGGTTCAACTTCAATTACTTGTTTTTGGGCAATGTGGGGAATTCTGGAAAATTTTCATGAAGGCTGGTACCACAGCTCCACACTCCAAAACGTCGCAATGCTGTTCGGGCAATACCTTAGTCCGATGCTTGGATTTCTTGTCTTGGGTTGTGTTTCGATTCGTTGGCCGAAAATCGGTGCTGTGCTACATCTGCTCCTATCAGTTTTTTCACTTTGTTTCTTCAAGAATTCGATAGCAGCCCAATCGTTGATCGTCACTCCGCTATTGCTACTGGCGGCCTTGCACTATTTTTCCGTCATAGAAAAGAAATGGGTGCCTTTTTTGGTTTTGGTTGGCTGTCCAGTCCTTACACTGATAGGTTTCGGCCTGGAACCTGCAATTCGTGTTTCGTCCCGAATCGATGATGGAAACCTTGGAGAGCACCGTACCAGTTGCGAAGGCCAGGAGCTAGTTTGGGCCCCAAGCGGTCCAGGCTGGCCGATGTCGGGGACAACATGGTATGAGGCCAAAGATATTTGCTCGAGGCTAGAAATAGACGGCATGACCTTGAGCGAGCTGCCGTTAAATATTTGGCGTTTGCCCACTCCCGAAGAGATTGTCTCGGCCCAGTATCGCGCGAACCAACCTTGCCAAGGCCGCTACGATCGAAGAACACAAACCGCGAACTATCAAACAAGACCCGATAAAGAAACGCCAATGTGGAATCCGCGGTCGCAAGTTATCTATATGTGGACGTCAGAAGAAATTAACGACTCCACTGCCTTGATGATAGTGTATGACGGAAAGCTCTGGCCACGCAGCAAGAACGCGCGATGGGGCTACCTCGGCTTTCGAGCCGTGCGACCTGCTGAGCCTCCCCAAGGTTGGTAGACGGTTAATCACCTTATGTCATGATATGGCGAAAGGAAGATTCATGCGTCAAAAACGTCGAACATTCAGCCGCGAGTTCAAACTTGCGGCAGTGAAGAAAGTGGTTGAGCAAGGTTTGTCTTGCCGTGAAGTCGCCCGAGATCTGGGTGTCGGTGACAATCTGATCCGTAACTGGCGGAAGGCTTTTGAGGCCG
>JAHEBQ010000123.1 GCA_024642205.1 Planctomycetaceae bacterium | reverse complement strand
CATCGTAACGCAGAACCGCGATCCCGCGCCGGGACAGGTAATCCGCCAAGACCAGAAACGGCTTGTGCTCCATCAGTGTTTCGTCTCGATCCTGGGCACCAGAACCGCTGATTAGCACGACGACCGGGTGCTGTCCGGGTTGCTTGGGAATTGTCAGCGTTCCTGCCAGCACCACATTGTCAATCTTGTTCTCGAAGGTGACTTCCCGGTTTTCATAAGGAAACGGTGCGACCGGACGTTGGGGGCGATTTTTCCAAACGTTAACCGAGCTGTATTCGGTCGGCCTTTTCTCCAATTTCAATGGTACATCCCGGCCTCCCTGGCTCCAGGTTCCTTCCGCGGCGTCGCCGGCTTCGTTCAAAGTCCCGCGATATTTGAGTTTGATGGGAGCGACGTCAAATCTGAGTTGGTCGCCGTCGATGGCCCAAGTGGCATCGAAGCCGGTTCGCCCTTCGGTGACGCTGTCGAAATAAGCTCGGGTTTCACCCGATGTGAGCGTCGTGATTCGAAATTGCATCACGGGTTTCATAATCCCCATGTTCAATTCACCGATCCATGCTTCCTTGAGTTTTTCATTGGATTCCTTCCTCGGGGTATCGGCCGACGGTTCATTTCTGGAAAGGGTCAACGGTAACTGGATTCCGTTTTGAGAAAAAGTACCTTTGACGAGAGTCCCTTGTTCGCTGATCTTCCCTTTGAATTTCGCCCCGATTTCGGGGATCACGAAGCTCAACGATTTGCTGTTCAATTTGAGTTCCGCCAGTTCCAGCCTGGCGTTCCCCTGATCGAGGCTGCGCATTTCGCCCGTGAGCTTTTCCTCCGCAAGCGTGATAACCATCTCCAGCCGTAATTTTGTGCCGCGGGCGTCGAGAGTCCCTGTCCAGCTTGTTTCCGTCGACTCCTGGCCGACAACATGTGGCGGACAAACCGCGATTGCAATACAAAGCGTCGTGAGCAGCATTCGAAACATGTTTTTACCTGACCAATTCTGAAATTTTGAAAGCCTTGGATTCGGCTTGTCGCCGAATCCGCTATCCCGCTCGGGAAGTTGGACGTCTATTCGACATGAACACGCCGATCTTGGAGACCCGTTTTCATTTAGTTGTCATTTACAACAATATGGTATACAATCGCATCATGGCAAGGCCCCCCTCCAATCCCAAGTCAACGATCAGCCTGGTCCGGCAGCATTCCCGTCAACTCATTCGTGAACTGGATGTTATCAAGGGTGTTTATCTGGGTACCGGATATACGTTTTCCCAGCTACATGTCATGTATGAGTTGTCGATTCACAAATCGCTTAACCTGATGCAGTTGGCTGAAAACCTGTTGATTGACAAATCGAACACCAGCCGGACCGTCAAAAAACTGGTCGAACTGGGTTTGGTGATTGCGGAGAAAGTCAAATCGGACAGTCGCCAGAAGTTGTTTCACCTGACTCCCAAGGGAGAAAACGCACTTCGCGCCATCATTGGATTGGCGGATCGGCAGGTCGAAGATGCACTTGAGAATTTGAGTGAAGAACAACAATCGTTGGTGATTCAAGGCCTGCAATTATACTCAGGGGCACTTCGTAAAAGCCGCTTGCAGTCCAGTTACACGCTTCGACTGATCCGAAAACAGGACAATGTCCAGGTGGCTCGCGTCATTCGCAGCGTTTTGACCGAGTTTCAGGCAGTTGGGACAGGATACTCGATCAACGATCCCGAAATTGATGACATGTCGGGGAATTACCGTAACCAGCGGTCGTGTTACTACGTCATTGCGCATTCCGGCGAAGTGGTCGGGGGCGGTGGAATCGGCCCCTTAAAGGGTGGTGACAAATTCACTTGCGAGTTGCGAAAGATGTTTTTTCTTCCTTCGGCACGCGGCCTTGGACTCGGGCGTCGGTTGCTTTTGAACCTGATGGACGAAGCCAGGAAACGAGGCTACCAGCGGTGCTACCTTGAAACGCTCGATCGGATGTGGGGCGCCAACGAACTGTACCGAAAAAACGGTTTTGAACTCCTTGAGAAACCCCTCGGCAAAACGGGACATTGCAGCTGTGATCGCTGGTATGTGTTAAACCTGTAGTGCGTTTTACAAACCGTTTCACCTCTCGCCTGGCGATCCGCGGACAAATTCTTTCGCATGGCACGCGCAGGAATATCTTCTGTGCATGAACCCGCTACAATACGCTGAGGGCTCAGGACGTTAGTTCGAGGGCATTCCAAAACCCTGTGCCGAACCCATTTCACCATTTTCCTGTATGCAAAGAGCAAATCCATGAAACGGTTTCTGATACTTGTTGCCTCGATGGTTCATTTGTGCGTCGCTTCGATCGCGATCGACTCCTTCGCCGACGTCAAGCTTCCGGCGGTCCTCGACAGCCAGATGGTTTTGCAGCGAGAACGCCCGATACACATCTGGGGTTGGGCGGACGCGGGTGAAGAGGTATCGGTCACGCTTGGCGACAACGTAGCGAAGACAACGGCAAACGATTCCGGAAAATGGAACATCGACTTACCGGCTATGAGCGCCGACGGAAAGACGCACTCGATGACTGTCCAGGGCAAGAACACGATCCGCCTGGACGACATCCTGATTGGTGACGTCTGGATCGGCTCGGGACAGTCGAACATGGAGTGGCCACTTAAGGCCACCGATGGTGCTGAGAAAGCAATCGCCGCCGCCACGCATGCGAACATCCGACTGTTGCATGTTCCCAAAACTCAAGCCGAAGCCCCAGCGTCGGATGTGGTTGCCAAGTGGAAGACCTGTACGCCGGAAAACATTCCTGACTTCTCCGCGGTCCTGTATTACTACGGACTAAAGCTGAACCAGGACTTGGATGTCCCGATTGGATTGATCAATAGTTCCTGGGGCGGTTCGCCGATCGAGCCATGGACGATCGCAGACGGGAAATCGGGTGGAATGTACAACGGCATGATTGCTCCACTTCAGCCATTTTCGATCCGGGGAACGATCTGGTACCAGGGAGAGACAAATGTCATCAACAAGAACGGATTGGCTTACCATGATAAAATGAAGGCCTTGATCAATGGCTGGCGTGAAGCCTGGGGGGAAGATTTTCCTTTCTACTTCGTACAGATTGCACCGTGGTCCGGAAGCTACGAGCCAGGTCAATTACCGGCTTTGTGGGAGGCTCAAGTCGCAACGTTGACAACCCCGGGAACGGGCATGGCCGTGGTCACTGACCTGGTCGACAACCTCGGGGACATTCATCCCCGTAACAAAGTCGACGTTGGAAATCGACTGGCGTTGTGGGCGCTGGCAAAAACGTACGGGCAGAAAGACCTTGTCTACTCGGGTCCACTGTTTCAATCCATGAAAGTGGAGGGCGACCGGATACGATTGAATTTTGCCCATGTCGGCACGGAACTCAAATCTCGCGACGGTCAACCTCTGACGGAATTCCAAATTGCCGGCGCCGACGGAAATTTCGTCGACGCCAATGCGTCGATTGACGGAAAGACCGTGGTTGTTTCTTCCGGAAAAGTCCGTGAACCGGCACATGTGCGATTCGGTTGGCACAAGGTTGCCAATCCCAATCTTGTGAACAGCGCCGGTCTGCCTGCCTCTCCCTTTCAAACCAATAATTGGACCGGTGGCACCGGTGAAGAAAAAACGCAGCCATCGACCAGGACCAGTCCCGGGCCAGCCTCCAAGATGCCACCCTCAAAAGCCGACGTGTCATACGGTCCTCATGAATCAAACGTACTGGACTTCTGGCAAGCTGAAGGGGATGGTCCAAGACCGTTGCTGGTTTACATCCACGGAGGAGGCTGGACAGGTGGCGACAAGCAACGAAACCAAAAACAGGTGCAACCATTTCTCGATCAGGGGATCTCATATGCCGCGATCAACTATCGACTTTCCGGGGATGCACCGCTGCCGGCGCCGGTCCATGATGCGGCCAGGGCGATTCAATTCATTCGATCGAAAGCCGCTGACTGGAATATCGACAAATCTCGAATCGCCCTGACAGGTGGTAGCGCCGGGGCGTGCACGTCAATGTGGATCCTGCTACACGACGATTTGGCGGACGCGAACTCGGAAGACCTGGTGCTGCGGGAATCAACCCGCGTTTGTGCGGCCGCTGTCACGGGGGGCCAAACCTCAATTGATCCAAAAGTGATTGAAGGCTGGCTCGGTCCCAATGTGCTGAAGCACAAAATGATCAACATGGCGGTCGGCGAACCAACCATCGAAGGGGCGATCAAGAACTACGACAAACACCGCGAGTTGTTTGTCGAGTTCTCACCCTACAACCATCTCGACGGCAATGATCCGCCGCTATTCATGTCGTACGGGAATAACATGAAACTCCCATCCGAAAATGCCGGTCACGGGATTCATCACCCCGTCTACGGCGTGAAGATGAAAGAAAAAGCAGACCTGGCCGGGCACGAATGCCATCTCCAGATTCAAGGCGTATCGGATTCGGACAAATACACCAGCGGCGAGGAATTCCTGATTTCAAAACTCCTGGCCCGATAACCGGGAGTCTCCGTGACGTAGCCAATCAAAAATTCTGGAATCAACGAATCCGTGTCTGCAGCAGGCTCAAGCACGAATTACTGGTTTTCAGAGGTTGGTGGATGACGCTTTCCACCCGATCCAGGTAGTTTGACGACTGACCAATCACCGTCCAACCGGACATTTGCGGAATGCCGTCAGTATCGGTTTTGGCGGGGCGCGATCGCCGGGTGGTCGCTGGCGGGAACCGCGCTGCTTCTCCGCGATTCTTTCCGGCCTGAATGCCTGGGGACCTGTCAGTTTCGTTTTCCGCTTTCTTGTTGCTTGACCCCTTCAAAGCTGAACGTCACGGCTATCGTATCGCCAACTTGACCTGCCATCTTGTCCATTCCAAAATCGCTGCGCTTAATCGTGAACTTGGTGAAGTAACCAGCCCGCTGTTTGCCAAAGGGGCCTTTACCAATCCCGATCAAGCGTAACGTCATGGTCAATGGTTGAGTTTTTCCCAGCATGGTGATTTCGCCGGTGACCCGATAACCATCCTCTACTTTCGTAAATGATGTGGTCACGAACTTGATTTCTGGAAATTGCTGGGTATCGAAAAAGTCCGGGCTGCGAAGATGCAGATCGCGTTCCGCGTTATTCGTGTCGATACTGTCAGTCTTGATCGAAAAGGAAAACCCGTCTTCGGACAAATCAGCGCCGTTGAGCGAAAACTCGCCTTCGACCTCATTGAATCGACCGTAGGTGTAGCTTAACCCGAAATGACTTACTGCAAATACGACCGAGGTATGTGAATTGTCGATCTCGTACTGGTCGAAACCGGCTGGATCCTGACAGGTGCTGAGAGACGCAGCGAAGTTTTGAGAAACCGAGATTGATACCAGGAGACCAACGCCCATTAGCCATCGCTGTACTGTAAAGTCCTGAAAATTCATCAATTGCTCCATGGCAAATTGGAAATGGCTTCGGCAAAAGTGGTTCTCCCGACCGGCTGGTCGCAGTTACTCCCTTTTCCACGCGATTGATATCAATATTCGGATGGGCCAGCAAGCCGAAACACGACCGGTATCTGGTCGAAGATACGTCGATTCGGTTGGATTGACTGCCACATCGTGAAATCCCAAGCTTCGAGCGATGCGATAATAAGCGAAATATCCAACGCGAATCGAATCAAATGGCCCCGTTGGCATTAGCACTCGCGGGTCGAGCCTCCACCGTGTCAACGGTTCGGCGTAAGAGTATATTGTTGATAGTGACAACGAAGATCGTTGTTGGTTTCATGGACCCGTTTCAACAAGGTTTTGACAATGAAATTGCAG
The DNA here is from genome assembly GCA_024642205.1 of Planctomycetaceae bacterium. Taxonomy (GTDB): domain Bacteria; phylum Planctomycetota; class Planctomycetia; order Pirellulales; family Pirellulaceae; genus Mariniblastus. The sequence continues at coordinate 2,185 of JAHEBQ010000123.1, read as the reverse complement.
AAGATAATTTTGCAAGCAGCTTGGTGCCTCGCGTTGGCATCCGCCTTGGGATGCATTTTCGCAACCCCGGCATTTGCTCAGGACGGACAGAAAAACCGGATGACCCCGGAGCTGCTTTGGAAACTAGGCCGGTTGGGAGAAGCTGTTACTTCACCCGACGGTACACAGATTGCATACACGGTACGGCGTTACGAACTGGAGAAAGACCAGGGCAGGTCAAACCTTCACGTCATTAGCATGGTTGACCTGAAGGATACGACAACTTTGAAAGACTGGAGCTCGATTGGGTCACTGGATTGGATTGCTACCAAAGATGGAGAACGTCTGTTTTTTGAAGGAACTCCGGCTCCGGCGCAGGACGCCAAAGAGGATGATGAAAAACCTTCCAACCAGGCCTGGTCGTTGGATGTCAAGACCGGAAACATCACTCAGCTTACGTCAATCAAGGATGGAATCGCGAATTTCAAAGTGGCGCCTGGTGGAACCAAACTGGCATTTACGCTTGACATCAAGCTCGACCAGGAACCGAACGAGATCTACCCGGACCTCCCGAAAGCAGATGCGAGAATCATTGATCAATTGATGTTCCGACACTGGAACAGCTGGCACGATTACAAATACAGCCATCTGCATGTTGCCGTGATTGGCGAAAATGGCCGTGCCGGAGAAGCCATCGACCTGATGAAAGGCATCAAAGCCGATTGTCCCGTACCTCCATTCGGTGGCACCGAACAATTTAACTGGTCGCCGGACGCATCCGAAATCGCATTCACGCTGAAGAATGTGGAAAAATGGGAAGCCTCAACCAACAGTGATGTCTTTCTGATTAACGTGGACGGTTCGACACCGGCGAGAAACATCAGCGAAAATGGCGAAGGTTACGACAACAATCCAGTCTATTCCCCCGATGGCAAATACATTGCCTATAGCTCAATGCAACGCGCGGGATTTGAGTCCGACCGAAATCGGATCATTCTGGTTGATCGCGCAACGGGTGGTTCGAAAGAGCTTACCGTGGGATTGGACCAGAATGCAAACGGCCCAATCTGGCTGCCCGATTCAAAGTCACTGGTTTTTGTTTCCGAGCGCAACGGCACCGAGCAAATCTTCAAGATCGAAATTGAAAACGGAAGTACGTCACCGATCAGCAAAGGCCGCTTCAATTGGCATGCATTTGGTAACCTGGCATCGGGAAAACTGCTGGTTTCACGGACCGATATGATTCGCCCGGCGGAACTTTACACGATGTCGTTAACCGATGGCAGCGACGCAAGACTGACCGGGATCAACGACGATATTTATGCAAACCTCGAACTCCCGACGATCGAGGAACGTTACGTGGAAGCGACGGATGGTCAAAAGATCCACTGCTGGGTCATTCATCCTCCGGACTTCGAACCCAAAGCGGAAAAGAAATGGCCCTTGTTGACTTACTGCCAGGGCGGACCGCAGGGTCAAATTGGCCAATGGTTTTCGTATCGCTGGAATTTTCACCTGATGGCTGCCAACGGATACATTGTCGTTGCCCCGAACCGTCGTGGACTGCCGGGTTTTGGACGCCAATGGAATGACCAGATCAGTGGTGATTGGGGCGGCCAGGCGATGCAGGACATCTTGTCCGCGACCGACAGCATGACGGCAGAGCAATATGTCGACAAAGATCACGTCGCGGCCGTTGGAGCGAGCTTTGGCGGATACACCGTTTACTGGCTAATGGGAAACTCCGGAAACAGATTTTGCGCAATGGTGGCCCATTGTGGCGTGTTCAATCTTGAGTCCATGTACGGCGCAACCGAAGAACTGTTCTTCGTCAACTGGGACCTCGGTGGTCCCTATTGGAAAAGTGACGAGATCCTGGCCAAGTACCGAGAATTCTCGCCCAACCGATTTATCCAAAACTGGAAAACGCCACTTTTGGTGATTCATGGACAAAGAGACTTTCGCGTACCCGTGACGCAGGGCATGGAAGCATTCACAGCGGCCAAAGTTCAAGACGTGCCGGCGCGGTTCTTGTATTTTCCGGACGAAGGCCACTGGGTTATGAAGCCCCAAAATGGCGTGCTCTGGCACCGGGTGTTTTTTGATTGGCTTGACCGCTTTTGCAAAAGCCCAACCGACCACGGCACCGCAAAAACCACGGGAAACTGAGGTTTCAACGTTGGTGGGTTTCAAATTCAAACACGGT
>JAHEBQ010000071.1:30830-31561 GCA_024642205.1 Planctomycetaceae bacterium | reverse complement strand
ATTTTGGCCAGCAAGTATTCATTTCTGCTATCCCTTGCCATGTCATTTTCCACTTTTCTTGTGTTGATGTGGTTCGAGCCAGGAGAGGATTCGCATGTACCAACCACGGATAAGCAAACGTCAATCGGCGTGGTTTGAACTGGATCGGCAACCGCAAGTTCGTTGATGTTTACTGGCAACTTCGCTGATTCGGCAGTTGAATTTCTTGATTTCGGTTGAGGAAAGAACCTCCAATCAATCATGGCCTTGACTTTGCGCATCGGAATTTGGCTCTCCGGTCGGCGGCTCCCCAGATTGGTCGACGATCGCCCTGATCACGGGCATTTTTCTGGCCTGAAGAACTCGGTTTGGTCAATAACCTGTTTTGGTCAGTAACCTGTTTTGGTCAGTAACCTGTTCATCCTTAAATTGAGCTGCACAAAGACGAACGCGGTGAATTCGGCGAATGTTCGTACCGCGAAAAATCCAAAACCGCACACCAATTGAGACCACTCGGAAAACTGCCGAAGAGACGGCGACTTGGCAAACGACGCCGTGAACCGCGGGACGACCCGTGAAATCACTGCAATCCCGGAGCATTTCAGAGTGGACCCGATCGGGATCGAACCGACGACCTCTACACTGCCAGTGTAGCGCTCTCCCAGCTGAGCTACGGGCCCTTGACGTTGATTTTACCGTTCTTCGTCGCGAGGCTTCGCGGCTGCAGATTGGCTAATCTGCTCCAACGTTAT
>JAHEBQ010000071.1:0-30820 GCA_024642205.1 Planctomycetaceae bacterium | reverse complement strand
GCCAGTGTAGCGCTCTCCCAGCTGAGCTACGGGACCTTATTGATCAAATTGGGGAAATTGAATGCAGTGGTGGGCTAAGGACACATTTAACGTTAACTCGTCCAACATTATCACTGGAATTTAGGACTGTCAAGGACGGGGGTCGGGGAAGTTGGCGGGCAGGATAGGGATTTTGATTCGGACTTGACGGATGACGGATGGCCTTCATCCGGAAGCCCGGATTTAGCTGGGCTTCCAATGGCAGGCCCATGGTGGCGGTACCGCGATGTCGACTTTTATAATCAGAACCGGAATTGACATCGAGTTAGGATGGAAGATCGTTCGCTTAGGAATACGCAAGGAAAACCGCCAATAATTGAGTTGACTAACGCGTATTCTCGCGGAGCAAATCGAAACTCAAAGTCCAGGGACGACCTTCGCGCGACGCATTCCAATGGTGTTTGCGAAGAATTGAAGACATCGGAGAGGCTGATGATGCGACACGTGCCCACAATTCGCAGTTGGATTTCCCTGGTTGTTATTGTTGCCTTCACGAGTGACGCGTGGAGCGCGACTTGGGTTCAAGCACCAAGGACTTCCGGACCCCTTTTGCCGGTTGAACTGGTCGTGTTGGGAATCGCGCAAGATGCCGGGTTCCCGCAGGCTGGGTGTGACAAGAATTGCTGTCGACAGGCTTGGGCGGATCCCTCGTTGCGGCGCCGAGTGGCTTCCTTGGGAGTGATCGACCATGCCACAGGACAGTGTTGGTTGTTTGATTGCACACCCGATTTTCCCAGCCAGTTGCGGATGCTGGACGAACGATACAGATTAGGATCTGAGCCGATTCCATCTCAACGAGAACCCCCGGGCCTGGAAGGGATTTTCTTGACCCACGCTCATATCGGACACTATGCGGGTTTGATTCACGTGGGGCGAGAAGTCATGGGGGCCGACAAAATTCCCACATATGCGATGCCAAGAATGGAGAAATTCTTGATCGGGAACGGTCCCTGGAGTCAATTGGTCGAATTGGAAAACATCGTTCTCAAGCCAATGCAGGCCGGGACCGAGGTGCGATTGAATCGGCGACTTACCGTTACGCCATTTTTGGTTCCGCACCGGGATGAATTCTCGGAAACCGTGGGCTTTACCATCAAGGGGCCGTCCAAATCGGTGACATTCCTGCCCGATATTGACAAATGGTCGCGTTGGGATCGATCCATTGAGAAACTAATCGAACAAGTCGATTTGGCGTATTTGGATGGAACATTCTTCGAAAACGGCGAAATCCCAGGTCGAGACATGGCGTTGATTCCGCACCCATTCGTCGCTGAGTCAATTAATCGATTTGCGGCACTCGACGAAACGCAGCGAAAAAAGGTAAGATTCATACACTTTAATCACACCAACCCAGTGCTGCAGGTCGGAAGCAAATCGGCTCAAGAGATCAAGCGAGCTGGAATGGCCATCGCAGTTGAAGGGGAAGTGGTTGGACTTTAGGCTTGATTGAATCGACATGCACAGATTCAATTCTCGTACGAAAAAGCTTGCATCGGCGTGTTTCGGTCAATTGAAACAGGCTGAGCAGCGACGCATCACACGAATGGATCGAAAATGAATAGGGAAATTGAATCGACGGGTGGCATGAACAACCCCATCACGGGAATGGAACCACCTAAATCAAGAAAAAAGCTCTGGATTTTTGGAGGGCTGGGATGTCTCGGCGTGATCGGTCTGGTTTGTCTCGCCGGTATTTGGGCTGTGTACTACTTTGGCTTTAAGCCGATGCAGGATTTTCAGATGCAGAGCATCAACGACGCGACGAGCATGCCGCAGGTGGAGGAAGTCCTGGGCGCGCCGATCACCCCCGGAACATCGTTGCCTCCGGTTCAGGATGGCCAACAATTTGTATTTCGAACTCCGCTGAAAGGGCCTGACGGTGAGGGAACGCTTGTTGTTAAAGGATCTTTCAATGGAAAAGCATGGACGAAAAACGAAACCTACCTTGAAGTGAACGGGCAACAAATCGACTTGGACACGGAGTTATTGTTCGACCTCGATATCGATGAAGGGCAATAGCCTCATAGTTGAACTTATTGAATAACACTAAACCTGGAAAATTAATAAAGGCTTTCCTCAATGGCAAAAATCACACTCAAAGGCAACGCTTGTAACACCTCGGGTGATCTTCCCACGGTCGGTTCAGCCGCCCCCGAATTTACACTGGTGGCGGGCGACCTGAGCGAAAAAAGCCTCGCGGATTTCGCGGGCAAGAACATTATCCTGAACATCGTTCCTAGCTTCGACACTGGCACCTGTGCGTTGTCAGTCAAGACATTCAATAGTAAAGCGGGAGAACTTGGCGACACGGTGATCGTCAACGTTTCCAAGGACCTACCCTTTGCTCAAAAGCGATTTTGCGAAACCGAAGGGCTTGAACACGTCACCAATCTTTCCGCATTCCGCTGCGATCAGTTCGGCCAGCAGTATGGAATCTCTCTGCTGGACGGGCCCCTCAAGGGCCTGTTGGCTCGTGGAATCGTCGTCGTAGACGGCGCGGGCAACGTGACCTATACGGAATTGGTTCCGGAAATTGCCAACGAACCGAATTACGACGCAGCCCTGGCTGCTGTTTCGCAGACGGCCTGATCGGCAAGTCGGATCAGTCGAAAAATTGCCGGAATTGAATTCATCAGGGTGCAAAACTGTGCCCTGTTTTTTTTGTGCGCGGGTATCCGCCGGCAAATGATCAGGACATTCAGGTTGTGTCCGAAAAGGTTCGCTCTCGGTTGGAAACAGCTTGTTTCCAACGATTCCGATCCACGTTGGCCGTTTGCAGTTTGGCCCGTTGATTCCCAATGACTTTCAGCTCCGAACAGCTATTTCGACCAATTTACATTTGCCAATCGAAATCATGCTCGGTTATAAATAACCAAACGAATTGGCGTTGTTGGTAACACGTCTGATCGGAATGGACGGACGGATGTCAACGCAGCGAGACTGCACGCAATCTAAACTGGCCGAAAAAGACGGGATCACCCATGCTTGATCGCGAGCACTTCTCCGGACTCCTGAACATCGTAGCCGACGTGGTCTGGTCACTGTCACTCGACGGTCAACGACTCCTTTACCTCAACCCCGCGGCGGCCCAGCTTTACGATCGTCCGCAAAAGGACCTGTTGGAGACGTCTGGGCTGTGGCTTGAATCAGTCCATCACGACGATCAACGGCTGTTGAAAGACAACCTCGCGGCCATTCATCACCTGATTCAGTTCGATCAGATGTTCCGCATCGTTCAGCCCGACGGTAATCAAGTCTGGCTTCAAGGTCATTTTAGACTCGTTTGTGACTCCACCGGCAAGCCAGATTTTATTGGCGGAACAGCGCACGACACGACCAATCGGTTGCGAGTCCAGCGTAAATACGAAGAGTCGCAGGCGATATACGATTCACTCGTGGAGAGCCTGCCGATCAACGTTTTTCGCAAGGACAAGGAAGGCAAAATTGTGTTTGCCAACAGTCGCTACTGCAAAGACCTGGGTCTGGAACTGGATGACGTGATTGGGAAAAGCGATTTTGATTTTTTTGAAGATGAGATTGCTCGCAAGTACCTCAAGGACGACGCCTGGGTTCTGCAAACCGGGCTTCCCTTTCACGACATCGAAGTACATCCGTCCGGCGATGGAGCGATCTATGTGGAAGTCCTCAAAGCCGCAGTAACGGACCGGAAAGGGCGACGGATTGGGATTCAAGGCATGTTCTGGGACGTGACCGATCGCAAGGTCGCGGAGGAAGCGTTGCGAAACGCCAAAGAACTTGCGGAGTCGGCCAGCCGCGCCAAAAGCGACTTTTTGGCTAATGTGAGCCATGAAATCCGGACGCCCATGAATGGGATAATTGGCATGACCGACCTGCTGATTGCCGGAGCCACCAATCGCGAAGAGCGTGAGTACCTGGAAATGATTCAAACGTCCGCCGAATCGTTGCTCACGCTGATTAACGACATATTGGATTTTTCAAAAATAGAAGCCGGCAAAGTTGAATTAGAGAGCCAGCGGTTTGATTTGCGCGACTCGCTGGGCGACACACTCCGTTCTTTGGCATTCCGTGCCCATGCAAAGCAACTTGAATTGATCGTCGACATTTCCCCGGATGTACCTAACGAGATCGTTGGTGACTTGGCGCGACTTCGACAGGTCATTGTAAACCTGGTCAGCAACGCGATCAAATTCACACATGACGGATTTGTCAAGGTCCAAGTTGAGAGAGTCGGCGGAAAAAATGATGCGGCCAAATTGTGTTTTCGCGTGATCGACTCGGGGATCGGAATCCCGGTGGAAAAACAGCAAGTGATTTTCAGCGAGTTCGAACAAGCCGACTCGTCAACGACTCGCGAATATGGCGGGACCGGATTAGGTTTGGCGATTGCTTCCAATATCGTGAAATTGATGGGAGGAAAGCTCGAAGTCGCCAGTGAACCCGGGCAGGGCAGCCGGTTTTACTTTACTGCGGAGTTTCACATTGACACGACCAGCTTTGTCGAATCAACGGAGCTCCTGGCAGGCCACTCGGTATTGCTGGTCGTGCATCACCCGCAGGTTTTGGCGAACCTCGAATCGAAGCTCCGAAATTGGAAAATCCGGACGTTTCCGGCGAGCGATGCCGAACAAGCACTCACGTTGCTCAAAAAGAGGGCCCACGCGGGAGATCCTGTCCCGCTGGTACTCGCCGAGGTTGAATTGAACGGGCATCATGGCCCAACGCTGGCAAAGTGGATTCGCGAAGACCCGGAGATTGCAAAGACCCGTATCATTTTCTTGGCAAATACGAATTTGACAGACGTGGAATTTGACCGAGGCAAGCTCGGAATCGATGATCAATTGCTTAAACCGGTTAAGGACATCGAACTATTCAATTCCATTGCGACGGTTCTGGGGTTGATGGAATCAGCGACGACTAACGAAAAAGTGCCTGAAACGGCTGATATGTCAAGTTCGCACCTGACAATCCTGCTCGCCGAAGACAATCTTGTTAACCAGAAACTTGCCGCAACCCTTTTAAAGAAAGCAGGTCATCAGGTCGTATTGGCAGTCAACGGATGCGAAGCCATTGAAAAATTCCAGCAATTCTCGTTTGACATTGTACTCATGGACGTCCAGATGCCCGAAATGGATGGATTCCAGGCGACCGCTGAGCTTCGCAAACTGCAATCCGAATCATCTTCCCGCGTTCCAATCATTGCCTTGACGGCCCATGCCAGTGCGGCAGACCGCAAGCGGTGCCTGGCCGCGGGAATGGACGAATACATTGCCAAACCATTTCGCGCCGACGATCTTTATGAACGGATCGATCGACTGACCGGACATCGAACCCACAGCTCAGCAAACTCAAGCGTAAGTGCCCCGGTGATGCCTCGCCTGGTGGACTGGGGGCGAGCATTTGAAACCGTCGGGGGTGATCAACAGTTGCTTTGCGATTTGATCCGAGTATTCCTCAAGGATCGTGAGTTGATGGTCGCAAACATTCAACGAGCAATTTCCACGAGAAACGACAAAGAACTTCGTTTGAGCGCGCATTCGATCAAGGGGGCGCTGACACACCTCGGAGCCAGAGAATCGGCGGACCTGGCAAAGAGACTGGAAGAAATGGCAACCGTCCAGGATCTGGATCATGTCGAAGCGGTATTCGAAAAGTTCTCGAAATCGTTGCAGCCTTTGAGCGAAGAAATGGCTCGGTTCATGAGCAGCAGCTGCCGCTGACTCGGACGGGTCAAGACCCCACCAGGTTTACGGGCGAGGAAACGTGACAAACCCGGTGTCCCATCTCCCGCAATTGAATCAAACGGCAATCTTGTTGCCATTGGCGACCGTCAAATTTTGGGTTCGGAGAACTTTTTCAATGGCAAATCAGCGCGACTTCACCTACAACTAGGGAAAGTAAATTGCATGACCCATGGAGAGCCACATGCCAACAATTCTCGTCGTTGATGATACCGCTGTCGACCGACGGCTTGCCGGTGGACTACTGGAAAACGCGCCCAATATTGAAGTCTGTTATGCGGAGAACGGCAAACAGGCGCTTTTGCAGATTGGCACCGAGCTTCCCGATCTTGTCGTGACCGATTTGCAAATGCCCGAGCTTGATGGTCTCCAGTTGGTCACGGCCATCGGGGAAAAATACCCGGGACTTCCTGTTGTCCTGATGACTGCCCATGGCAGCGAAGTCGTCGCCGCCCAGGCACTTGCCAACGGCGCAGCGAGTTTCGTCCCAAAATCGGAACTCGCGGAGAACCTGCTTCAGACCGTAATGCACATTCTGGTGATGTCCGAGTCGGATTCGCGCTACAAGAAACTTGTCAGCTGTGCGACGAAAACGGATTTTGAATTCGAACTCGACAACGATCCTTCGATTATTGATCCCTTGATTGACATGGTTCAGCAAGTCGCGATCAGCCAAGGTTTGCTCACGCAAAACAATCGCGTGCAGTTGGGTGTGGCGCTTGAACACGCTCTGCTCAATGCGATGATCCGTGGCAACCTTGAGTTATCTCGCGAAGAAATGCCGGTAATCAGCCGGTCGACGGTTGAATCGAGGAGAAATGAACCACCCTATAACCAGCGACACGTTTATTTCCGCTCGTTGGTCACTCCGCAATCTGCGGAATTCACGATTCGAGATGAGGGCCCGGGGTTTGACACACGCACGCTGCCACAGGTCACCGACCCAGACAGTTTCCGTGACGGTTCCGGTCGCGGACTGGTCCTGATACAGGCTTTCATGGACGAAGTCGAATTTAACTCGACCGGCAACGAAGTGAAGGTCACCAAGTATCGAAGCGAAGGTCCTGCCAAGCCCCGGTAACGCGGTAACGGCATGAGTCCGGCGAGACATGACGCACAGGGAATATACATTCGACTGGCGCACTTTGGGAACGACCAAACATGGCACGACCTGCGTGACGCGTTTCTAGGAAAGGCACGTCAGGGATTCCTGCTCAAAAAGGTGAACTCAATTGGCCGTAAATTTAGGACCTGCTCTGCTCCTCATATTGAACATTGCGCTGTTGGCACCATTGGCACCATTGGCTCAACTGAATGCCGATCATCCACCGAACATCTTGATAATCACTGCCGACAATCTGGGGTATGGCGATCTGGGTTGCTACAACCCCAAGACCTCGATCAAGTCCCCGAACATCGATCGATTGGCCGAGCAAGGTACACGCCTGACGAGTTTCTACACACCCTCGCCGACCTGTACTGTATCACGGGCTTGTCTTTTGACTGGGAGAGTCGCCCAACGCCATGGTCTAACGGAACAACTTGCAGGCGTCGCTGGCAACTACGGGGTGGGATTGAATCATGATGAGATTCTCATCCCGCAAATCCTGAAGAACGCACCGATCCCGTATGCGACGGGATGTTTTGGTAAATGGAACATCGGATTCGCCAGGAAATCGCGGCCGACCGAACGCGGTTTTGATAAATTTGTCGGGCACGCCTCAGGCAACCTTGACTACTACCATCACAACTATCGTGAGAGACATGATCTGTTCAGCGGAACCCAGGAACTCCATCGGGATGGCGAATATATCACGGACATTTTTGCGGATGCAGCGATTGATTTCATCCAGCAAAAAACGCAATCCGGCCAGCCCTGGTTTTGTTATCTGCCGTTCAATGCTCCGCACTTTCCAGTCGCGGAAAACAAACGACTCGGTCAGCCAAACATCTATCAAGCTCCGGATTGGGCGTTCGTCGAGTGCGGTATGACTCCCGACGAAGCAGACCCCAAACAGCGTTATGATGCCGTTGTGTTTGCGCTCGACAAAGCAATCGGACGACTGCTTGACGCTTTGGAAAAGTCTGGAGCGGCTGAAAACACCTTCGTTTTTTTCATGTCCGACAACGGTGGATTTCGCCTGGGTCGAGAGGGAATTGATGTCGGACTTAACACACCGCTCCGCAGCGGAGGAGTCACCTGTTGGGAAGGAGGCATCCGTGTCGCCGCGATCGCTCGCTGGCCGGGAATCATCAAAGCAGGCTCGGTGATATCACAACCGCTCTGGTCACCAGATCTCCTGAAGGCCTGTGCCATCCTATCTGATGCCAGGCTCCCGTCCGGAGTTCTTTTCGACGGAAAGGATCCTCTGCCAGTATTGATCGAGGGTGCGGAATCATCTCACCAATCGTTCTATTTTGTTTTCCGCAATCATGCCGCGCTGCGGATGGACGATTGGAAAATCATTCGCGAAAACCCGGCCCAGCAATGGCAACTGTTCAATCTGGCCAACGACCTGGCAGAATCCGAAGACCTGGCAACCGAATGTCCTGACCAGGTCAAAAAACTGGAAGCGGCATTCTCATCTTGGGAAGATTCGTTTTGACCGTCAATCACGCCAATTTCAAAACCGACAATCAGCGACGATCAACGTGGAGTTTATTAACGGAAGTGTCCTGTCTGGGAAAACCTCGGTTTCCGCTGCGACGGCGACGTGGGCACCATCGGTCGACGGATTTCGCTCTAGCCTAACCCCGTCACCCACTACTTTATTGTCCACTTTCGTGCAATTCCAGCGAGTCGCAGCTCGAATTCCCTTATCGGTTGGTTTTTCAAGCTGGACGGGAAGCGGGCGATGAGGAATCGTATTTATGCGACTGGTTTGTTCTCCAGATTGACATCGTCCCATGAAAGTTCCAAATCTGGAATCACAAGGTTGCCGAATTTCGAATCATTGATTTCCGCACGAATAATGCTGAACAAGGGCTCTGGGGCGACGATCGCAAACGTACCAGCGTTGAATTTTTTGCAGATTCTTTTCATTACACTTTGGACGCGGCTTCGGACATCCTCAACGGTCTCGCCACCGGGTGGGCAAACCGAACCAGGATTTTCCCGCCACTGGCGATAGAGTTTCGGCTGCATGACTTTGAGTTCGTCTAGACTTTTGCCGTGCCAAAGCCCATGGTTGAGATTAACCCAGCTTTCCTCGACTCGAACGCGGATCTCTCCATCGCGTGAAATCAACTGGGCAGTTTGCTGAGCTGCCAGACAGCTGGCAGAAAAAATAGCGTCGATTTCGAACCGGTTCAGCTCCTTGGCGGTCGCACAAGCCTCCCGTTCCCCGGTTGGACTGAGCGGCATGTCCAGCGAACCGGTAATCCGCCCTTGGTCATCGAGGTCGGTTGATCCCGCGCGGACAAGGAGGAAATTCAATTGGGGATTTCGATCGAAAAAGTTCATTTCAAACATTTAACCTGGGACATCAAATTTTCAATCGCCGCCGCGTAGTCTTCGTGCTGGAAGATCGCGCTTCCGGCCACGAGTAGTTGAGCTCCATGCTCCGTCGCCTGTCCAATCGTATCGTCATTGATTCCGCCGTCGATCTCAAGCATGATTTCTGCTCCGCCAGGCAAACTGCGGATCTCTTCGAATTTGCTCAATACTTGAGCGATGAATGACTGACCACCAAATCCGGCATGGACGCTCATTACCAACGCCACGTCGGCGTGTGGAATCGCCGCAGCAATCTCGCTGATCGGTGTTTCTGGATTGACCGCGATTCCCGCAGCAACACCCAGATCGCGAATCTGTTTCAGGATCGCTGGTGCATCATTGGTTGCTTCCGCATGCACGGTAATAATATCTGCACCCGCATCGCAAAACTGACCGATATATTTTTCCGGATGAACCATCATCAAATGAACGTCCAATGGCAGCTCTGTCAGCTTTCGTAGCGCCGAAACAATCGTCATGCCGTAGGTGAAATTCGGAACGAACACACCATCCATGACGTCGAGATGGAGAGCAGCAACTCCCGCATCTTCAAGATGTTCGATCTCCCGCTCGAGATTTCCAAAATCACAAAGCAGCAACGACGGCAACACCGCCGGCGTTGCGTCCCTAAGTCCTGAAATACAATTGCGTCCACGTGACATGTTCGATTGATTTTGCTGTGGTAGAAATGAGCAGGACGAAACGTTTTCGGTTGGCTTGAAAACCTTCTCGAAGCTTTGATCGGATTTCGGATGCTCGGAACCGGAGTGCAAATTCTATCTAGGGCAAACCAGCACGCTAGAGCCAAAACCAAGCCTAGCCCGTAAACCCTTGGAACGGCTGGGTTTAAGGCCAAAAATATTTCAAAACCAAAGGGGCAGGCAAGCATGGACAACCGATAAACTTTCCCAACAAGGTGGGTTGACTCCGGCAGGATCTTTCACTCGGAGTCCGGCAAGTCGGATTTACCGTAAAACTTGCTCAAATCGATTCCTTTTTCACGTTGCTCATCCTCCATCAACTTTATCCGGGTCTCCAAACGCTCGACCTGCCTGACGAGTTTGGGCAAGATATCGTCAAGGGGATCTTTTCTGGTTGGCTTGGGGACGGCAGGATAATTGAGTTGTCGTTGCAGAGCGGAGAACAGGTACATCGGTTCCTTCCCGCGATTGGCCAACGCGATCCGGCCTTCTTTTTCGCCAAACAGGATCACATCCGGCATTTCGCTGATGCGATCATCATCTTCATCAAATTCTTCCAATTTCGTTTGACGATTCACGTAATGCTGGCTGTAGACGTAGACCAGATCGGCCAAGCCGACCATGCCGATACGGTGTCTGATCGACAATATCCACTTTTGCCAGGACGCGTCGTAAAGTGCATCCTGCGACATCGCCCGCAGACCGAGATCATAGTCCAGGTGGTTTTGGCAGATTGTTTCGAATTGAAAAAAGAACAATGAAACCGGGTCGCCGCTCTCGGCTCGAAACTTTGCTTCGAATTCCAGAATCAAGAGTGCGCGGCGCATATCGAAACGCCCTGTCTCATCTTCCGCTGCCTGAACCAGAAATGTCTGGAAGGGCGCGAAGTAGTGCGACAGTTTTTTCATCGCTGTAGCCATCGACCCAATATGCGCCAACTCGGCGAGCAGGTAGTCGATGGCCATCGGCAGTTTGGTCGTGCTGAGAATCTCATCGCGTAGATGCTTCATCACAACCTGAATTGGATCTGACATCTCATAGCGATTGTTCAGGCCCCGGAACAGATATGCCTGTTCGATGTATTCTTCACGCGCTAGGAGAGGCATGGTCTTCCGCTGGGGTTAAGGTGTGATTCCGACAGGTATCCACTGTTCCATGGCGACGGGACGGCAGGACCAGCCCGTCGCCATTGTGTTTCAACTCGCTGTTATTTTAGCTTGGCATCAAAAAACTCAATCGCTTTGTTCATCCAGTTCAAATCGCTGAACGTCCCGAAGTGCCCATTGCGTTCGGCGACAAGACATCGGCTTTCGACGTCCGACGCCCGCAGCAACTCGTGCATCTTCAATGCTGTCGCAACCGGCACGACCAAATCATGTTCTCCATGGAAAAGGAAAAATGGCGGATCGTCAGGAGTTATGTACGTCACAGGTGAAGCAGCCGCGAAAGCGCCCGCTTTTTCGTTGGGGGTCCCACCCAACCAGTAGGCCAGCACACGGGAATCTCCGTCGATCCAACTGAATTCGCATGGAGCTCCACCAGCAGCAACGCAGGAAATTCGCGTGTCGATGCCTTCCATTCCGGCTTCGACGTCGCCTTCCAGTCCGTCAGCCGCATCGGTCGTACCCAGCATCGAAACCAGATGGCCCCCAGCGGAATACCCGAAACCACCGATGCGGCCCGGATCAATCCTGTAATGACTGGCGTTGGCGCGCATCCATCGGACGGCGTGCTTGCAATCGTGGACTTGGGCAGGAAACGGGTACAGGGGAGCGTGCCGGTAGTTTATCGCAACGACGACATATCCCGCCTCAGCCATTCGCCAAGCGTGACGCAGAAGCACGAACTTGGTTCCCTGTCGCCAGGCCCCACCATGCACGGCCAGGATGGCTGGAAACGGCCCATTACCGTCCGGGATATAGAGATCGCATTTGAGTTCGAATTCATTCGTCTTCCGGTAGACGATGCCACTTTTCTTTTGAAACGACAGTTTCTTTCTCTTACGCGGACGAGGTTGAGGAGGCAAGTCATCGTCGGCATGGGCTCGATCAAACGACAATGGTGCGAATCGAGCCGAGACCGGTTCGCAGTCCGGACCCTTGGCTACCTGCGCGCGGACCGACTGACGGCAGAACAACGCTGCACCTATGCACAACAACACCATGCGGTTCGAACGAACCATCCTCTTCCTTTCCAAATTTTGGATATGGCCATGCCTGCCAACAAGCCATGATTTCCAATTCAGGTTATCCAGTTCGACGCCCAGGTCCAACCCGGTTCGATCCTGCCAGACCGTGATCCCTGCAGATTTCAGTCACCCGCAACCTGACTCTGCTGGAATTATCCTCTGTGGAACCCAATTAACGTCCTCCGACGACAATCGAATTCGGGAATGAAGTCTCGACATCGGTTGCAGATTCCCGATTTTGTCGGTTTGCACCTTCTTGATTCTGAGGCCATACGTAGAATGGAGGGGAGCCAGATCGCGGCCACTTTTTGACAAAAAAACCAAACCAGCAAGACAACTCCATGAGCAGCTCGTTTTCCTCAATTCCCGAAGCCGTCGAAGCCATAGGTCGCGGAGACGTCGTAATCGTGCTTGATGACGAAGCCCGTGAGAACGAGGGCGATTTCATTTGTGCAGCCGAAAAAGCGACGGCTGCAACGATTAACCTGGTCATGAGCGGTCGAGGCGATTTTTGCATGCCCGTTCTACCCGAAACCGTTGAACGGCTAAAAATCTCGCCTTTGGTAGATGACCGAAACAACAATTCAACTAACCAAACCGCATTCCATACCCCCCTGGATCACATTTCGGCCAGAACCGGCATCACGGCTGAAGAGCGCGCCACATGCGTTCGTGCAATCGCTGACCCAAATTCCAAAGCAGAAGATTTTCAACGTCCTGGACATGTCCACATGCTGTTGGCCAAACCGGGTGGCGTCCTGCGGCGAGCCGGACATACCGAAGCCGCAGTTGATCTGGCTCGCATGGCGGGACTCGCACCGGCAGGCGTGCTTTGTGAAATCCTGGATGAAGACGGAAATCGCGCGACACGCGACCGGTTGCTGGAGATCGCACAGCAACACAACCTTTGCATCATAACGATCGAGGACTTGATTGCTCACCGCCGTGTAAGCGAGAAACTTGTTTCACAGGAAGCCATGGCAAAACTACCGACGAAGTACGGCAACTTTCGCGTCATCGCTTACAAGGTCCAACATGAATCGCAGGAGCCGATTGCGATTGTGATGGGTGAGCCGCACAAGCAGAAAATTGCTCCGCTGGTTCGGATGCATAGTAGTTGTTTTACTGGAGACTTGATCAATTCACTTCGCTGCGATTGCGGCGACCAACTCCACCTCGCGCTTTCCATGATCGCCCGAGAAGGACATGGGGTCCTGGTCTATCTTCCCCAGGAAGGCCGTGGGATCGGGTTGACCGAAAAGATCAAGGCCTATGCACTGCAAGACCAGGGACTCGACACCGTCGAAGCCAACAACGCGCTTGGCCACAAAGCCGACATGCGCGACTATGGGGTCGGGATTCAAATCCTCAAAGACCTGGGAATGAACGAAGTTCGGTTGTTGACAAATAACCCGAAAAAGACCGAGGCGTTCAATCTGCGAGGATTCGATCTGAAAGTCGTGGACCAGGTTCCGATTTTGCCTCCAATCAACGAACACAATGAAAAGTATCTCGCGACCAAACGCGACAAAATGGGGCACAAATTACCGGCCGATTAGGTGTTCGAACAAATCACTGAAACCAGCAGTCACCAACCCCATCAAACCGTTGACCTCGATCCAGGCCGGAGCAAACTGACATTTTTTTTTCCGAAGCAGATGCTCGCGGACATCAGCACTTGTCGGCCTCAGGAAAGGAATGCAACGTGTCAATTTTGCAGCCCTGGAACTTGGTGTTTTTTGTTGGATTCGTTATTTACGTCGGTACGCGCGGTCGATTTGCGCACCCGACTCGATTCAACGAAAACGTCGAACGACGAGTGGATGGATCTGAGAAGGTACTGCTGTCTGCAATGCTGGTGTCAGGCCTCCTGTTACCCGTTCTCTATCTGTTCACACCTTTATTGTCGTTTGCCAATTATGGACTGCCTGAATGGCTGCATTGGTGCGGGCTGGTCATCTTGCTCTTCGCCCTCTGGCTTTTTTGGCGGTCTCACGCGGATCTCGGTTTGAACTGGTCGGCGACGCTGGAAATGCGCAAAGACCATTCAATAACACGGCACGGCGTCTACCGTCGGATCCGACATCCAATGTACGCAGCGATCGGGCTGTTCAGTCTCGCCCAGGCTCTGCTGCTAAATAATTGGTTGGCTGGTTGGTGTGTCGTTTTCGTCTTCGCCATGCTGTACGTCATTCGCACACCGCGCGAAGAACGAATGTTGACGGACCATTTTGGAAAGGAATACCAAGACTACATGTCCGAAACAGGCAGGATTTTTCCGCGGTTGTTTACTCGCCGAGGCAGCGACTCTTGAGATCAGATTCATCTCTCTGTCCGGGAGTTTTTCAAGACTTGTTTTACTGTAAATTCGCAAGCCGCCTGCGTTAGCCCCTGCGATTGGTTTCGATACGGATGGGCCATGGCAAAGTGTCCGGGGCGTAAGGCGTTTTTCAACACAGAAACAATCCGCGCATTACATTCCTTGTTGTTCATGCATTTTGGGCGAGGTTCTTTTGTGACGATACACCGCTCCGTACGCCAATGAAGGAACGATAGGGCAAAATCATGTGGCATTTCAACCTGAGAAATATCGCTCATTCACGGGATTGGGTGACCACATTCCCGTCATGCCCCGCCATGTTGTTTGCCTGTCCGGGAGATTTTCTTGATTCATCGAGCCGAAAAACACTTGAGATAAAATGACGGCCTGGAGTCGCAGGCTCGCTCAGCTTCTGTGCGTTTCAGCTGCCAGCAAAACGCACATGACATTGGCGGAAGCCCGAAGCGAACGACTGCGAATCAGGTTCTGAAGGGCGATCTAGTTATCCACATTGTTCATCATCGGAACAAGCTTGATGACGTCCTTAAAGGGTAGTTGCCGGAGGTAGCTGAACATCTGTTTCTTGAAGTAGAACCTTGTGCCATCGGTTCCGATTTCCGTGTTGAAACAGTCCCAACCCTGCTTGCCAAACTGGTTCAGCTTTTCAGCAAGTTCCTCATCGGTGCCGGCAAGGGTGATGACTTTGTATTGCCACGACTCCATGTTTCTCCAGTCCTGTCCCAGCCATTCTGTCGTACTCCTGGAAGTCGTCAAGCCTTGAGCCTTGAGTGATTCAAACGTTTCGTTGGCCCACTTCCAGGTTTCGTCTACTGTTTGGTTGCCCGTATCGGCAACTCCACTGATCCTTTCCTGAACCCACTTGTTGGCCAAAGAGGCAGTGCTGCCGCTTTTTAATTTGGCCTTTTCCAGCAGCTTGCTTGCTGTCTCCAGTACATCCGATGCAGGTTCTTCCCTCGTTTTGTCTTGAACTTCCTGAGGCTCAGCGCTATCAATCGGCGTCAAAGTCCCATTGGAGATCGCATCGACATTTGATTTCCCCGATCGAACAACGTCTGAAGAGGCCGGGATCGGGTTCTTGGATGCGTTGGAATCCGCGCAGCCTGGGCTCATGAACGTCCCGCAAGTGATCAAACCGGCGAATACCACAGCGAGCAAACGAACAGAATGAGCGTTTGAATCGGCAAAAACTGAATGGATCGGCTTCGTGTTCATGGCTGGTTCATATTCCTGGTTTGCTACAACGCTCGGAATGGACAACCGGTGGATCAGGTCCCTGACGACGCAGACACCACCGTACATGTCGTTTGCCTCGTCGGGACACGGTCGAGACTGTTTCCGTCGATGCGCAACGACTGCCGTAACGCCAAGCTGCTGAATTCCAGGTATTCAAAATCCGGGTCAGTGGCTCCCATTTGCCCGATGGCGTATATCTCGGTCAATCGAACCATGGCCATCATCAACCAACACGGTAATTACCGGTTAACGGAAAGCACGTCGGCAAATCCGAAAGGTCTGGAAGACGAATTTCCTGACAACTACATTTTAGCGAGATCTTTCCAACCACAAAACTGGTAAGGTTGGACTTGATTCGTTGTCTGGACTGAAATCTTGCGTTCAATCCAATGATTTGCTTTTTTTGGCGAGGCTTTCCCAAACCACACACACGGATCGGACGACGGCCCGGTGACGAATTTTTACAACATCCGAAGCGCTTGCAGGATCTCATCAGCGCTTTTCTTGGCGTCGCCGAACAACATGTCGGTGTTGTCGTTGTAGAACAGTGGGTTGTCGACTCCAGAATATCCGGACGCCATTGAACGCTTGAAAACGACCACGTTGTGCGCTTTCCAGGCTTCCAAGACCGGCATCCCGTAAATGGGACTCGACGGGTCGTCGAGGGCCCCCGGGTTGACGATATCATTTGCTCCCACCACCAATACGACATCCGTCGATGGGAAATCGACATTGATCTCCTCCATCTCGAGGACCAGATCATACGGCAATCGCGCTTCGGCCAGCAATACATTCATGTGACCTGGTAATCGACCGGCAACCGGGTGAATCGCAAACCGCGTTCGCGTACCATTGGCTTGAAGCAATTCGGTTATTTCGCGAATCGGATGCTGGGCCTGGGCCACTGCCATCCCGTAACCTGGAACGACGATAACCTCCTTGGCATCGCGGAGCGATTGAGCGACTTCCTCTGCCGAAGTGGATGTGAACGTTTGATCGCCACGATCAATTCCGGGAGCGTCACCACCGCTGCCCGTACCAAAGCCTCCCAGGATCACGCTTACAAACGAACGGTTCATCGCATGGCACATGATGTAACTGAGGATGGCACCGCTACTTCCGACCAATGCGCCGGTGATTATCAGGAGATCGTTGGAGAGCATGAACCCCGTCGCGGCGGCCGCCCAACCGCTATAGCTATTGAGCATCGAAACCACGACCGGCATGTCTGCACCACCAATGGCCATCACCAGGTGTGCACCAAAGACAAACGACAACAGCAACATGACGATCAAAGCAAGCATCGCCGCACCAAAGGATCCCACTTGCACAAACCAAATACCAAGCAATGCGCACGCAATTAGCATCACCAGATTGATTGCATGTCGACCGGGAATCATCAGCGGTTTGCTGTCGATTTTGCCTTCCAGTTTCCCCCAGGCAATCACGCTTCCGGTAAAAGTCAGCCCGCCGATAAACACACCCAGAAATATCTCGATTTCATGAATCAGATCAGGTCCGACCGACGACTTGACCGTTTCCGTAATTGCAGGATCAACATGCCAACTTGAAAGGAACACGCTGAAACCCACCAGCACCGCAGCCAAACCGACAAAGCTGTGCAGGATAGCCACCATCTGTGGCATGCCCGTCATGCCAACCCGGGTCGCCAGAACAGCTCCGGCGATTCCTCCAGTTACCAGCGCGGCCACCAGCAACACCTGACCTGCCAACGTAATCCCCAGCGCATGCTCTCCCTCGAGCGCTGCAAAAAAAGCCGCGAAAATCGCCAGAACCATTCCGATGATTCCCAACATATTTCCCCGCCTGGCGGTCGCATGCTGGCTGAGCCCGCCAAGGCTAAGAACAAAACAAACGGCGGCGATTAGCCAAGCAATCTGTGGAATCGCTCCCATGGTTAGTCCTGCTTTCTAAACATGCCAAGCATTCGATGGGTCACCAGAAATCCACCCACCACATTGATCGTCGCGATCAACACCGCGAATATCGCCAACAGGGAACTTGGCCCGTACCAGATGCGACCAACCTGAAGCAATCCGCCGATCACGATAATTCCGCTGATTGCATTGGTGACACTCATCAAAGGGGTATGCAAAGCAGGGGTTACATTCCAGACGAGTTGCCATCCGACAAAGCAAGCCAACACAAAGACGGTCAAGTGTGAAACGAATTCCGGTGGAGCATACTTTCCGACCAACCACAACATCAGCAAACTGGCCATCACGGCTCCGCAAGTCCAAATCCAGTGGACCCACGACTTGGCGGGCTTGATCTCGAGTTTGGGTTGGGTCGCCACCTCTGCAGAGTGTTGGGTTGGCGGTGGAGAAGGCTCCGGGACTTTGGGAGGGGGCCAGGTAACCTCGCCTGCATGGGTTACCAACGCGCCACGGACAACTTGATCTTCCAAATTGACCTTCAGCAAGCCATCTTTGCCCGGCGTCATGTCGGTCAACAAATTGACGATATTGTTCGCAAACAGATTCGATGCCTGAGTTGGCAATCGACTCGGCAAATCCGTAAAGCCGATAATGGTGACATCGTGGGCGACGATTTTCCTGTCGGGCTCGGTCAGTTTGCAGTTGCCGCCGTTTTGCGCGGCCAGATCGACAATGACGCTGCCGGGCTTCATGCTCTTGACCATTTCGGTCGTGATCAGTTCAGGAGCCGGCTTTCCCGGGATCAATGCGGTCGTGACAATGATGTCGACCTCTTTGGCCTGTTTGGCGAAAAGCTCCATCTCGGCCGCGATGAATTCGGCGCTCATCGTTTTCGCGTAACCGCCTTCGCCTTCGCCTGACTCCTTGAACTCAAGTTCAAGAAAATCCGCCCCCATGCTTTTGACCTGATCCTTGACGGCAAGTCGTGTATCAAAGGCCCGCACGATGGCTCCGAGGCTTTTGGCGGTTCCGATCGCAGACAGTCCCGCGACTCCCGCGCCGATGACCAGAACTTTAGCCGGAGGGACTTTTCCAGCAGCGGTAATCTGTCCGGTAAAAAAGCTTCCAAATTCGGTGGCAGCTTCGATCACCGCCCGGTAGCCTGCAATATTCGCCATAGAACTCAGCGCGTCGAGTTTTTGCGCCCGGGAAATCCTTGGTACGCAATCCATCGCCAACGTGGTAATTTTTCGTCGACGAAGCAAATCAACCTGTTCCGGGTGCTTGGCCGGCCAAACAAAACTGATCAGAGTTGAGTTCTCACGGATCTCGTTAATCTCCTCCAGTTGGGGAGCCTCAACCTTGATTGTGATGTCGGCTAACTGAAGGACGCTTTGCTGATCCTGTTGCACCTTCGCGCCCGCCATCTCGTATAGCGAGTCAGGGAAATTCGCAGCGATACCGCATCCGGACTCGACAACCACGTCGTAACCGAGTTTGATGAGCTTTTTGACTGAGTCAGGGGTTGCCGCGACTCGACGTTCGCCGCCTGCCGATTCCTTAATAGCCCCGATGATCATGCTGATATGTGGTTAAGAAACGCGAGTGAGACTGATCCAATACCACGAATCGTAATTAGGATGCGAAAGCACGACAAGGGCCGTAGGAAACCTGGAAAGGCACCTGAATTCGGTGAGAACTGGATAGCCGTCTCCGGAATGGCAAACCCACCGAGTTGTCAGATCGTTCAAAATGTGACCGGAGTCCCTCCAGAAATTGAATCCATGAATGGGCCGGTACCGAACTGACCGGACCATGGGTTTTTGGCAAACGAAATGTGGGGAGTCTTGATCGTTTTCTGATCGACGTGGGATTTAACCAGATGTGGCATCCACAGCGCCTTATCCACCAATTCGCAGAGAACCTCGGGATCAATCGGCTTTTTGAGGTGATACGCCGCCCCAATCTCGTGCGACCGCCGAATCACGTCGGGGGTTTGGTTCGCTGTGACGAACATGACAGGTAAATCGGCATGATCGGGAAACCGACGGATCTCCCGGATCAAACTCATCCCCGAGTTGCTTTTCAACTGTGAATCGGTGATCAACAGGTCCAGCGCCGTGTGCCCCGCCATCTTGAGCGCAAGGGACGAATCGCGCGCCGTTTGGACTTTGTGATTTTGAGCAATCAAGACCGCGGCCATGGTGAACAGCGATTCAGAGTTTGAATCAACAACGAGAATAGACGCTTGCGAATATTCGCTCATGAGTGACGTTCAACCTGAAAGTAGTGAAAGCCGTTCCCTCAGCCTCAAACAACAATCCATTGATTCCCATATTCCATCGAGCTTGCCGGCTGGAAAAGTTTGCCAAATGTGCACGGTCCCACACAAACAATACAACCGACAGGACGAACCCGCAAAACGCCAGCCAACCTGCGTTCAGCGACCAATGGCGATTTAGGCTTCACTGCAACCATCGTTACCGACTGCCGCATGAACGGTTAAACCGAATCTGCGAGCTGGATTCAATGAAACTGCTCGGAGTTTGGGCTGTTGATATTCCGCACCTGGGTCCGGATGTAGCAACTGGACGGTTATTAATCCTGACCCGTTTGTACGCCTGAGAATCTTTGCGGCTCGTTTCGTATCATCCGCGGGTCTAATCGAAACGACCGGAACACAAAGAACAACAGGTGGAACTCGTTCGACGCAAACCGGCTACGTGAAACGACGTCTCACCGTGTTCATAAAAACGCCATCCTGGAACGTCAAAGTTTTTTGGATTGGGTTGAAATCAATATCGCAACATTGGTAAAGCGACGATGACAACCCTGACAATACTCAACCACTACCGGATGCGAGAGCGTGGTTGGTCACAGCTATTACAAATCCCGATCACCGATTTCGACCACCGGACAAAGCCATCTGCCGCGTCCTGTGAACCGCCAACCGACAAGCGGGTCGTTCGTGTGGAGTACGGAGGCCTGCCTCGGGACGCGTTTTTCAGGCTTGCACATGCGAAACCAATAGGAGTCAGTCAAAATGATTAACAAAACACTCACGGTAGCCTTTCTTGCTGCAGCACTCGTCGTCTGCGGAACTGTTGCAGCCAATGAAAACAGTGGAACGGCGGCCGTTACGGCGCAAGCTAACTGCACAGCAAGTAATCCGATCGATGACGCCGGTCGGAGTTGCGGACGCGGGATTACACAACAACAAGCTGCTTCCCTCTGGGCCGGATACTGTCAGGAAGACTGCGAATACAAGGGTGGTGGCTGCGGCCATTGTGGCTCTCGCACCTGTGGTGGAGGGTGTCACCATGGCGGCAGACTTCGCGGCCGCTTCAGTGCATTCGGAAGCAAAGAATGCGGTTGCGACAATGCTTGCGGAGAAGCCGTAACATCCGGTTGTGGTGGCGGATGCGAACAACAGACTCGATGTGGAAAACTCCGTGGTATGTTCCATGGATCGGGTTGCCAGTCCGATGCCTGCGGATGCGGATGCGACATGGGTTGCTTCGGCTATCCGACTGCCGGTGGCTGTGGATGTGATGACGGGTGCCACTCACGCGGTATTTTCTCCGGTTGTGGCTCACGAATCCATGGCCTTTTCCATCGCAGTTCAGCTCGATGTGGATGCAATGGAGCTTACTTTGGTGAATCCGTTGGATATGAATACGGGAACGCTGGGATGCAAAGTTGCGTTTCCGGGATTGCCGAAGGCGTGAGTGAACCACAAACGGAAGAACAGGCAGCACCGGTTGAAGCTCCCGAACCAGTCGTCGACGACGTCGGCAACTAAACCCTTGACATGCGGATTCGCCATTACCTGACATCCCAAGCCCCTTGCTCCGGCAAGCGGGCTTTTTTTGTGCATCTGGGTGGCGCACATCCGAGACACCAATTCTTGCGAATCCGTACGTTTACTCGATTTTCAACCGTGAAATTTGCCTCCGCCGTTGAAGTCAACCTGGAAATACAGTAATCTGTTAAGGCTGAAAATAACATCATCATCGAAATTGCCCCGATCCAAACAAACCAGGAAGACCTACATGGGAAGTGAAAGAGAAAGAGAGCTTCGCCGTCGACGCAAGCGCAAAAAGAAATTGGAATTGATGCGAAAGCGAGTGGAAAAAGCGTCGGCCTCCGAAAAGGAAGTCTTGGCCGGAAAAATTCGGCAAATGACGCCCGGAGCTGAAGTGGTTCTTGAATCGCTGGGCCTCAAGTAAATCTTGCTGAATCGAAGAACATCAAACCACGCAGCTTTCGCGTGGTTTTTTAATGCGCCTTTCAATAACGGCACCCCCGCCCAATTGCGATCTGCGAAGCCAGTCGACCAGCAACCACTTCACGCTCGGCCAGCATATGGACATTTACCTGAACGTAGAACACGTTGATTCAATGTTCACCGCCAAGGAGGGTACGACAGGAGTGTTGCAAGCCTTCAACGCTTTCGGTTATTGGGTTAACCTCATGGTGATTCCGAGTTGATCAAACGGGCATTTCGTTGTTGCCGCTGGACGCTTGGACGGGTAGTGACTGAGTGGTTTCGGCTGTTACGAAAACCGCGATCGTGGCACCCCGTAGACCGGTCGCAACTGGGTACCGGATAATCTTTACGAATCCTTCATCTGACGAAACACAAACAGGCAAGTGAACCATGTTGAAAGACACGGAAACAGATAGTGTTCCCACCAGTCGAAATTCGTCGAGTGACGACGCGATGGCTTTGATTCTACAACAGGCCGGCAAGTCGGCTGATGAAGTCGCCGCTCTGTCAACGCTCGACGATGCGGACCGAACGGCTGAGTTTCAGTTTTCCGGTGAAGCCCCGACTATCGCATCGCTGTTCGGAACGGGCAAGGCTCGCGAATTTGAAGCGGGCAAATTTGCTCCCTCGCCAGCCGTAGCGCAGGCGATGGGTGCCTCGCTCGATTTTCTGATGCAACGCAAAAAAGAGGGAACACTGCTGGATAACAAGCGGATGCTCTTTCGCGAAGACATCATCACCGGCCTGGCCGCACGAGGGTTCTTTGGACTGGCGATACCTCTGGAATACGGCGGAAGCGGCGCAAAACTCGGTGATCTTGGCCCGCTTCTGCGTGCATTGACCTTTGTCCATCCGGATCTCGCCGTCATGTTCGAAGTCCATAACTTCCTCGGTCCAGTCACGCCGATTTTGGATTTCGGAACTACCGAACAAAAAGAGTACTTCCTGCCAAAAATGGCTCGAGGCGAGTTGCTCGGCTCGTTCGCGTTAACCGAACCGGGTGTTGGTGCTGACCCAAGCAAACTTTCGATGACCGCCCGACTGGAAGGCGACAACTACATCGTCAACGGCGTCAAATGGCCGATCACGAATGTCATTTACGGCGGCGTTTGTATCCTGGTTGTGAAACTCGAGGGGCACGATACCAAACCAGGTCGGGACTCGGGAATGATCGTTTTCGAGGTGCCGAAATCGGACAATGAAAATTTCCGAATGAAGCGGAATGACCTGACGGCGTTCGACTATCTGTGGAATGCGCGTTTCCGGCTGATGAATTTTCCGGTCCCATCAAATTGCCTGCTCGGACCTCCCGGAAAAGGACTGGCCCAGGCCTTCAGCTCTCTGGCAAAAGGTCGTGGCGGGATCGGCGTTAATAGCGCCGCGAAAACATTCAACCTGCTCGCCCATCTGATCCTGGACCCCGAGGCCCAAAAAGAGAACTCGCAATCTGCGGCAACGGAAACGAAACCGGGTGAACCGAACGCCGGCGGATGGACTTCGTTCCGCAGCACGTTTGGGAAGCCGATCGGAAGTTCACCGCGAATTCAAACCTGGATCGGCCGCGCTACCGCCCATGGGTTGGCCGGTCGTGTCCTCGGCGACCTTTGTTTTCGTCTCGCGGCCAATGGTGTTCGCGATGAAACCCAGGGAATGATCGCAAAGGTCTATGCGACCAAAACCCTGCTCCAAACCGCGATTAACTGCTATCAAATCCAGGGAGGCCGCGCCGTCCACACCGACGAATCTCGCAAGTATTCGCGACTCGGGGCCCATGGGTTACCGGATACCATGCCCGAGAATCCGATTGAAAACTACATCGGAGAAAACATGCATGAGTTTACCATCGCTACAGTGTACGAAGGACCCAATCCCGTTCTTTCCGACGTCGGAGCTCCCAACGCAATGACCCGTAGCATTCGATCCCGGTTCCTCGAGCCAATTGGAATTGCCGAGGTTAGCGGAAAAACCGGGTGGATCGAAAAGGCGAAATTCGGCTGGTTTATCGCCGCTACTTCGATCGGTTCCGTATTGCCTTCCCGCGGAGATTTGAGCGGCGTTGACAATCTGTTCATGCTCAAACGCAAATATGTCGGACGTGCTCTGCGGCGCAACCGAACACTGGGACGCCGAATCCTGTTGATCATTGCCAAGTACCAGAAATCGTTCATGGACCAGTCGTTTTTGCTGGGAGACGAAGGCGGCCTGTTTGACCAACTTTGCCATAGCCTGGCATCGCTCTGTTTTGCACTCTCCATGGACGAACCAAAACCGGAATACCTGAAAGTTGCCGCTGCACTGGATCTGGAAGCCGAACTCCGGCTGAAAGGTAGAGAATCTTCACCCGAGCTTCAACTGGCCTGGGCTGAAATCGGCCGGCTGATGATGGATAAGAATTCTCAATTGCACAAAGACCTGATCGCGGACATCAAGATCGCGGATATTCCACTGGATCCAAGGTTCATCGATCGATTTATCTGACCCGCTCGACAAACTTCAACTTTTTTTATCGCCCAATCCCAACCGACGGTCGCCCTTCCGATCTCAAGTCGTATCTTAAACGGAATTGGCGGATCAGGGGGGAATGACTTTGGATTCGAAGCTCAAGCTTGAACGAAGATGACCGCGGGATTGGTTTCTGACCGAAACAGGATTCCGGACGTTCTTGCATTTCCCACTACCTAACCGGCGCGACCCGCCGGTCGAATGCCGGATCCGGTTTGGTTGTTCAAGCGATCACCCAGATCTTCCCGTATTTCATCGGCGTATTTCATCAACCGCTCCATGACGTCGGGATGCTGGTCGGCAACATTGCACGTTTCACCGACATCGACTTTCAAATCGTAGAGGGCCAACTCGGCAGTGTTCTGGTCGTAACTGATCGGCCTGCCGTCGTCGGTACCCACGCGACCGTTGAGGCTGCGATATTGGTGAGGGAAAACCAGTTTGAACCGCCGATCGCGAACGGCTTGAAGCTCACCCGCCTTGTAGTAGCAGGCAAAATGTGTGTGTGGAGATTTTGCATCGGACTCACCAAACATCAAAGGACGAATATCGTACCCGTCGATTTTGTGTTGCGGCAAACTTGCGCCAATCATTCCTGCGACTGTCGGAAAAATGTCAATTGTCGAAGCCAGCTCATCACAACTCGAATTTGCCGGAATCTTGCCTGGCCATTTCATGAGCGTCGGGACGCGATAACCTCCTTCGAACATCGTTCCCTTGCCTTCACGCAAAGGCGCCGCCGAGCCGGCTCGTTTCCCGTAACTCAACCAGGGCCCGTTATCAGACGTAAAGACAACCAGCGTGCGATCTTCCAGATGGTGCTTTTTCAATGCCGCGTTAATTTGGCCAACTGACCAATCCACCTCCAGCATGACATCTCCGAACAGACCTGCACCGCTCTTGCCCTTGAATTTGTCGGAAACAAATAACGGAACATGAACCATGGAATGCGGCACGTACAACAAGAACGGCTTGTCCTGATTGTCTTCAATGAACTTGACGGCACGTTCGGTGTATTGGGTGGTCAATTGTGCCTGGTCCACACCAACCACGTCCGGGTCTACGATTTCATTGCCATCGAACAGGGGCAGGGGAGGGTAGTTGTTTTTTCTTTTTGGCGAGTCCTGCGGAAGATCGACAAAGTTCGGATGAAAGGGCCACATGTCGTTCGAGTAAGGCAAACCGAAATATTGATCGAATCCATGCTGCAGCGGAAGGAATTTCTTTTGCAGCCCCAAATGCCATTTGCCAAAACAGGCCGTGGCATAATTCTTTTGTTTGCAAAGTTCAGCCAGTGTCGTTTCGTCCGGGTTGATCCCGATTTTTGCCGTGGGTCCAAGTGCTCCGGAGATTCCCACCCGACGGTGGTAACAGCCAGTCAACAACGCGGCTCGAGACGCCGAGCAGACGGCAGTCGATGTCACGAAATCGGTAAAACGCCGCCCTTGTTTCGCCATCTCATCGAGATGGGGTGTCTGGTAAGCCTTGGCTCCAAAGGGTCCGATGTCGGCATAACCCAGGTCGTCAATGAAAATCACAACCACGTTTGGCATCACATCCTGTGCGCGCAACCCGAGCGACTGAAACAGAACAAGGGAAACCAGCAATACAGGACACACCAACGTGCGAGGAAAGTGGATCATGGGTTGTTTCTTTGAGTGAGGTTTGATTGAACGAACGCACTCAATGATAACCGTTTTGATCGGCTTCGTTGAAGACCCGCGAAAAATTGCCTTCCGACAGTATTACTTGCCGTATTTTCGATTGAAGATTTCCGGATCGAAAGGATCCATCGGGATGAAGCCGGGTTCTACGGCGTCGAGCTTTGGAATCTCGCCAATCGTGTCTGGAAAATCAAGCGACGAGCTCCTCCCGGGCGTCATCACATCGGGCTCCGGTTCAATTGGCTTGACGGTGGTTCCTGCAGCGGCGACCGCTGCCTGACGTTCCGATTTCACTGCCTCAAAGATGGCTTCCCGCGGATCGTCGCTTAGCATGATTAGCCACTTCATGAGACTTTCATGGTGTGGCGACCCTTTTTCAAGGATCGGTTTTGAGTTGCCTGCGTGCGGTGTTGTCGCTGCAATCAGTAGTCGGCTTTCAAACGGGCGCGCCCGGTCAACATACTTTAACACGTTGTGGAGGTTTCTTTGACTTTGGCGACGAGGGATGGCCTGGGATCGTCCGAACTGAAGCAACGGCATGACGTGCGAATCATCGGAATGACATTTTGCCGCACTGCATCCGCTCGCCAAGATCCGTTCGACACGTTGACGATAATACCCTAAAGCCCCGTCGGGCATCGATCGGGTTTCGCGGTCAAGTTCATAAATCGGAATCATGAATCGATCATCAATGGGTTCGGCGGTCTCCGATTGATCCGTTTTGCCGATCGTCGAGGCAACCTTGTGGTCCAGCGAGATCGTATCAAGGATAACTTCTTCGAAACCGACCTGGCGAACATTCAGGTCTGAATTTTCCGGGCCAGGTAAATCGCTGTTTCGTGGAATTCCTGCAAACTGCGTTTCGTTTGTCGGGGCGCTTTCCAGATCCGGTAATGGACGAAAGATTACCGGTTGAGCTGCCTTCTCCCCGACTTGAGCAACGCCAATCGTCTGATTTAGCTCGATCGGGGCCAGCGTCATCGACCTTTCAGGCTGGTTGAAGATTGAGGGAGTCAACGACTTCTCCGGTTCCGAGGCTGTGCCAGAACTTGACGAGTTGGCTAGCGCAATCTGGCAGTCAATGTTTCGCTGTTGAAGCAAGGCGACACTCAACTGTCGATCCAGGTACTCAAGGTCCGCGGCCTTCGCGTCGGATTGAAGCAAAATATCGATTTGATTTTGCGCTTGTCCCAGCATCTTGTTTTTCAGGCACCAATGGAACAGCCGTTTTTGCCCCCCCAAGTCAGATGCCTTGGTCCGCGCGGCTTTTCCCCAGTAGGCCTCCTCCATGGTATTGCAAATGAAATCTGTTCGTTCGGCCGGTAGTACCAATCGACTTCCCTGTTCCGTGATGAGCGTCACCCGTTCGGCATTTCGAAAGATTTGCCCGCGCATGACCTCTCCGTTTTTGAGGACCAAAAACTGCTCGGCGGGGGTAAAGGGTTGCGGACCCAATACCTGCGCATGCGCATCGTTACCAGCTTGATTTGCTGACAGGAGGATTAACGTTGCTACCAATAGAGTTGTGCGCATCCATGGACATTAGGAAAACAGACTTCATGGGTCAACGCGAATGCACGCCGGAATCCACCCAGGCAAAAGTGATAGCACTATCGTATTGATCGACTCATCCCGACGGATAACAGCACACGAAGCCGTGCTGGCTGGCAAGCCTGATTGGGTAATGGAATTCGATCCCGGCACAGTCAAACACGGGTATTTTGAAACTCTGCATCTCGCTTATGGCCGGGGTAGCTTATCCGAAGATAGAAAAATACGATTCGGCGATCACCAGCCCCGCCAGGATGAAACAGTAAATGGAAAAG
The DNA here is from genome assembly GCA_024642205.1 of Planctomycetaceae bacterium. GTDB lineage: Bacteria > Planctomycetota > Planctomycetia > Pirellulales > Pirellulaceae > Mariniblastus. Next base: position 2,942 of record JAHEBQ010000071.1, on the reverse strand, counting down.
TACGAGAGCTTGCTGTTCTTGACGAGCTTGATCATCCAGGTGCAGGCAAATAAACCGGTCACGAATGCCGAAATGAACCCGACCGACAACGGAATCGCTTGCCCGTCGGCGGCAAAAGGTGAGCCATCGCGCCACGCATCGATCATCTCTTTGGCAATTTTCCCAAAAATCAAAGGAACAACCATCAAGAATGAAAACCTGGCGGCCTTTTCCCGATCGATACCCAACAGGACGGAAGTTGAAATCGTCGCTCCAGACCTGGAGATTCCGGGCAGGATTGCAATCGCCTGCGAAATACCAATCGTGATCGCGTCCCAGATTCCCACCGACTTGTCCGTCTTTGTTGCTCGATCAGCCAGGATCAACAGGATCCCGGTTACCACCAACATCGCCCCCACCAGCAGCAATTGCTGGTCGAACAGCATTTCGATTTCGCTTTCCAGAAATATCCCTACGGCGGCAGCCGGAATCATCGACAACACGATTTTCACGCAGAACCAGAACTCGTCGTTCGGCCTGAACTGAAATAAGCCAATCAGGATCTTGATCACCTCTCTGCGAAACACCACAACGGTGCTTACCGCCGTGGCAAAATGCAGTACGACCGTCATCAACAAGCTGGATTCTCCGAACCTCGAATCCCGCATCAAGTATTTGGCGATTTCCAGATGGCCACTGCTGCTGACCGGCAGAAACTCGGTCAGGCCCTGGACGACACCAAGGACGACGGACTTGATCAATTCGTTCATGAAGTGAAACGCAATCTCGGGTGGGGTTAGGTTCGTAGCGTTTTAGCCCAAAACCGGTTTTCGAGACAGCCGAAATTCGGGTTCCGGGTCTTGGGGAGCGAGTTCTCCCGGTTGGGCAGGGAACCGAACCGCGCCAAATCACAATTAACGCTTCCCGATAAGAACGCATTTTCCTAAGATATTTCTGGGATTAACTACTTTGAATAAATGCCTTAATTGAGATTTGAGATTCGGAAGGCAAGATCTTTTGCCCGCCGGCCGTCCAACGAAAGTAACACGATGATTGCGTCTTCGCCCCAAACCATGTTTGAAAAAATCTGGGACCAGCACGTGGTTCATCAGGAACCCGGTAAACAGACGATTCTCTACATTGATTTACATCTCGTTCATGAAGTCACCAGTCCCCAGGCATTCGAAGGACTGCGCCTGGCCGGACGAAAGCTTCGGCGGCCCGAATTGACCGTGGCGACTCAGGACCACAACGTCCCCACGACGGACCGATCACTTCCCATTACCGATCCGATTTCGAAGCAGCAGATCGAAACACTGCGGAAAAACTGCCGAGAATTTGGAGTCCGATTGTATGACCTCGACAGTATCAACCAGGGCATCGTACATGTCATCGGACCGGAACTCGGATTCACGCAACCGGGGATGACGATCGTTTGCGGCGACTCCCACACCGCCACGCACGGCGCTTTTGGGGCGCTTGCGTTTGGAATCGGAACCAGCGAAGTCGAACATGTGATGGCGACACAGACTTTACTTCAAGCAAAACCCAAGACATGTGAATTGCGTATCAACGGACAATTGGCGCGCGGCGTGACGTCGAAGGACTTGATTTTGTACCTGATCGGCAGGATCTCCACTTCCGGCGGAACAGGCTATATCCTGGAATACACCGGGGAAGCAATTCGCGCTTTGACCATGGAAGAGCGAATGACCGTCTGCAACATGTCAATCGAAGCGGGCGCCCGCGCCGGCATGATTGCTCCCGACGAAACGACGTTTGAATATCTGCGAGGCAAGAAATTTGTTCCCGCCGATTTTGACGTTGCTGTCCAGAAGTGGAAACAGCTTCCATCGGACGAGGGAGCAAAATATGATCGCGTCGAGATTTTCGATGCCGCAGACATCGCCCCCCAGGTGACCTGGGGGACCAACCCCGGGCAGGTGACTTGTATCGACCGAACGGTTCCCGACCCCAACGACTTCGAAGATGCTGGCGAACGGAAATCCGTCCAATCGGCGCTCGATTACATGGACCTGGCGGCAGGTACTCCCATTGAAGACATTACGATTGACCGGGTCTTTATCGGCTCCTGTACCAATTCCCGGATAGAGGATCTGCGGGCGGCTGCCGCAGTCGTCCGAGACAGAAAAGTCTGCGATCATGTCAGTGCCATGGTCGTGCCGGGAAGCGGTGTCATCAAACACCAAGCCGAGCAGGAAGGCTTGGACAGAATTTTCCTGGATGCCGGTTTCGAATGGCGGGAAGCTGGTTGCAGCATGTGCCTCGCCATGAATCCGGACAAACTTGAACCGGGACAACGCTGTGCCTCGACCAGCAATCGAAACTTTGAAGGGCGTCAAGGTCGTGGTGGGCGAACGCACCTCGTATCCCCGGCAATGGCAGCCGCGGCCGCGATTGAAGGTCATTTTGTCGACATCCGGGATTGGAATTATGCCGACGAAGAGTGAGATTCAATCGTCGGCTGCAAGTCAGCGTCGAAAAAATGCAGAATGAAAGCCATGCCTGCTCACCCACGCGGCAACGCAACCCGCCGCGGATCGTTTTTGGGGAACGGAACGCAACCAACGGTCCCGACAATCCAGTCGAACCAGGTCAATTCAAAAATCGTTGTTAACATAGATTACCGAGAAACAAATGAGAGCATTCACAAAACACACCGGATTGGTTGCGGCGATGGACCGCTCAAACGTCGATACCGACCAGATCATTCCGAAACAGTTTCTCAAACGGATCGAACGGACGGGGTTTGGTCAATTCCTCTTTTTCGATTGGCGGTTCGACGACAGTGGAAACCCGCGACCGGACTTCGAACTAAACCAGCCAAAATTCAAAGGTGCATCGGTATTGGTGGCTCGCAAGAATTTTGGCAACGGTTCAAGCCGTGAACATGCCGTTTGGGCATTGGATGACTACGGGTTCCGTTGTGTCATCGCCGAGTC
>JAHEBQ010000122.1 GCA_024642205.1 Planctomycetaceae bacterium | reverse complement strand
GCCGCATCAAACGGTGCCGCCGAGTTGCGACCCGATACGAAAAAAAACCCGCGAATTTCGCAGGCTTTATCTGGCTCGCCGCTCTGATCACCGACATGATCTGAATGTCCGTACTACCTAGGATTCAATCGTAAGGTGCATTACTTGAAACCTGGTCACACTTGCATCAGATTACGATTGGAAGCGGGTTGGTTTCTGATTATTCAACATGAGAATTCGGCTGATTCAAGTTACTTGATTCGCTTGATGACATGCCAGCCGTATGGACTGGTGGCTGGGTCATATTCTGCGATTCCAATTTCCCCGACATTCAATGAAAAACTGACGTCGCCGAAAGCTGAAACCATTTTCGTGCGGGGCAGAATCCACGATGAACGATCGGACGAGCTCATGTCAGCCGGTTGGCCTTTGTTGGCCAGTTGATAAATACCCGGTGGCTCATCGTCGGTATTGACCTTCACCAGCTCGTCAAAATCTTTGCCCGCGATTGCCCGGTTGCGCAGTTCGTTGGCCAACTCTTGCGCCCTGGCCTTTGACCGCCTGATCGGCCGGTCTGGCAATGATCCGTAAAATGCGACCAGGATATGTTGAACCGCGACATGGCTGGGTTCGCCATTTTCCAGAATTGTCACCTCGAACGGTTCCAACAACGCGTCGTTCGTTGATCGTTCATCGACCGAGCGGCCAGTTTCACTGCAACCACAAGCCAAAACGCAAGCCAATCCGACGAAAACAACCGATTTCATTTCAAACCTCCGCTTGTCAACCAGAACATGATATTAACCAGGGAACCAGGACTACTGATCATGGCGTCGATACCTGGCAGCCAACCAAACCGGCGAAGCACCCAATCGGTAGGCGAAGGAAAGGCACCAGTTCCGAAGGGTCTGACGTACGGGCCCGGTATCTTTCCAACGCCTGGCATTAACAAACGTGGGTCCGGCCAATACCACGGGCCTTCCTAATTTGCAGAGACGTTGGGAAATCGCAAAATCCTCCATCAATTCGATTTCAGGAAAACCGCCAGCACGCTCGAACATCTCCGAACGAATAAACAACGCCTGGTCTCCATAGATCAGCCCCTGCCACTTGACCCTGAGTTCGTTGCCGGTTTCGATCCAACGGTAGATCCGGTCTTCACCTTCGATCTTCTGCCGAAACGCGCCAAAATGAATCTGACGATCCTCCAACGCGGAACGAATCTGGTTGCAGGCGTCTGTCGCCAGCCAATTATCGGCATGCAGAAAGACAAATACATCACCGCTTGATTCTGCTGCACCACGATTCAATTGGGTAGCCCGCCCCGGTCTTGATTCGATCAACAGACAGTTTTCAGCGGCAGCAATGGCCGGCGTCTGATCGGAACTACCTCCGTCGACGACGACCACCTGATCGGCACCACTGGCCCAGGCACGGCTGATCGCAAGCCGAATCTGGCCAGCTTCATTGATAACGGGAATGACGATTGAAATCTTCACGCCGAGAAACGACCACGTGGAACGATGCGAATTTGCTCGGGAACCATCCGAAAAAAGACGGGCTGGCGGGGGCGGAGGATAGAATAAATTTCCGTCGGCGAGCTGTCGAGGTCAGCAAAAAAAAACGCACTTATCAACCATGACAAGTGCGTTTTGAATGCTGTTTTGCGAGAATGAACCGAGCAACTATTTGTCCACAATCGTGGACTGAGCCGAAGCGGTACGAAAACTGTTGGCCTGCGCTACGAATGCCTCAACCGTTTCGGCAGATTTGTAACCACGCAGATACCGTCGAACCCAGTTGCCGTCCCGTTTCTCGTACATAATCAACTGAGGTACTCCCCGGTCGCCAATCAATTGACGTGCGAGTTTTGATTCCTTGTCCAAGTCGACCGTTGCGTAATGAAAATCCTGGAAAGCGGATTTTTTCATCAACTCCGGAATGGTCGTCGACTTCATGACCTGACACGGCGGACACCATTCCGCTGTAATCAGAACCAGCAGTGGTTTATCACCGGCTTGTGCTCTTTCATAGGCAGTTTTGTAATTGACGGGTTGCTGTGCGTTGACGTTCTGAGCAGCAAACGTGATGATTGCCATCGAGAACAAGACCAAGACTTGTTTCATTTTTCATCCTTCATCCATGAGGGGAACATCGTGTTGGACGTTCCCCGGCCCGAATTGAAAAAGCGAGTGGGTTGCGAGCAGTGACGTAGTACTTATCGACCAATAGTGACAGCAGGTTTTGGATGATTTCTATTTTGGAGATTACATTTAAGTCTCCAAAGCGCGGCGAGCGTGTACTACCCGGATGTTCCTAAAGGCCATTGTCATTGGGGAGGTTGACTCGATCGGTCTGCAAAATTTCGCCGATTATTCCGGTTGTTCGGCCAGGGGAATCAGAACCGTGCGGGGCCCGCAAATTCATTTGCTTTGCCAAGCCGACTGGTTTGGTTTGTCGTTTCCCGGGAATGCCTTGGACAAAACCTGCCTTTGCGCAGTTGACCTGCATCTGCTTAAAAGGCGGGGTTTCCCGTGAATCCATCATGTAATTCCTTTTGGATTTCTGCCGGGAGTTGATACAATTCTGTTTTCATCATCACGATGTTCCGCGTACCCCAACCAGCCAGAATTTGACCATGAAACTGCGAGTTGGTTTAATCGGACTCGGCGATCAATGGCAATCGCGACATCGCCCCGCATTGATGGCGCTTTCGGATCGGTTCGATGTTCGTGCGATTTGCTGCGAAGTGGCTGAAAAATCGAAACACGCGGCCAAGGAATTTGGGGCGATTCCAATGGACGGTTTTCGAGCCATGGTCGAACGTGATGACATTGACGCCGTATTGGCGTTGTCACCTGACTGGTATGGACCGCTTCCGATTTTAGCGGCGTGTGAGGCTGGCAAGGCGGTCTACAGTTCGGCCGCACTGGACGTGTCGCAAGGACAAGCGCTCGAAATCCGCAAACGAATTGAGGCGTCCGGTGTTGCCTTCATGGCCGAACTACCCCGTCGGCATTCACCAGCTACGATTCGGCTGAAAGAACTGATGGCGACGCGACTGGGTCCGGCTCGATTGTTATTTTGCCATGAGCGAATGCCGATGGAAAGCCAATCCAATTCGCTTCGCCGTGGAGAGTATTGCCCGTTGGCCTGGAGGCATTTAATGGAGCTGGTTGATTGGTGTCGATACCTTGTCAATTCGGACCCAGCCTCAGTAATCAGTGCGATCCACGAGCAACACGATGAACAAACCGACCTGTTCTACCAGATGGTGAGTCTACAATTTCCGCCCCGCCTCAAACCAGGTGATAACGGTTCGGCAACGGGCTGCGCTCCCCAGGCCCAGTTAAGCGTCGGCCATTACATCCCAGAGCGTTGGAAAGACGCACTTTCGTTTAAGCGACCTGCATCAGTTCAAGTCTGTTGCGAAAACGGAATGGCATTCATCGACTTGCCGTCCAGCCTGATCTGGTTCGACGACGCAGGCCAACACACCGAATCGCTTGAATCCGATCGAACCGTTGGTGAGCAGATGCTTGACCGATTCCACCGAGCCGTAACCAGCTTTATTCGCAAGACAACCGACCCCGATGACGCCTATCGTGCCATGAGAATTGTTGTGAGCGCGAACGAAAGTGCGAAAACCGGTTGCCGGGTACAGATCAAGTACGATGACTGAGGGCGACAGCGAAAATAATCTCCGCATTTGACCTGCTGGAATTAAGGTAATTCATTTGTAAAAGAAACGTTCAATCTGGCTGATACCCTACCACAAATGAATTTTTTCCATCAATCTGTACTTGAGCCGTTGGTTCACAGTCGCAATTTGTTCGGTTTGAATTTCATGTACTGACGGATCTCCTGGGTCGAATGATGGCCAGACTTGGAAGCCGCCCGCATCACGCAATCGGTCGTGCACAGCCCCATGTCCATGCTGAAGACCAGATTTCTCTGATTTTGATCGCGATACGGCCGCCACTGGATGTCGTCGACAAGTGTGTTGTGATCGACCACTTCGCCGCAAGCGAGGATTTGGAGTGTCTGTCGATTCGTCCAACTGACGGCTAAAAACTAACGCCGCCGCTGACCTCCTGAAATGCCGACCCAATTGCCTTGATAACAAATCGACAGGATGTTCAAAATCGGAAAATGATTCCCCCAAGTTTCAGCAAGAGAAATACATGACGACAGGACAGCACTGGTCCTGGCAGCGATCACCAGACCTGCCGCAACGTTCAGCAGGCTCAGACCATTCCTTTCACACGTGGATCAACTGCGAAAGTTGTTTCGCCGTCGCCCCAACCAGGTCCCCCAGTCGTTGGAATTCAACTCCAATCGTCGTCCAGATTCAATCGACTGAATTGATGGCGTGGGCTTTCGCCGAGAGCCCATCACCCCCATTAACTCAAACGAATTCTGCATTGCGAACAGATTCGATACCTGTCGCGAATAAACAATCCAACGAAACAGAAAACGCAAGTTGTCATCAGGAGAATGGCGAATACGATCCACCCGATCTGTGAAACTTCAGATTTCCAGATCGGCGGTCGAGTCGTCTGGCAATAGGGACAACAAAAGCCCGTTTGCCGTGCTGGCGCCGCGTACGGGCTGGCGACCGATGAAAATCGTGATTCATCCATCGAGCCGATCGCAGGCTTCTGGGGATTCGCGTTGCCAAGGGACGCAGAACTTGCTGGTCGGAAACCAGCCGATTTTTCGGGCGATACCGGTTGGGAAGATTGTGGGAACGAACTCGGAGGAAGTGTCGCAGCGTCACTCGATAACGAAGCGTCGTGTCGGTCAATCGAGCCTGATTCACCAGATTCAACAAGTCGAAACCGGTGTCCGCAGTGCGGACATGCAACGTCATATCCGACTTTTTCGGCGCCTGTCTGCATGATGGTTTGGCAGCGAGGGCAGGCAAAGCGTACTTTTTCCATTTTCTTCCATCACAGGAAACGTGTTAGAAACCATTTTAGCGTTTCAGGCTACCTATTCTTGTGCGGCGACAAAATATTGACGGAATTCTCGCGTCTTGCGATAAAAACGATTCCGGGTTGGCCAAGGGCGGTACGGTGACTCTGCAAACTACCGTTTCCAGGGTTCACCTGCGATCACCCGAGTCAGCTTCGATTGGGCAAATGGTGAACTATGCGCAACTTTTTCCCGCGAAGGCCAGGGAAGTCATTCGATTCGTCGCAGGTTCCGGCCCAAATCCATGCCCGGCGGCAGGATGATCTCCGGCGTTGTCGGTGGTTTTTCATCGCCAATCAAGCGAAGCGTTGGCTCAGCGTAACCTTCCGTTTGGGCATTGGACGGATCTTCGGACAGCGGTCGCTCTTTGCCAAAGTACTTGCCCAGCGGTCCGGCAATCAACGCAGGCAGGAAGATCAAGTCGCCGACCAGCGCGGCAGCCAACAAGAACAGCATCAACACGCCGAATCGCTGGGTGGGTGTAAATGTACTTAGCGCGAATGCCGCCAAACCCAGTCCACCAATCAACGTGGTTTGGGTCATTGCAGTCGCAACACGGGAATAGGCAACCTTGATGGCTTCTTTCCGGCGGTACCCTTGATCCAGCGCATTCCGGTACCAGTTCAGAAAGTGAATTGTATCATCGACTGCGACACCCATGGCAACGCTGGCGGTCATCATTGATCCGATATCAACCAGGAACATATCAACGGTTCCGCCGTACCACTTGTTCATGTGCCCCATGAACCCGAACACGATCACAATCGGAAAAACGTTTGGCAGCATCGCTGCGATGCCACCACGAAAATTCAACAGATTTGACGGGCTCGCTGGCGACCTCCAGTCACGAAGCAATAACATCATGACGGCTGAAATCATGATGAACGCCAAGCCGATACTCTCAATCAGGCTTTTCAGTAACGATCGTTGCGCTTTGTAGACGATCGGTATGATTCCCGTGTACATCGCGGTGACATCGATATCTTCACCACGTTCCGGATCCGCCTTCAACTCCTTGGCCGTCAACATGCCCGGCAGAGGAAGTTTGGTTTCCGGGTTTACATCAAATCGATGGGCCCGGCAATCGACCAGGTAGTCCGTGTTTTGGGAAATCAGGTTGTAGTCGAACATCGGATCGTCTTCGATCAAGACGACACAATCGAATTTTTGAATGTAATCCGCAAGTTGTTCCGGGGTTAACTTGTCCCGTTGAACATCTGGATCAATCCAGCTGTAAAATTTCGGTTCCTTGCTCCCGACTTTCAATCGATCCTGAATGCCACGGTTTTCCAGCAGGGCTTTCAGGGTGTCTGAAAAGATATACGTCTGGTTGATGATTTCGGCCAGCGGTTTGCCGTCGGCAACTTTCTGACGGATGTCGTCGACATTATTCGACGGGTCACGACCGAGCACCAGGACCTTGCTTTTGTTCAACGAGTCCGCTTTCAGTTTCGCCTGCAACGATTTGAGTATTTTGGTTCGTTGTCGATACGCGGTCATGATCGGTTCAACCACGCATTTCAGATCATTGACAAACTGCCCGTAGTCAACGTTATTGAGTGCGGCCAAACGGATGCTGACGCGCCAAAGCTCGCGACCGGCCCTTTCGGGATCGGCCAAATCGGATTCGCGATCTGCGCGGTTGAAATTGGATTTCCCCTGTTCCGCCAGGTAGGCCTGTGCGAGCATATCCTCCCGTTTACTGAACAACTGGGAACTGTAACTCTTCCGCTCAAATGTATCGACATTTGAGTCAATCCGGTACAGCGGGGCGAATACGTCCATCGACATGCCGGAACCGACGATCCCCATTCCATCGGGACCAAAATGCCGCTCCAGCTGTTCGCGAACGCGCCGCGAGAGCTCCATTCTCTCGAGCATGGAATACTTCAGGTCGTAGGCCATCCGGTATTCATTTTCGAATTCCTTCGACACCCCGGCCATCGCTTCTTCGACAGGTGTCCCTTCAGGAAATTTCGCCAGTTCCGCCGCGTGAATCTTCGCGAGAAAAGGTTCCTTCTGCGCACTTAAATCAACCCCAATCGGGATTTCAGCTGGGACAAGTTTGCCAAGATGTGTTTCCATCCAGGCATAGTCGTGGAGAATTTTCGCACCTTTATCAAACAACTTGAGCAGATGAACGGAAGTCTGGATCTTGGTTACGCCGACGGCAAAAAAGATCAACATGGCGATGGCAACTACCGAAACCAAACCGTGATGGCCAACCACCCAGTTGCCAATCGATGCCCACATCCGGGAAACCGCGGCACTGAGATTGGATTCCTTTTCAACCTCCTCTTTGGACCGTTTCTTGTACCCTGGTTTCCAGATCGTCAACGCGCTCGGCAGATACGTAAACAGCAGAACGACAGTCGCCATGGTTGCAATCGCCGAAAACAATCCGAATTTGAAGATCGGAGTCAGGCTACTGGTCGTCAGTGAAATCAGGCCCAGCGCCGTAGTGAACGCCGCTAACGTGCACGGAAACCAACTGTGTTTAACCGCTTTTTCGACCGCTAGATCGGGACCATCTTCATAACAGGCGTCACGATAGTAATTGACGATGTGGACGGCACTGGAAAGCGCAAGAACATAGACCAGCGATGGCATCGACATCAGGATCGCGTCCATCGTTTGGCCTGCGAACCAGACGTACGAGAGGCTCGATATCGCGGCGACACCGCCGACAAAAAACAACATCAAGGCGACTCGGACACTTCCAAAACTCAAATAGGCCAGGCTCAACCCGATGATCAATGACAAGCTGACCAGCCGCAACAGTGTGCTGGTCCCTTCTTCGTCAATCGCCACGTTGTCGCTCGGCGGACCACCAATTCGCAGGTTTTCTGCATCGATTCCGCATTCGCCCGTTGCCAGCTCCAGGATCCGTCCGCGCGCTTTGCCCAACATCGGCCGACCCACCGCCCGAGCCAATTCCTGGATGACCGGCTCATTAAGCGTGACGATCAAACAGGTTTGCCGGGGTGGCGGCTCAATTTGCAGCTGATACCAGAGTTTGTACCAGGTCTCGAGTCGGACGGTTGATTTGGCGTTCCGGAGTTGATTGATGTCTCCCCCGAAATCCTCATCAACAGTTTTCGAGACGAACTGGTTAAAAACATCTTTATGCAACGGAGTCGAACGCAATTGCGCCTGCATGGCTTCATCTACATGGTTCAACAATGAGTCAAACGTCCACGTGAATGATTCCGCAGGTGTGGGTCCAAACAAGGCTCCAGTCAATCGCTTGTGCGCCTCGACCTTGGCTTCAAAAGTACTTTTGTCCTCTTCGCCGAGTCCACCGATTCGCAACGTGCCATCTGGTCCGGCCATCTGCTCAAATACGTCCGGGCCGGAGATTACAGATTGAAACGGTCGACAGTAGAGT
>JAHEBQ010000121.1 GCA_024642205.1 Planctomycetaceae bacterium | reverse complement strand
ATCAACACGTCAAAAGATACGGCCTCTAGAGATCCTAAAAAGAACTCCAAGATCAACACCAATCCAACAAAACACCGCTAGCATTGCCAATTTATTCAACCGACTTTTTCAACACGCCCGGTTGAGTTGATGGCACAAGCCGAGCTTCGCCGCTGGTGGTGACAGTGTGGAAGGTAACTCCAATTCGGGTGAAAACGCATTGGTCGTCGCGCTTGCTCGTGCCTGGCAATGGCAGGAGGAGTTGGAGTCGGGAGAGTATTCGACAGTCGAACAATTGGCAACGGCTAAAAAGATTGACGTCAGCTATCTGCGCCGGATGCTCCGCCTCAATTCGTTGGCACCCGATATCGTCGAGGCGATTTTGGATGATAGGGCTCCCGACCGCATCAGTCTGAGAACTCTCTGTCGCGGCATGTCGCCAAGCTGGGCCGAACAAAGGCGGCAATTTCTGGAGACTTAACCGAGGTTCCCCTCCGTGAATCCCCAAAATATACTCGAAAGGCTCTTTTTCAGAGGGAACAACTCCGGCGTTAGCCCAATCCCGGTTACCACGGCATTTAGCTGGGAGCGTCGATTCAATGGCAAGCGTATAATCACAGGGGTGCCAGTTGTTCTTGAAAGATGCGCCTATGACCGACGTTACGCAGATACTCTCCCAGATCGAGCAAGGTGATCCCAGCGCGGCCGAGCAGTTGTTGCCGCTTGTTTACGAAGAATTGCGCAAACTGGCAGCAGCGAGACTGGCGAAAGAGAAACCAGGGCAGACCCTGCAAGCGACCGCGCTGGTGCATGACGCCTACTTACGACTCGTGGATTCGGAGAAGGCGCAGCACTGGAACAGTCGGGGGCATTTCTTTGGGTCGGCCGCCGAGGCAATGCGTCGGATACTTGTCGAGAACGCTCGACGTAAAGAAGCGATCAAGCGAGGTGGTAATCTGGAGAGGATCGAAACCCCTGAATTGGTTTCTTCCGCGATCAGCGAATCACTCGATTTTCTGGCCTTGGACGAAGCGTTGAGGAAACTCGAGCTGGAGCATCCCGAAAAAGCGAGGCTGGTGAAGTTGCGGTTTTTCGCTGGGTGCTCGCTCGAAGAGACCGCTGACTTTCTCGGGATATCTCGCGCATCTGCCCAGCGTCATTGGGCTTACGCCCGTGCCTGGCTATTCGGGCAGTTAAATCCCGAATAGCAGAATCTTCTGCAAAAACTTTCGCCACACGTGAGCACGGGCAGCCTGGGAATACGCACTGACAGGTAGAGAAGCATGTTGGAAAGGGTAGACCATGGTCGAACAACCTCGGGCCGAGACCATTTTTGGTAAAGCCATTGAAATTGGCCCGGTTGGGGAACGTAACGCCTTCCTCGATGGAGCCTGCCATGGCGACCTGGCTCTGCGGCAAGACGTAGACAAGCTCGTTCACGATTACTTTCGTGCAGGCGAGTTCCTCGAACAGCCGGTCGCCCAGATTGCCTCCCCCACAATCGACCAGCCCATCACCGAGAAGCCCGGCACCCAGATCGGCCCCTACAAACTGCTCCAGCAAATCGGCGAAGGGGGCATGGGTGTCGTCTACATGGCCGAGCAGAAGGAACCGGTCAAGCGGCGCGTGGCACTGAAGATTATCAAGCCGGGCATGGATTCACGACAAGTAATTGCCCGTTTTGAGGCCGAACGGCAGGCCCTCGCGATGATGGATCACCCTAACATCGCGAAAGTGCTGGACGCCGGCCAGACCGAATCGGGGCGCCCCTACTTTGTGATGGAACTGGTCAACGGCTTACCTGTGACCAAATATTGCGACGAACAACATCTGACGCCTAAAGAGCGGCTCCAATTGTTCGTACCCATCTGTCAGGCAGTCCAACATGCACATCATAAAGGCATCATCCATCGCGATCTCAAGCCCAGCAATATTCTGGTCGCGCTCTACGATGGACTACCGGTTCCCAAGATCATCGACTTCGGGGTGGCAAAAGCAACCAGCCAGTCTCTCACAGAAAAGACCATGTTTACTGAGCTCGGCCAGGTTGTGGGCACGTTGGAGTACATGAGTCCGGAGCAGGCCGAACGGAACCAGTTGGATATTGACACTCGCAGCGACATCTACTCATTGGGTGTTGTGCTCTATGAGTTGCTGACCGGCGAAACGCCTTTGGACCGGGCCCTGTTGCGTTCGGCGGCCTTTGACGAGATGTTGCGAATGATCCGCGAGGAAGAACCGCCACGCCCTAGCATTCGATTAAGCTCCAGTGCCCAATTGCCGGCGATTGCTGCTAAACGTCACGTTGAAGCATCACGACTTAGCAATCTCATTCGCGGCGAGCTTGATTGGATCGTCATGAAAGCCTTGGAAAAAGACCGTGCGCGGCGGTACGACACGGCCGGAACGTTTGCCGAAGACGTGAAGCATTATCTAAACAATGAACCCGTCGATGCTTGTCCTCCATCGAGGATTTATCGATTTCGGAAGTTCGCGCGACGCAACAAGGCGGTGTTGACGACGACGGCCCTGATCGGGTTTGTGTTGATCATTGGATTATCGGGGATTTCCTGGCAAGCGTATCGAGCGACACTGGCGGAAGCGGATTCACGATTGGCGGCTATTCAAGCCGGCAAAGAACGAGATCTGGCCGTCGAATCCGAGAAACGCGCTGAGTCCGAACGCGCCAGCGCTCGCGGAGCACTGAAGTACCTGGCCGAGGTGCTGGAACAGGCGGCGCCCTATCGAGAAGCCGACCGCGAACTAAAAGTTCGTACGCTACTGGACCGTGCGGCAGCCCGACTCGACATAAACACAGATTTGCCACCGCTGGTTGTGGTAGCCATCCGGCAAACGTTGGGACGAATCTACTGGGGACTGGGAGAATTTGCCGAAGCAGAATCCCAGCTTTCCCGCGCGTTCGCACTGCATGGCAAAGAATCCGGTGCTGACCACGGCGACACTTTGGACACCGCCTATGACCTGGCCATGCTGTACTGGATTCAAAGCGAATTCGACAAAGCCCAACCTTTGTTCGAATTCGTTTGCACTGGCAAGAGCAAGCTGCTCGGACCTGCACATCCAGAAACACTCCGTGCCATGAACGGATTGGGACTAATCCACATTTTTCGCGACGAAACCGATTACGCGGAAGCCCTGTACACAAATGCGATGAAAAACTTCCCCGCAAACAGCGAAGACCAGAATCGGAAGATGCTTAAGCTATTGATAATGCGGGGTCTTGGTCTGACGCGTCTTCAGCAAGAGCGATATGACGAAGCGGAATCGCTGTTGACAACGGTTCTGGAGGAACAGTCGCGTGTGATGGGTAGCAAGCACCCCGAAACGCTGATTACCAGTGCGATGCTGGCGACCCTGTACGCCAACACGCTTCGGACCGATGAGGCAGAGCCACTGGCGGTTGCGGCCTACGAAATTCGCCGCAAGGTATTTGGCGATTCTAATCCCCACACCTTGTCCAGCGTGGGGACGCTTGCCAGGGTTTACCTTGCCCAGGATCGACAGGATGACGCCGAACCGTTATTGCAAAGCTTGTTGGAGCAATCCAGGATTCAACGAGACCGCTTGCCGCCGTACACCATCATGGAGGTCGGTGAAGTAGGATTGGCGTTACTCAAACACGAGAAATATGCAATCGCCGAGCAGTTCCTGCAATTAAGTCTGGAAATGGCCGATCGCCGACTTCCCGATGGGTGGCGGCAAGCTTCCTTGCGTAGCGCTTTGGGCGCGAGTCTGGCTGGCCAGCAGAAATTCTCGGAAGCCGAACCGCTGTTAAGACAAGGGTACGACGGATTGCGTCGTGATGGGAACAACATTCCCACGGCATCCCGACAATCACGAATTGACGGGGCCGCCGATCGTTTGTCGAAACTTCATGAAGCTTGGGAAAAACCTGCCGACGCGCGACATGAATCGGGGAGTCAATAATGATCCTTCGAATTCCCCGTTTCCCTCCCTGATCGACCCGGCTGTTCGATCGATCGCTCTTTCAACAATGAATGGACATGTTTATTGCCACCGCGGTTTGGTCTGCGCGCCCAAAAAGTCAAAAGAGATCTTTGCTGTTTCAATCGACCCATTTGTACCCATTAATTTTCGAAGGCCGAACCATGAAAACCTGGATCAAGAACCTGTTTTATCGTTCCGTTCCTGAGCGTGCCTCGAGGCGATCGGGCAAAACTGCTCCGAGGATATTCGACAAATTGGAAGAACGAACAATGTTTTCCGCCGTGTGGCTGGACTTCGGCTTTGCACTTCCCGATGGTCAAATCACCGTATCCGACACGCAAATGCGTGATCCGGCGCTTAACGGACCAACGAGATTTGGCCAAGACAACGCTGGTAATGATATCAATCATGCCCTCATTTCGCTAACCCGCACGATCCAGAATCAGAATATCGATCTCAATACCGATGGCAACGCGGACCAAATCGATGCCTTGCTTCTGGCGGATCAGGTAATGACCAACGTCCGACGGATTTTTGAACCATTCAATATCCAGGTGTTTCAGAACAACGCACGCAATCTTGACGACGTTCGAGACAGACTCAGCGGATCCAGCAACGACGCGTATATCTTCGTTTTCGGCGACGATCCGGCTGCGAACCCCGCCTGGGGTTGGGCACTGCTCGATCGGGATGACACTCGGGTCGACCTCGGTTTAAATCGGTTCGATAACGTCGCGTTTGCGTTTGCCGACGAGATTATCCGTGTTCGAACACCCGCCCAGGTGGCGCCGGCGCTTTCTTTCGTGGCGGCACACGAAGCTGGCCACACGTTCGGTCTCAAGCATACACGAGCCGACCGACAGATCGAGGGAGGACTGCTGATGGGAACGCCTATCGGTGCAACGGACCTGCGTCGCTTCGATGTCGTCAACCACATTGCCCGTTTTCCGATGCCTCTTGAGGACAACTCGCGGATCCTTGAAGACAGCTATTCGATACTCACCGCCGCGGTTGGTGCAGGCACGGCGCCAAACAGAACCTATGTCTCCGGCACGGGACTGCACGACCGTATTACGATCACTCCCAACGGACCGTTCAAGGCGAATGTTTCTGTCGAAGCATTCCGGGACTTCGCCTTCACTCAACTGGAACGTAGTCACAGTTACGTCATTTCCGCCGGTCAGGATGTGATCATCGAAGCCGGTGTCGGCAATGACCTGCTCATTATCGATGGCGGGATCGACGCCCGGTTTCATTTCCGGGGGGGCGCGGATATCGATGGCGTCCTCATCAAAGTCCAGGGTGGCCCCACCGACGTGACCGCCGATCGCGCCAACGCGCGGCGTGCCGCGGTCTTCTACAACGAGTTTGGCGAAAACGAGCAGTTGTTTCTGCAGGGGGATCGATTCTCAAGTGTCAACGTGATTTCGACAAACACCTCACTCACGATCCGCGACGCCGGGGCGGTAACGATCGGCAACGGTCAACTCAACGGCCTCGCCCAGGATGTTATCCTCGAAGGGGGAATTGCACAAACCAATTTGCGAATAAATGCCGTCAACGAAGATTTCGGGAATGAGTTTTCCGTGTTCGCAGATAGGGTTCATTTCTTTCGTCCTTACGGAACCCGCGACGTCCGTTTTGGAAACAACACGCTTGCATCGATTACGATCGACGCCGGTATTGGAGCCGACACAATCCTTGTCAACGGCACACCAAGCTTGCCATTTAACCCGAGGCAACAGGATGTTGCCAAGGTGGTCCTCAACACGGGGCCAGGTCGGGACCGGGTGCTCGTGCAGGCAACCACAGTCCCCCTCCGCGTGAATGATGGTGGTGGTGGTGACGAGATTTGGGTTGGGCGGATCACAACTTTCGAGGATCCCGATCGCAACGTCTTCTCTTTGAACAACAATTTTGTCGTGGACCGAATTATGCAATCCGTTCACGTCACGAGTGTTGACAGCCTTGCAACACTCAACGTTGTCGACACGGGTAGCGATTCTTCCCGAAACATCGGTCTGGACATCACTGGTCAGACTGGAAATGTAACCGGTCTGACTCCATCGTATTTTGTGGGTGGGGGTAAATTCGGCAAAGTGCAATTGGTCTCGACTGCCATCAGTTTCGATAACAAGCGGTTGCTCAACCTGAACATCTATGGCGGGTCGAACGGAAACACGTTTGAGGTTTACGATACGATGGTCAACGGTCGACGCTCTGGCCGGCTCGGCCAGGACATCGCAAGCACTTCCCTTTTTACGGGGACCTTCTCTGATACCGTAAACATTCGCGGCACCACTGGCGCTCTGACCGTAAACACTCAGGGCGGATTCGATACAATCACCGTCGGAACGCCGGACTCGGCGTTGCGACGGTTTGGTCTGGATAGGGTCCGAGGCAATGTGGCCGTCCATGGCGATATAAATGGTATCACGACACTGGTCGTCAACGATCGCCAGGGCAGCCAAAGCAGGCCGTTTGTCCTATACGACGTCGGCCTGGATATCGGAGGCGGCGTCGTCATCTCCTTTGACAAACTCTTTAACCTGGCGGTTCTAGGCGGTGTCTTTGGGAACAACTTCGTGGTGGAAAACACCCCGGTACTTGCGGGCGGATTCGGTCAAGTCGAACTCTACACTGGAGCCGGATCGGACTCGGTACTTGTTAAACGAACGTCACAAGAGCTGCTCATCGAAGGAGAGGGCGGCCAGCAACATAGCGTCGTCGTCGGCACCGGTGCGACTACCCTGGATGACATTCGCAAGACGGTTCGGCTGGCTGATGGTAATTCGCTGCAACGCTCACTCGTTGTAAGTGACGCAGGCAATACCCTGCCACGACAGGTGCAACTGGGGTTGGACGGCGTAAATTCGGGAACGTTTCGTTACCTTCAACTCGGCAGCGCCTGGAGCAACGCTGGCTTCAACTACGCTGGTGGGTCTGGCGACGATATCATCTACTTTGAAGGTCGGCCCGGAACCCAGACGGTCATCAATCCGGGTGCCGGGGACGATTATGTTTATGCCAGCAGCCTGGCCGGGACTTTGGAAAACCTCGGCACCATGCGGGTGAGTGACTCAGCGGGAATTGACACGCTATTCATTAGCGACGCCAACGGAACGGAAGATCGTACTTTCACTTTGGAACAGTTTATCTTCCCCAGCGTATCGACTACTGGAACACAAGTGCTTTACCAGGGAGTCGACCTGGTCGCCGTCACCGGCGGCAGCGGCAATAACACTTACGAAGTGAAGTACCTGCCCACCGACATCAGCACAGAATTGATCGGTGGAGCGGGGATCGAAACACTCGTCGGTCCGGATGTCACCGCGGATTGGCTGATCACGGACGCTGGAGGAAGGCACGCTCTGTTGAATTCGAGTGTTCCTGAATTCTATGTCGTCTTTTCGCAAATCGAGAATATCCAGGCCGGCAATGGCAACGACCGCTTCATCTTCGAACCCGATGCCGTGCCGATCGCGGGCAACATCGACGGCGGCGGCGGTGTCAACACGCTCGACTATTCGGCGTTCATTGACGACGTTTACGTCAATCTGCCAGAGAAGCAGGCGACATTAGTCGATGGCCTGGTCACCTCATTTACGAATGTGATCGGGGGTGCCGGGAACGACATCCTCGTTGGCAATGGCGGAAATAGACTGTTTGGTGGTGCCGGACGTGACCTGTTGATCGCGGGCCAGTCTTCGAGCCAGTTGTATGGCGGTTCCGGCGAAGACCTGCTGGTTGGCGGTACGACGGACTATGACAACGGTCCTTTAATTCTGGCTTCCATCCGTGATTTCTGGTCACGCACGGATCTAACCTACGCGGAGCGAGTTGCCGCATTGGTAAGCGGAAATGGCACGCCGAGACTCGACGCGGACACGGTCCACAGCAATGGGGGCGGCAATCTTTTAGTCGGCGTTGGCGGAGGCATGCTTGATGAGATGGATCTGTATTTCTCGACTTTGGGGTTAGACACGCTGGATGCCGATCTCGATGAAATTGTTTTCCTGTAGGACTTGAGGTCCGATGCAATCGAAAAAACGATTCAAATTTGATTTCAGGCTCGACACTGCAAACGAAAGCCAACTATGAAAAAGAAAATCTTCTGTTGTGCAATTGCCCGTTCCCCGCCCTGATCGAATGGGCTGTTCGATCGATTACTTATTCAATGCTGAAAGCTCATGTTTTTGCCACCGCGGTTCGGTCTGCGCGCCCACAAAGTCAAATGAAAGTTAATGATGATGACAAAACAGATTTCCCGGTGGCAACTGATGTTCCTGGTATTGATTGCCGCGACTCAAACGCTTGTCCGGATTAATACAGTGAATGGCCAGTCAACTCTTATCTGGACCAACACTTCGAACAACAATAGAGGGCCTTTCAAAACCTCTTTGCCACGTTGATGAGGCAAGCGAGGTTAACGAATCCTTGAAATAAATGATGATAGAACTCATACCTGGTTACAAGTCGCCTGAAGTTTTGGATCCAGC
>JAHEBQ010000019.1 GCA_024642205.1 Planctomycetaceae bacterium | reverse complement strand
GTGTTCCAAACGGACTCGAACCCACCTCTTGCCAGCGTGTTACCACAGCGTCCATCTTCGCCTTTGGAAGGGTCGACAATGCTGTCCAAACTGTATCACACCGTTCGTTACTGTCTTGGTCCGGTCGCCTTTGGAAACCGACGAAGATGGGCAAGGCGTAAAAGGTGTACACTGCTGACGCTTCAGGAATTGGACGCCGATCTTTCGCCAATCGGGGATCCAAAGTGGGCCATGTCGCGAAACATCAGTCGAAACGGCATTGGTTTTGTCTGCGCTGAGCCGATCAATTGCGACTATGTCCGAGTTACAGTCGTCGAAGACAATCTCTCTGCGATTGGAGTTGTGCGACACACTCGCCCGCTGGTGAACGAGCCTGCACAATTTTTTGTCGGAGTCGAATTCCTGGATGATTATGTTTGTCACGAACGGTAATTCGGTCGTTCGATTTCGACGTGGCAGCCGCGAGTGCCTGCCAAACAGTCGGATTTGACAGGATGAAACGCGTTGGCGATCGTCCATCGTGGAACGGGCTGGTCACAACGAATGATCGATTCAAGTCTGCCACGAAGACGAATCGAATCGATTGAAGCGACCGTGCTGGAGGAACTCAACGACTTGCCGGGCCGCCGCGGGTCGGACGAGTAAACCGTTGTGTCCGCTGAACAAAGTCACATGGTCGGACTCCATTCCCAGATGGCTGTTGGGTGCAGGAACGACTCGATCATATTGTGCAGCAATGATCCCGATGACCGCCTCGCGGGGTTCGGGTAAATTGCGAACGAAACTGGACCGGTGACTGGATATTTGACGGAGCGTCTTGCAGAACGGCAGTACGGTGCCGAGTGCCTGTGCCACAGGTGAGCCCTGGTTGGGGGAAGCCAGCATCACGATTCGGCCGAGTTTTCCAAACCGCGAATCGAGCAGGGTTTGGCGGGTTACAATGCTGCCCATGCTATGCGCGACAATGTGAAAGCTCTCGATCGAATCGTCATCGCCGATTCGGTCCAGGTGTTGTCTGAACCGATTCGCGTGATATTCAATCGACCACCACCAGCTGGGATAACCAAATGTTGAGGTTGTGAACCCGGCTCGCCGCATTTGAAAAACCAGCGGCCAAAGTGCCATCCGGCTTCCTGCGAGCCCGTGAATCAGCACGACATGTTCTGGTATTGAGGATGCTGGATGTTTGGTTTTGTCTATCATGAAGTGCAATCTGGGACGAGATTCCGGATTTCGAGCAGAAACCAACGATCGGGCGCGAGATGGTGCCGCACTTTTATCAGGTAAGTCGAGATCTAGCCATGGCAGCACCGACCGGTACATTAGTATCAGGGGTCGAGTGAATTTTCGGCCCGGCCAACCCACTTTCGGTAGTTATTTCAATGACGCAATTCTCTCGTTTTGTCATATTGCTTGTAATTTCCGTATTGGTTCCGGCCAACGGGACAGAGGCATTGGAATCCCCTGGTGCGACATCCCTTCGGGAACAGCCAAATATTGTCGTGTTTTTTATCGATGACCTTGGCTACAAAGATCTGGGTTGCTACGGATCGACATTTCACGAGACCCCGATAATCGATGATCTGGCCAAACGCAGTGTTCGGTTTACGGATTTTTATTCGGCCAATCCTGTTTGTTCGCCGACTCGGGCTTCGTTAATGACCGGCAAGGCACCGCAACGTGTTGGGATTACCCAATGGTTAAATCAGCCCAATGACCTTCATTTGCCGCTGGACGAAGTGACCATTGGTGAAGCTTTTTCCAGTGGCGGCTACAGGACGGGATACATAGGCAAGTGGCATCTCGGTGACAAAGACAATCAACAGCCGCGTGAACAGGGTTTTACCTGGATGCGATGCGTGAACCGTGCAGGCCAACCGGGAAGTTACTTTTTCCCATTCAAGCGAAATAACGATAAAAACAATGCTAACAGGATTCCGTATTGGGATGTACCTGATCTGGATGACCGGAAGTCAGGAGACTATTTGACCGACGGATTGACCGATCACGCGTTGTCTTTCATATCTGAAAACAGAGACCACCCCTTTTTTTTGTGTTTTGCTCATTATGCTGTTCACACACCGATCCAGGCTCCCCAGGAACTCGTTGACAGATACAAATCCAAAGCAGACAAGATTTCAGTTACGGGTTCCGAGTATATTGTCGAGCGAAATGACTCTCGGACGAGGCCGGTTCAGAACAACCCAACCTATGCCGCGATGATGGACAACCTCGACACGAATGTCGGGCGCGTTCTTGACCGACTGCAGGAATTGTCGTTGACCAACAATACGATCATCGTCTTCACCTCCGATAACGGAGGGCTTTCGACATTGGCCGCGAAACGTGGTGTGGGGGGACCGACGTCGTGTGTACCGCTTCGTGCGGGAAAAGGATGGACATACGAAGGAGGTATCCGCATCCCCACGCTGATCTGCTGGCCAGGAAAAATCAAACCTGCCGTCAGTTCGACACCAGGCATCACGATGGATCTTTATCCGACATTGCTGGAACTGGCTGGGCTCGATCAGCGACCGGAACAGCACTTGGACGGCCATTCGCTGGTCTCCGTACTTGAGGGCAATCCGGATAACACCCTGATGAATCGTTTTCTGGCCTGGACGTATCCGCACGAGCATGGATCGGGCCATACGCCATCTAATGCGATACGATCAGGAGACTGGAAATTAATTCAGTTGACGGACGACCAGACAAAAACGGAAAACCGATACGAACTTTATAATTTGCGCGACGACATTGGCGAGAAAGTGAATCTTTCGGTTCAACATTACGACAAAACGCATGAATTAGCGAAATTGTTGTCGGAGTGGATTGAAAGTTCAACACCCACGGATTCGCAAGATTAGCTTCCATGCACCATTCGGGCCAGCGATCGGTCAAAACCGGTAGGAATTGATCTCGCCGCCGTTACGTGTGACCAGTTCCGAGTACTGCTGCATTGAGATGTTCTCACTGACAGCTTTGACGCTTCCGTCGCAAAGCAGGGAAATCACGATCCCCGGGTGGAATCCAAATGCCTCATTGTTGTTGGTAGCGTTAACCGGAACCGGACCGGGGCAAAACAGACCATCGGACGTGAATCCATGCACGGGGATCGTATTGGACTTGTCCGCCCAACCGGCGCCAGCAACTCGACCGTTTTGGACACCAAGATTGCCACCTCCAACTTGCAATTCTGCTGGTCCCAATCCGGTGCTTAGGTGGTGAACCGGGCGGCCGACATCTTCGGTCAGCAATAACGTATTGGAAAGTCCGTCTCGGATATCCCGGAATTCGGTTCCTTTGCCGGACGCCAACCCGCCTTGTGCGTTTCTTACCGGTTCCGCAAAGCCTCCGCTGTAAACCACTGGGGCCACGTGCGTGATTGCCGCGTAATCCATGACCGCGGCAAATTTGCCGTTGCCAATGCTATCCAGGTGAAAAGCCTCTCCGTTGGGATTGGACGGGCAAAGAAACGTCGGAATGATCCTCCTGATTGCGGCCTGATTGTTGGGGTGACTCCAGTTCTTGGTGCGGTCATAAAGATCGCCGACATTGGTTTGCTCAATATAATCGAGAATAATCCCAGTCCAACTGTGTAGTTCGGTATGTGCTGGAGGAAACGCGTCAAACGATCCTGCGTAATTATGCAAGGCGATTCCGAGCTGACGAATGTTATTCATGCATTCGGTTCGCCGGGCAGCTCCGCGTACCGACTGGATAGCCGGAAGCAGCATCGCAATCAGTATACCGATGATCGCGATCACCACGAGAAGTTCGACAAGCGTAAATCCGTGACGTTGGGCTGGTTGTCTCGCGCGACAACCGGCAACAGGAAGAAACGTCATTTGGTCGCTCCAACTTGACAATGGAAAAACGTCGGCGGTCTAAAATATTCTGTGAACAATCCCGATGAAATGCAACCGTTTGTCTCTTAAGGAACCCAGATTTGGGTCCGCAATCCACGGATTTCCCTGCCGCGTGAAAGTCCTGCGGCTTAAAGCGGTCATTCCGGTTGCGAACGATACGTGATTACGGTTACCTTTAGAAATCCCAATCCATAATCGTTCAATCTTCAAACCGGATGAAAAAAGAATGCAATCGAAACAAGTCGAAAAGGCACTCAACGAACAAATCAATGAAGAGCTTTATTCAGCATACGCTTACCTCGCAATGGCAGCCGAAGCGGATAAACTTGGTTTGCCCGGGTTTGTAAACTGGTTCAAAGTTCAATACGCCGAAGAACTCGCACACGCGGATCGGTTTTTCAACTTTGTGCTGGAGCGGGACGGAACGATCGAATTGTCTGCGATCGGGCGCCCCGAGATCGGGGAAGAGACGGCGTTGAGCCTGTTTGAAAAAGCACTCGCTCATGAACAGCACATCACACAACTGATTTTCAGGCTCAAGGATCTGGCTCGTTCGGAGTCCGATCACGCCACCGACGTATTCCTTGAGTGGTTTGTCAAGGAACAAGTCGAAGAGGAAGCGAGCACCCGGGCAGTTATCGATCAACTCAAAATGGTTGCCGGCGATCCCAACGGGTTGTTCATGATCGACCGGGAACTGGCGGCAAGGAAAGTCGAACCGGCAGCCTAGCATTCTGTCACAGCCAGGAATAAGAGTTGGCGGTAGTGAACGCGACTACGAGTCCTTGCGTTTTCTTGGTCCAAAGGACTGGTGAGCTCGTCCGCTACCTAAAAATCAATTCTTGACGCGGCACTATTTCAAATGCGTTGCCAATGAACCGGACATCCACCGGAACGCGGTCAGGGATCAACCGGAACGCAGTTACGTAAATAACGGTCTTGGGTTCGGCGAGCGAGGTGATGGCCTGTCGATCTTCAACTACAATGGTGTTTTCGGTTTTCGCTCAAGCTTTGCCTGGGCCCAATCGCGTTCGCGGATCCGTTTTGCGCTGAGTTGGAGTGATAGCATGCGTCATTGTTTAACGATGGGTTGTATCGTCTTCCTGGTTTCACAGGTTCCCCTGGTTGCCGCCGGGTTTCCGACGTTTGTTCAGGATGCAGCACCGAGCCAGGTCGCTGAACCGGTTCCCGAACTTCCGTCAGCGTTTTGGCCGCCCGGCGTAGAATTCGATCCGGAGATCCCGACGCCGAGACAGTTTTTCGGATTTGATATTGGCGTTCGACATCTCTCACACGCTCAAGTCGTGAGTTATGTTTCCAAGCTTGCGGAGGTCTCTGATCGAGTCACGATCCAACAGTACGCGCAGACACATGGAGGTCGCCCTTTGCTTCTGCTGACGATGACTTCGGATGCAAATCGAAAACGGCTTCCAGAGATCCAGGCAGCCCATCGACAACTCACCAAATCAAATTCGAATCGTGTAGACACGACGACGCTTCCCGTTGTCATCAACATGGGCTATGGAGTGCACGGAGACGAAGCCAGTGCCACCAATTGTGCGCCGCTGGTTGCGTACTACCTGGCAGCTGCCGTTGGTGCCGAAGTCGAAAGCTGGCTGGATAATTGCGTCATTCTCGTCGATCCCTGCCTGAACCCGGATGGCTTCGACCGGTTTGCCAATTGGGTCAATCGATATCGCGGTCGTGTCCCGAATCCCGATGGTCAACACGCCGAGCACAATCAGATGTGGCCACCAGGTCGAGTGAATTACTACTGGTTCGATCTCAATCGCGACTGGTTGCCGCTGGTACATCCGGAAAGTCGTGGCCGAATGAGCTGGTACCACAAGTGGAAGCCGAATGTGGTTCTGGATTTTCATGAGATGGGGACAAACTCGACATTTTTTTTCCAGCCCGGCATTCCGGAGCGAACCAATCCCCTGACGCCGGCTCGCAATCAAGAACTAACACGCGCTTTTGGTTCGTTTCATGCGAAAGAACTGGACAAACGCGGAAGCCTGTATTTTACCCAGGAGCGTTTTGACGATTTCTACATGGGTAAAGGCTCGACCTACCCAGACCTGCATGGCAGTATCGGAATACTGTTTGAGCAGGCCAGTTCCCGTGGTTTTCTGCAAGCCAACCAGGATGGGTTGCTGAAATTCCACGATACGATCGCAAACCAGTTCACGACGTCTCTTTCAAGTTTGCGGGCGACCAGTGCGATGCGGCAACAGTTGAATGAATACAAAAGGGAATTTTATTCACAGGCGCTCGAAATGGCGGATGTCCAGCCAGTCAAGACTTACATTTTCACTGGAAAGAACAATCGCACCCGGCTGGAACAATTCGCCGGTGTTCTCAAACGTCATGACATTCAATCCTATTTTCTCAGGGAAGACCTGGAATACGGCGACCAGACTTTTGACGCGAAAAATAGCCTTGTTGTGCCGACCCACCAACCCGAGTTTCGCTTTCTCGAATCGCTGCTGATGCGGGAAACCAGTTTTCGCGAGAATATTTTCTACGACGTGTCCAGTTGGACGTTGCCGCTGGCCTACGGCTTGACTCAATCGGCGCTCAAACGAGACTTGGACGTTGAATCTCTTGTGGCGTTTACACTCAAGCCGACAACGAGCGCGGCAACGCTCAATCTGACAGACGAGCCAGTCGCGTACTTCGTTGATTTCCGGGACGATGTTGGACCCTGGTTATTGGCGCGATTGCTCTCCGCTGGAATCAAGGTCCGCGTCGCAACTCGCCCGGTCACGATTGAAACCGTAGATGGAACGACCAGAGAATTTGGCCACGGCACGTTGTCGATTGTGCTCGGGACACAGAAAGGGAAGCGCCAGGTGATCCGAAAGATTTTGAACCTGGGGTTGCAACGTGGCGCCGTAATCGAACCCGTCCGAACCGGCTTGAGTCACAGCGGCCCCGACCTGGGCAGTTCCAGCTTTCCTGTTCTCGAAAAACCAAAAATTGCGATGGTCATTGGCTCGGGTGCATCGGCCTATTCGTCCGGTTCCGTATGGCATTTGCTGGACACGCAGGTCGCGATGCCCGTGACATTGATCGAATCGACGCGATTCGCCCGTGCCAATCTCGACGATTACACGACGTTAGTATTGGCTGGCGGAAGCATCGAAAGTGAAAACTGGAGTGCCATCGAGTCATTTGCCAATCGCGGCGGAACGGTGGTCGCCCTGGGGAGTCTGTCTACGTCAGTTCAGGCAACGCTGGGCACGAAAAAGCCCGCCCCCAGCGACCTCAAGTCCGTGGCGGAAAAATCGGGCGAAGAAGTTTCCCTTCAAATGCAATTCGACACCGCTTCAAGACAGCAGGCATTGAAGCTGATCAGCGGTGCAATTTTTGCCACGCGGGTCGACCCAACGCACCCGCTCCTGTTTGGCTGTGCAGAAGGGATGTTGCCGGTGTTTCGCAACCATGCGACTTTCCTCAAGCCGTCCGGGAATCCTTACTGCAATCCGATGATTTACGATCCTGACTCTCCGCTGATGGCAGGTTACTGTTCGGATGAAAACGTCGAAAAGTTCAAAGGTTCTGCCAGCGTCGTTGTTCAACCCTGGGGAGCTGGACGTTTCATCCTGATGGCGGATGATCCGAACTTCCGAGGTTTTTGGAAAGCGACCAGCCGAGTGTTCCTGAATGCGGTTTTCTTTGGCGACCTGGTGGATCCGTAATTTGGGCCCGCAAGCTGACTCTCAGATAACTCGTCTGATAAACCATCCGGATGTTCTTGGAAATCCGGATCGATCAATGCGCGGTTGAGGGTTCATCATTGTTGTTGTCCGTTCCAATCAGTTTTCCCGCGAGTTTGCCAACCGTGAGTCCTTGGACAATAATCGAAAAAATGACGACGCCGTAGGTTACGGTCAAAAACAGCTCCCGATTGAGTTCATTCGTGAGCGTCAGCGCCAAGGCAATTGAAATCCCACCTCGCAGGCCACCCCAGGTCATGATCGTCGTGGTGTGGGGTACGAAGTCCAGTCGCTTCGCGAAAAAACGAACGGGTAGCAATAACGACAAGAACCGCGATACCAGGACGATGACAATTGCCAAGCCAGCTGCTTGAATATACGTTTGCGTGATGTTGAGGACCAGTAATTCCAATCCGATCAGGACAAACAGGATTGCGTTCAACAGGATATCCACCAATTCCCAAAACCGGTTTACATACATTTCAGTCTGTTGAGACATGGCTGTTCCCCGGACGGTGTCGTTCCCGACGATTAAACCAGCGACGACGATCGCCAGAGGAGCAGAAAGGTGCCATGCGCTTGCGAGGGAATATCCACCCATCACGCAGGCAAGTGTGATCAGGACTTCAATTTCGTAGTCGTCGATTGAGCGCAGAAGGAGGAAAGTCGCGTAACCGAGAACCAGTCCAAGCAGGATTCCGCCCAGCACTTCGGTTGCGAACAGCCTGACGACAGCGAGAACGTGGTCTTGCAGGCTGGTCGTTTCATTGGAAGTTTGGGTCGCTTGCACAGGGGCAACCGCAATCTCCGAAACCGCCTCGTCGCCCGCAACATCTTGATTTTTTATCGATGTTAAAGTTCGGGGTTCGATTTCCTGGTACGAAGCAAGTTGAATCGCGGAACCCGGATTCGTGGCATGGATGTTTTCTCCATGCCCTGGTTCAGATCCACCAGTGGCAATGTGAAAAATCGTCAGGAATACGACCACGCCAACTCCGTCGTTGAAAAGCGATTCTCCGACAATTTTTGTTTCCAGTTTTTTCGGCACCCTGGCTTGTTTTAGAATTCCCAGGACCGCAATCGGGTCCGTCGGTGAAATCAAAGCTCCGAACAGCAGGCAATGAATATATTCTGTGTGTATTCCGATCGCCTGGAATCCGAAATAAGTCAATGTTGCACAGATAAAAGTGGATGCGATGACGCCGAGCGTGGAAAAAACGAGCACCGGCCAGCGTTGGATATGCAGTTGGTCGAAATTCGTATGCATCGCTCCGGCGAACAATAGAAAACCGAGCATGACATCGAGCAGGACTTCAGGAAAGTCGATCTGCTTGACCAGGTTGTCAGCTATGTCGATAAAAAAGTTGGTGTAGAACCTGCTGGCGAATAGAAAAGCGGTAAACAGGATCGCCACGATCATCAGCCCGATCGTGTTGGGTAAGCGAAGAAACTTCACATTGACGTACCCGAACAGTGCCGACAAGACGATGATGATCGAGCAAATTTCGAAGATCTGAAAATCCATGGTTAACCTTCGAAACGTGTATTCTTGGGCAGGAAGGAAAAGCCGATTGTCTGGTAACAACCGGATCGAGACAAGGCGAATCAATCCGATTCGGCCCAGGGAATCAGTGTTCCGGACAATGCGGGATCATCTAAACTCTCGTCAGGGACATCCGGCCAGTGCAGATTGTTTCGCTGGTTTGCGTTTGGTGATGTTGACCGGCTTTTGCGTTTTGGGATTAAATGTCGGGATCTGCGGCTGGCCTCTGGTTCGTTCGGAATGTCCATGGTCAAGAAATTGAAAAAACGACCTCGAACTGAACGTATCACGAGAAAGCTGGATGCCGCGCCCACCTTCGAGAACAAATCGCGACTGGGATGGTTCAATTCGCAGATCGGCGGCGAAAGCTATTTTTTTCTGGCTGTCTGTGTCATCGCGCAGCTCGCAACCGTCTTGATCACTTGGCCGACGTGGCAGGTGCGAACTCAACCTCCGAACTTGCCATGGTTCCAGTCGACCCCACAGTTTTCATGTGGAATTCTGCTGGTTATCTCATTGGTCCTTGTGTTGATCAGTCCTCGCAAGTGTGGTTTGGCATTCCACCTTGTCATATTGACCCTGGCGATCTCAATGGATCAGTTTCGTTGCCAACCGCAGGTCCTTTCGATCGCATTTCTGATGGCGGCTTGTGTGTGGAAACCAGTGCGTCGTGTTTGCGTTTGGTTTCTCGTATCGATGTGGCTGTGGGCCGGAATCCACAAGTATGTGTCGCCGGACTGGTTCATGCAGGTAAGTTATCAACTGCTTTCCGGGACGAGGGTGGATGCCAAACGGTTTCATTTCGCGTTTGCTGTGATTGTCATGGTCGGTGAATTACTGTTGGCTGTCGCGGCGTGGCGAAAGCCCAAACTGGCAGCCGCAGGATGCGTCGCACTGCATTTCGGAATCGTGGCCTTTTTGGTGGTCATTGACTGGAACCGGAGTGTCCTTCCCTGGAATCTGTGTACCGCAGTCGTGGGGGCTTGGTTACTCTGGAATGCTGAAACCGTCGGTGCAACTCCCGGTCAACGCCGCCTGGCCATTCCCGATTCCTGGTGTGAAAAAACCGCGATCATTGCGCTGCTGATTGTTCCTGTCGGAATGTATTTCGGCGTGGTTCGGCATTGTTTTGCCCATGCACTCTATTCAGGGAATCTGCCCATGGGGTTAGTAACTCATCGCGATGGAATCGAGCCACTGGAGGTATGGGATGAACTGCAGTTTCCGTTTCCCAATGTCCCCAAAGCATATCGCGACTATTTCCTGCTCACGGGGGCCGTCGGGGATAAGCTCCATATTCGTGATCCGGGGGGGATCTCGAGTCGGTATTTCCGGTTGGCATCCATTGGTCGATTGCAGGAGATCACGGTCGACGATTTTTTTTCCGGTCGTGATGGCAGCGTCGAGGGCATTGCGCTCGATGATCCACGAAAAATCTACTTGCTCGAGATGAGTAACGCAACGTTGCTTAAACGTTCTCGGGCGGAGATGATTTACGCGGTCAAGTTCGACCCGGGCAGATTCGATGCAACGCTTCTGGCACATTTACGTGGTCTGCCCAATCTTGAGCAAATTCAGTTGGCTGCCTGCGATGTCGAAGACAACGACCTTGAGTTGTTGTCCGGTTACAGGAAACTGATGGGTCTGGGGCTGGACGGAACTGCGATTACCAACGCTGGCTTGAAGCAATTACACGACTTGCCGAGCCTGATCGTGTTGGAACACGAAGGTACGGCAATCACCCGGGAGGGATTGGATTTGCTTGGCATACCGCAATAGGCCGCCGAATGCCTTGTGCATTTGGCGATCAGGAAGATACGAACACGCCGTCACGACCGGGGCGGGGTAATGCCAGGAACGGAATTTTTCGCATCAGGGTTGATGGCTTACGGTGACGTTGCCATCGCGACGGGTTATCGGTTCCCTCCAGGCGAATATCAAGTCACCACAAGACTTGATCGCATCGAAGTCGAGGTGATTCCCGACAACGGTCCATTCAAGCGAAACGCTTCGAATTGATCGCCGATCGCGAAAGTCCGATGTGACTGCCCAACCCTACGTCAAACTTCAAGCGGTCACCCAGGATAACAACGGCACCTAACCACGGCGGATGTTGGAGCCCTGAAAGTGGATCTGAATTCGGTAGACGATTTTTTCGCGACAGAAAATTTTCCCGGTCTCAAGGTCAACTCGTTCTGGCACGTCCTGAATTCGCTTGTCGACCATCGCGTGATAGCCGCGCTCGGAAAAGATGTCGATCAACATTGACAGTGCGAGCGGGTCGTCAAACATCGCGTCTTCCGAGTTGACGTTGGCCCGACCGGAAAGTGCGTGTCGCTTGATGATGGGCATAAATTTTGCGTCGATCGCTTCGACGACTTGAACGAACAACTCGCGCTGAGTCAATTCGTAACTATCCAAACGCTTAACCAGTTCCTGCCGGGCGTGAACCGTAATTTCCTCGGCTAACGGCAACGGGCTAATCCGGTCAAACGTTCGTGGGTCGAGCTCCAGCGAGCTTTGGTACTGTAATTCCGCGAGGATATTGTTTTCGACCTCATCAATCGGACCTTCCGCGTTGATGAAGTGGTAATGGTAAATCTCTTTGAGGGATTGAAGCGCGTCCCAGGTTTGCTCCTTGAAGACGCGGTAACGCTGGGCAGCTTTTTCGTGTTGGAGATCAGTGACCCGTAGTTCCATCGGTTCGCCAATTCCCGTCTCTTCCACTTTGCGATTGTGTTCCGCGATCTCCCGTCCTCGGAACAGTTGACGTTCGATGCTGGTCTGTTCGCTGACAAACAGCACCATGGCGTGGATAATGGGGCGGCGAAACTGGATCGCCAATTCCGTTTCGGCAAACTCATTGTTCAATTGGTCGATCTGGTCGACCAACATCTTGAGGCATTCGACCTGAACTCGTGTCCTGGGGAATCCGTCCAGCAGCGCCCCATCACGGTATTCTTCCTTGAGCAGTTCACGAAGCAGGATTCCAATGACCTCCGTGTCGCCGACCATCTGCCCCTGGTCTTTGATTCGGGTTGCCTCGGGTGTCGTCAACAGCTGACTGACAATGATGGGCGGGCACGTCAGGCCGCGAGACCGCATGATAAATTGGGTCTGTGTCCCCTTGCCGGATCCTGGGGCACCGCCAAGCAGAATTAGCTCTTTGGGAAATCGAAGATTCTCGTGACCGATTTCTTCTTCCAGCGATTCCCAAACGGTATCAAAGATGACATGCGCGTCCTTGATTTCCAATTCGAACGTTTGAGGAGATTTCGGTTTTTCGTTCGGCTGATTCATGGAAGGATTAATGGAGGAAAACATTCAATGCGAAACGAAGATTGTAGTTGATTTGCCAAGCACCGGTTAGCCGGTAATCTTTGCCGGGCGGGCCCACAAGCGAGGTTCAAGCTCGAATTCGATAGCCGATTTCCTTTAATAATCCCTCAATTCGATGCCGGTGATCGCCCTGGATCTCAATCGTCTCGTCCTGGATCGTGCCACCTGCACCGCAAGCGTTCTTCAGATTTGTCAAAAGATCAGCAAGATGGTGACCGGGATTGCCTTCAGATAATCCGCGAACAACGGTGACGAATTTGCCCTTTTTCCGTTTTTCAACCCGAATCCAAGCTGCCTGTTTTGACACGGCCACCTGCTGTGGCACCTGGGGCGGACAAGTGCACTGATCTTCCAACGCACCGCAATTTTCACATCTTGGTGGCTGGTAAAATTCGGTTCCTTCAAAGAGTCGCATGATCACCTTTCGTCCGGATTTCAAACGTGCACAATCCAACATGATACGAAATCGGGTTCAATTGGATACCGTCAAGATCAAAATCGTCGCTCTTGACTCCTGCACGGAGCCATCTGGCGGGAAACGGCAAAGGCGTTTTGACAACGCTCGCCCAGTATTGAGCAACAGCCACTTCGGTCCGGAACAGGCTGATTTCTCGCAGGCGAATGGCTTGCAACTGTACCTGTAACTGTCCATGCGACAACATCTGGCACGCTGGATCGGTCGTTCAGGTCGGCTTTAGACCGGTTCGAGCAAATTGGCCCTGGTCCAGCCCTGATCGCCGGAGGAAGCACGGATTTGCATCCAGTCGCCGCGGCGCTGGATGACCTGAACACGCTGTCCCTCGGTGACGTTGATGTTTGATACCTGGGGAAATGCTTCGCTGCTTCCCTGATACACGGGAACGTCGGAAGCAATGACGACCGCAGCGGGGAATTGGTTTTCTGCATTCGCTGACCAGGCAATCAGGCTACCGGCAGCAAACACGAGGATCATCGCAGGAATTGCAAAGTAGCGAACTCGGAACGTGGACCGGCACAACTTGATCGTCAAGCTCAAGCAAAGTCCGATCCACCCGGTTGCCAGAAGAGTCAACCAGATACTGGTTGGCAATTCCGAGAGCCAGGTGTTGATGAGAGCCGGGTTCAATCCCGACGCTTCGTTTGCATTCTGTTTGCCAATCAGGGACACAGCGAATTCGAGATTCCCACGGGCCCGGAAATCAAATGGACGAAGGTTCAACGCTCTTTCGTAGTTGGCGATTGCACGACCGACTGAATCGCTTTGTAGATAGGCGTTACCGAGATTGAAATAAAGCAGTGAGTTGTGAACTCCTGAGTCGACCAGCATTTGGTATTTCTGGGCGGACCTGGTAAATGCCAGGTTCGCTTCCGCAGCATCCTGAGCTTTGGCTTCGACTGCCCGCCGATATTCGCTGGTTGCTTCCTTCAACAAAACTGTTTTCTGTACGTCGTCCAGTTCCACATTCTGGAGCGATTCACCCAGGCTGGCAGACACGTGATTTGAGGGTGAATCAAAAACCTTAGCCAGCGAATACGTCGTAACGGCAATGAGAACCAAGGCCAACGCCGTTCCACAAACGGTTCGCCACGGGCGCTGGACCTGGGGCCTCATGGAGACATGCCGTTTCAGCCTGGCCAACTTGGAAACCAGCCGGCGGCCTTGCTGTTTTGTCTGCGGCAACGAAATCGAATCGTCGCCACGGAACGCGGCGTTCTCGCAATCGATCAGGAAGGATTCCAGTTGCTGGATCGTCGTCGAATCGACGAGTCCGGCGATTGCTCCGATCGCTTCGGGTCGAGTCAAATTGTCGGTTGGGCGGTCGAGTTTTCTGGAGATTAATGCCAGAACGGCCTTGGCGACATCGCGAGCTTCGTTTGCACGTTGAATGTCTCCCAATGTCGAGCGGCTGCTGTCTTGGGAAATCCATGTTTCACGGCTGCGGAAAATCAGGAACAGTCCCAGTAGTCCGACCGGAACGAGGAACCACCCCAACCAGAATCGAGGGTCGGGACCTGCGGTCTGGCTGGTCAGGAGGTTTTGTCCCTCGTGGTTCACCAATGCAGGTCCAACCTTGGTCGTATCGGAGGTTGGGGAACCCGACTTGCCCCTGCCGCTGGTGCCCACGATCGAATCAAGCGCGAGTTTTTCTGACTGGGAGACGTCAATCGAAATGGGATCACTTTGAACGGTAACGAATTCTTCGATTTCCGGATTGAAGAAACTGAACGGGATGGGTGGCACGTGGGTCACCCCTTCGTTCCGGGGTCGAATCGTCGTCGTGAAGACCTTGATATCGTCTTGCACGACTCCACCGAGGGGCTCATCTGAAACCTTGAAGTCTTGGACTAATTCCGGTAGCTCCGCCAAGGGTGGGGCCTGAACCAATTCCATCGGGCCGGTGCCACGGATACCGATTTTCAGCGTGATCGGGTCACCCGCTTTGACTTTGACAGGGGTCGCCTGGGTGACCATTTGGTACTGCCCCACGGCGCCTCGATAATCTGCAGGCCGGCCAACTGTCGGGATCGGCGTGACTTCGATTGGAGTGACTTTGGGTGTTACGACAATCGGTCGTGAGCCGGTGATGGTAAGCTTCCTGCCGAACGGCGAACCTGTCCGGCTCTTGAAGAAATCATCGTCAAACATGCTTCCGAAGGGTGAATCGCCAAAAATGGATTCGAAGGGGTCCCGCGATTGTCCCAATCGCGTCGGGTACTGCGCGACGACCTGCACGTTTTCGACATCAATTTGACCGGCTCGTTTCGGATAAAATGTCGCCACCACTTCGTAAAGATAGTAGCTTCGATCCACGCCCTCGTTATCCGTGCGGAGCACTTCCTGACCATGCAGGGTCCTGCCTTCGGATGCCATTTTTTCCAGTGTCTGGGCAAACGGACCCCATTGTGTGTGTTCAGCGATCAATCGCCACATGTCGGCAGCGGAAATTGTGACGTTGAGTTTTCGATCCTGAAACGGCTTCAGCCAGATCCGGAGTGTCAGGTCAATCGGCTGACCGACATAGAGGTGCTCCTTTTGCCCGGCGACCTCCGCGAACATCAAATCACCGGTTTCGCTGGTTGTTGCCGAAATTTGAACAGGACGAGTACGACGGGGGCCATTTGCGGTTTGCAGGGTGATGGCCGGAACCTCGAATGTTCCCGTACGACGTGGCGTCAACTGAAAACTGTAGACAATCGAGTTACTCTCTGTTCTTCGTCCGTTAATGATTGTAATGCTGGAACTGCGACTGGGAGTTCCAACGAGTCGAATATCCAAACCATCCACGTCCGGGAACTCCGGCGGCTCGGTCGCCGACCTGCCTTCGACCTGGATCTGCAGCGTCACCGGCATTCCGACATAAGTCTCCTGTGCCGATATTTGCATCCGAACGTCGGCCTGTGCCTGGACGCGGGTTGCTCCAAGCAAGGTCACCGCCAACACGACGTACAGAATTCCAAGGTAATTATGTGAATGGTTCATCGGGTATTTCCTGTTTATTGGTTTACCAGTCACGATCGACCGAACGATGCTGTCGACGCGTTTCGTTGAGTTTTTGCATCCGACGCATCAAGTCGCGGTCTCGGATGGCTTGGAGCATCTTCATGGCCTCTTCCTGATCCATGTTTTCACCTGGATCGCCGGTTTGACTGACCGCGTAACCCGGGAGCGGTTGTCCATCGCCGGGCTGAGCCGGTTGAGCGGAGGCCGCGGCTGGCATTTGTCGCCCGGGTTCCGGTTCCGACGGACTGTCCTGCGAATCGCCCGGTTGTGGCTGTTGGTTGCCTTTCTGCACGTCGGGCTCGGATGGGTCCGCTTGTCGCCCGGCAGACTGTTGTTGCGCAGGTCGTTGTGCTTGTTGCTCGTTGTCCGAGTCAGCAGCGTCCTGTTGTTCGTTCGGCTCCGGTTTCGAGTTATCGGATTTTGAGTCGGCAGACTGGTTACCCGATTCTTCGTCCGGATCGCTTTGGTCGTTGGACTCGGGTTCGCCGGACTTTGAATCGTCAGGTTGTGAATCGTCGGATTTGGAAGCATCGGGTTCTTCTTTTGGAGAGTCAGGTTGATTGGCGGACGATTGGCCAGCCGAATTTTTTTCGGACTTGGGTTCATCCGATTGCTCATCATTCGATTGTCTGTCGTCCGATTTTCCTTGTTCCGAATCGGACTGATTGGAGTCCTGTTGCTGTGACTTCTGGTTTTCCTGCGGCTGATCCTGCTTTGGTTGGTCTTGTTGCTGCTGATCCTGCTGGTCTTCGATTTGCAATTTTTTGATCAGCTGCTGGGCGAGTTCGATATTGGTCCTCGAATCCGAGTCGTCCGGATTGGATTTCAATGCGCTTCGATAGTGAGCGATTGCCGTTTTCAACGAGTCGATGGCGACAGTTCGATCGGTTTCCGACTGCTGAACGGCGGCCGCATAGTGGCAGTTGCCGAGATTGAATCCGGCTTTGGCCGCCAACCCGGGATCTTCAGTATCCAAAGCGGTTGTGAACGACTGACGAGCCTGTTCGACTTGTCCCTGCCGATACAACGCGACTCCACGGTTGTATGCCAATAACGGGCTGACGGGCATCGCTTGTGCAATTGATTCGTATTGAGCCAGGGCGTCGTCGAGTTTGCCGTCAACCAATAACTGGTTTGCGGAGTTGATCTTTGCAACGTCGTCATTGGCATGAGCCAGACTGACGCCTAAGGCGACCAGGGCTGTGATCGCCAGCATTTGCATTGCTTGTTGGATTACGGTCATGCCGCCACCTTATGCTGCGAGTTGGGTTCTGACTGAGTTGTTGTACGTTTTCCCGGTTGATCGGTCGCACGTCCGGCATTTAACAACCGGCCCATCCGATTATCACGGGAGCTTGACGCGCGCTGTGGCCAGAACATTTCCAGCAGGACGAGTGCCAACGCCAGTCCCAGGAAAATCTGGTAACGGGGAATGTAGGTGTTGATACGCGCGGTTTCGAAATCCTGCTGTTCAACGTTTGCGATGTATTGGTGATAGATATCGGCCATATCAACCGACTTCGTTTCGGCGGGAACATAGGCCCCTTCCGTAGCCAATGCAACCTGTTCCAGGATTGAATTGTTCAGTTTCGACCAAACTTGCTGGCCCTGGTACTCCAGGAACTGGTTCCCGGGGCGTCGGCCGTTGACATCTCCGGAAACTGGCACTCGAGCTCCCTGTTGTCGATCACCGAGGCCGACCGTAAAGATTCGAATCCCCATTTCGTCATGAACCTGCTTCGCGGCGCCGACGGGATCGCTTTCCTGATCTTCGCCATCGGTAAAGACAACAACTGCTTTGTGATCGTCTGTTTTGTCGAGGAAACACTCGGAGGCCAACCGGATGGCATCACCCAGCTGGGATCCACCTCGATCAACGTTGAAGGTTCCGACTTCATCCAACGCGTTCTTGAAGTCATGGTAATGCTTCGTCAGCGGCACTTGTTGTTTTGCTTCGCCCGCGAAAACGACCAATCCAACGCGGTCGCCGGCCATCTCATCAACCATGTCCTTGATCTGTTGTTTGGCCCGTTCCAACCGGTTCGGTGCAACGTCTTCGGCCAGCATGCTACGGGAAATATCGAGTGCAAATACGACGTCGATTCCTTTTTGTGGCACCTCACGCCACGTCTTTCCCCAGCGAATATCGACCAGTGCGCAGACGAGTAAACTCAGGATCGCCGTGGTTACCAGTGATTTGAGCACCAATCGGTAGGGGCGATTGTTGGGGAAAAGCGCCGGCATGAGGTTCGCCGTTGCAAACTGCTGGATGGATCGGTGTCGTATGATGCCCGCCGTTACAAGTCCAACGACAACCACCAAAACCAGCCAGAGCCAGGAGAGTTGTTGCAAGTTTCCGAATTGAATATCCATGATGAATTCCGATTTGGTTCAAATTTTCGTGGGATCAGGCGGTACCCTGCCGAAACAAGGTCTCGGACAGAAGAATTTGAGCTGCCAGGCAGATCAGAGCCAGTAATACCAATGGTGGGACCGCGATCCATCCGAATTGGACCGATTCGATTGCCAACTCGCGGTAATCGACAAAGTGCCTGGCTTCGACATAGGATTTTTCCAGTTGGTCGATCTCGGCATAGATGTTGGCTAATGACTCAGTGTCGGTCGCCCGGAAATATCTTCCACCTGTTTCGTCGGCAACTTTTTTCAGCGTATCCTCGTCAATGTTCACTTGCATCATCCTTAGCACGCGTCGGTTCGAGTACGGATCGATGACGGGAACGGGTGCCTGGCCTTTGGTGCCGACGCCAATCGTATAGATCTTGATCCCCATCGCTTTGGCCAACTCGGCAGCCGGAAGAGGATCCAGTTCGCCGGCATTGTTTTCGCCGTCGGTCAGCAGGATGACAACCTTGCTTTTGACTTGTCGTTGTGGATTCCCTGTTTCCGATTCCAAATCCGCCGATGCTGGATTGAGATTTGACAGTTTCTCGATGGCCAATCCGATCGCATCTCCGATCGCCGTTCCGTCTTCATTGCGATCGCTTGCGATTTTCGCATTCTGAAGTTGGGCGATCAGGTAACTGTGATCCAATGTCGGGGGCGTCAAGCTGTCGGCGAATCCGGCGAAGGTCAGCAACCCGATCAAGTCACTGTATCGACCTTCGAGTTTGTCACCGCCCCCAATAAACTTACTGGCGACATCCTTGATTGCGGTCAAGCGATCAACGGGCTGGCCTTCCAATTCAAAGTCGAGTGCCTGCATGCTGCCGCTGCGGTCAACGACGATCTCGATGGCGATTCCTTCGGCGTCGGTCACAGTTTGCTTGCGACCTTCCTGCGGCCGGGCGAGTGCCACGATCATCAATACAACGGCCAGAATCCGGAGCACGGGTGGAACCCAGCACAACCGCTGTCGCCAGCTGCGGGGAAGCTCGGCGGCGTTGCGTGTTGAGCTGAACGTAATCGCCTGCGTTCCGCGTCGAAGAAATAACTGCCAAGCAATCAATGGAACGAGTAACAGCAGTAACAGGAACCATGTGGAAGATGTCAGAAACATGGTTTGTCCTCCGTCTTGTTCTGAAACGT
This sequence comes from Planctomycetaceae bacterium, assembly GCA_024642205.1. Lineage (GTDB taxonomy): Bacteria > Planctomycetota > Planctomycetia > Pirellulales > Pirellulaceae > Mariniblastus. Next base: position 85,916 of record JAHEBQ010000019.1, on the reverse strand, counting down.
ACGGTCGCTCGTCGAGATGCCGGTGGGAAATTCCCTTGTTTGTAATGATGGAATTCCGGTTTCGGAGGCATGCTCCACGAGCCGTCGTGCCTGGTCCACAACCAGGGTTAGCTGATTGCCTTCGGGCAGCATGCCGGCGAACTTGACCTGGTCGGCGAAATTCAGCAGGTCCGAAAGATCTGCCCGGAATTGACCCGTCAAACGATCGTCTGCCTGCATGGCGTCAAGAAATTCATTGGTTGTCATGTGGGGTGCGGAAATTCCGAATTGCCAATCGATGAACGTCCTCAAGGTACTGACCAGTCGAACGTAGATCTGCTCGGCGTCGTTGTCTTGGAATGCCCGGCTTTCCTGGAGTTCATCGAGCGACCTGATGGCCCATTGTCTGGGAGACAACTCTGTTTTACGACGAGCCAGGACAAGTGCCAGAGCCGCGACGCACAGGGATCCGGCGGCAACGCCTATCGCGACCCACCAGGCGTTGGACCGGGTTTGCGGCACCGGTGCAAACATGACCGACTTGATGTCGCGAAACTGTGTCGGATCTTCGACGCCTTCGAGTGTACTGCGAATAGTCACCTGCTGGGCTGGTGTCGATTGATGACCGGTCCGCGGGTCCGAACCCCGGCGATCGACATAACTAACCTCGATCCCGGGAATTTCAAGTTCGCCCGAAACCAGGCTTTCCAATCCCACGCGCCGAATCCAGGTTCGGTCCGCGCCGGTCGGAATGTCCAATGTATCTTTGACACCGGTCACTTCAAATTCGCCCAGACGCATTTGCAAATCGGGAAAGCTCACGGATACATTCTCGGGTGCGGTTGCCGTGATTGTCAGTTGTATTTGTTCGGCAATTTGTGCTTCACGTTTGTCTATCTGAACGCCGATCGTAACCGGGTTCGATTGGCCCGATTGGGAGTTGCTTGTCTGTCTTGCCCGCAGCGTACCCGGAATCACAATGATTGCCACCGCAACCCAGGCGGTCACCCACACGCTCATCCTGATTCGTCGGGAATGATCTGAATTGTCTGAAGGATGGATTTTCATCGTTTTGCTCCCCGTCGATGGAAAAACTCACGAAGAGGATCGATGAAGTCTTCGCCGGTGGATATGTGGATCGGGTCCATCTTCAGTCGTTTGAACGATTCGTCACGTTTGGCGGCCTGTTGCCTGGCACGTTCGGCATACATGCTCCGCTGACGACGACTGGCGGTGTCAAACGTAGTGATGGCATCCGTTTCACTGTCGCGAAGCTCAATCAAACCGATATTGGGCATTTCAAACTCCCGGCGGTCACGCACGACGACCGGGATGATGTCATGTCTTCGATTGGCGACGCGGATGGATTTTTCGTAGCCGGAGTCCAGGAAGTCACTGACCAGGAAGACAACGGACCGACGTTTGATCGTATGGTTCAATTGATTTAGCGCGGCGGCCAGGTTGGTGCCCTGTCCGATCGGATGGCAATATAGCAACTCGCGAATACACCTCAGGACATGTCGCGAACCTTTTCGCGGCGGTACGAATTTTTCGATACCGTCGGTAAACATCATCAATCCGACTTTGTCATTGTTCTTGATGGCAGAAAACGCCAGTGTTGAACCGAGTTCCGTCACCAACTCTCGTTTGGTTTGAAAGTGAGTTCCCAGCCCTTGCGAGGCACTCACGTCCACCAACAACATGACGGTCAACTCGCGTTCTTCACGGAACAGCTTGACAAACGGTTCGCCGTACCTGGCTGTTACATTCCAATCGATCGTGCGGACATCGTCGCCGGGTTGATAGGGCCGAACTTCTTCGAATTCGATGCCACGACCTTTGAAGGCTGACAGGTATTCGCCAGCCAGCATGTCGTCGACCCGATGCGAGGTGCGAATCTGGATTCGCCGGATTTTCTTGACTAATTCGTGTGGGATCATGGTTTCGCTATCGGTGGGAAAGCAGTTGGTTGTTGTCCAAAAAGTGGTCCAGCATCGCGCCTTGCACTGAATTTCGTGCGGCGTCTCATTGCGAGGTACGAATCAGAACCCAGGGTCACTTCGGAAATTAAGGGACACGAACATAGTCAATAATGGTCTTGACGATATCATCGGATGTCTTGTCTTCGGCTTCCGCCTCATAAGTGACAATTAGGCGATGGCGGAGCACATCGAGCGCCAGGTCCTTGACGTCCTGGGGTATCACATAGCCACGGCCCTGCAGGAATGCGTTGGCCTTGGCAGCCAGCGTCAAGCCGATGGTTGCTCGTGGCGAAACTCCGTGTTGAATCAAACCGTCGACCGGGATCCCGTATTCCGCCGGCTCGCGGGTCGCCATGACGAGGTCGACAATGTAGTCCTGGACTTTGCTGTCGACATATATTTCGTCTACCAGATTTCTGGCTTCCAAAATGTCCTTCGGATGCATGACCGTCCGCACGTTGAATTTGTGACTGGTTTTCGACATCCGCTGAAGAATCAGATGCTCCTGCTCACGGTTGGGGTAACCGACGACGACCTTCAGCATGAAGCGGTCCATCTGGGCTTCGGGTAGTGGATAGGTGCCTTCCTGTTCAATCGGGTTTTGGGTTGCCATTACGAGGAACGGTTCGTCCAGGGGATAGGTTTCCGACCCAATGGTGACCTGTCTTTCCTGCATCGCTTCCAGTAACGCGCTTTGGACCTTGGCCGGAGCCCGATTGATTTCGTCTGCCAGGATCAGGTTGGAAAAAATCGGACCGCGTTGGACGACGAACTCCTGATCCTGGGGTCGGTAAACCAACGTTCCAACCACGTCTGCAGGTAACAAATCGGGCGTAAACTGAATGCGTTGAAAATCGGTATCGATGCCCTTGGCCAGGCAGGCGACCGCAGTTGTTTTCGCCAGACCAGGGACGCCCTCAATCAAAAGATGCCCATTGCCCAGCAATCCGATCAACATTCGCTGGATCAGGTTTTCCTGCCCAACGATGACCTTTCCGACTTCTTCCAGCAAGGTCTGAAACGGGATACTCCGTTGCTTGATCTCTCCCGAAAGTTCGTTGATGCGGTTGTGAAGCTGGTTTCTTGATGGCGATTGCGTGTCATGATCGGAATGATGACGTTCGGATCGGTTAGGGATCGACGACATGGGTTATCCTTCTGGGTTTTTGAGAGCGAAACAGATTGGAACTGGATGGACAAAACTGATCTTGAGGAAACCGAAAAAGCAAGCTTCGTGCCAAGCCGAAAAATTGACCGGTCGCACGTCAGGACTCAACGGCCCTGGCAGCAAAAAAGCTATAAATGAACCGGAAACCGTTGCAAACAGGCCCTGGTTTCTTTGCCGGAAACCGGCGTTTCCGACCCGTATCAGGCCCGGGATGTCAGCCGGAGTTGGGGCATTTTCCCCCGCCGGGGTAGAACGCCCTTGGAGAACCGTCAAAAATTGAAGCGTCAAAACGTCAGTTTCACTTATCCCATCGCCCAAGTTCAGGCTGAATTCAACCTCGCCCGCGGACGATTCCGATTCGATTTTCAGGACTTGTACGAATCGAATACGTCCAATCGTCCCGCCATCACATCCGCGATGGGACGCGTGGATTGGTGTTGTTGAAAAACGATCTTGATAATCGACACGATGGGGGTAGCCAGAAACATGCCGACAATGCCCCATACCAATCCGAAAAACATCAGTACCAGCAGCAAGGTAATTGGACTGACATCAAATGACTTGCCCATCATCCGCGTCTCAATAACGTTGCCGCTGACGAATTGAATGGTCGCTATCAAAACGAAGCAGACGATCGCCGACGTCGGCGACATGTTTGAATTGAGGACCAGGAAAGGCACCGGCAGAACGGAGGCGATTAACGGTCCGATGTTTGGAATGAAATTCAGCAAAAATGCCAGGAATCCGAAAACAATTGCCAGTGGCACGCCAAAGATCCACAGGGCCATGCCAAAGGCGAAACCCGTGACAAGCGAAATGACGGTTTTCATCAGCAGGTATTTTCGAATCTGTTCTTCGATCTCACCGAGAATTCCACGTTGTGTCTCGGCCACGGGTAAGCCTTGACGGGTCAGTTCGCTGTTACCCAGCAATAAAAAGAACACGAAAATCAAGATCAGGACGCCGTAGGAAAAGAGGCTGGAAAGCGATCCGGCCAGGTTGACCAATTGGCTTTGAACATAACTGGAAATACCCGTCAACAGTTCCCGGACAGCCTGCGTGGGATTTTGTGCTGCGGTTGGACCATCTGAATGCAAATCGACGGTCGCAGAGTTCGGTAGCTCGGGCGATTGGGCCCCTTGGCTTGACTTGGGAACATGTTCCACCACCCAGTTGACAATGACTTTCATGCGCTTTTCGTAAACGTTCGAGTTTCTGGCAAGATCGTTGACCGAAACCCAGATCAAAAACGCGAATGCCAGTAACAGGCAGATTCCGACCAGGAATGAAAAAACAAACGCCAGAAAACGCGGCAGCTTCAGTTTTTTTTCTACGAATTCGAGTATCGGCCGGCAACCGATAACGATGAAAATCGCGATAACGAAGGGAAGCAATACGGATTTCAGAAAATACAGACTGAAAGCAACGGCGATCGTGGCCAATATCACCAGGCAGACTGTCTGAGCTTTTTGCATTTGACTTCGTTGATTGACGACTGAGTGATTATGTCATGTCAGCGGGTTCGATTGAATCGCCAGTACCCTGCCTCGCCTCGGCGCTCCAGAATATCTGCACAATAAAGAACAACAAGGCTGTGCTCCATCCAAACAGCAAGATTCCGTTCATGGCTTCAATTCCGCAAAGCAAACGCCAGCGGTCATACAAGACAATATCACCGAATCCCAAACCGGTATAATTGACCGACGAAAAATAAACGGCATTCTCGAAATCACTAATACTTTCGGGTTCGACAAAGAACCGGAAGACAGCCGCCCAGATGAGGATATCAAGATAGTGTTTGATGGAAAGGCAGGTTGCGGTGAAACCAAGTATGAACGGGCGTGCTTTTTTTTTGAACCGGGTGTGTAGCGCCAGGCCATGGTTCCTGAGGATCGACGCGATAATGGACGTTGCAGTTGCATGCAACCCAACCGTCACTGCAATCACAGAAAATCCGACCAGCATTTGAATCATTCGTGGGTGACTTTCGGTGGAATGTTTATCAATTCAATCAACCAGGAGATTAGAACATGCTTCAGGGAATCTTAACAACCTCGTTTCGATGGGGACCCGGGATGTGAGTCGAGCAGGTCTGGACTGGAGCGTTTTCCGGGGATCCAATCGATGGTCGACTCGGTCCCGGTTTCCATTGACGGTCGACAGGAGTTTTGACCTGTCATCATGTTGTTTCAGCAGGTGCCGGATCGGCTGGCCGCGTTTTGATGTTGAATCGATCTTGCGACCAGCGCCGCTTCAACCGGTCAACTCCTGGCTCCAGGCCGATTTTGCGGCGTTGGCAGGCGAGGTACGTGGAACGAGCAATTACGTTAGAATGAAGAACACGGTCCACTGAGAGGATCGGCATAGATCTGAATTTGCGTTTTCCCATATTAAATTTTAGATGTTCAAATTTCTGCATGCTGCCGATATCCACCTGGACAGTCCCCTCAAGGGGCTCGAGCAATATGACGGCGCGCCAGTTGATGAGATTCGCAGCGCGACAAGGCGGGCGCTCGAAAATCTGGTGGAACTGGCCATCGATCGGGAAGTCGACTTTGTGCTGATCGCAGGAGACTTGTACGACGGCGCCTGGAAGGACTACGACACGGGGCTGTACTTTGTCTCGCAAGTCGTGAAGCTTCGCGATGCACGAATCTTGACCTACATCATCTCTGGCAACCACGACGCCGAAAACAGGATGACCCGGTCGCTGCGACTTCCGGAGAACCCGAACAACACCAAGATCATGCTGTCCAGCCGAAATGTCGATACGATTGTTTTGGAGAATCTTGGCGTTGCGATTCATGGTCGCGGATTTGGCTCACCCAGAGTGTCCGAAAACGTCGCTGCAGGCTACCCGATTCGCCGCGAGGGCTTGTTCAATATCGGTTTGTTACACACGTCGTTGGATTCTGAAAGTGACGGAGAACATGCAAGATATGCTCCCTGCAGGATTGCCGATCTATGTCAGAAACAATACGAGTATTGGGCCCTGGGGCATATCCATACCCGCGCGATTCGGAATGAAGACCCGCTGATCGTTTTCCCTGGCAACCTGCAAGGCAGGCATATACGAGAAACGGGCGCCAAAGGTTGCATGCTGGTCAGCGTCGATGACGGTGGTGATGCCTCGGTTGAGTTTGTTCCGCTGGACGTCTTTCGATGGGAGCAATGTCGGGTCAACGCAAATGGTCTCGAAACGGTTGACGAAATTCTCATTCAATTTACTTCCCGGATCTCGCAGCTCGCCGAGGAACACGACGGGATTCCGTTGGCGGTGCGTGTTTTTGTCGAGGGGGCAACGGCTGTCCACAATCACTTGCTCGCCGATCGTCGACACTGGACGAACCAGCTGCGTGCCGCGGCATTGGATGCGGCCGGGGGTCGTGTATGGATTGAAAAAGTCAAGCTGTCGACGCGTTTACCGTCGACACCCGGGGAGTCGACTGTCGCATCGGGTCCGATCCGCGAACTGCTGCGATACTGTTCTGAGCTGCACGCTGACGACGAGCAAGTACTTGAATTGGCAAAAGAGCTGGACGACCTTCGCAGGAAACTGCCTGACGAACTGCGGCGCGATAACGAGGCGTTAGCTTTGGATGATCCCAACTGGTTGCGTGAGATCCTGGCAGATGTTCAGCCGCTGTTGGTCAAACGACTGCAGGAGAAGACGCAGCCATGAGGATTTGCCAACTCGACTTGCTGGCCTTTGGCCCCTTTACCGACGTGTCGTTGTTGTTCGGCGATGGCCAACCGGGTTTGCACATCGTGTGTGGTCCCAACGAGGCCGGCAAAAGTTCCTCGTTGCGGGCTTTACGTCAGCTTCTATTCGGTATTCCCCACAATTGCAGTGATGCCTTTTTGCACTCGAATCAAAACCTGCGAATCGGTGCCCGCCTGCAAAACGGTGCTGGCGAAGCTTTGGTGTGCATACGACGCAAGGGCCGAACCAATACGTTGCGCGGCCCTGATGACGTGGAAGTTATCGATGCGATGCAGCTCAAAGAGATGCTTGGCGGCATCGATGAAGAGACTTTCAGCCAGAGATTCGGCATCGATTACGAAGAACTGCGTCGGGGTGGGCAAGCCGTGGTCCAGGGCGGAGGCGATTTGGGCAAGCTGCTGTTTGCGGCCGGTGCCGGGATTGCAGATCTTGGCGAAGTCCAAAAAAGTCTGGCCAAAGATGCTGATGAGCTGTTCAAGCCGCGTGGCTCGAGCCAACGGATCAACCAATCGCTTTCGGAACTGAAAAATGCCCGTGGCAAAATTAAGAAGTCGCAATTGTTGACATCCGATTGGGTTTCACATGACGAGGCCTTGCGGCAAGCCGCTCAGCGGATCCGCGAGATTGATCGACAATTGAAGTTAAAGAAAACGGAGCACTGCCGACTCGAGCGGATCGACGATGCCCTCCCTGTCATCGCACAACGCCAGCAGCTGCGGGAACAGCTGACTGAGCTCGCAGGCGTTCCCTTGTTGCCGGAAGACTTCTCGGGCAATCGCCGTGAATCGGTCGCCAAACTGGAGACGGGGCGCCAATCGCGTGACGAGGCAGTGAAGGCCATTGCGAAATTGCATCAGGATATCGCCAAGTTAAAGCTCCCCGAGGAACTACTTGCACACCGGTCGGCGATCACTCGCTTGCACACCGAGTTGGGGAGCTATCAAAAGGCGGCCAAAGATCGTCCGGGACTGGTTGCGAGGATGGAACAGGCCGAGAAGCGGGCTCAGGACACGCTTCGCGATTTGGGCCGCGAGCCGGGTCTCGATAAGGTGGAGGAATTGCGAATCAATCGCAGGCAGCGCCAGCAAATCCAGTTCCTGGCCGGCGATTGCAAGGCGCTATTGGGTAAGAAAGATGCGGCGGATCAGGCACTGCGCAAATTGCGCGCCGAGATTCTGCAAATCGAATCGCAATTGGCCCAGATCGCATCGCCCCGGGATGCCGGCGAATTGAAGCGGGCGATTCATCTCGTGCAGAAATACGGCGATCTGGAACAGCAACGCGACCAAGCAGGCGGATTGCTTCGCCAACTTGAAATCCAAGCGGGTATCGAACTGGAAAAACTGCGGCTGTGGCAGGGGACGCTCGATGACCTGGAACGATTGCCGGTCCCGGCCATCGAGACAGTCGAGCGTTTTGAACACGAGTTGACCGACGCCGATTCCGCCAGGGACGCGATCCAGGCGCGACTCAACGAAGTGACGGAACAATTTCGGCAACTCGATGAAAAGCTGCGGCGGCTGCGATTAGAACAGGACGTGCCGACCGAGGACGATTTGCTGCTTGCACGCCGGCAGCGAGATGCCGGCTGGCAATTCGTATTGAGGGACTGGCGGGATGGCGCGGTGGAGGGCGAGCCAGAAGTCAACGGCTTCATCAAGCAGTTTGCTCCAGGTGCCGATTTGGCGGGGGCGTTTCAGGCCAGTATCGAAGCGGCCGACCTGATCGGAGATCGATTGCGTCGCGAAGCCGATCGAGTCGCGGAAAAGGCGACCCTGTCGGCTGATCGGGAAATTGTCGCACGGCGACTGGAAGAGCAACGTGAAGAACTGATGCGTTCGCAACAACGCCTCGAACAGCAGCAAGAGAGGTGGCGCGAGGAGTGGGCTTTGCTGAAGATCGATCCGCTGTCGCCACGGGAAATGCGTTCCTGGTTAAATCAGCATGCCGCATTGTCGGAAACGGCTTCCGAGCTTCGACAACGACACAACGTGGTCAAAGAACTGGAGTGCTCGATCCAGTCGCAATGTGCGAGCCTGGCTCAATGTCTCACCGAACTCGGTCAACCAGCATCGAAGGGCGACGAGACGTTGTCGGCCTTGCTCGGTCGCTGCGAAGTCGTTGTTGACGAGATCGAATCGGCAGCTCGCCACCGGGAGGATCTGGCGAAAAGCCTGAATACCCTGAGAACCAGGTTGACGACGGCAGAACAGGATGACGCGGAGGCGGGCCGGGCGGTCAACGAATGGCGTTGCAACTGGGCCGCTGCCGTCGAGCTTCTGGGGTTGGATCGCGAATCCGAACCGCTGGCTGCGAATTCCGTGATCGCAGCCATTGACGAACTGTTTGCGCATATCAAGGATGCCGATGAGGCCCGCATGCGAATCGAAGGGATTGACCGCGACGCTGAGGAATTCACGGCGTCGGTTACACGTTTGTTATCCGAATGTGCGACGGACTTGCTGGATAGGAAGGCGGATCAGGCGGTTGCAGATCTGTATGACCGCCTGGCAGCGGCCAGTACCGCGCAAACCAAACTCGATGGCTGGAACGATCAGCTGCAAAGGGAAGAAGAAAAATGCAAGCAAGCCAGTAACAGGATTTTGCACTGGGAGACAAATATCAATACGCTTTGCCAGGAGGCCGGTTGCAACTCGCTCATTGAGTTACCCGAGGCAGAGTCGCGTTCCGCCAAGCGGAGGGAATTGGAAAATAAAATGCTTGCAGTGAACCAGCAGCTCGCCGGGCTGACAGGAGGTGCCTCGCTGGATGATTTTGTCGACGAGGCAAGTCAGCAAATTGCCGATCAGGTCAAAGCGACGATTGACGGTTTGTCAGCTGACATCGTTCAGCTGGAAAAGGAAAAGTCGGAGGTTTCCGAAACGATCGGTGCTGAACGCACAGAGTTACGACGGATGGAAGGCAGTAGCCAGGCGGCCCAATCGCAGGAACAGGTCGAACAACTGCTGGCCCGTATTCGCGACGATGCCGAACAGTATGTTCGGTTGCGGCTTGCATCGTCGGTGTTGAGTCGTTCGATTGAACGCTTTCGAGGAGCCAGTCAGGAGCCGGTCCTGCGACGCGCCAGCGAGTTGTTTGGCGAGTTAACGTTGGGTTCTTTCGAAGGCTTGCGTGCGGATTACGACGACCAGGGGCACGCGGTACTGGTCGGGGTCCGTCCAGGTAGCCAGCGAATCGTTGGCGTGGAAGGCATGAGCGACGGTACGTGTGACCAGTTGTATCTGGCGCTCCGACTGTCGATCATGGAATCCTACTTGGCGGAAGGCGAACCGATCCCGTTCATCGTGGATGACATTCTGATCATGTTCGATGACGACCGCGCGGTCGCGGCACTTAAAGCATTGGTTCGCTTGGCGGAACACACGCAAGTTGTATTCTTTACCCATCACGAGCACATTTTGCGTCTGGCCCACGAGAACCTGGATGGCTTGCTGCATACGCATACGCTCAACCATCGTAACGCCGTCAAGGCTCAAGTCGACGATGCAACATCCTGAATCGAGGATCATGGCTTCTCAGGTAATGCGCGTCGAATCGACAGAATCTGGATCGACTAGAATTTCAGGTCACGACTGGGAATGGTCCCGTGGCCCGCGATCCGGATTTGATTCGAATTGAGTTCGGCGATGGCCCAGGCGTTGCCGTCAGAGGGAGCGTCGCAAATGGCCTGGAAGGTCACATGGTGAACACCGGCAACGCGGCCGTAGCCCCCCTGATGGTTGTGACCGCAAAACCAGGCCTTGACGTTGTGCTGATTCGACAGGATTTCGGCTACTTCCGCGTGATCCCAGAGCAAGTGATTCTGGGGGCTGCTGGTTCCGTCGATCGGAAAATGGCAAAGGACGACCACCGGTTCACCACATGATTTGGCATCGATCAACTGTTGGGCGAACCAGTCACGCTGAAGCTGACCGAGCCCACCACCCCAGCTGACCGCGCCATTGTTGATGTTTGCGGTGGCTTCAGTATGGGCAGGGCTTCCGGGTAAGTGTCCCCGAATCGAAATTGCATTGCCGTCGAGTAGCAGAAATCGCCACCCATGAAATCGCATTGCGCCATGATAGGCGACCAAACCGCTTGTGCGATCAAAAGCTGGTTTTCCTCCATCGAGACAGTGGTTACCAACCAGGTGAATCACAGGCGCAGCGCTGGTTGAGAATATATCAAAGATACGTTTCAGGTTAGCCGCGGCATTTTTTTCGCCATCGATTGCGTCTCCAAGATGAACCAGCAAGTCGACTCTCGCGTCGTTGATTCCCGCGATAGCAGCCTCAAGTTTGACAGCCGCTTCGCTGTAACGTCGCGATCCGCGGGTGGGTTTGTCCGCGTACTGGGGATCAGTGACAATCCCCAGTCGAAGGGGTGAATCGGTACGATCGGAAGCAACGATTCCCTCTCCCGGGTTTGACAGGAACGGCGCAATCGCGCCTGTTGCCAATGCACCGAGAAGGGCGCGACGTGTTGGCTGAGAAGGCGACATGGCGAAAATCCAGAAAGGTTTTGGTTTCGAAATTAATTTCGGTTTCCGAGACAAGGCAAGGCGTGAATTCCAACCGCCGGCATTAACCGTTTGGAGGAGATTCGCGTTCATCAACGGCCCCTCCGGCGAACGTGACCAGCGACTGACGCTTCGGTCCGGTCCACCCGTCAATGCCGAGGAGGTGCGCTTCGCCCGGCCGCTTTGAGTGAGTTGAGTTCCTGGTTCATGCCGTCCACAATTTCCGGATGATCGAAGTAAAGGTTTTTCCTTTCGCCAGGATCGATATCCAAATTGTACAGCTGTCCGGGCGCGCCAAGCGCCGAATCAGGCAGGATGTAGGGCTGCAGCAGTTCGCTTTTGGTGTAGTCGTTTCCACCCGATCCGGTGAAATTGAGCAGCTTCCAGTTTCCCTTTCGAAAGCCCAGCTTGCGGTCACCAGCGAAACCCTGGTGAATGATGTGATCGCGAACGGCAACCTGCGACTTTCCCAACCAGACGTCGGAGAAATCAAAACTGTCTTCGGCCGCATCCTCGGGGAGATCGAAACCCACGATCCTGGCCAGCGTTGCCATCACATCCGTTTGGCAAAACAGCTGTTGCGAAACCAGGCCGGCGGGAATCTTCCCGGTCCAACGAACCAACATCGGGACCCGGTGACCTCCTTCCCAGACATCCCGTTTCACGCCGCGCCAGGGCCGGGCTCCGTCATGGTCATGATCGGCGCGCATTCGGGCAATCGTCAGCACTTCGGGACCGTTGTCGCTGGTAAAGATGACGATCGTGTTTTCCGCGACCCCCAATTCTTCGATTGTTTTCAGCAGCCTGCCGACAATGACGTCCAGCTCGAAAATAAAATCGCCGTGGGGGCCAGCCGCCGTTTTGCCTTTGAACTCATCCGCGGGAAAGGACGGCAAGTGCACGGCTTGCGTGGCATGATACAGGAAAAAGGGCTTTTCGGGCGAGTTAGATACGTGGTCACGGAGGAACAACTGGCTTTTTTCCAGGAATAGCAAGTCGACGGCCTCCAAATCAAAATCGTCCGCTTTCCAGCCGCGCCGGTTGTCGCGTGAATAGGGATGGGTTGGCAATCTGGATTTGTCCAACAGTTCTTTGGGCGGAACCGGAACCCGGTCCCCATCGACAAACGCGTACAGCCAATCGGTGGTTGGGCAGGCAGCCGTCCCAAAAAAATGGTCGAAACCGCGATGAATCGGCGAGCCGGTAATCGGACGCGAGTAGTCAATCCGCTCGACCGGTTCGCGCCCGCCATGATCAATCGGCTTGCCGTCGGAATCGTAGAACGTCATTCCAACATGCCATTTGCCAAAACAGGCGGTCGCGTATCCTTTGTCCGACAACATTTGTGCCAACGACAATCGGTCCTGGTCGATCAAATTGGGGCCGCCCACGCCATCGAATACACGACCATGATTGGGCAGTCGAAATGCATACCTGCCGGTCAATAAGCTGTACCGGCTGGGTGTACAAACAGTGGCCGCACTGTGGGCATCGGTAAACCTCATTCCCTGTTCCGCCAACCGGTTGATATTGGGGGTTCGAATCCTGGCTTGATCGTTGTAACAACTGACATCACCGTATCCAAGATCATCGGCATAGATAATCAGGACGTTGGGCAGTCTGTCCTGCCCACAGACAGGTTCTGGAACTGGCAAGCCTGTCGAGATCACCGTTGCACAGACCAATCCACGCAGGTAAAGCATGATGTTCATAGCGACGACTGGTTGGGCCTGGTTATCTCGGTCAACCATTTCAAGCTCCGTGATAATGGACGAAACTTGCGATTCTAATGGCTCGCACGTGGCAAACTCAAGCCGCGTCAACAGGGAATCCGCGAATCATCGGCAACCGGCGAAACTCCATCCGGGTGTGACGACGGAATTGGGCGTTGGAAACGACCGACCACTCGCGGTTTGCCAGATACGCGATTGCCATGGGTCCTTATGGCACAAACAAGAAATAAATTGCCCACAGAAGGATGCACCCGCAAAGCCCCGTGATCAGGCCTGACAACCAGCGGCCGCGAATATAGCACATCAGCCAGATCCCGGTCATCGAAAGCAGCATGCAAAGGACTGCTGAAATGTCGATGACGGTTTTCCAGACGAGCCCGGAGTCCCTGCCCTTATGAAGATCGTTCAACACGGCAAACGAACCGAATACCGATTCTGTGATGTGATACTTGCCAGTTTCCCGGTCAACAAAAACGTCTGCTACGTATCCCGGTCCCGCGAAAACAATGACGTATTGAAACTCGTCAATCGAGAAGTTCGTGACCATACCGTCAAGCGAATGAGTTTTTCGAAGTTGCTCTGCGACGCCGAGTTTGTCGACCTGGTTGGAGAAGTCGAGTTGTCCATCCTCCGATTCGAGCGGATCAACATCTCGATTGCCGAGCAAGCCGGCTTCGAGTTGCCCTGCATATTCGCTGGTTCGGCTTTCTTCGGCAAAAAACCAGTCGGTGTGATTGAGCGTGAGGCCGGTAAAGCTGAAAAAGAACAGGGTTCCGAACGCCAGCATCGACAGGTAAGTGTGAATCCACCGAGCCAGCCAGACCTGGAATCTGCGCCGCTGCTTTCGTTGGTTGGATTTGGCACGGTCACGCCTTGCCGGGTTCGATTCCGAATCATCGCTGGGTTCTTGACTCAACTACTTGCCCGCCTTGGGTGTCAGCCTGCGGTAAACGAGCGACGTCCCGTTGATTTCAACATTGCCTTTCGGACTTGCTTCAAAGTCATTTCCGCCGTGTTCAAATTCATACCTGATGAGTTGGTAAGTGCCGTGTTCTCGCGCGGATTCGATGAACAGACAGTATCGCCCGGGTGCACAGTTTTCACCGCCATCACTTTTTCCGTCCCAAACGGTTTTGTATTTTCCGGGCGGCCGCGTTGCGCCGGAAATCGTTCCGATCAGTTGCTTTTCTTCGATCAAAAGACGAAGTTGATCCGTCGTATACCAACGTGACAGTTCCCGGTGCCATCTCGGCCCGGGACGATTTTCCATCAGCCACAAGACCAGAGTCCGGACAGGAATCCCATCCGGCGTTTCAATCCAGACTGCAACATAGGGTCGACGATAGCGGTTGTTCTGTGCTGGTTTGGCGATCTCGAAATTGACAACCAGCTCCTTGCTGACCGAAGCCGCCGGCGGCGATACTGTTTTCGCTGTTTCTTGACCGTTGGATACCACGTACTGATTCCAGTTCTGACTCGCAACGAGTTGACCGGCATGGGTCACGATCAGGCAATCGCAGTTCTCCAGGCGGTCTGCAAGTCTGATGCTTTCGTCAGTGTCCAGTACGGAAAACGCCGTCGCTAACGCGTCTGCCATCGTCGCCGTCGGCGCGATCACCGATACACTCGGAGCGATGTCGGCCGGACGCCCCGTGTAGGGATCAAGAATGTGTGAAAATTGACTACCGGACACCCTGAATCCACGCTGATAGTTACCGCTGGTTGCCAGGGCGCGATTGGCAAACTCCAGCTGCTGAAGCGGCTTGTTCGGCTGCGATGGATCGGAAATCGAGGCTTTGATTTTGGGATCGCCCCAAGACCTTAAATCGCCACCGATGTTGATTGTGAGCTGGGAGGGTGGATGCGAGAGCCCCATGATCGCTCTGCCTGCGGCATCAATGACAAACCCTTTGGCCAATGCATTGATGTCCACGGGAAAGCCGACCAATTTCGTTGCCGTTTGTTGATCCGCGTTCAGCTTCCAGAGTGGCTGGTTGATCTTGATGACGTCTCTCGCGAGCTGATCCATGTCTGGCATCACGTTTGCTTTTTCGGCCGATGTCCACTCCTGAATCAACAGGCCCGCTCCGGGATGGAACGCGTCGTGGGTTTGCTGCCGAAACGACTGGGCTTGCTCCAAACATTCGAATAGTTCCGGTGAGACTTTGACAGGTGAATTGATCGTTTCCTGCCATCGCGAAAATTCGCTGTCCGCCTTGTAGCTGCTGAGGATGCCATCGAGTCGGTCGATCTCTGCCAGAATCATCGCCTCGAATTGCCCGGCCGATTTTGCATCCTTGCACGATAAATTGATTTCCAGAGACGTGCCCAGCACATTTTCATGAGAAAATGAAATCACCTGATCGGCATCTGAGGGTGCTGCGATGAGAATGCAGTAAAGCAGAGTAATTTTCGCGAACAAGATAGTTTTCACAGGCAGTCAAGTGTTGAATTTCACGGGAACCGGAACGTACGGTTTTGAACCCCACAAATAACCTCAAGTTCCGCGATTATTTTGCCGATCCGGTCGCGGAATCCCGTCGAATTACTCACTCGCAACCGGATCCACAAACTTGATGTTATGATAGCCTGTTGCTGACCTTTTTCCGCAAAGATCGTTCCGTTGCGGGCAGTTAAATTGTCGGTTCGAGGCGGTTTGATCGGCATCGCGAATCAGCCGTGCATGACCTTACCCAGACAGTCCGGCATGCCGTTTCTTGCCGTTTGTTTTCTCAATGAAATCCATCCAATTGGTGAAGTCATGAAACTTGGGTTTGTCTCCGCCATATTTGGCGATTTATCGTTCGAAGACGTGATTCGTTTCGCCGCCGAAACAGGTTACGATTGTGTCGAGATCATGTGTTGGCCAGCGGGTTCTGCCGATCGGCGGTACGCGGGGGTTACGCATCTGGATGTCGCCGGTTTTTCTCCGAGTGACGCGATTGCTTCGAGTGAAGTCTTGTCAAAGTACGGCGTTTCGATCAGCGGATTGGGCTATTACCCAAACCCATTGGTCGCCGATCGCGTCGAAGCTCAGGTTTACATCGACCATATCAAACGCGTGATCGAGGCATCCGCTTTACTGGGCGTTGACCAGATGAATACGTTTATCGGACGTGATCATACCAAATCGGTGTCTGATAACTGGTCCCGGTTTGTGGAGGTCTGGCCGGAAATTGTTCGCTTTGCCGAATCGCATAGGGTTCGAGTTGGAATCGAGAATTGTCCGATGTATTTCACCGAAGATGAATGGCCGGGTGGAAGAAACCTGGCAACGACCCCGGCCATCTGGAAACGAATGCACGAAGCGATTCCCAGTGAATACTTTGGCTTGAACTACGACCCGTCGCACATGGTCTGGCAGTTCATGGACCCGGTTGATCCGATCCACAGGTTTGCGGACAAACTATTTCACATTCACGCCAAGGATGTGATGATCGATCAGGCGAAACTGAATGAATTCGGCGCGATGTCTCCACCGAACCTGTGGCACTTGCCGAAACTACCGGGCTTGGGTGAAGTCGATTGGGGTCGTTTCTTTTCCATGCTCTCCAGCACTGGCTATGATGGCTCCGTTTGTGTCGAGGTTGAGGACCGGGCTTACGAAGGCACTTTGGAAAAACGAAAATCGGCATTGCGACAGAGCTACAATTTTTTGCGGCAGTTTGTGGCGTAAACCCGCGCGAGAAGGCCGCTTTTCTTCAAAGGCCGGTCAACACAAAATCGCAGGTATGCCACAGCGAGCCGAACCCGCATCCTCCATTCCAGTCAGTTAACCAGATCATGATCAAAGAACCCGCGAAGCAGATCGACCCGTTGCTGCTTCATCCGGCAGTTCCGGAAAACAACCTGAAAGCGGGCTATGAGTTGGCGCGGCGATACGATATCGCTTCGGTGTGCATCAAGCCATATATTGTCAAACCGGCGGTTCAATGGTTGGCCGGTTCTGATGGGAAAATCGGGGCTGTGATCGGTTTTCCGTTCGGGAACAGTACGACATCAATCAAGGTAAAGGAAACCGAAACGGCCAGTGCCGACGGATCCGACGAAATCGATAGCGTGAATAATGTCTGGTGCGTTTCAGGACAGGATTCATGAACTCGCGGTTTTGACGTTATAATAAGGTCCTGGACGCAAAACCAAAATGTGAAAATTCGAGCCGAAAGATCCATGATCCCGAAACTCCATCCATTTGAATACCGACTCAGATTCAGCGACGGGCTCCCAGTCGTTTGCGTTTTCCTGGTTTGGCTTGTTCCCTTCGATGTGGTTGCTGCCCAACAAGGATCCGGGGGAGGACAGGCTCAGGCCGTGAAATCCAGCCAGGCAGACATCGATTTCTTCGAGAACGAAATTCGTCCGATTCTGGTTGAACATTGCCTGACGTGTCATGGCAACGACGAAAAAAAGTTGCGCGGCGGACTGCACCTTACGTCTCGCGCGGATATTCTGAGAGGAGGCGATTCTGGACCTGCAATGGTTACTGGCAAACCTGATGAAAGCCGGTTGATCGCTGCGGTGCGGTATGAAGATTTTGAAATGCCTCCTCAAGGCCAACTCAAACCGTCGGAGATCGATGCCTTGGTGAAATGGGTTGAAATGGGCGCACCCGACCCTCGTAAAACACTATCGAATCCAGTGTCGAACGAAATCGACATGGAAGCTGGCAGGAAGTTTTGGTCCTTTGCCCCGCGCAGCGATTCCCCGCCGCCTGAGACCTCGAACAAGACATGGCCAGTGTCGTCGATCGACCAATTTGTTCTCGCACAACTCGAGGCCAATGCGATTTCGACCGTTGAAGATGCCAGTCGCGAGTCATTGATCCGCCGGGTCTATCTCGCGCTGATCGGGTTACCTCCGACCGTCGACCAGATCGACGGTTTTATTCATGACCGCGACGAAATGGAAATCGCTCTTGCCAAAGTTGTCGACGAACTGCTCGCGTCGAAACATTTTGGTGAACGCTGGGGCCGTCATTGGTTGGATGTCGTCCGGTTTGCTGAGTCGAGTGGAGGAGGACGAAGCCTGATGTTTCCCGAAGCATGGCGATTTCGTGATTATGTGATCGACTCGTTTAACGCGGACAAGCCATTTGATCAATTTATCCGGGAGCAAATCGCCGGTGACCTGCTATCGTCTGATTCGCACCACCAGAAAACAGAACGTCTGGTTGCGACCGGGATGCTTGCGCTCGGGCCGACCAACTACGAACAACAGGACAAAGAGCTGTTGGCAATGGAGGTGATCGACGAACAGGTTGACACGATCGGCCGTGCGTTTCTGGGATTGACGCTTGGCTGTGCCCGGTGTCACGACCATAAATTTGACCCGATTCCCATGACCGACTATTACGCGCTGGCGGGAATTTTCGGCAGCACCGTGTCGCTGGTGGACGGAAATGTTTCAAGTTACGTGATCCAGCCGTTGGCAACCGAGCAGGAACTGGTCGCGGACAGGCAATACCGGGCACGGGTAGCGAAGCTTGGCAAGCAACTCGAAGCCGCCCAAAAGGAGCTGGAAGAGCTAGGTGGTAACTCTGGAAACGTGGAACTCCATTCCAACGTTGATCGTCGAAACTCAAGTGATTTGGCTGGAATTGTAATTGATGATCGAGATGCCAAAATCATTGGCCAGTGGGTGGAATCGACCAGCTTGAGGCCATTTGTCGATGGGCACTACCTGCACGATGAGAATATCGACAAAGGCAAGAAACAGGTGGTCTTCACTCCAAACATTCAAACGGGTGGATATTACGAAGTGCGGCTGTCATATGGTGCCAGTGGAAACCGGGCTTCGAATGTTCCCGTGACGATTGTGCATCAGGACGGTCAAGCAGAGGTGATCGTTAACCAGTCGCAATCGCCGCCGATCGACGGGCTTTTCGTTTCGCTGGGCACCTACCGGTTTGAAGCTGATAATCGGTCGTCGGTGACCATCTCCAACGCAGGTACCGACGGTCACGTAATTGTTGACGCCGTTCAATTTCTGATCCAGGAATCCGATCAGGAAAAATTGGTGAGCAAGCCAAAACAGGTTCCGGTTGCGACCTCAGACCCTGTGGCCAAGACCTGGTTCGAGTCGGACGCCCCCCCAAAGCCTGCCAGTCGCTCGGTACAACTTGAGCGAACCATCAAGGCGCTCGATGACGAGCTTCGCCGGATGAAAAAAAATGGACCGCCGCCAGTTGCGGTTGCGATGTCGGTCAAGGACAGCGAACAACCAAGCGATGGTTACTTGCACATTCGTGGTTCGGTCCGAAACCTGGGTCCGATGGTACAACGCGGGTTCATTTCGGTTTGTTGCGACAATCCAAAACCGAACCTGGAATCTCACGAAAGCGGGCGATTGCAGCTGGCGGATTGGATCGCCAGCCCCCAGCATCCGTTGACCGCCCGAGTCTATGTTAATCGAATCTGGCGACACCTGTTCGGCCAGGGCTTGGTCAGGACAGTTGATAATTTCGGGTTCGTAGGGCAAGCTCCCTCGCATCCCGAGTTGCTCGATTACTTGGCCAACGAGTTCGTGTCAAACGGCTGGTCAACCAAGCAGCTCATTCGACAGATTGTGCTCTCGCATGTTTACCGGTTGAGTTCCCAAGACGATCCGGTCGGTCGAGCCAAAGATGATACGAATCGCCTGTTGTGGCGGGCCAACCGTCGTCGTGTCGATGCCGAGGTCCTGCGCGATTCCATTCTCTTCGTTTCCGGCGAACTGGACCTCCAACCCGGCGGTTTGACAATCAGGAAGATCTCCCAATACGACCTGGGCTATGAGTTCGATACGGTTCGACGCAGCGTTTACGTTCCAGCGTTTCGCAATTCAATGCTGGACTTGTTTGAAGTGTTTGACTTCGCGAACCCCAACCTGGTCACCGGCGATCGAAATACCAGTACTTTGCCGACACAGGCGTTATTCCTGATGAACAATCCGATGATAATCGAACAATCGCGAAAAATGGCGGCCAGGTTGCTGTCGGTATCTGGAATCGACGATCACCAAAGAGTTCAATTGGCCTACCGGCAAGCGATCGGTCGACCAGCGACCCCGGGAGAAATGCATGCGGCGTTGGCGTATCTCGAGTCGCTGGAATCCAGCTTGCAGGACTCAAATCCCGTAGTGACGGCCTGGTCCAGTTTTTGTCACGCGTTGTTTGCCAGTCTGGATTTCCGGTATGTCGATTAGTCCGGCAGGGCAGAGGAAACGACATCAGCCCGCCAATCTTGCAGTCAAATCACGGATTTCACGTAGCGCCTCCAGGTGAGCGGGCGACAACGCAAGTGTTTGATGATTTTCCGAACCGGGCAATTCAACTTCGGAATAGTGTTCATCGCCCAATCCGCTACTGCGGGATAATTTGAGCCGATCCATGATTAGCTCGCGAACCTCGTTTGCATTGGCGATGCCTTCGATCAGTCCAACATGCGGTCCCAGCAGATTTGCACCATGACCTGATTCCGCCGAAACTCCACCGCCCCCGCCGGCGGTTGAAACCATCAAGTTTGCAATCTTGAACCAACGTTGAATTGGGCCTTGCCGGACATTAACGTTTTGGATGTTCTCGAACGTCAATGTTGTCTCATGAATCACCCAGATTCCTCGTCGGATCCGCAGGCTGCGATCACTCAGCACGTACCAGGTCGTGTCGTAGCGCAAATGAATTGCGATGTATGCAATCACATCTGGCAGTACAATCAGGGTCAGCGCCAGGGGCGTGATCAACAAGCCAACCCAGGGTTTCCAAAAAAATACGGCGATCCAGATGGCCGTCAAAATCAGGTCGACAATGATCAAACCGACCCAGAAAAAGAACCGAAGATATTTAAGAAAACCCTGGGCCGGCTTGAATGACTTGACTGTTTCCTGGTCAAGTCGGGGAAGCGTGGGAGGAGATGCGGGGACCATGAATCCGCGCGTTATCACACTCCAAATTCCGCAATAACACCATTGGGCCAGTTCATCGACGTGCTGTTTCATGATTGTTGCTCGCGTCGTTCAAGCAGGCGCCGCAAGTTTGCGGAGATTTCCGTGAGCAATTCAAGCGACGGGTCATTCGCCGGTTGTGCCCCCACGGCACTTGAATCCTGGTTCGAGTCGAATGTTTTTGCCCCGAACCTATCTCCCCTGGCACCTCGCATCTGAGAGTAAAGGTAATCGCGAAGTTGTTCGGCCTGCAGGATGCCTTCGATGACCATTTCGGGTGCGGCACTACCCGAAGCGGTCTGAATACTGACATTCGCCAATCCAAACCATCGTTGCAAGATGTTGCGTGTTACATGGATATCCTGGATGCGACGATAGGTCAGATAGATTTCTCGGCGAAAAAGGTAACCCCAACTCATCGCCACGCCGTCATGATCCAGGGCGTACCTCAAGGTACTGTATCGAATCCACTGGGGAATCAGCGCGATCGGAAAGAATGGACCCGCGAACAACGACCGGCATACATAGTATTTAAGCAGGACTGGATCAGGCCGTGTGATTTCGTCGGCGAAAAAACTAGATTGTCCCGGTTCGATCTTGCTCATCGGATTCAGCTCGAAAGGATTTGCATCGACATCGCTCCACGGAAAACAATATAACTGTTCGAGTATCAGGTGGTTGCCGGGAATCCATCATGCCAACATTGAATAGCGACGATTTTGAGCAACCGTTCGATGACGGATTTCGTCAGCGCTCCAT
Source organism: Planctomycetaceae bacterium (assembly GCA_024642205.1). Taxonomy (GTDB): domain Bacteria; phylum Planctomycetota; class Planctomycetia; order Pirellulales; family Pirellulaceae; genus Mariniblastus. Next base: position 64,132 of record JAHEBQ010000019.1, on the reverse strand, counting down.
GGTCAGGCTGACATTGAGCGTGAATCGTGTAACCGGATGAACGATTGAACCAGGCTCAGTCTGCCGCGATATTTCGTGGACTATTCAAGCGTTTTTCTCAATAAATAACGTTCATAAACCAGTTCCCCGTCGCGAAAGCTGCGGTAAACCTTGGAGCCTTCAACGCCGGCAAACTCAAGAAACGTATGTAGCAACCGCGGCGAAATGGAGTTCTCAATCAACGCCAACTTGCGTTTGCTGTCCCGTTGCAGGGCCTCGAGCACGTGATCGGTAATATTTTCGCGTTCCAATATGGCCAGGCCGCTTTCCCGCAGTTGTTGGTGCAGTCGCTCGCAATCATACGACGCCCGCAGGTCGGCAAAGAGAAAGTACCCGCCCGGACGCAGGACCCGATTCACCTGTTCAAGAAAGGCCGGCATTGAACGGTAGCAGTGTGACGACTCGACATTAATTACTGCGTCGAACGACTGGTCCGCAAACGGCAATGCTTCGGCATCGCCGTGCACAAAGGAAAGTCCGTCTACCTGGTGGCGATCGAGACAAAAACGCACGGCCTTTTTCGAAAAGTCGACACCGGTCATTTGCTTGACCCCGTGATACCGGCGAACAAACGACGCGCCGCCGCCGCGACCGCAGCCAACTTCCAGCACGTCGAGTCCATCCAGGTTCGTGGCGCTGGCGACCCGGTGATAGAGTTGAATGGCGAAGCGATCTTCTTCATCGGTTGGCTGCAATTCGACAGGGTCTTGCCCGGACTGTTCATCGGAATAGCCGTAATTCATGAACTTCCAATCCGCCTCCTGGTAACCGGCGATGTGTTGATACCAGCGTTGCCAGAGCAACTTTTTCAAGGTCGGTGAGAGTTCGCTGAGTCGGATTGCCCATCGGACCAACAGGCCGGGATCGCTCGGAGACGGCGTTGCGGTTTCAACATTGACGCCTTCTATGGGCGATCGTGTCACTGACCTGCTCGGACTGAAGTTCCGGGAGGCGTTTGTTCCGAATACGTAATCCGTCCATGGGAATACTGTCCCGTAGTTTACCCTGGCGCGTGCGTGGTGCTGCAGGTGATGGTTCATGAAGAACCGGAAAATCGGACCGCTGCGGCGAAACCAGTTTTTTTCCAGGTCGTGAATCGCCCGGTGCATGCGATTCCATAAATAGGCATAGACAAAACACCAGGTCAGCAGCGCCAGCAGCGGCGCTACAATGCTCGATACCGGACCTACGAACCAGCCCCAGGCCAGAACGCCCAAAATAAAAGGGGCGGTCAGTCGGAAACAATTCTTCAGCGGGACGTCGACGAGATCGAAATGGTTGGCGCCCTGGTGATGCTTGCCATGCGCCCTCAGTTGCGACAGGTCCGGATCCAGCAAGTGGTTGGCTTTGTGCATGATCCAGCGATGCGCGATGTATTCCAGCAGGGCAACCACAGGCGTCCAGATGACGATCCACAAAGCAAAAGCAAGGATAAAGTCAAGCAAAGTTGTCGGTGTCAAGTCGATTCCTAGGAGCACGGTTGCATCCCCAATGGTTCAATTTAATTGATCGTGGTTCGTGTCTCCGGGTTCCATCACGTAGACAAACATAAAGGGTTAATTGACCGGTACAACCGGATCATTATCCCGAAGTCACAACGCAGACGCGACCCAACTTGAAACACAAGTTACCCCGCAGCCGAGGCGATGTTTTTTGTTGAGGCCCCCGGCAATCTTGACGGGCACGTAACGCCCATCATGTTAACATGTTAGGAAACCTGTTGCATCGGGCCGAGGCTCGTTTCAGGAAACGTTTCAGGGCGTTGATGTTGTCGTCCATTCGGGTTAAGGTGCGCTTCGCGCAGAATTGTCAGGGTTTACGAATAAGTTAAATTGGGTTGATCGCCCAGGTTCAAGAACCGCGAACCCAGCCTTTTTGTGCAAACCACAACCCATGACGGTTCAGTCGAGTAGTATCCTGTCGAACTCATTTGGATGAATCGCACATTCGTTCATAAAACGATCAACAGAAAACCATGAATTCCTATGGCGATTCAGCAATTCAATGCCGAGCAGGTTTTTGCCGCCCAGGCAACACTGGGTGAAGGCCCGCTCTGGGACCCTCGCTGCTCGGCCTACTGGTGGATCGACATCGAGGAAAGGAAATTGTTTCGGTTTTCCCCTGATTCGTTGAGAAACCTGGAGTGGCAACTGGATCAGATGCCCGGCACGGTCGTCGTTCGCAAGCGGGGTGGATTGATGCTTTCATTGCAGGACGGTCTTGCCTCTTTCGATCCGGTGTCCGGCCAGGTTCAATCGTGGGGTGATCCGGAATTCGATAAGCCTGACAATCGTTTCAATGACGGAAAATGCGACCCCGAAGGTCGATTCTGGGCCGGCACGATGCGCATAAAAGACCATATGAAGATCTTCACAGGGTCGTTGTACTCGCTTGAATCCGATGGACAGATCATCAAGCGATGGGGAGATGACATTGGCGTTTCCAATGGTATCGTGTGGTCACGTAACGGGCAGCGGATGTACTTCGTCGACTCGCCTCGCCGGGAAGTCTATCAGTTTGACTATGATCGTACGACAGGCAGGATTGAAAATCGCACCTGTATCTTTCGAGCGCCGGACGAAATCGGGTTTCCCGACGGAATGGCGATTGATACCGATGACAATCTGTGGATTGCCTTCTGGGGAGGATGGTGCGTGGCCAAAATCTGCCCGGTTTCGTCCAGAATACTATCCAAAATCTCGTTGCCAGTCGCCGCGCCAACCGCCTGTGCGTTCGGTGGCCCCAACCTGGACCAGTTGCTGATTACCACCGCGTCGATAGGGCTGAACCCGGAGGAACGACGGCAGCAACCGTTGGCTGGCGACTTGTTCGTCGCCGACGTGCAAGTCGGGGGAGTTGCGCAGCCTGAATTCGCCGGCTGATGCAAGTGCCAACAGGTCAGTTGTCACCATCTGGATTTAATTGGATGCGTTGCAAAGAATGACGGGGCCGACATGATTGATTTCCCGTATGATCTGCTGCTAAGGTTAATCAGGTTCCGATAATGGAACTGCTTTTGTTTCATAACATGCTTCGTATTGGTAAAGTATGAAACAGCATGTTGGTTCAGTGTTGCCATGCAGGAATTCCAACGACAAGAATTTGCTTGCACTCTTTTCCGTCCGGTTCATTTTCTTTTTTTGAAAGATCTCGCCATGCCTCGTTTCGTATCGGCCGGTTTGCTGTTGGCCATGATTCTGACTTCGACAGTCCGGGCTCAGGATGATCCTGGATTCGTTGACTTGTTTAACGGAAAAAACCTGGACGGATGGTCACAGCGCAACGGTACTGCAACCTACCGCGTCGACGGAGATGCGATCGTCGGTAAGACGTCCGAAGGGAGCCCCAATTCCTTTCTGTGTTCCGACAGACTCTACGGCGACTTTGAACTGAAGTTTGAAGTCAAAGTCGATTCCGCTTTGAATTCCGGAGTCCAGATTCGCTCACAGAGCATCGGTGACAAACCCGATGGCCGTGTTAACGGACCCCAGGTGGAAATTTCACTCGATGGCATGGCAGGGTATGTTTACGGCGAAGCAGCGGGGGGCTGGATGACGCCAGACGCAGACCGGAAACCGCACCAATACTTCAAAGACGGAGAGTGGAATTCGTACCACGTCGTAGCGTTTGGCAACAGAATTGAAACCTGGATCAATGGGCAACCCATTTCCGATCTGACTCACGATGAACGATACCAATCGCATCCCAAGGGATTCATCGGACTTCAGGTTCACGGAATCGGTTCAGGTCAGGGACCATTCGAAGTCCGTTGGCGGAACCTGAAACTTCGCGATCTGAGCCATTTCAAGTCGTTGTACAATGGGATAGACCTCGGTGGCTGGAAAACCAACGGCAACTGGATTCCCCAGGGTGATGGATCGGTTTTAATCCAGCCCCGTGACGGAGAGACGGGGTGGCAGCGCTACGACGCGTATCTCTGGTCGGAAAAAAAGTACAAGGATTTCGTCCTGGACGTGGAATATTCGTATTCGCCCGGCGGCAATAGTGGAGTTTACTTTCGTGTCGGTGATCGAAATGACCCCGTGAAAAAAGGTATCGAAGTCCAGATTCTTGACTCGTCCCAAAAACAGGGGCCCCTCGGGTCGCATGACCACGGAGGAGTTGTTGGCACCGATGCAGCGGCGACAAAAAATATGTCTCGACCCCCAAACGAGTGGAATCGAATGGTTGTGACCTGTATCGGCAGCCATCTGGAAGTTGAACTTAACGGTCAACAGATTATCGATACTCAGTTGGACGAGGGAGCGATGAAAGACCGCCCACTGGAAGGCTACATCGGATTCCAGGATCACGGTCAACCGAACAACCTCAAGTTTCGCAACATACGTATTCGCGAAATCCAGGAGTAAGCTGGAATCCAGGGTTTCGAACGCCAATTCCAGGCCCCGAATCCAAACTCGTCACGACCCAGGGTCCCTATCATCAGGATAAAAAACGGAATGCGCTTGTCGACAGCGATCTTGTTGATCTGTGGGGCTTTCTGCAGCACGACTGCTGCACAGGATCTCGGCGATTTGACCACGGTCGACAAATGGAAAAAGGTTGCCCACGGCGTCTGGTCGGCCGAGTTGGGAGAAGCTTCAGGGGAGGTTCGTTACAGTGATCTCGCCGGCGCTCCACCGAAGATTGAGCGACTGAACCGGTTGAAGAACATTCCTTTGCCAGGCCGGATCCGGAAAATTGGCTATCACGTCAATTCGGACCAGAAACTCATGGTACGCATCCCGACCTCTGTCGGCGAGAAAATCTTTGGCTATGGTTTGCAGTTTGACGGAACACAAAAAAACGGGAAAATTCTGACGCTGAAAGTAGATCATTTTTCCAAGGGTGGAGGGGCCACTCATGCGCCTGTCCCATTCTTTATTTCCAGCCAGGGATATGGCGTCTTTTTCAACACGGCCAAGTTCCTCAAAGTTTATAACCAGGTTGGTAACCGCAAGGATTCCAAAACCAATCCGCCGGAAGTCGACCGAAATCCACCGGACGATGAGCCACAATCGGGGCGCTGGATGGCTCAGCCGCCGGGCGATGCGATCGAAGCCTACGTCCACGGCAAGGGGATGGAACTCGTTGTGTTCACCGGCACCGACCTGCAGGACATCGTCGCCCGTTACAACTTGTACTGTGGCGGCGGCGCCATGCCACCACTCTGGGGATTGGGGTTTTGGCACCGGGTTCCGTCAAAGTTTTCCGCAGCCCAAACGGTACAAGAGATCAACGATTTCCGAAAACATGACATTCCGTTGGATGTCATCGGACTGGAACCCGGTTGGCAAACAAAATCTTATCCTTGCACATTCGAGTGGCAACGAAAACGATTCCCAGATCCTGGTGGTTTTACGAAAAAACTCCTGGATGACGGCCTCCACCTCAATCTTTGGGAAAATCCGTATATCTCGCAGCATGCCCGGATCTATGAAAAAATGTACCCATTGTCCGGATCTCACCTGGTCTGGTTGGGTATCGTGCCCGATTACACCTTGCAGGAAGCCCGTGACATTTTGATCGAGCAACACAAGCAGGACCACTTTGATATCGGAGTCTCTGGTTACAAAATTGATGAAGTGGATGGATACGACCATTGGTTGTGGCCCGACCATGCGGTGTTTCCCTCTGGCACCTCTTCCGAGTCGATGCGTCAAACCTACGGCTTGTTGATGCAGCGGATGTTTTACAAGGAGCTTTACCACAAACACAATCTGCGGACTTTTGGTCTGGTCCGGGCGAGCAACGGCGCGGCATCCCATTACCCGTTTGCTATCTACTCGGATTCCTACGGGCACGACGAATATATTACCGGAATTTCGTCAGCCAGCCTCAGTGGTATCTTGTGGTGTCCCGAGATCCGTAGCGCCGGAAGCGATCGCGAGTGGATCAATCGGATGCATACGGTTTGTTTCTCTCCCCTGGCAATGCTCAACGCCTGGGCCAGTGGGACCAAACCCTGGAGCTTTCCCGATTCGACCGGCGCTGTGCGAAACACAATTCAACTTCGAATGCAATTGCTTCCCTACCTCTATACCGCGTTTGCAGACTACCACCAAAATGGCGTGCCCCCCGTTCGCTCAATGTTGCTGGAAACCGGGAGAACGAACTCGCGTCAAGTCGGCCGAGAACGAGAAATCAATGGCGAAAACGCTCCTTATGCCGATGGCGATGAACCGGAAATCAAGGAAGATAATAGTCTGTTCATGTTTGGCCCCGATATCCTGGTAGCACCCTTTTACAACCGTTCCGTTGAACGACAGGTCCAACTTCCCAAAGGCAACTGGTACGACTTCTATTCGGGTCAGCTGGTCGGCAACCACGAGGAAATCAAGGTCACGGCCCAACAGACCAACGATTTGCCCCCTTTGTTTGTCAAGGAAGGGTCTTTGATTCCGATGCTCAAGAAACCCGTCAACCGGACCCGGGAGATTATCGGCACCGATTTGGAAATTCGTTACTACGGAAAAACCGATGCGACCTGCAGCCTCTACGAGGATGATGGCGAAACGTTTGGATTTGAGAAGGGCCTGTATAACCTCCGGAAGTTCTCGGTCGAAATGCAAACCGACGGTACCCTTCGGTTCTCACAAACCATGATTCACGAGGAGTGCAGACCCATGTTCGGAACCGCGACTTTAAAACCAATGGCGCGGTAGGTCGAACGGCATTAATTGTTCTGGATTTCGTTCAACATCCTGCGCAGATTGTCTTTCATTTGTGTGTCACTGGTTTGATTGATCATCTGGTTGATTTGCTGAATCAGCTGCTGATTCGCATTGCCAACACCACCGCCAACGGTTCCATTACCCGTCGTGCCGAAACTCCGATTGTTGCGAGTTCTTCCATTTCGACCAACCGAAGAAGACCTTTCCCATGCCGAACTGGAAGAGCTTTGCGATGACGAGTCACTGGACTGGTCGGTAATTGCATTTGAGTTTCCAGAACGCGAACTCCGTTGGCGTAATGAACGGGAGCCAGACCTCCCTGTGCTGCTTCGGCGCCCGGTTCCGGTGGCCATGGTAGTGCCGTTGTTACCCATTCCCTGTCCAGCCGGTTTGACATGATTTTTGTAAAAATCGTATGCTTGTTTGTCTTTCTCAGCCAGTTGTTCGATTTTTTCCAGCCTGTATTCTCTGACTTTCGTCTGACCATCTACAACCTTCGAAAAGACAACGTCCACTCCGCCATTCTGTCCCGAGTTGATTTGAATGGATTCGGACACATCACCATCGCTCACAGAGATGCTGAGATTGCTCGATCGCCCTTCCCGCGAATCTGAAATGCCAATTTCATCGTCCGGACTTGACGAGGCAATGGAACGGGCGGCTTGACGCAATGGTTCGACAGGGTCTTCGATTGGCAGGGTCGATTCGTTATCAACCGTTCTTTGAACCGGTTTTCCTTGTTGGGCAACGAGGTCAAATGGCGCGATGGCAAATAACCCGGTAGCGACGATGGTGATCGATAAGAGTCGGGAGATTTGCGAAGTTTGACGTTGGAATTGGTGCATTTCCAGAATCCTTGTTCTTAGGGTTTTGAATGAGCTTGCAACGCCGAGTGCGGCAAGCCTTGGGCTCCGGTGGGAAGAAGTTGCTGAAGAGACCTTGACCAGCAGGTTTCCGTACTCACGGCATTGTGCCCTGGTGCTATTCAGCGCCATGCAGTCGCAAGCAATTTCCTGGTCGAGTGCGTATCGCTGTTGGGTCAGCCAGACCAGTGGATGAAAGAAGAAGCAGGTTCGAACCAGTACGGGTAACCAGTTCCACAATAAATCCCGACGTTTTGCATGGGCCAGTTCATGAGCGACAATCAAGCCCAGTTCGTCCGGTCCGCAGGTTTGAAGTACCGATTCAGGAATCAGAATCGTTGATCGCCAGGCACCGGCCACAATCGGCGATTTTAGTTCTGACGTCGTTGCCAGCCCGGGAGGACTTGAGAGCTTCAACTGGGCACATAGAATCCGATAGTAACCGAAGAATCGCCCTGTTTCGAATGGCTTGCTGTGGGCAACCAATCGTCGAGTTGCCAGTTGCTGGCGATTCACGTTGACCAGGCTCCATGCGCAACCGACAATCCAGATTCCGAACAGCGTTGCATGCAAAACCGTTTTCGCGTCAATTGATTCCGGTAATTGAGTTATCGTTGGGGTCGGAGCCGCGGCAGCTTCCCATTCCCAATCACCACGCAGGTCGTCCGGTTTCTCCGCTCTCGCCTGTTCCGGGATCCATAGCTGCCCGGCTGCGACTTCAATGCCAGCGGTGGAGATTGGTTTTGCGTTGTTGAACGAGGCGGGTAGCAGGGGGAGCTTGAACAGGCCGCCAAACATCAGGACCAGGACGAACTTCAAATAGGCAATTCGCCATATCCAACAACGAGTCGAGGCCGGAAGCTGTTTCCAAAACCTGCAAATCATCCAAACCAACGCCAGTAATATTCCACCCTGCCAACTGGCAACAAACATGCGTTCAACCCAGATTTCAAGTAAGCTGATATTGAGCTCGAGTTCGGCAATCATGAATGGACTCACTCTTGTGGTTTAATCGTCTGACGATTTGCTTCTCTGGGTATCTAATTTTGCCACCAGTTTCTTGAGCTGTTCGCATTCGTCGTTGGACAGCTGCGCATGTTTGTCCAGGTAAGCGACAAAAGGCGATACGGAACCTTGCAACACTTCGTCAACAAAATCACCAACAAGTTCCTGAATGAATTCTGTCTTGCTGACCGTGGGTGAATAATGGTTGAGACCGTCGATCTTCCGGCGCCTGAGGTATTTTTTCTGACGGAGCCGCTCGAGAACGGTCAGAATGGTTGTTCTTGCCTGGCCCGAAACTTCGGACATGTGTGCAGCGACGTCTTTGACCCGAATCGGGTGGTTTTCGACGACAAATTGGAGCACTTCCAATTCAACGCGGCCCAGTGGTTTACGTTTGAAATTCACGGCGTTCCTGAATATCGACTACGGTTGTCGTCAGGTATGTTATGCATGGCTACACCTGTAGTCAATTCCGCCAGCGGGATTTTTTCAAAAAAAAATGCCGTTCCGCGTGCCGTGATGCCACAAATAAATGGGTCGCCAAACCGTTGACGAACTCTCGCTGTCGAGCGGGACAAAAGTCCTGGCAATCGTCAGGCGATCAATCCCGGAATCGTCGTTTCCCTGTTGCAAACTTGTTTAATCTTCAAGCAAGGGAAAATCTTTCAAAAGCAATTTGTGCTTGGTTCATTTCCGGGTCGCAACTTCCGTTGACACGGCAGTCGGTCTCTGACCAATGGCAGGTCGACAACTGCCTTGATAGTTGAGCCAGTCGATGAAGCCAGAACGTCTGGGGATGCACGTTCAGCCTTGGGCCTGTTGAACGCCATTTGGCTTTCGATGATGGAGGAGATGTCCGTCGCATTGGGTAGCGTCAAGATTGGACTACGAGGGAGTTTTCCTGGGGGGCTCCTTGGAAGGAAGTTGTCTGATCGTTGAGGCAGCGCAACTTTATTGAGGGCTTGTTGAACAGCTGGAGCGACGGGTCTACATTGTTGGGTTCTCGCCAACGCTGATGACCTGGCTTGAGTTTGATGCGGACAGCGACCAGCATTGCTTCGAATTGAAAACAACAAAGCGTCGACATGAAACCAATTGTTCAAATTTCGCTTGACCTGACTGACATCAACGAAGCGCTCGAAACGGCGCATCTTGCGATGAGAGCTGGCGTGGATTGGCTTGAGGCGGGCACGCCGCTGATTCTGGCTGAGGGATTACACGGCGTTCGAACTCTGCGAGCTGAATTTCCTGGCACTCCCATCGTTGCGGATCTCAAGACCATGGATGGTGGTTATCTGGAAGCCGAGATGATGGCCAAGGCAGGAGCGACGCACGTCGTCGTGATGGCTCGCGCGCATGAGGAGACGATTCGATGTGTAGTCAAGGCCGGGGCCGATTTTGGCTGTCAGGTGATGGGTGACAACATGGTCTGCGAAGATATGGTGGCTGGGGCAAAGTGGTTGGAAGATCTCGGGTGCGACTTTGTGATCCATCACATCGGCTACGACGAACGACGCGGGATCGCAGCTCGAGGATTGCATATGCCCAGTCCACTCGATCAACTTCGTGACGTCTGCCAGGCGGTAACGGTTCCCGTTCAGGCTGTAGGTGGCCTTTCGCTGGAGCAGGCAATTGAATGTCCGAGATATGGTGCACCCTTGGTGGTGTTGGGAGCTCCTCTGACAATCGACGCGGATTCCTTCAGAACCGCCGACGGAGACCTGGAGGGATCACTGCGACTGATCTGCGAGGCCATCCATTCACAGGAAGTTGGATAGGTTCCACGAGTGGCGCAACATTCCGCGAATCATGCGGATTTTGCCCAACAACAAGCCAAGAACGTATTTTTTTTTATAATCAGCAACCAATTTGATTCCATCTCGGGTTCCAGTAATACCGGGTTGCACACAACGCTTCGAAAGAAGCCTTTGCGCTGGCGGTCCGCCGGCGCCATGAAAAACAACCAACATGAAATCAGCCGCTGTCGTCAATTTTGCTCCTGAAAAAGGCTCGGTCGAAATTCGCAATGTCGATCGTCCATCGATCGGTCCGGATGATGTCCTGCTTGAAGTCGCCAATGTCGGTGTTTGCGGAAGCGACCTGCATCAATGGACAGCGGACCACTCGTGGCCGGTGAACTACCCGGTTGTGCTGGGCCATGAATTTGGTGGGCGAATCGTCGAGTTGGGGGACGACGTTGAGGGTTGGCAGGAAGGTGATCGTGTCGTCAGCGAAACGGCCGCGATCGTCGACCAGCGCAACCCGATGTCGCGCCGTGGGCTCTACAACCTTGATCCGGCTCGCAAGGGATTTGGCTACGGTGTCAACGGAGCAATGACCCGATTTGTGCGTGTGCCATCGCGGATTCTCCATGCGATTCCTGATTCGTTGCCTTTTGAACACGCCTGCCTGACCGAGCCTTGCTGCGTCGCTTACAACGCGGTCGTCAAGAATGCAAGAATCGAGCCGGGCGACCGAATTGTTGTGCTTGGCCCGGGGACGATCGGGATTCTATGTGCAGCGATGGCGACGATTTGTGGTGCCGAAGTGGCACTGGTTGGTCTTGAATCCGATCGACGCCGATTGGAAATCGCGCAGCATTACGGATGCGAGGGGATTGTGGGGGACGCCAAACCCTGGGCACTTCGGCGGGATGGCCTCGGCTGCGACGGCGTCATCGATGCCGCGGGAGTCAGTTTCACGCTCAAAATCGCAATCGACCTGGTTCGTCCCGCGGGCTGGATTTCAAAAGTTGGTTGGGGTCCGCAGCCGCTTGGCTTTAACCTGGATCAACTGGTTCAAAAGAACGTGACTCTTCAGGGAAGCTTCAGTCACAACTGGCCCATTTGGGAACGGGTCGTTGCTCTGCTTTCCAGTGGCCAATTGGACGTCGCACCAATCATTGGCGGAGTCTGGCCGATTACCGAATGGCGCGAAGCGTTTGAAAAGATGCATCGAGGCGATGTCGTAAAGTCCGTCCTGCAACCTGTTTGACCCGATTGAAATCATGTCTCGACTTCAGAACAAGGTTATCGTAATCACCGGAAGCTGCACCGGCATTGGCAAAGCGATTGCTCGGCGTTGTGTGGCCGAAGGCGCGTCGGTGGTCGTCCATGGTTTGCAGCCAGAGTTAGGTGAAGCCCTGGTCCAGGAACTTGGCCCGGACATCGCTGCGCTTTACATTGAAGACCTCACGCTTAACGGGTGCCCCGGACGACTTGTCGATTTTGCCGTTACCCGGTTCGGAAAACTTGATGCCGTTGTCAATAACGCAGCGCTGATCGCGACGGGAAACATTCACGATACCGATGCGACGAAGTTCTTGGAGTTCCTTACCATCAACACGTTGGCTCCGTTCCTGCTGATCCAGGCAGCACTCCCGCAACTGCGGGCCAACCAGGGTTGTGTCTTGAATATCGGAAGTGTCAACGCGTACAGCGGCGAACCGGATTTGTTGCCGTACAGCGTTTCCAAAGGGGCATTGATGACCATGACTCGAAACCTTGGTGATACGTTGTTTCGGGAAGAAGGCGTCCGTGTCAATCAAATCAATCCCGGTTGGGTTTTGACGGAAGCCGAAGAGAAACGTAAACGCGAAGAGGGATTTCCCGAGAATTGGTACGCCGATTTGCCAAACGTCTTTGCGCCGGCGGGGAGGATTATTGCGCCCAGCGAAATAGCCGCGGGTGCAGTCTATTGGTTGGCTGACGAAAGTGGTCCGATCAGTGGCCAGGTGGTCGAGCTTGAACAGCACCCCTTCATCGGCCGAAACCCGCCAAAGGACAAAACCACGTTCCAGGACAGGTAACGCAATGCCCAAGCTTGCCGTATTCCCGAAAGCCTTCATGCAAGCGCTCTGCAAGGATGGTTCGATGTCCGTCTCCGAATGGATCACCCTGGCCGGAACCCTCGACGTCCAGGGGATCGAATGGTATGCCGGGTTCTTGGAAATGTCCGACGAATCCAATTGGGCGAGGTTCCGCCGGGAGGTCGAGAACCATGGCAAGGTCATTCCGATGATGTGTTGTTCACCAGATTTCACACACCCCGATGCCGCATTTCGTGCCGAGGAAATTGCAAAACAGAAACACTGGATCGATATGACCCACGCTTTGGGTGGCACGTTTTGTCGGGTACTGAGCGGGCAACGTCGACCCGAGTTAACCGTTGACGAAGGCGTTATGCTCGCCACGGATTCGATTGAGGCTTGCTTGCCGTATGCCGAGCAACGCGGCATCACCCTGATCATCGAAAACCATTACAAAGACGATTTCTGGGAGTATCCCGAGTTTGCGCAGAAGATGGACGTCTTTTGCAGTCTGGTTGATCGGATCCAACATCCCTGCTTTGGTGTGAATTACGATCCGAGCAATGCGTTTCTTGCCGGAGAAGACCCGCTTGAGCTTCTGGTGCGGGTTTCCGACCGCGTGGTTACGATGCACGCCAGTGACAGGTACCTGAAAGAAGGCACGTTGGAAGATCTTCGGCGCGAAGAAGAGGGAGCGGTAGGATATGCGCGGCGCCTGAGCCACGGCGAGATTGGCAAAGGACTCAACGATTACGACGCGATATTCCGCGAACTGAAAAGCGTTGGATTCGACGGTTGGATCAGCATCGAAGACGGCGTCGAAGGAATGCCGCAACTTGTCCGCAGCGTGGATTTTCTAAAGCAAAAAATTGCCGAGTTCTGGCCCCGGTAAACCGGAAATTTCCGGAAGCAGATGAAGCGTTTTTCCTGGTCGTTCGTTTGGCTACAGATTGGGGGCATCCCGGTTGATAACCCGGCGCCATCGGGCATTCGCAGAATTCGAATCCAGGATGTTTGACAGGTGCTGCGATTCTGGCCACAATTGCGCCCCGGTGGGCCTAAACTGGCCCAAAGCCGGTGTTGGAATTCCTGTCAGCCGAGAGCGTAAAAAATGTTTCAACCGTCAAAGCGTTTCGCGGCGGGATTGTGTCTTGCTGTTGGTGTTGCTCTCTCCGCTTCGTTTGTTTTCGCGGATGCCGATGGAGACGCGAAACAGATTCTCAAACAGTCCGGAATCTCGGCCGGGTTTTTTGTTCAACTCGGGGCTGGCGACGGCGAACTGACGGCAGCACTTCGTCAAAACGAAGCGATCCAGGTTCATGGTTTGCAGCGTAATCCATCGACGGTTGCTGCCGCCCGCCAGCGAGTGCAGGCATCAGGCCATTATGGTGACGTCTCAATCGACGCGCTGGTCGGAAACGAGCTCCCCTACGTCGACAATCTTGTCAACTTGTTAGTGACCGAAGAGTTGGGTGACATCCCGATGGAGGAAGTCCTTCGCGTGTTGGTTCCCAACGGAGTGGCGATGGTCAAAGGAATAGATGGCCAATGGGTCAAGACTATCAAGCCGAGACCAACCAACATCGACGAATGGTCCCATTACCTGCATGACGCAACGGGTAACTCGGTCGCCCATGACGATGTTGTTGCGCCGCCGCGACACCTCCAATGGGTTGGTAGCCCACGCTGGTCCCGGCATCATGACCGAATGGCCAGCATGAGCGCGCTGGTCTCAACCGCCGGGCGGATGTTTTATATCATGGATGAAGGGAGCCGGGTTTCGATTCAGCTTCCCCCGAAATGGAAATTGATCGCCAGAGATGCATTTAACGGCAGCGTTCTGTGGAAACGCGACATCCCGGAGTGGCAACCACATTTGTGGCCGCTCAAGAGCGGTCCGACACAATTGTCAAGACGATTGGTTTCGTCTGACAATGCCGTCTTCGTGACTCTCGGGTACAACGCGCCGCTGACAGCCCTCGATGCGGCGACTGGAAAGGTACTCCGGACCTACGAAGGTAGTGACGCTACGGAAGAAATCATTCACACGGGCGGATTGTTGTTTCTGGTTGTTCGGAAAGGAAAAGCGGAACTTGAGGATTATGCACCGCTCCACGGTCGGGTCGGTGACCAGGCGAGAAGCCGTAACTTTTTCTGGAACGAAGAACCACGCGTACTGATGGCCTTTGACGCTGACTCGGGCAAACGGCTGTGGGCGAGGCAAACCAAAGTTTCTCCATTGACATTGGCCGCTAACGACTCGCAGGTCTATTTCCATGACGGGGAAAAAGTCGTCAGCCTCGACCAGCGAACCGGCGAAATTGCCTGGGAGACGCAACCGGTAACACGCCGCCAATCGTTTACCTTTAACTTTGGTCCACGCCTGGTGATTCACGACGACGTCGTGTTGTATGCCGGTGGCGACGGCAAGATGATCAGTGTTGAGGCGAAAAGCGGGAAACAGCTGTGGGATGCAAGTTTTCCCAATAGCGGATATCAATCGCCACAGGACTTGATGGTGGTCGGGGGACTCGTTTGGCTGGCTCCGCTTACTTCGGGCAAGGACTCGGGCGTTTATACGGGTCGCGATCCAAAAACCGGCGAGATCAAAAAACAATTTGCCCCTGATATCGACACGTACTGGTTTCATCATCGCTGTTACATTGCCAAGGCAACCGACAACTTCCTGATGCCCTCTCGAACCGGGGTCGAATTTGTCGATCCAGATGCCGAACATTGGGATATCAACCATTGGGTTCGCGGTGGTTGTTTATACGGCGTGATGCCGTGTAATGGATTGACGTATACCCCGCCGCATAACTGCGCGTGTTACCCGGAAGCAAAATTGTTCGGTTTCAACTCGCTGGCTCCCGCGTCGCCCAGTCGCCCTGTTCCCGCCACTGTTCCGGAAAACGGCCGATTGGAAAAAGGTCCTGCCTTTGACAAACCGCTTGCCGCGGTCGTCGACGAATCGGATGACTGGCCTACGTACCGACATGATCAGGGGCGCAGTGGTTCAACGACCAAGCCCGTTGCCACGGATGTCGGTGTCAAATGGACCACGGCATTGGGTGGCCGCTTGACTGCTCCTGTCATCGCCGAGGGTACCGTCTACGTTTCCCAGATCGATCAGCATACGATTTTCGCTTTGGATGAAGCCAACGGAGACCGGAAATGGACGTTTATCGCCGGAGCTCGGATTGATTCGCCACCAACGGTGTATCGAGGTCGAGTCGTGTTTGGGTCTACCGATGGCTGGGTCTATTGTCTGACGTCCGATGGTGAATTGGCGTGGCGTTACCGCGCTGCCCCCATGGATCGTCGCACGATGGCTTTCGAACAACTCGAATCGTTGTGGCCAGTCAGTGGCAGCGTGTTGATTCGCGATAATACCGTCCATTGCGTTGCTGGCCGATCGATTTTTCTGGACGGCGGTTTGAGACTCGTGCGGTTGGATCTCCAATCCGGCAACAAATTGTCCGAGACGCTGATGGACGAAAAAAATCCGGAAACGGGAAACAATATTCAGGAAAAGCTGCAGGTATTACAGATGCCAGTCGGTTTGCCGGACATCCTTTCGAGCGATGGAAGGCACATTTACATGAAGTCACAAAAATTCGATATGGAAGGCAATCGGATTGAGATCGGACCGAATTCGGGAGATTTCGCAACGCAGGCGTCCAAGCAACGCGGAGAGGACGCCCATATATTTGCGCCGATGGGATTCCTGGACGAAACATGGTTTCACAGATCGTATTGGGTCCTCGGCCAGAGTTTCGCCGGTGGACATGGTGGGTATTACCAGGCAGGTCGGTTTGCACCTTCCGGTCGATTGCTGGTCAAGGGAGATGGCTATGCGTTCGGGTATGGTCGAAAGCCTGAGTACCTCCGGTGGACCACGACACTTGAACATCAATTGTTTGCCGCGGAAGAAAATCCGCCAGAAATCCCGGCTAGTTTTACCCAAAAAGGAAAAGGGAAAGGGACCGTTGTTGCGGCGGCATCCTACGCTGATTTTGGGAAACCCAAAGGCCTGGATCCGACGGGCAAACCATTGACCGTCGAAGCCTGGGTAACGGCGACCAAACCCCAGGGTGTGATTATCGCTCGCGGCGGACCGACAAATGGATTTGCATTGATCATGCAGGGCGGAAAACCTGCCTTCCTGGTTCGTTCGAAAAATGAGCTGACGACGATCGTTGGCAATAAGCGAATGGTTGGTGGGTGGCATCATGTGGCCGGTGTGCTCGGCGAAGACAAAAAGATGAAGTTGTTCGTCGATGGTGAACTTGCGGGTGAAGCGACGTCCAATGGTCTGATCACCGCCGACCCGGCCCAAGGTTTGGAAGTCGGTGCGGACAATCAGTCTGCAGTTGGAGAATACCAGTCTCCCTTCCCCTTCAGCGGCGTGATCGATGAAGTCCGTCTTTATTTCAGTGCCGCCGATGACGCTCAAATTGCTCAGCGGTTTGCGGATGGTTCCGAGATTTCCAGCGATGCGGTATTGGCCGTCAGCTTCGATGATGGGTCTGCGCGGGACCACTCCATTCAGCGTCATGACGGGACAGTATTTGGCGGAACGGCCGTGGAAGGAAAGTTTGGCATGGCTATGCAGTTCTCGGCGCGACAGGCTGCCAACAAGAAAGCTGCCAACAATCAATCCAAACCGGGCGACAGTCTGGTTAGTCCCAAGTGGACGCAAGACGTACCAGTCTATGCTCGTGGGATGGTGTTGGCGGGATCCAACCTGTTTATCGTGGGGCCACCGGATATTATTGACGAAGAAAAAACGTTCCAACAGTTGACCGAGAAAGATCCGCTCGTGCAGCAACTACTCGATAAGCAGAACCTCGCGTTGGAGGGATCCGAAGGTGCCTGGTTGTTGGCCGTCAACAAGGACACCGGCGAGATCAAGAATGGAGTGCATTTGGATTCGCTTCCAGCCTGGGATGGTCTTGCCGGTGCCAACGGACAACTGTACCTCTCAACTCTTGACGGCGAAATCGTCTGTTTTGGAAAATAGCTTCATGAAACGACTGATCTTGATGTTGATATTGTTCGCAGTTGCGTCGACGGCGTGTGCCTGCAACATTCCGGTTTTTCGCTATGCCCTGGAAAGATGGCGACCAGGTTCGTGTGAATTGATTGTTTTTCATGCTTCAGAGTTATCAGCTGAGGGAGAAAAATATGTCCGGGAGCTGGAATCCGCTGCTTCCGATAACAATGGATCGGCAAATGTAAAAGTCATCCGATCCAGCGTCAATGAGAAGGCGGTTAACGAGTATTCATCCATATTGGACACGATTAGGGACAGGGATTCGGTCCAGCTTCCGTTCCTGGTCGTTCAGACTCGATTGGGACAGGGTCGGACGGTCAACAACTGGTACGGATCGCTTGACGATGCTCGTTCGGTCAACTTGCTGCAATCGCCGGCGCGGACGGAGTTAGGCCGACGGTTGCTCGCAGGCGATTCGATTGTCTGGATACTGCTCCGGTCACCGGACGGAGAGCGTACGCGGGCGGCTCGGGAGCGGATGGAGAAGAACTTTGAAGCGCTGCAAGAAAAGGTAACTCTTCCCGAAGGGATTGGGTTGCCTGGTAGTGAATTGCATTCGGAAGTGCCGCTTTTGATAAGATTCAGTCTGCTGGAAATTGATCCGCAGGACAAACAAGAACAGTTTTTGGTGAAACTGTTGACGGGATTTGAACCGCAGGCCGTTTCCGATGGCGAACCGCTGCTGGTTCCAGTTTTCGGACGGGCGCGCGCTTTGGAGGTCATTCCGGCTTGCGACCTTGACGATCGATTGATCGAAGATGTGACCCTGTTTCTGAGCGGTGCCTGTTCGTGTCAGGTCAAGGAACAGAATCCCGGATTTGATTTGCTGATCACGGAAGATTGGGACACAAAATTGTTTGGCGAAGACGGCGAGCTGCCGCCGCCTGCAAAAACAGTGGCGGATCGCCATGAATCGCCGGAGCTGTTGAAAATTCCGTCCGGACGTCAACCTCGCAAATGAATCGTACAATTTTACTTATGGTAGTCTCCGTCGTCGTCCTGGGGGCTCTGTTGCTGCTTTTGTCGGCAACGGACTCGATGCAGCGCGACCGAGGTATCGATGGTGAAATAATCCGGGCCCAACCGCTGGTGCTGTTCTGTGCCGCAAGTAATCGCGCGGTGATGGAAGCGATTCGTGTGGATTACGAGCGTGAATATGGCGCTTCGATCCAGATCCAATACGGAGCTTCCCAGACGCTGCTATCGTCGATCGAAGTCAGTGGGAGTGGAGATCTTTATTTGCCGGCGGACAGCAGTTTTCTCGAGATCGCCAGAGAGAAGCGTTTGATCGCGGAAATATTGCCGATTGCCCGAATGCAGGGTGTCGTTGCGATTGCTCGTGACAACCCCCAATCGATTCAACAGTTTTCCGATCTGTTGCGGAAGGACGTCCGGGTCGTGCAAGCCAATCCGGATGCAGCGGCCATTGGCAAACTGACACGGCAGGTATTACGTGAACAGGGGCTGTGGGACGGATTGGACCAGGCGACGACGGCTTACAGGACAACCGTTACGGACGTTGCCAACGACATCATTGTCGGCGCCGCGGATGCGGGAATCGTGTATGATGCCGTGTTGTACAGTTATCCCGATTTGCAGTTCGTCGAGCTGCCTGAATTGGCGTCGGCCACGTCGCAGATTTCGGTTGGCGTGATCTCCACGACGAAACAACCACCAGCGGCACTCCACTTTGCCCGTTACCTCGCTGCCAGGGATCGTGGGCTGAAACACTATGCCGAACATGGCTTTCGAGTTTCCGGTGGTGATCGGTGGGCGGAAGTTCCAGAGTTAAACGTGTTTGCCGGATCCATGCTTCGTCCCGCAATTGATGAAACGATTACCGAGTTTGAAAAACGGGAGGGTGTGCGGGTTTCGAGAGTGTATAACGGATGCGGAATCCTGGTTGCCCAGATGAAATCCGGCCAGCACCCGGATATCTATTTTGCCTGCGATACCGAATTCATGAAACAGGTTCCCGATCTGTTTCCTGACTCCGTGGATGTCTCACAGAATGAGCTGGTGATTCTGGTGCAAAAAGGGAATCCGCATCAGATCGCCAATCTCGGGGACCTCGGTCGACAAGGATTGCGAGTCGGTGTCGGCCATGAGAAACAATGTGCGATGGGGTGGCTGACGCAGAATACGCTTCGCGAGGGAAGGGTTCAGAAAGAGGTCATGGCCAACGTGACCGTGCAAACGCCAACCGGAGACATGCTCGTTAACCAGTTGCGTACAGGTTCATTGGATGCCGCGGTTGTTTACCTTAGTAATGCGGCAGGTGCCGGCGATGACGTCGACGCGGTTCGAATTCAGGACCTCGAATGCGCGGTCGCGACGCAGCCGATCGCAATCTCGCCCGACTCTCCGAACGCCCAGACGGCGAGACGGCTGTTCGAACGGATTTGTTCAACTGAATCAATGGACAGTTTTGTGCTTGAAGGATTTCGGTGGCAGTTGGGATCGCCGCGTGAAGGTGCGAATGAACGATAACATCTCGACCAGTTCACAAGCTGGTGCGGAATCAAGCAAGACACCCACTATCATCGGCCAACGTTCGGATGCGATTTTTTTCCTGGTCATGGGCGGTCTTTCAGGGTGCTTCATTCTGTTGATTGTCCTGTTGATTATCGCCGATGTATTGTTTACGTCGCCGAACGAGTTCATGAAAGCGTTGATCAAGCCAGAGATCCAGGCAGCGTTTCGATTGACCATTCTCTCTTGTACTGCAGCGGCGATTCTCTCTTTATGGGTGGCGACGCCGTTGGGATATCTGCTTTCGAGGTACCGGTTTCCGGGGCGTTGGTTGGTTGACACAATCGTGGATATTCCGATCGTGTTGCCGCCGCTGGTGTTGGGTTTGAGCTTGCTGATCCTGTTTCACCTCAAGATCGGCGAATGGGAATTGGAAGCGTGGTTGCGAGATCGACTCGGGTTCCCGGTCACGTTTCGCTGGCCGGCGGTCGTGTTGGCTCAGTTTTCCGTGGCTTGCGCCTTTGCTGTAAGGACGATGCGGGTCACGTTTGACCAGATCAATCCCCGGGCTGAAGACGTTGCCCGCACACTGGGTTGCAGTCGGGGACAGGCCTTTATGCGGATCGCGTTGCCACAGGCATGGCGGGGCATGATCGCCGCAACCACCATTGCCTGGGCGCGTGCTCTGGGAGAGTTTGGGCCGATTCTGGTGTTTGCCGGAGCGACGCGAATGCGGACCGAAGTACTTTCCACGACCGTTTTCCTGGAACTCAGTATTGGCCAGTTGGATGCGGCAGTCGCGGTGTCGTTATTGATGGTTGCCATGGCAGTCGTTGTGCTGGTCTTCCTGCGATTTCTCGGAACGGGGCTCAACGTATGATCCAGCTTTGCGATGTAACCGTGAAAGCCGGGGATTTTTCACTCAACGGGATTTCGTTTCACGTCGATTCAGGTCAGTACGCCGTATTGATGGGACAGACGGGTCGGGGAAAAACCACGATTCTCGAGGCGATCTGCGGTTTGCGCAAGATTGCATGCGGGCGAATTCTGGTTCACGGTTGCGATGTAACCCATGCGTTACCTGCGGATCGGGAAATCGGATACGTACCTCAGGATCTCGTTCTTTTTTCGACTCTCAACGTGCGACAGCATCTGGAATTCGCATTGCGCTTGCGGAAGAAATCCGCGCGAGAGATTGCCGAGCGCGTGGGTGAACTGGCAAATGTCCTCGGGATTGAGCATTTGCTTGGCCGGAACCCCGCAGGGTTAAGTGGCGGCGAATCACAGCGCGTTGCATTAGGACGCGCATTGTCCTTTCGACCTTCCGTATTATTACTCGATGAACCGCTGAGCGCTCTCGATGAAGTGACGAGGTACGAGATGCACGATTTGCTGAAAAAGATAAAAATCAAGTCCGACGTAACAACGCTTCATGTCACGCACAGTGTTGAAGACGCCGAGGTACTTGCCGACCGAAGATTGACGCTTGTCGATGGTCAAGTTAACGATCTGTAATCATCCGATTGACAAGGGTTGCGGATGAGCTGGTTTTTGTGCCGGCTGAGTGCGGGTTTGGGTCTTTTTTACGTCGAGTTTTTCGTCGACGGATGCAAAGCCCCGGTCCAGTCACCCATCACGCGAGTGTCAGGAACGGGCCTCAACTGGATTGCTTCCATTCCTTCGTGCCCATCTGGTAAGCAGGCATGGGATTGAGCCAGCAGAATGGGAACCCGGTAGATCGAATGAGATCACAGGCTCACTGTGCCTGGTAGACGATCAATCAAGATGATTCTGTGCGGAATTGCTCAACGTGCGCTTCGAATCGCTCAATAGTGTGAACCGAAACTGCAATCTCCTCGGTCGATTGGTTTACGAAATGCTGAAGTTATCCGTGAACCGTCAGCAGCTCATTCACACGATCGCCTCGCGGCGAACTTCATTATCCTTGTCATTCATATCCGCATCCGCCGTGCCTTGTTTGGGAACGACATTTGCAGTTTTGTTGGCCGCCAGAAAGCTGAGTTTCTGGTCAGTAAACCATTCAACCATCTGCTCGTGATAGGGAAAACTCAATGATGGGCCAATCAATTTCCGTTTCCATTTTATTTGTGCTGGTTCTTTGTGTGACGGGAAGTATCCTCGCACAGAACGAGCAGCAACCGATTGACGAAAGAAAACATGACAATCTGCTCATCCGTCTAGCTGATGCTCGCCTCCGGCTCGCACAAGCCGATTTGGATCACGCATTGGACAGGAACCGCCAAGTGCCAGGCAATGTCTCCAATCTGGAACTGAAAAAACTCAAGACCAATATTGAAGTCGCGAAAAAGCAATTGGCCGTCAGCAAAGAACTCAGCTACGGCACGGCCTATCCCAATCAACTCGTCGCGGCCCAAGCGGCGGCGGAGTTGGCCGAACAGGCGTTGCGATCATCGCTAAAATCCAACGAAGCAATTCCGGGAACGATCCCGTTATCCCTAGTCAACCGACGCAAGATCAATGTTGAGTTGACGAAAATCCGCGTGGAACTCTGGAAAGACCCCGGGGCCTACATTCCGTCAATGATGCATGAAATGCAATGGCAGATTGACCGCCTTACCGAACAGGTTATCGAACTAAACCAGCGGTTTGACACAGTCGAGGATCAATAGTTTGCACAGCCAAGGGCCAATCAATGTTGGAAAAGCCAGCTTTGTCGCCGTTTCTGGGAGGCCCGCTTTGCAAAAAGTTTGCAAAAAGGACAGGCACCTTTGCCATCTATCTTGTCCCTAGTTGGAAAAACTTGCCTGTCCCTTTTGTCGCCTTTTGTCGCTTGGGGAGTCAATTCTCTTTTCCCAAAACTCCTGCTGCCCTCATTATCGCTTGTCAGCTTATTGTTGTTATGGCTCTTATTTTGGGTAGTTTAGCCAGTTTGTTTTGGGTCGCGCAAAAAGGACAGGCACCTTTGCCATCTATCTTGTCCCTGGTTGGAAAAACTTGCCTGTCCCTTTTGTCGCCTTTTGTCGCCTGGGGAGTCAATATTTTCTTCCCAAAGCTCCTGTTGTCCTCATTTTTGCTTGACAGTTTATTGTTGTTGTAGATCTTGTTTTGTATGGGTTAGCGAGTTCTTCTTAGGTGGCAGGTTTGCCCGTGAAATGGAAGACTGGCCAAGCTGGCGAAAAAAAATAAGAACCAAATTGCTGTTGTTGACGCGGCCTGTTCGGTTCGGCGTTACCGACTCAATCTTCGACCGGTTGGGACCCCCGGCAAACGACTTTTTACTCAGCGAAAACCGTCAGGTTTACTGCTTCACAATCGCGGCAACCCAACCACCTTTGTAGGGCGCCGTAAGCGTCACAATTCGACCTCCTTCGATCGTGTTTCGGGTTTGACGAGCTCCACTTGTCTCGGTGGTTCGAGTCGTAACTCCCATCGAGATACTGATCCACGTCACGGCGAAGGTTCCTTTCGCGTCGGTCAGGTCAAGCCCCACCGACCCACCATTGGTAAAATAGAGCGCGTAGCATTCTCCTGGTTTCGCCGCGAGGTATGCTTCGTTGGTCACGCGGTTCGAAAGCAGATCCATTCGAGGCGAGATTTCCCAGAATTTGATCTGGCTTTCCAGAATGCGTGCAGCCCTAATGCTTGCTTTGGCGAAGTCGTTCAGTCCATTTCCGGAATCCGGTCGGTGAAACCGCACGCTGGCGGAGCCGCCGAGAATGTTCCTCCAAAATCGCTCCACTCCATCCTCCGGTCCGCCCGTTCCGAAGCCATGATACCCGCTTCCATAGATCTTTGTGTGATTGCACGGGCGTGGATGCGCGTTGACCTGCTTTAACAGCCATTGCAGCTTCTCCCAATGCGTTTGATCGAAGTTTCGGCTATTGACTTGCGAGATGTCGGCGAACATGTAGTGTTCCATATCCGTGAAGATAAAGGGAGTGTGTTTCGCTTTGTCGCCCAGAAACGCATCGTCGAACATGTCAGTTGTAAAAACGATCAGGCCTTTTCGCGTGGCTTCGGCCTGGATGAATTCGATCCAATACTGCCCCCACTCGACCGGTGTCGACGTCTCATTGTTCATGCAATAAATCACGTTACCGTAATTGAGGCTGAGCGACAAAAGCTTGGCGACGAACGACTCCTGGCGCTTGCGAATCAGGTCAAGTTTGCGGTTGTAATGTGGCATGCCTCTGATCGAGTGAAAAAATGGCTGGAGGTCGCGCGAAGGGTGATTCGGGTAACTGGTGGCCAATCCAGATTCTTCATGCGTGTAATTCACATTGTTGCCTGGATTCCACGGACTGGTTTCCCAATGGTCCGTCGAATAGTCGAACCGATCCCAGACTTCGATTTGTACGATGATGTCGCGTTCGGAGGTCCACTTCAACATATTCTCGAAACGTTGCCAGTAATCCAGATTCCACTGATCGAGGTCGAATTTGTCGTTGGGCAATAGCCTGTATGGCTTGAGTTCACGGCCTTCCCGCTGACTCATCGTGTTGCGTACGTAGTTGGCCCCGACCTTCCGCATTTCGTCAAGATGAAACTGGAGGTCATCAAGCAAGAAAAGATGGTCCGTCCTGCTACCACCGAGCAGCATCACGGGTTTGTCCTTGTACTGCCAATACCGAGGGTTCTCTGCGAACGGCTGGATGCGGTTGGTATTTTTATCCTGGGCCAATAAATGCATCCCGACGAACCCATATGCAACGATCGCCGCAGACGCAATCAGAAAACGCAGGTAGGGCAGAATTGGTAACATCTTGTGTTCCTCGCCGTGCTATCCACTATTCTGGTAGCAATCACCCGCAAGTACAAAACTACTATGCAACCTTCAAGCAACTCTCAGCGCGCCAACCACGACAGATGTAGTTCACCCAAAAAATTGGCAAGTAATCCTGATTTCCATGGGTAACGGAGGTTCGAAAGGAACCTCCGTTAGTATCCCCGACTGGATTCGAACCAGTAACCTTCGGCTTCGGAGGCCGACACTCTATCCAATTGAGCTACGGGGACGAGAATCCACGCTGTCCGATTCTAGCAACATTGGCAGAAAGAATAAATGCTCGGAACATTGACTGGCCGCTTGCCCCGTTGCCGTTGACCATTCAGACGGGGGAGTGGCCCTGCCGTGATTCCAATGCGAGATGAACGATACCCGTTGATACCTTGATGGAGCAAGCCAGTTTCCGTTGAACCAGGCTTTTTGATTCTCACAGGTTTTATCGAACTATCAAGGCCGAGGACAAATAGTTCCTTGTAATCCCATTTTGCAAGTTTCCTGGTGCGACGGTCATCCTGCATGCTTGCGAAATGGAGTCGGTTCCGTAATGATCTGAAATTGCTCGGATTTCCACCTCGGTCCCTCCAGGAAAAGAAGAATGATGTCGAGACGAACTTTGATCCTCTGCTGTCTGGCGGTCTGTTGCCTCGTCGGCGTCGCGTCGGCCCAATCAAAGAATCCCAACGTCCTGTTCATTGCAATTGACGATTTGAACGACTGGATTGGATGCATGGGCGGCCACCCGCAAGCTCAGACTCCCAACCTGGATCGGCTGTCAAAACAAGGATTGTTGTTTACCAATGCCTACTGTGCCGCTCCAGCCTGCAACCCGTCACGATGCGCGTTGCTAAATGGAATTCGCCCACATGAATCCGGAGTGTATTTGAATTCGCAACCTTGGCGACCTGTGCTGCCCAATTCAGTTACTCTGCCACAACATTTCATCGCACATGGCTATGACGTGCGGGGCGGCGGCAAACTTTTTCACGGCAAATTCGAGGACCGGGCTTCGTGGCATGAGTGGTTTGACAGTGGTCCTAACCCACAGCTATCGGCAGAAGAGAAAAAAAATCCGCACAGCCGCGCTGGCGGAATTGTCTGGGGGAATCTGCACGACACTCCCGAAAGCGACATGATGGATTACCGACTCGCTTCCTGGGCGGTGGACTACCTTCAACAGAAACACGATAAACCGTTTTTTTTGGCGGTTGGATTCAAGCGGCCGCACATGCCATGGCAAGCTCCGGGAAAGTACTACGACAAGTTTCCAATTGAGAGCATCGTTCTCCCCGACGTTCCGTCCGACGACCTGGACGATGTCCCGACGGCCGGCAAAGCAATGGCCAAGCCTCAAGGCGACCATGCCAGGATTAATGAAACCGACAATTGGCGGTACGCAGTGCAAGGCTACCTGGCCACGATTAACTTCATGGATGGACAGCTGGGGCGTGTCCTGGATGCGCTGGAAAAGAGCCCGGATCGTGACAATACGATTATTTGTCTCTGGAGCGACCATGGCTGGCATCTTGGCGAGAAGCAACATTGGCGCAAGTTTGCACTATGGGAAGAAGCCACCAAAGCGCCGTTGATGTTCGTCGTACCCGGACTTACGAAACCAAATACGACATGTGACACGCCCGTCGACTTTATGAACATCTATCCTACGTTGTCAGATCTGTGCGGTTTGCCAATCGGTGATCACTTGTCAGGCACGACCTTGCGGCCGTTGCTTGCAGACGTCAAGGCCGAATGGAATCGACCGGCAATGACAACACATGGCCGCGGTAACCATGCTGTCCGCCAGGGCTCATGGCGTTACATACGGTATGCCGACGGCAGCGAAGAACTATACGATCACAGCAACGACCCAAACGAATGGACAAATCTTTCCGGCGATGCTTTCAAAGACATCAGACGTAATCTTGCCAAGTTCCTGCCGGCCCTGTCGGAAGAAGCCCCCAATGCGCCGCAGGAAAATGGAAAGTAGGCCGCAACCACGGCCCGGGTGGTTTTGACCTTCGCGATTCGGAACCAAGCCGACGTTCACGTCATGTGCCAACTCCGCTGATTGGCAGGTTGGAATTGGTAGAGCTACGGCATTGTACGCTCGGCGTTTGTTTGTAACTTGACAGATTGCAATCTTCCTCACATCCAGGGTCCGTCTCTATCGGCGCGTTGTCCGAAACTCCGTGCTCGGTTTATCGTCGACACCTTCCGAATCCAGGATGCAAGTGTTAGTCGTCGAACAAAACCGGGCAGCTATTCGGCTGCCAATCACGACGGGTTCAACTTTGTGTCTGATTGCTGTTATTCCATCATTACAAGAGCTTTATACTCAGAGATCTGGAGGTGGCAATGTTATCATGCAATCAACCATAACATGGACGACCGTTCACTAAGGCACCGCGGGAACAATTAACGCGGTTGTTTGACTTTCATCGGAAAGAGCACAAAACATGCACCGGGTATATTTCTGGATAGCAATTTTGGCGATGCTGACCTGGTCCGGAGTCGTGGATGCGGGACGGGATTCGGTTTCCACGTTAGATGAAACGACTGCCTCATTCGCAACGCGAATTCTGGCGGTGACCGATGTGGTACTGCAAAGACACATTGATCCACCAACCCGGCAGCAGATGATCTTAACTGGAGTCAAGGCCTTGTATGTTGCTGACAACCGGCAGATTCCCGGGGATCTCAGCAGTCGTGTTTCCGATTTAGCCACCCAAGTCGAATTGGCGGATTTCCTGATCGGCATTCGCGACCAGTTCCTTGATCTAAAAGACGCTGAGGCAATTCTGACGCAGGGAATGCTGAGGGCCGTGCCAGGCGACGCGACTTTGATCGAAGCGAAGGAGAATAGTATTAATGAACAAGTCATCAATAACCGCTACGTCGGCACCGGTATCGAATTGAAGACGAACCGGGAAGAGGATCTGACCCAGATCAAGAGAGTGTTCTATAACGGACCAGCGTGGAAAGCAGGCGTTTCATCACTTGATTTGATCATCGAGGTTGACGGCGAACCGATGATTTCCAGGGACTTGGCTGAGGTCGTCGAAGCGTTGCGAGGCGAGTCGGGGTCTGACGTCGAGGTCGTTGTCCGACAGCCGAATAGCAAGGAGTTGCGCAGGTTGAAAATGACCCGCGGCCGTGTGTTCATTCCGACCGTCGAAGGATTTCGGGAAGGGTCTGATGGGCAGTGGCAATATACCCTTGACTCGGCCCGGGACATTGCGCTACTGCGTTTCAAGAGGATTGGTCCGAGCACAATGCATGAGCTGCGCCAGGCCGCGGCGAAATTCCGTCGACAGGATGTCCATGGCATTGTCATCGATCTTCGAGAGGGCGGTGGTATTCTGCACGACATCGTGATGGTCGCCGACAGCCTGATCGATGGCGGCACGATCGGGCATACCCGTTCTCTGGATAATTCAATCAAACACGAAGCGCATTCCGGCGACGTGTTTGATGGCCTGCCGATGGCGATTTTGGTCGGAAATCGTACAAGCGCCGGCAACGTCTTCCTGGCAGCGGCGTTGCAGGACAGCCATCGTGCCATTGTCGTGGGAGAACCGACCGTTGGCGAATCCTACGTCAGTTCGTTTGTTTCCATTCCCGGTCGAGATGATCAGTTAAGTTTGGCTACGTCCGTCATGTTACGAGCCGACGGCACCCCACTACTCTCCTCCCGGTTTCCGATGTTGCCTCTGGTCGAAGATGCCGAAACAAGCCGGAAACTGCCAGGCTTTATCATGCCGGATCATATCGTCCATCATTTGCCAAAACGAGAATCCTCACACAACGATCAACGCGTTGATCCGATGTTGGTGAAAGCAATTGAAGTCTTGAAAACCGGAGAGTCCCAGACATCGATTTACCGGCAACAAATCGAGTCGGGAGACTAGAATGAATCGGTTTCGACTTGTCATTGCACTGTTGCTCCTGGCGAACGCAAGTTCGCCAGTAGAGGCTGAACACCAGGAACAACGACTCAGGCGACCGGTAGCACTCTCGCTTTCGGAAAATGGACGGTGGCTTTACACGGCGAACCGAGACAGCGGCAGCATTTCGGTGATCGATACTTCGACTCGCTCAGTGTTTGAAGAGGTCAACATTGGCGGTCGACTTTCAGATCTGGCTGTGCTCGATGACACGAATCTACTGGCTCTCGACGAGCAAAATCACCAATTGGTTTTGCTCAAGGGCGGCGGCGTTCGTTGGATAGTCGCGGCAAGACTGAACCTGGCATTTTCTCCGGTCCGAATTTGTGTTGACAAAGAGTCGCGTCGCTGCTTCGTTTCGTCTTTGTGGTCGCGAGCTGTAACTCTGGTTGACCTGTCGGAAGTAAATCACGAACCGGATTCCCGGCTTCGGGTTGCGAAAAGCGTACAGCTTTCGTTTGAGCCCCGTGAGATGTGTCTCGTCATGGATGCAACGAGCCTGATTGTCGCGAGCTCATTCTCGAGCTCGATTGCTGTGCTCAAGACAGACGGGTTGGAGCTGGTATCGACCAGAGAGATCCCTGGCCATAACATTCGCGGTTTGGCCGTGAGTAGTGATGGAAAGCGATTATTCGTCACTCAACAGGAGCTCAATTCACTTGCCCGTTCTACCCGTGACGATGTTCACTGGGGAAATATGGTCGCGAACCTGCTCGTTGCCTTATGGCTGGATGACGTTTGCGACCCCCATGCGGACATTCACAAAAAACGAATCGTCCATTACCTGGGAGAACCGGGTCACGCGGCCGGTGATCCTGGTCCAATCGAAGTGGGAGTTAATGGCGAGTTGGCCATTCTGTTGGCGGGGGTGAACGAGCTGGCGTTGGGCAGCGACGAAAACGCGGAAAGGTTCCAGCGGGTACCGGTAGGCCGTCGTCCGATCGCGATTGAATCAGCACCCCAGGGAACCCTTTACGTGGCCAATATGTTTTCCGATTCTGTTTCGATCGTTGATATGACCAATTCGCGCCAGGCTTTTCATGTAAGCCTGGGTCCGGTGTCTGAGTTGAGCCCCGCAGAGCTTGGCGAAACGCTGTTCTTCGACAGTCGGCTTTCGCATGATGGCTGGATGAGTTGCCATAGCTGCCACTCGGATGGGCACTCAAGCGAGCAATTGAACGACAATTTGAGCGACGGTTCCTTTGAGACGCCAAAGCGAGTTTTGTCGCTTCTGGGCGTTGCCCAAACCGGACCCTGGGCCTGGAATGGAGAAATTAAGTCGCTCGAACAACAGGTGAGCCGATCGATCGAAGATACGATGCAAGGAACGAAGCCCACCGGCGAGCAAATCGCTTCGCTGGTCGCCTACCTGAAGACACTTCCTGTTCCGCCTCCGTTGTCAGAAGCAGCAGAAGGCAGGAACGCCGGGGAGTTGATTCGGGGTCGGGAGTTGTTTCAGTCGCTGGAATGCCAACATTGTCACGTGCCGCCTCACTACACATCCGCACTGGCTTACAATGTTGGGCTGACCGATGTCGCGGGCAACAGCCATTTCAATCCACCCTCACTCTGTGGCGTGGGAAGGCGGAAGTCATTCTTTCACGATGCAAGTACGAGGTCTTTGATGGACGTTCTGACGGACCGCAAGCATCAACTCAATCGCGAACTATCCAACGCTGAGCTGGAACTGCTACTGCTGTTTCTGCAATCGATTTAGTCGGAAGAAAATCCACCAGTTACTTGAACCGGTGATCCGGATGGTGATTTACTCGTCGAATCAGAACTGATATCCAAATAATTCGCGGGAAAGGTGATGTCCAGGCGAACACGTCTGAGGCCACCGGCGCCCTTGTTACTGTCTCAGGGCGACGGTGAAGATAACTTCCGCCTTTACCCCGCCTATGAATGCGTTGATTGCGGCTAGCTGAGCGTTGCCGCTAGTCTGGAGATCACCGACTTGATGATTGCTTTCAGATTGTCATGTATTTCCTTGGATGGAACTTCCGAGGAATCGCTTTCTCTCGTTGAGTATCCTGTGGATTCGTCATCAAGTTAATCTGGGTCGGCTTTTCAGGAGGTCAGGGTGACGTTAGTTTTTCACCGTCGCCAATGGACTATCTGCTATACTGGGGTCATGAACGATCATTGTGATTTTTACCGTCGGCCGTATTCCCGCCGAGAGATGATTCGGCGCAGCGCTTGTGGATTCGGAGCGTTGGCATTGGCTGGGGTTTGCGCCGACCAGGTGGCCGCTGAAGACAAGAGAAATTCGCTTGCTCTGCGGGCTCCGATGTTTACGCCCCGTGCCAAACGGGTGATCTTTATTTTCATGCAGGGTGGTCCCAGTCACGTCGATACGTTTGATTTCAAGCCGGAATTGATCAAGCGAGACGGGCAGGATATTGACTTTACCGGAGTCCGGTTTGGCACGTTTGGTGCCAAGAGCAAACGCAAGCTGCTCAAGCCACTTTGGTCATTCAAGCCGCATGGGCAATGTGGTCAGCAGGTGTCCGAGCTTTTCCCTCACATGGCGGAACACGTCGACAAGATGTGCATGATTCATTCGATGCACACCGAGGGAGTCGCGCATGGGCCAAGCACGTTGTTTCTTCACACCGGGGCGACGAATCTTGTCCGCCCCTCGATCGGAAGCTGGATCACGTACGGACTGGGCACGCCGAATCAAAACGTGCCAGGTTTTGTCACGATCAACCCATCCGCCAGTAAAGGTGGTCCGAGGAACTATGCCAACGCGTTTTTGCCGACGGTCTTTCAGGGTACAGCGATCGGGAGAGCCGGTCAGCCCGTGGCCAACTCGAAGATTCAGAATATTACGAATCGACTGTTGTCCGAAGATATTCAGAAAAAACAGTTTGAGTTTCTGCAGTCAATGAATCGGCAACAGCTGGAACGCAAGCCGGAGGATGAACGACTTGAAGCGACCATCGAGTCTTTTGAGTTGGCTTACCGAATGCAACAGAATGCGCCCGGGATCATGGATCTGTCGAACGAGACGCAGTCGACACGAAAGCTTTATGGAATTGATCAAAAGGAGACTGAGAATTTTGGTCGTCAATGCTTACTGGCCCGACGACTTGCCGAAGCGGATGTGCGGTACATTCAGATAAACTATTCGGACGAGTCCCCCAATCCGCGTTGGGATCAGCATTCCAATATGCCCAAACATGCCGAACATGCAAAAGCCGTCGACAAGCCAGTTGCGGGGTTGCTGGCCGATCTGCACCAAAGGGGCTTGCTGGAAGACACGCTGGTCTGGTGGGGCGGCGAATTCGGTCGAACTCCGTTTGCCCAGGGCAAAGATGGTCGGGATCACAATCCTCGGGGGTTTACAGTTTGGTTGGCCGGCGGCGGAACAAAACCTGGATATGTCTGCGGGGCTACGGATGAGATCGGACATTACGCCGTCGAGAACAAAGTCCACATGCACGATTTACACGCGACAATCCTCCATTTGCTTGGGCTCGACCATGAGAAACTGACCTATCGATACGCTGGTCGTAATTTTCGGTTGACAGATGTAAGTGGAAATGTCGTGAAAGACATTTTGGCCCAAGGTCGTGCTGATGGGTCACGTGGATAGGGCTCCGCTTTCCAGGATGCAAATCGATGAATCCAGTTGTTTTTCTTGTCTTGCTGTTTGGAGTTCTGATCGGTGTCGAAACCGCGCAATCGCAGGATGACGCGAGGGTGACCGAATCGAACTCTCTTTCTGTCACCAGGAATGACGACGGGATTCTCGTTTCAGAAAATGGCAAACCGGTTTTGCAATACCAGGCAAAACCGAAATCGAAAAATGGAACGCACCGCAGAGCAAACTATATCCACCCGCTGTATGATCTCGCTGGAAATATCTTGACCGAGGACTTTCCACAGGACCATTTGCACCACCGAGGAATCTTTTGGGCCTGGCATCAGGTTCTTGTCGGTGACAAGTCCGCCGGTGACGGGTGGATGACCGAGGATTTCGAATGGAACGTGACATCGACGAAGGCGGAAATGTCAAAGTCGGCTGCCGTGCGAATCACGGCAGAGGTCCAGTGGAAGTCACCGCTGGTCAAGGACAATACCGGACAGTCAATTGTGATCGTCAATGAAACCACTACCATTGATGTTCATCGTTCGAAGGATCATCGGCGTACGATTGATTTCGAGGTTCGACTGCTGGCTGCCCAGCCTGATGTCATGATCGGCGGGTCGAATGATGCCAAAGGATATGGCGGATTTTCGGCGCGCGTCATTCAGCCGAACGATATTGCTTTCAACACGGTGAACGGTTTTGTCGAGCCGACGAAAACTCAACTGGAATGCGGACACTGGGTCGACATCGTGGGAACGTCAGGCAATCGCGATTCAAAGTCTGGCGTGGCAATCCTCGTTCACCCGTCATCCAGGGGGTTTCCGCAAAAGTGGATTCTACGATCGAAGGAAAAAA
The DNA here is from genome assembly GCA_024642205.1 of Planctomycetaceae bacterium. Lineage (GTDB taxonomy): Bacteria > Planctomycetota > Planctomycetia > Pirellulales > Pirellulaceae > Mariniblastus. The sequence continues at coordinate 31,053 of JAHEBQ010000019.1, read as the reverse complement.
GCATGCAGAATCCGGTGTATCCCGGCCGGACGCCGGTTGCCGTTTCCCAATCGCAACCGACAGTGCTGCGGTACCGACTGGTCATCCATCAAGGGGAGCTGACGACGGCAGAATTGGAATCTGTCTTTGAAAGTTACGCCCAGACCGGCAGCCTCGCTGAGTAATGGGACGCCCGGGTGGACCCGGAAATTGGCTCTGGGAATGATCGTTTCTTCGCTGTGGAAAACTCGGTTGGGATTGCGGTTTCGCGAAAATGATCAAACCAGTGGACGCTACACAAGCGCCGAGCGAACGCGGGGACGATCGGGGAAAATTCGTTCCGCCCGGGCGAAACGAATTTGTCGATCCGTCTTTCGCGTTCGGTCCGGCCTGGCTGACAATGGCGCTATCCGGCTGTTTCCATCACTGGGTTTCCGCCATTTCGGGATTAAGCCCTTCAGGTTACCCGCAAACCAAATTCCGCTCTCACAATGCAAACGCTTCAATTTTCGATTTCACATCATTCATGAAGTTTGCAGCGCCGACACCGTTGGCGATGCGGTGATCGAAACTTAATGTTGCCGTCACCATGGTCTTGAATTTGAACGAATCACCGTCGGGGACGGGGTATTGGAAAGCCTCTCCGATCGCGAGCGTGGCGACAGCCGGCGCGACGATTGCCGGGATCCCGATTCGCATGCCGGCTTTGCCGATGTTGGAAACGGTAACGGTCGTGGACTCATCGACCTGGTCTCCCGTCTGGCGTGCCGAATTGACCTGCTCATGATATGCGGAGAAAAACTCCTGGGCCGACATTTCGTCGGCATTGCGTACGACTGCCGTCACCATTTCGTCACCCGGAAGGGCCACTGCAATTCCCAGGTTAACACGATGAAAAACATTGAGTGAATTGCCATCGGCGTTCATTACGCTACGGAATTTCGCGTGGTCTTTAAGTGCCTGGACCACGGCCCAGCAAGCCATGGCAAATCCGGTTGGCCCTCCGGAGGAGCGAACCTGTTCGCGAGTCGCGACGATGTTGGTCCAGTCGACATCGGTCATCACGGTGACGGGAACACAAGCTTTGGCTCCTCGTCCCAGGCGATAATTCAGAATGACCTGCGATTTCGGCAATGGTTCGACGAAATACTGGTCGGAGGCAACACCCGATTCAACGCCACGTGAGGCGATGAACGCGTCAACGTCTTCGGGCATGAGCTTGGACCCGGTGGCCGGAATCTGATCGACGACATCGAGCAGGTTCAGGTCTTTAAGGTATTTTCGGGTTTTCGGTGGAATCATCACATTGGAAGATCGAACCGGTTTCGTTTGGGCAGCGGTTGTCGTTCCAGTCGCCGGTGAGCCGGTGGACGTCTCTGGCGATCCATGTCCGGTCGGCATTTCTTTTACACCCTCGGCGACTTCCATTTTCCCGATTTCAGCGCCAATTTCCATGACGGTACCGGCCGCAACGGTCCACTCGACCAAATTGCCGTCGTAAGGGGATTCAACGTCGGTGGTCGCCTTGTCCGTTTCCATCACGTAGATCGGGTCATCGCGTTTAATGGTGTCGCCGGGCTGTTTCAAAAATTCGACCAGCAATGCTTCTTGCAGGCCTTCGCCCATTTGTGGAATTCGTATTGAAATGACAGGCATGGCCGGTCAATCCTCCATGGTAGTTCGGATGGCTTGAATGACTTGTTCGGTGTCCGGAAGCGCCGCGTATTCGTAGATCGGGTTGTAGCCAATATGCACGTCCGGCTTTGCAACCAGTTGAGGAGCACTGACGAACAGGCAGAAGCTGTCCGGATCGCCCATGATCTCACTGATGATCATTTGGCCAACGCTGCAGGATCGTCCATCTTCCTGGACGATGACCAGTCGGCCAGTTTTTTCCACGGAATTCAGGATTGTCTGTTTGTCCCAAGGTTGGATCGATCGCAAGTCGATGATTTCAACGGCAGCCTCGTCGGCCAGGGCGTCGGCAGCTGCGAACGCCTGCTCGATACAATTGCCCCATGTCACGAGCGTCACGTCGTCTCCTTCTCTGCGAATTCTTGCTTCTCCAAAACCAACCGCAGGTATCTTTTCTGCGACGTCCATTTGTTGTCGGAACAAATGTTTGGGGATCAGGAACAGCGTTGGATCGTCGGTGTGCATCGCGGTCCACATCAACGCCGTCGCGTCTTCAGGGGTACTGGGCACGACGACACGGATGCCGGGAAAATGAGCAAATACGGATTCGTTGGCCTGGGAGTGCCAAAGCGAACCGCCGGGCAGATAGGCACCGTATGGGGCGTACATCACGACCGGGCAAGTCCAGTCTCCGTAAGTCCGCCAGCGTAGTGTGGCCAGGTTTTGTGTGATCTGATTCATCGCGGGGCCGATGAAGTCGATAAACTGGATTTCAAAAACGGGCCGTTTGCCGTAGCATGCCATTCCGATTCCGACGCCAGAGATCGTCGCTTCTGCCAATGGCGAGTTGAACACGCGGTCCGGATGCTGGTGCGACAAATCGGCGGTTAACCCAAAAACTCCACCTTTGGGCGCCTCAATGTCTTCGCCAAAAAACATGAATGACGTTTCCGTATCAAGTCCGTACTTGAAGACATGGTTTAGTGCATCAACCATCCGCCATTTTTTTCCCCCTTGCAATGGTGGTGCTTCGGGTGCGGATGGCTCGGCCAGCAAATGAGTCAATAAATCAGCTGCAGTCGGATCGGTTTCTGATTCCGCGGCGATGTACTCCTGGTCAACGATCGAGTTGATTTCGACTTTCGTTTTTTCCCAATCCTCCTCAGTGAGTTCTCCGGATTCGATCAACTCGCGCGACAATACCAGAATCGGATCGCGCTCAACCATGGCGTCGATTTCGTTTTGTGGACGATAGACTCGATGGTCGTCGGAGCTGGTGTGCGAACAAAGTCGGTCAAGTTCGGCAATGATCACGGTCGGTCCGCCGCCGGAACGAGCCTTGTCGAGCGCTGGACCGGCAACGTTAAATACCCGATCCGGGTGCCTCGCGTCGACATGGACCAGGTGGTTTTCGTTAAAGACCTCTAGCTTGAAAGGGTTGAATTTTTCGGTGTTGGTACTGATGCCATAATTGTTGTCTTCGACGATGAATACAATTGGAAGCTGTCGCTCAATCGCGAACGCAATCGCTTCATAGAATTCTCCCTGCCGCGAAGCCGCGTCGCCGAGTGTGGCTACGACAACGTTCGGATGTCCATCCAACTGCATCGACCAGGCCACCCCGCATGCGGGTAGCGCGTTCGCCCCGGTTGGTGTTGGGACACTCCAGATGTTCCGCGCACGATCGGAATAGTGGCCCGGCATTTGACGGCCACCACTGGAAGATCCGATTTTTGCAAAATAGGCGCTGGCCAATTCTGCATTGCTGACGCCTCGGGCAAGAACCATTGCGCGATCGCGATAGTACGGAAACAGATAGTCATCGTCATCCATCAACATTGCGAAAACAGCCAGCGTTTCGTGGCCCATTCCGGCAACCTGAAACCAGCCTTTGCTTTGGCGAAGCAGTACGCCTTCGCGCCGATCGCCCTCACGGCTGAGGTACATTAACTTCAATAATTCGAGTCGGTTATATGTCATTGTTTGCGCTTGAGAATTCATCACGTCGATCAGCTCCGAGGCGGTTATTTTATGGGGGCGGATCCAAAATTTAAGTCGCCATCGAGCAACATGGCCCGGGCATACAAGTACGTCAAAACAGCGAAAAGGTGCGTTTTTGGCTTTGTCCAGGGATGCGATTCAATCCCAGTCCAATTCAAAAGGAATTTTATCTGCCAAAGAAATGCCTGCAAGAGCGTACTGGGAACCCTAAGGCTTTTTGAACTCAAAATTCCGAACTGCGGCACATTCCTGTAGAAAATCTCAAATTCCAGTATTGGCCGCATGGTGGCTGCCTGTTTTTCTCATCCATGGAAATCGTCGGTGATCGAATGGACCGAATCAACACTTCGAACCAGGACCTCATCGGAATATTGACGACGTCACACAGAACCTGTTCGCCGTCTGGGTGCCAAAGGCCAGTTCTGCCTGCGTTTTTCACGTTACCAGAATGCAAGAAACGCACCGTTACATCAAGGGGTAGATGTGGTTGGAACGGTTGATGACCCAACCAGATGCAATTATTTGGCGGTTTCGTATGTGAGCTAACTTCTCGATTGCAGACGGTGAGCTCGCAAGCTGTTAAATTAAACGTTGAACATCAACCGTGACTTTTGGGCAATTTCTTGTTGAATGATGATGTTGATCGAACCGTCGTACAACATTTGGACTGGATTGCTCCCAGCAAATATCCCCTCTTGATCAGGAGACACTGAGTGAGGCACACAAAATTCTTTCAACGAGTTTTTACAATATCGTCTTTCAGCGTTGTTTCGGCTTTGCTGTTGATCCCCGGGAGCGTTGCGGCTCAAGCTGTTGCCGAAAAAGAGGCACCCGTTGCGACAGAAGCTGCGAGTCCAGAACAAGAATCCTGGCAGGTCAATGAGGCGACGCTAAGGCAAGTCAGTTATGACATCAAGTACATGTCATCAGATGAGATGGGTGGACGACAACCGGGGACGCCCGGGATAAAAATGTGCGAGGACTTTATTGTTGAAGAGTACAAAAAGGCCGGACTGAAGCCATTGGCAGACGGAACGTATTTTCAGGAACTTGAAGTCGGTGCTACGCGAACGGTCGACAAAGAGGCGTCGGCATTGTTTCTGAAAGGCCCCAATGACGCGGAGGTGAAGCTGGAATTGGGAAAAGATTTTCAGCAGCTGATTTGCCGAAAAGACTTTGATCTTAAAAATGATCTTGTTTTTGTCGGGTACGGAATTTCGGCAGACGAACACAATTACAACGAATATGCAGGCGTGGACGTTGAGGGAAAGATTGTGGTTCTGATCCGATTTGAGCCTCAGGGTGATGATCCGAACAGCGTATTCGACGGAACCGAAACGTCACGGCACGCTTCGGGCAGTTCCAAAGTCACCGCGGCCCGTCGCGCCAAAGCGGCCGGGATCTTGATGGTCAATGATGCCAAGAGTGCTGCCAACGCCGACGAGTTGATCCAGCCGGACCGTTTTCCTACCAATAGCTTACCGATTGCGCAAATCAAGCGAAGTGTTCTGGACGAAGTCTTGAAGTCCTCTCCGTTGACCATTCCCACTGGCCAGAAACTGGACAGTGTCAAGGCAATCGAAGCACAGATCGATAGCAATCTTGAGCCCATCTCTCAGCCCTTGGAGGGTTGGACGGCGGAATTCAAATCGAAATTCGTTCAGGAAACGACGAAGACCAACAACATTGTCGGAATCATCGAAGGCGAAGGTCCGAACGCCGACGAGACGATCATTATCGGTGCGCATTACGACCATTTGGGAATGGGAGCCTATGGCTCCCGGGCTGGCGGGCGACGAGAGATCCACAATGGTGCTGATGACAATGCAACCGGAACCGCGGCGGTCATCGAACTGGCTCGTCGATTCAATGCCCGCGAAGAAAAGCCCGGGCGTCGAATGGTGTTCATTTGCTTTACGGCGGAAGAAATGGGGTTGCTCGGCGCGTTCCATTACTGCCAGAACCCGATCTATCCGCTTGAAAAAACGGCAGCCATGGTCAATTTCGACATGATCGGGTGGCTTCGCAATAACGAGCTGACGTTGTACAGCTTGAATTCCTCCAAAGAACTGGATCCGGTATTCGAAACAGCCAACAAAGGGTTCAACTTCAAGTTGAAAAAACCGGCGAGCGGGGGCGGAAGTGATCAGATTCCATTTAATCAGAAAGATGTTCCTAACGTATTCATTCATACCGGGACGACAGCGGTTTACCACACGCCCGAAGACGATTTTGAAGCCCTCGACTGTGAGGGTGCTTTGAAAGTCATTGACTATTCAGAAAAAGTTCTCGACGGGTTGGTGTCGCTGAAATCAAAACCGACATTTGGAACACCCAAACCATTCCGCCTGGGAGTGATGCTGGATGATGCCAACGACGTTGTCACGATCGAAGGCGTTACGGAAGGATCGGTTGCGGAAAAGGCCGGGCTTCAGAAAGGTGATATTATCCTTGAAGTCGACGGAAAACCGTTGACTAAGCGTCGTGAATTGAGCCTGATCACTCGCCGTGACGCAGGCAAGACAGTCAAATTCAAGCTGAAGCGGGGCGATTCGGAGGTCATGTTGAACGTATTGTTAAAAACCGGTCAATAGTCGTTTGTCGACATCCGTTTGGGTTTCTCCTTCACTGATTTCAAGTCCGTTGCAGTTTCTGCAACGGATTTTTTTATGGTCTGAACCGGACCTCAAGTTTGAGGGTTGGGATTATTTCAATTTTTGCAGCGGTTCGGTGGGATTGAGGCGCGATTCCGATAGGAAAAACGGGCTGGAGATTTTAAGATTGAATTGAGCGTTTCCTTTCCGATTCTCCGGCAGCGGAACACTTGCCATCCGCGCTGCCGCCACGTTTTTCACTTTGATCCAGGATTTCATGTCATCCAACAAAAGCGAACTCGCATCGGTCCGGGACAAGATTCATGAGATCATTTTTGAAGCCCATACGCCGGCCGGATTGGCGTTCGACGTGTTGTTATTGCTGGTCATCGTCCTCAGCGTGATTTCGAACAGTCTCGAGACCGTCCAGGGTGGCGGCGAACAGTGGCACGCACTGCTTGCAATCGCCAAGTGGGTTTTCACTGGCCTGTTTACGATCGAGTACGCTTTGCGGATCTACTGCGTCAAGAAACCGTGGAAGTATATTTTCAGTTTCTGGGGTGTCATTGATTTGCTTGCCATCCTTCCGGATTACCTGTTGCTGATGTTCGGTGGAGGTGCCAATACCAGTTCGTTTTCTGCGATTCGTTCGTTACGACTACTGCGTGTGTTCAGAATTCTGAACCTGTCCTGGTTCCAGTACGAGGGGGAGGATTTGGGAGATGCAATTTGGCGAGCGCGCGGAAAGATCATTGTGTTCCTGATGGTTGTGATGATCATTGTTACGGTCGCAGGAACGGTGATGTACGAGATTGAGCATGGTTGGGGACCCAAGGTTCAGGATCCAACCGGCAAACCGGGTGAGATGATTTCGACATCCGGTTTCACATCGATACCGAACGGGATCTACTGGGCAATCGTGACGATGACCACCGTCGGTTTTGGAGATATCGTACCGGTAACCACGGCGGGCAAGGTCGTATCTGCGATACTGATCCTGGTTGGCTACAGCCTGATTATCGTCCCGACCGGATTTGTTTCGGCCGAAATCCTGGATAGAAAGAAAAGGAAAGTCATCTCAACGATCTCGTGTCCTTCGTGTCTCACCGAGAACCATGATTTTGACGCCGCATATTGCAAGTACTGCGGCGAGGAGCTTTGAAACTGGGCGAGTGTGTTTTCGTGAATTGCCATGTGGACCGCCGGTACGCCAATTACGGGATCAAAAAGCGATCCAGCGACGGGATCCTTGTGGAAGAATCCATCGGTCGTAACTAGAATGGGAAGCTTGGCAGCGAATGATCTCCGGGTCGACCGTATTCAATTCCTTGCCCACCGCCATTACTCGCCAACCGCCGCGTCCAACGATCCACAGCATGTCTAACGCGATTGAACTTAGCCACGTAACCAAGCGGTTTGGGAAGCAAACGGCGGTCGACAAGATCGACCTCGTTGTTCCGGAAGGCTCGATCTACGGTTTTATCGGACCCAATGGTTCCGGAAAAACAACGACGTTAAGAATGATCTTGCGTATCTTTCAGCCCGACGAAGGTACGGTCAAGGTCCTCGGCCAAACGGATGGTAAGACTGCCGACAACCGACTGGGTTATTTGCCGGAAGAGCGGGGGTTGTACAAGCGAATGAAGGTCCGCGACGTGTTGACCTACTACGCGAGGCTGAAGGGATTTTATGATTGCCAACCAGAAATCGACTACTGGTTGAAACGACTGGGGGCGACGGAGTGGGCGAACAAGAAGGTGGATGCCCTTTCCAAAGGAATGGCACAAAAAATTCAGTTCATTTCATCCGTCGTCGCCAAACCAAAACTCGTCATACTGGATGAACCATTCAGCGGACTTGACCCTGTCAATCTCGAGTCACTGCGAGATGCGGTGCGAAGTTTGCGCGCGCGCGGGACGACCATCGTATTCTCGACGCACGACATGGAGATGGCGGAGAGAATGTGCGACACAATCTTCATGATTTTTAACGGAAAAAAGGTTCTCGACGGAACTTTGCATTCGATTCAGTCGATGTATCCCGCAAACGAAGTTCGCTTGCGTGTTGAGCATTTTCCGGCTGACGGAGGAGTCAACGAATTTGGGGAATCCCCAGTTCCTGATTTGCCGGGCATTTCAAATATCAAATTTGATGGTCGTTATCATCAATTCTGGTTGGATGATCCCAGTCGGATTCAGCAGGTTCTTTGCCAGCTTTCAAACCAGCGAACCATTTCGCATTTCGAAGTAGTCAAGCCATCGCTGCACGACATCTTTGTTCAGATCGCGGGGCCCTCGATCGAGCCGGAACCCGTCGCAGCTACGGAATAACTCGCGACGGAATTGCGATGCCGGTAGCGCGAAGCGATGGCGAGAACCCGCGGGGTACGGCTGTGGTGATATCGAGCGTTGGGCCGTGAGAGCCTGGTATTCTGCCTGTAGCCGGGCGCGTTTACAGTACTGGTGATCTAACGGGCAATTTGAAGGCTTGCGTCTTAGCGAGCGGAACGAAAAGGGGATTTGTTGTGTGATGATTCGAACGCCGGAAAAACACATTCTCAGAACATTCGGCTCGGTAGGAAATCTTGCTAATTCCACGGCATTTGTGAACGCGTTGCCCAGTATTGTTGTGGCGGTTCGATTAGCGATTCCAGTTTTTCCGCGATAGCGCTGGACCAGCGAAGTTCTTGAGCGGCGACATTGGACTTGAGGTGATCGATGTTTGCCGCGCCACTGAGAACGATGTTGGCCCAGGGCTGATTGAGTGCAGCAGCCAGCGAAATCGCATCGATCGTGGACTCATACTCGGCTGCGACTCGTTTCAACAGGCGGAATTGGTTCGCAAATTCGGGAGTCTGGTTCTTGATCGTCAGACGACCATTGGCGACTCCTTCCTTGACGATCACGGTCAGGCCTTGTCTGCTTGCTTTGGCAAGAGTCGGACCGGCAGATCTTTCCAACAGGTTCCAGGTCGCCTGGACGGAGCTAAACAGCGGGACTCCATCGATATTGACCGATATTGCTTTCTCGATCGTTTCCGATTGTTCCGGCCCGGAAACAGATAATCCGACCCGAATACCGGTCTTGCGGATACGGTTAAGAAACGCGAGCACTTCCTGGTTCTCCAATACGCCGCTATTCATCGTTGCCGAGTGGATCTGGTACAGATGTAAATGCGTACCCAGGTTTTTGATCGTACCGGAAAACTGGCTTTGCAGTACCGGCAATTCATGTCGTTTAACCTCGTGTTTAACACCCGGCGGTGTTTGAACCTGCCAGGCTGCCGTGTACGTGTACCCCCATTTCGAGCCAACCGTGACCTGGTCAGGTGAAATGTCACGAGTTCGAATCCAGGACCCAAGGAACTCTTCGGCACGGCCATACGAGCGAGCTACATCAAAATATCGTATGCCAAGTTTCCATGCGGCATCCAATGTTGCAAATGCGTTGTTTCGCATAGCACTGATCGAATGCTTGTTGTTGAGATCATCACTATGCCCGAGGTTGATGTAACCGGGACGACCAAGGGCTGCCAATCCCAAGCCAATATTTGCCATGGCCAACTTCTGTTAGGTGAAGGCTGCGCCACTAGAAAACGATGGTGAGTCGCGTCGCCAGGTATGCAAAAAAAACCGAACCTGAAGAACAGGTTCGGCTTTTTGATAAAGCAAATTTTACGCTTGCCTTAGCAGCATTTGTTCTTCCGCGAAAACAGACGAGCTGTTCTTTTCGGTGCACAGCAAGGTGCAGGAGCAGCTGCACAGCAAGGTGCAGGAGCAGCACAGCAAGGAGCTGGTGCAGGTGCACAACAAGGTGCAGGAGCAGGTGCACAACAAGGTGCAGGAGCGGGTGCACAACAAGGTGCAGGAGCAGGTGCACAACAAGGTGTTGGGCAACAACTCTTCTTCTTACAACAACCAAAAATGCCAGCGTCGGCAGTATTGGCCATCAACAACATGCTGAATACGATCAGCGAGCAAAATACGCGATTCATTGATATGGGTCTCCTATCGCTAAGAATCGAAACACGGTGAATTCAAGGTGAATTTAACTGTCATGACGGTATTCGCTGGGTGGTTGACTGTCAACAAGTCGAAGCACATTAGTGGACCGAACATGCAAAAATTTCAATACATTTTTGCAAGAGTTCGCACTCCGTTGGTGAGGACATCGAAAAACCCACCTTTCGCCCCAGTTTGTTGGAGCTTAAAACGAGATAACGTCGGCAAACTCAGTTCAAATTCCTCCCCAACGATTTGGGGATATATTTTACGACTGTTGATTTGAGTGTTGAGAATGATGAATTACCGGCCGGTTTTGGCCTGTTTTCCTGTTTTCCTTGGTCATTTGAGAGTTGGACACAAATGCCCGATAGCTTCGAATCTCAATCCAGGAGCGGACTTAGTCTGATCTGGGTAGGGTTGCTCGTCGAGGGCGGCGTAATGGCATTGGGTCTCCTGTTGGGTTGGCTTGGATTTTATGACCGCCAACAGCCGCTTGGCCCAGTCCCATGGCAAACATGGACCTACGCGGTTCGTTGGGGCCTGATTCTGGTGCTGCCAATGCTGATGTATCTGGTCCTGTTTCACTTTTGGACACCGGGTTTTTTTCGTCCGATGCGACGGGTCATCGATTTGCAGCTTCGCCCGATGTTCTGCGATTCCAGTTATCTGGAACTCTTGGTGCTTTCGATCATGGCGGGGATTGGCGAAGAGTTGTTTTTTCGCTGGTGCCTGCAGGGAGGAATCACTTCCGTTTTGGAACCAACGCTCGGATCAACTGTCTCGATCGCGGCAGGCATTACGATCGCCAGTCTGGCTTTCGGCGTTTGTCACTGGGTCAACAAGACATACGCCATCACCTCGGCAATAGTTGGAGCGTATCTGGGTGTCACGATGGTTTGGACGGGAACCTGGCTTGTTCCGGCGATCTCGCATGCCACCTTCGACTTGATCGCCTTGATTTACATCGTGGTTTCACGGCCGAAATCGGACGTCTACGATTGAATGAGACCCGCCTGTTCCAGGGCGGCGTCGACCTACATCAAGTAAACAAGCGAATTTTGCAACCGTTTAACTGTATGCCCACACACAGAGGAGTGCCAACGCGATGTGGCTTCGTCGTCAAAACCGGTTGGTTCCCGCAAAATCCAGATCCAATTTGCAAATGGTGGTCGTGCCAAATACGATGGCGAGCTTACAATAGAGAGTCTGATTTTTACCTCACACGATGCTTCCGTCGCCGATTTTGAATCAACTGGATCCCCACATGAAACCCAAGACCCCATTGAAACTGCCATATGTCGTTTGCCTTGTCGTGCTAACCGCTGGTTTTTTCTCGTCTGGCGTACTCGCGCAGCGACCCATGCCACAAGCCCAGCCGGACGACGGGCCGAAGTTCAGTCAAAAAGACAAGTTCCGACAGATGGAAGAGATCTTGCCGACGCCGAACATTGCGCGGGCGGCATCTGGGGCGCCAGGAAGTGGTTATTGGCAACAGAAAGTCGATTACGAAATTGATATTCGCCTGGACGACAAGACGCAGGAGTTGTTTGGCAAAGAGGCCATTACCTACACCAACAACAGCCAGGACAAGCTGTCATACGTTTGGCTTCAACTTGACGCCAATATCCACCGCCCGGACTCTGATGCGAATCTGATCCGAACGACCGATGACGTCTCACGGATGGGATTTCGCGGTCTGAAAATGATGCTGGCAAGCGAAGCCTTCGATGGAGGTTTCAACATTACGCGGTGTGAAGACACGAGAACGAGAAAACCGCTCAAGCATACCATCGTCAAAACCATGATGCGGGTCGATTTGCCTGGTCTGCTTGATCCGGGGCAATCGTTCAAGTTTGAAATTGACTGGAACTACAAGATCAATGACTCGTCCGTCATCGGGGGACGCAGTGGGTGCGAGTTTTTTGAAGAAGACGGTAACTACATCTACGAAGTCGCGCAATGGTTTCCGCGGTTGTGTGCATATACCGATGCAACCGGTTGGCAACACAAGCAATTTCTCGGGCGGGGCGAATTTACTTTGGAAATGGGAGACTACGTGGTTCGTATCACCGCTCCCAACGATCACATCGTCGCTTCCACGGGAACGTTGCTCAACCCGGAGCAGGTCTTGACGGAGGTTCAGCGTCAACGGTTGGAGACGGCTAAAACGACTGAAAAGCCCGTGTTCATTGTGACGCCGGAAGAAGCCAAGAAGAACGAATCGAACAAACCGGAGGGGACGAAGACCTGGATCTTCAAAGCTGATCAGGTGCGCGATTTCGCGTTCGCGTCGTCGCGAAAATTCATTTGGGATGCAATGCAGCACAACATGGGCGACTTTCCCGTGATGGCGATGTCATTTTATCCCAACGAGGGGGAGCCGCTGTGGAGCAAATTCTCGACTCACGCGATTATTCACACGTTGGAGGTTTACTCCCGGTACACGTTTGATTATCCCTATCCTGTCGCCATTTCGGTCAATGGCCCCGTGGGCGGAATGGAATACCCCATGATCTGTTTCAACGGTCCCCGGCCCGAGAAAGACGGTACTTATTCAGCCGGAACGAAATATGGTTTGATCTCGGTGGTCATTCACGAAGTCGGTCACAATTATTTTCCGATGATCGTGAATTCCGACGAACGGCAATGGACTTGGATGGACGAGGGCCTCAACTCATTCCTGCAATACCTGGCCGAACAGGAATGGGAAGACGGGTATCCGTCACGAAGCGGAGAACCCCGTGACATCGTCAACTATATGAAGAGCCGCAATCAGGTTCCCATCATGACCAACTCGGAGTCGATCCTTCAGTTTGGCCCCAACGCTTATTCGAAACCAGCAACGGCTTTGAACATTTTGCGGGAGACGATTCTTGGTCGAGAATTGTTTGACTACGCTTTCAAGGAGTACGCTCAACGCTGGAAATTCAAACGCCCCATGCCGGCTGATTTTTTCCGCACCATGGAAGACGCTTCAGGAATCGATCTGGACTGGTTTTGGCGAGGTTGGTTCTACTCCAACGAACATGTTGATCTGGCCATTACCGATGTCCGACAGTTGAATGTCGACACCAAGAATCCCGAAACCGAAAAAGACATTCGCCGTCAAGAGCGTGACGCGAGTCCGGAATCGAATTCGGAAGCTCGAAACAAAGAATTGGTCAAGCGAGATAACCGTTATCCCGACTTGAAGGATTTTTATACTGACTACGACGAACTCGATGTTACTCCCGAAGACCTCGAGAATTTTGAGAGGTATTTCAAATCGCTTTCCGAGGAAGAAAAAGAACTTGTCGCGACCAAACGTAATTTTTACCTGATTTCCATTGAGAACATCGGCGGGCTGGTGATGCCGATTATCTATGACGCCGAGTTTGAAGACGGTACGAAGCAGCACGTTCGAATTCCCGCCGAAATCTGGAAGCAGGATAATGAAAAGGTAACCACTCTTCTGTCGACCGAAAAAGCGCTCAAATCACTGACGCTTGATCCAAGACTGGAAACGGCGGATGTCGCGCTGGAGAATAACTACTTTCCACCCCGAATCGCGAAATCGCGTTTCGAAATGTTCAAAGGATCGCGGTTTGGCAGGGGCGGCGACAATCCCATGAGAACCGCAAAAGATCGAGACAACGCAAAGAAGAAGCCGGTGGAAGAGGAAGTCAAGAAGGATGGTGAAAATGAATAATTCGACAGCGTTGATCTGTCGCGCGATGTTGATTGGCGCCGTCATGATCATGCCGTCGGTTGGCCTGGCGTCGCACCCGAATCACTTCAGTAATGCGGAAGTCAATTGGAATCCCAAGTCGGGTAACTTCGAGGTTGCCTTGTGCGTGTGGCCCAATGACCTGGAAAAAGCACTGGCCAATGACCAGTCGAAAATAATCGACCTGGACAAAATCGACAACCTCGACGAGCTGATGAAGTCCTATATCGAGAAGAGGTTTTTGATTCGCCAGATCCAATCTGCCCAAGGGACCGGTCAGGATCCACCGAGGTCCCTGCCGTTGATCCGTTGGGTCGGGCACGAGCGCAATCTTAAAACGGCCTGGCTCTATTTCGAAGTCGAAGGCGATAAACAAGGCGGGCAATGGACGATCGAAAACCGAGTTTTTTTTGAGCTCAATGAAGACCAGTTGAACCAACTTCAAATTTCGGCCGGAAAGCAATCCAATATCGTAGTCTCCCGATCGGGAGAGTCGCGATTTACGTTGGATACGTCTGGCAAAGACGAGCTTGATCCCTCCGGTGGAAACGCCGGCCTCCGGATTCGATAGTTGAATTTGCCGGGAGTTGGAATCACGCTCACGGATTCGGTCGGCCAGCAACGCCCGAAACTATTACTCCTTTTGATGTCGCGGTAAATTCACCGAATTGTCGGGCCTTGGCAGAAGCGAGCGACCTTGCGGTGAAATACCACGTGCCGACTATTCCGATCCAGCCAGAAATGGATTTCCCGCCAGGCTCATGGTCGCCATGAACTCCTGTTGGATCTGCAGGAATGACTCCAACAGTTCGTGAGGCGTAACTGCTTTCCGGCTAATCACCCGGATCGAGTCGTTCCGCACCAGTACGGACATTGCCAAATCGGCGATTTGAATTTCGCACCAGGTCAAGTCCTTGTCGAAATCGACTTTGACGGTTTCATGTTCAGAGGCTTCGATATGGTCAACGATCGCTTCGAGATCCAACGACCCTGCGGTCAAGATTTCGAGAACCGAAAACCGCTTGCCAAAGATCTCGTCAAACGGTCCGGCAAATACACGGGCTGGTTCCCGGATTTCGGTAATCAATCGTCGCCAGAGAACTTTGCCCGGGTCGTCCTGGTTCTGTTCAACGTGAAACTCGTAGTTAAAGAACGGCGTCGTAATAACGCCAACACCGTCGGATGGGCCATCGACGCTGATATCCTTTCGCTTTAGTGCGTAGGAACTACGCAACAATTTGAATACGATTTGCAAGTCGTGATCGATGTCGCGCTGCGTCAAGTCGATCACGAATCGACGGTCCGCGTCGGTGAGGGTTGTCGGGACTCGATGATGTTTTGCGAATCCGGAAATCTGCCTGATCGACTCGGTTTGTTCATTAACCAAACGGACCGAGTCAACTTTTTCCAATTTTGGACGGGTCATGAGGTTCGTTTCCAGCAAAAACTGAAGTGCGATAAAGCATACACAGATTTTCCGATTTCATGTAACGGAAATCAAATTGCGTCTGACGCACTCGAGAAGGAGACATCAACTAATCGGTCCTTCGATTCGCAGTCGTCTTGAGTTTGACGGGATTGGTCTTGCCGGCAGTAGCGCCGCTTGACGTTGGAATCGCTGTTTGTCCTAGACGCCGGGCATGCCTTGAATCCGGCGCCATGCGCTCAGTTGCCCCAGATGTCCGTTCTCGTGGTTAAGCATCAGGTAGGGCAGTGCGATCCCGGCCGTCGGCATCACTTCCTTCCATCGCGGAAGCGAAACGGCTTGTTCGAATACCGATATGTCTGAATTGCCCAGTAGCTCGGAAACTTGATCATGACCCTGGACGAATTCATGAACCAACTCTTCCTTCGAGGCGTACTGGCTGACTTCGGCAACCGGCCTGGAAAGCATTCCAAACTTGTGGGGCCTCGGGTCTTCAAATGATTCGCCCTTGATAATCGAACGAATGATCGGCAGGTAGACATTCAAATGACTAAGCACCCACGCGGGATGATTCGCCGGAGCTTCCGGGTCCGCGGCGGGCTGGGTGACCATTTGCTCTGCACTTAGATCGGCGACCAGCTTGGGTGCATAGTCCTGGTTCTTTTTCCAGGCGAACAGTAGACCTTCAATGATCGAGGAGGACATGATTTTCCTTCTTGGCGTTGTCGGGTTGAGAATCAGACTTTGTAACATGCCACCCCGTTATTTTGGAAGAGGCTGGGCAGCCCGGTTCGGTTGATCGAGCCGATCTCGGCTTGATTGGGAGCAGGGTTGTTGACGGAACGGCAATGCAAGTCTGGTGGATGACCAGGACCGACAACGACCTGTAAAGCAGTTCGCCAGCAAGGCAAAAATTCCCGATTCGTTTGGTATTGTCTCTCAATTCAGCTAAACTGCTCCAGAAATCGTGACCAACGTGATTTGATGTTAACTCCCAGGGAATTCACATGACTCTTTCGCGACGAACATTCTTGAAATCCACCGCGGCGGTCGCGCCGACGATCCTGGCAGCGTCGGCGTTGGCTGGTATCCCGCGTGCCGCGGCTAACGATCGCCTGACCGTAGCGATTATCGGCTGTGGCAAGATGGCCAATAACTACCATATTCCTCAGTTGCTTGACCAACCCGACGTGCAAGTCGTTGCGGTCTGCGAAGTCGACCAAACGCGGCGTGAGCACGCGGTCAAAAGGGTCAACGACAAGTACAGCACGGACAAGAAAGATTTCAAAGGTTGTGATGCATACATCGATTTTCGCAAGGTGATCGCGCGAGATGATGTCGATGCGGTTTGTATTGCGACTCCCGATCACTGGCACGCGACTCCGATAATCGAAGCCTGCAAGGCTGGCAAAGATGTCTACTGTGAAAAACCATTGACATTGACGATCGCGGAAGCAAAGCGATGTATTGACGCGGCTCGCAAATACAAACGCATTGTGCAAACCGGTAGTCAACAGCGATCGGATGTGTTTGGTCCGTTCCGGGAAGCGGTTCAGTTCATTCGCAGCGGCCGGTTGGGTAAGATCCACAAAGTAACCGTTGGCGTGGGCGCTCCCAGCGTACCCTGTGATTTGCCGGAAGAAGAAATGGAACCTGGGCTCGACTGGAATATGTGGCTCGGTCAAGCTCCTGAACGCCCCTACAACTCGATTCTCAGTCCCCGCGGCGTGCATACGCACTTTCCCGCGTGGCGCAGCTACCGCGAGTTTTCCGGTGGCGGCCATACCGACATGGGCGCTCACCATTACGACATTGCCCAGTGGGCCCTGGGAATGGACGACAGTGGGCCCGTCAAAATCATTCCTCCCGAAGACCCCCAGGCGACAACTGGCGTCAAGTTTGTTTACGCCAACGGAATTGAGATGATTCACGGCGGCCCCAGTGGGTGCGTGTTCCACGGTGAAAAAGGCACACTGCACATTGATCGCGGCCATCTGACCAGCGACCCGGAAGAAATTGTTAAAACGCCGCTCGCCGAGAATGAGGTCCATTTGCCAAAATCACCTGGCCATCATCGAAACTGGTTGGACTGTATCAAGTCACGGGAAATGCCAGTCGCCGAAGTGGAAAAGGGAGCCCGCACTGTCACCATCATTCACCTGGGTAACCTGGCTTACTGGAATCACAAGACGCTGAAATGGAATCCACAGGAGTGGAAATTCGAAGACCCCGCCGACAATCAATGGCTCGACCGCGAGCGTCGGGACCCGTGGCAGTTACCGGAAGTTTAGTCATCCATTGGAACGTTGCTTTCCCGGAATGCAGATTCCAGCGAGAGTCGCTGGCGTTAGCCTAATGACGCATTCGTAGATTCCTGATCCCCGTTTGGGGCAACGACAGGTCACCAGCGAGCGGGCATGTCCATTTTACCCGGTTTTGCTGGCAACCTAATCGTGCAGAAGTCGAGCAAGTCTGCGATACCAACCCGTCATTTTACCTCAGCCTGGTTTTCCGATCGATGAAACCAAAACATCACATGGACAGCCGCTCGACTTGACGGGACATAGCGGGCGTGTGGCCATTGATTCCGTCAATGATCGCTATTTCTCGGAAAAAAATGCCACATGGTTTTCCTGCCTTCGATCCTCCATTCGGTCACGAAGCGGTGTTCGAAAACCAGGAGAACCACGGAAATGATGCACGACAAAACCAAGTGGATTTTGTGCTGGTCGATTGCGACAAGTAATATCAGTTTTCCTCACCAGTCTATTTAATAACGGACGCACGGATGTCCAACTCTGGTGGTTTTCAATTCCGTAACGTGGAATGCCGGCGATGCCATCTCGTGGTAGAATGCATGCCAGTTGACTTACACTTAACTGGAGATTGCCATGAATCGATGTTTGCTATTGGCCCTTACCCTGGTCGCCACGCTGCAGTTTTTCTCGATGGCAAACGCCAACGACAACGTACTTACCGACGCTGAACAGAAAGCAGGTTGGCTGCTGTTGTTCAATGGGACGGATTTGACAGGTTGGAAGTGCAACAACGGAAAACCGATCGCCGCGCCGATTGAAGACGGTGCACTTGTTCCGTACAAGTCCGGTGGCTACATCATTATTCACGAAAAGGAGTTCGATGACTTCATCTTTAAATGCGACGTCAAATGGGAAGATCCCAAATGCAATTCCGGGATCTTTTTTCGGGTAGAAGATCCGGAAAATCCCGTGCATACCGGATTTGAAGTTCAAGTGATGAGCGGGACCAAAACGGGTAAGCACGAATTCGGGGCGATCTATGACCTGGCCAGTACGACGAAAAATAACGGCCATGAAACCGGCGATTGGAATTCGGTTGAAATCAAATGCGACGGCCCCGAGATCAAAGTCAAAATTAACGGAGAGGAAGTCTGCTCAATCAACTGCGACGAGTTCGACAAACCAGGTTTCTGTCCCGACGGCGAGAAACACAAGTACAAACTGGACAAGCAGCCAAGAGCCGTCAAAGACTTTGCGCGCAAAGGCTATCTCGGCTTTCAGGACCACGGCCACAAAGTTTGGTACAAAAACGTGAAACTGCTTCCGTTGGAAGTGAAGCCGAGGAATGCGGCGGTCGATCAACGTTAATGCGGTAACGATTCGAGAATCCGGCGGGCGATCAACGTTGGCATTATCGAGCCGAGTATGGGAAGGACAAGAAAAGTCCCGATCCCGGGACCCGATGTTCTTCGTCCCGAACGGGGCATCCACATATCAGTCCGGGTCAAATCGAAGTCCCGACGTGTCGGGCCCGGCGCCGCCCCTGGGTAAAATAGAAAATCAAAATCCAGCCCTGAAGCGTCGGAACCGGGGAGGTGATTGGCTGCAAATTGCGTTCGTTGTTCAACCGACGCAAGTTTTTGACCAGCGTTCAAATTGAATCGAACCGATTGTATCGCCCTTTCAGGGTTACGTTTCACCTGCCGACGACTGTTGACGTTGCAACTTCGTCAACGGATTGAAAAATTTTCGGGGTCGCGTTGGAGAGTCGACGAATTCGTTCCGATTGGCTTTGACGGTTCGCGCATCAGCACTCTCGGACGGAATCCAGTGAGCAAGAACTTTGCGCTACCCACGATGGTAAAGGCAAAACGGCAAGATACCGCATTGGGTCCATCCACTGAGTATCTGGGACGTCAGTCGACTTCATTTGTCGGAATTGAGGTTGTTGAATGTCCCGCTAACCGTGGATTTCAATTCACAACTTCAATAGAAAATCAAAACTAATGGCGCGCCATCACTTCCGTAATCGGTCTGTGGAAACTGTATTCTTTCATTGTAAATGGCACAATTAACAAATTCAAACGCCACGGCAACCATGCAAACGAGAACCCCGTATTGGCAGGGAATGATCTTGCAATGTTTGTCGGTACGACCAGCCAGAACCGGAACGGTTGCGTTATAATCTGAATACGGCTGAAGCGAATCACTTGGGCACTGTGTCGGGTTCGAAGCGAGTCGTGTCCATGGCAGCTTGGCGGCATGTGTTATCAACGAAGAAAGTGATTTTGAAATTCGTTGATATTGGTAATCTGTATTTAAGCTGTTTGTTTTTCCTCTCGACCCCTAAATCTGCAATCAACAAGATCATGAGAATTCTTTGTGGACTCGTCTTGGTTCTCCTGGGACTTTCTGGGACGGGGCTGGCGCAAGAGGCCGAGCCTGTCAGTTTCTCGCGTCAGATCCTACCGATCCTTTCCAATAAGTGCTTTGTTTGTCACGGGCCCGACGCGCACGACGACAGCCTGGTTCGACTCGATTCGTTTGCCGGGGCAACTTCCGATTTAGGCGGTTATCGTGCGATCGATACCGCCAATCCAGAAACCAGCCAGATACTGTTGCGAATTCACTCGGACGACGATCCGATGCCGCCGGAAGAAGCCACGAAGAAGTTAACGAATGCCGAGCGGCAACTGCTGACGCGTTGGATCAGGGCAGGTGGCAATTACACCGTGCATTGGGCGTTCGTGGCTCCGGAACGGAAGTCGCTGGAAACGAATGCCGATAAAACCGAGGTGTTGGACAGCTTGATTGAAAGGCAGCTCAAACAGAAGGGCATTGACTTCGCCCCACTGGCCGATCGCGAGACGCTTGCCCGCCGAGTCGCGCTGGTGTTAACGGGACTACCACCGGAACCGGAGTTGTTGTCAAGTTTCTTGAACGATGAACGTCCGGACGCCTACTCGCGACTGGTTGATCAATTGTTGGAAAGCCCTCGATTCGGCGAGCACCAGGCGCGGTATTGGCTCGACGCGGTGCGCTATGGCGATACTCATGGACTTCACCTGGACAACCGCCGCGGGATCTATCCCTACCGGGACTGGGTTGTCAAAGCCTACAACGACAACCTGCCGCTGGATGATTTTATCACCTGGCAATTGGCTGGCGATTTGCTGCCGAACCCGACGTTGCAACAGCAAGTTGCGACCGGGTTTGTCCGACTGAACCCCAGTACTGCCGAAGGGGGAGCGATTCCGGCTGAGTTTCAAGCCAAGAACAATTTTGATCGTGTCGAGACGTTTGGAACTGTCTTTCTGGGTATGTCGTTGACCTGTGCCCGCTGTCATACCCATAAATACGATCCGATTCAGCAAACCGAATACTACCGATTGCTGGCATTTTTTAACAGCACCGCGGAACCGGCGATGGATGGCAACTCATACACGTACGGAACGGTTGTCAAAGCTCCGGAAGATCAGGCCGCCTGGTCCGAATGGGATTCCATTGAACTGGCCCAGGAAAAATTGATTGCCGACGCATCCGCTCGTCTCGATGAAGCGGATCTTTCAGAGGAACAACTCAAGCAATGGACCAACGGTTCGATCAATGATCGCCTGGCCATGTTGGCCGATTCAAAAGGTCCATTTGGGAAATTTGATGATCAAGTGTATGCGAAAGTGATTCAAAACAGCACGGTCAAGGCGGAGCAGGAGTTCACGACAACCCTGGTGGCCAGAGATTTGCCTGAACCGCGCCCGACTCATTTGCTCAAACGGGGCGAATACGACCTGCCTGCAGGTGATCCGCTCGAGCCAGGGATTATCGAGGTGATGGGTTCGTTCCCCGACGACGCGCCGAAAAACCGGCTTGGTCTTGCCCGCTGGCTGACATCGCGCAAGCATCCGCTTACGTCACGCGTGATGGTGAACCAAATCTGGCAACGCGTCTTCGGTCATGGACTGGTTCGTACGCCAGAGGATTTTGGGGTCCAGGGACAGCAGCCAACACATCCGGAATTACTGGATTGGTTGGCCGTGGAATTGCAGGAAGGGGGTTGGAACCTCAAGCAAATGATGCGAATGATGGTCACCAGCCGCACGTTTTGCCAAAGTTCGGCTTGGCGCGACGGTGTCGACGACCCGGAAAACAAACTTTTCGCCCGTGGGCCGAGTTACCGACTGGATGCCGAAGTTCTGCGTGATCTTGGGCTGTGGGCCAGCCAGTTGCTCGACCCCACGATGGGTGGTGAAGGGGTCAAGCCCTACCAGCCACCGGGGATGTGGCTGGCCATGGCGCACCCCGGCAGCAATACCAAGAACTACGTGCGCGACGAGGGCCAACGGCTCTATCGCCGGAGCCTATACGTTTACTGGAAACGGACCAGCCCCCATCCGATGATGACGTTGTTTGATGCTCCCAGTCGAGAAGCCAGTTGCGTCCGACGCTCACCGACCAATACGTCACTTCAATCGTTGGCGTTGATGAATGAAACGCAACGAATCGAAATGGCGCGGATGTTCGCCGAGCGATTGATCCGGGACGCAAACGATGATTCGGCAAGGCTTGATCTGATGTTCCGTTTGCTGGCTTGTCGGAATCCATCGAAACCGGAACGAGACACATGCAATCACCTGTTGAATGCGATGCGCCAGCGATTCGACGGCGACATCCCGGCCGCGGAAAAATTACTCGGCTATGGCGATGCGCCCCGGAACAAGAAGCTCAATGCTGCCGAACATGCGGCCTGGACGCAGGTTGCTGCGACGGTGTTGGCAAGCGATGTTGCAATTCTGATTTACTGAAAACCCGAAGAATCAAGATGAATAAAGACCCGATTCGCGAATATGAGTTACTTTCGACACGGCGGCAGCTTTTTGGACGCGCGGCATTGGGTGTTGGTACCGCTGCACTCGCGACTGTATTGGGCTCGCAGTTGTTGGCGGATCAGTTGCCCCAGGAAAAAACAGCCGATGGACTTCACCATCCCGCCACAGCCAAACGGGTCATTTATTTGTTCATGAGTGGTGGACCCAGTCAGCACGACCTGTGGGACTACAAACCCAAGCTCCGGGGCATGTCGGGCCAACAGTTGCCCCCGCACGTTCGGGATGGCCAGCGAATTACGGGCATGACGTCCAATCAGAAAAACGGATTGCCGGTTTGTCCCAGCAAATACAAGTTTACCCAATACGACAACCATGATCGCGGTGTCTACGTCAGCGAGCTTTTGCCGCATACCGCGACCGTGGTGAAAGACCTGTGTGTTGTTCACAGCACCTTTACCGAGGCCATCAATCACGATCCGGCGATTACGTACATCCAGACGGGAAGTCAGATTCCGGGTCGGCCGAGCCTGGGTGCCTGGCTGAGCTATGGCCTGGGTTCAATGAATGAAAATCTCCCCAGTTATGTCGTGATGCACGCGAAAACAGATTTTGCCGAACAGAGTCTTTTTAATCGGCTGTGGGGCACCGGTTTCATGCCGTCGCAACATCAGGGAATGCTGATGCAAAGTCAGGGAGATCCAGTCCTGTATCTGAGCAATCCGCAGGGCGTTTCTCGTGTCGATCGGCGGGAGCAGCTGGATACGCTGGCAGCGCTCAATCAAGAACAGCACCGTCGATTTGCGGATCCGGAAATCCTCGCCCGAATCAAACAACACGAAATGGCCTATCGCATGCAGGCTTCCGTACCGGAGTTGATGGATCTATCCACTGAAGACGAACAGACGTTTGAATTGTACGGTGAGGAAGCCAGGCAGCCTGGCACATTTGCAGCGTGCTGTTTGAATGCCAGGCGGCTGGCTGAAAGGGGGGTCCGAAACATTCAGATCTTCCATCGCGGCTGGGATGCTCATGGAAATCTGCCCAAGGAACACGAATCACAATGTAAAGACGTCGATCAGGGTTGTGCGGCGTTGATCAAAGACCTCAAACGTCGCGGTATGCTCGAAGATACACTTGTCGTCTGGGGGGGCGAGTTTGGGCGGACGGTGTATTGTCAGGGTAATCTCACGGACACCAACTACGGTCGCGATCATCATCCACGTTGCTTCACCGTCTGGATGGCGGGTGGGGGCGTGAAACCGGGAATCACGTATGGTCAAACCGATGATTTCGGATACAACATTGCTGACGTAAATGGCAACCCGTTGACACCGCAGCCGGGCAAAGAAATCTGGACTCCCGGGACCATGCATATTCATGACTTGAACGCGACCATTTTGCATTTGCTGGGAATCGACCACACGCGTTTGACGTTCCGATATCAGGGACGTGATTTTCGTTTGACCGACGTCCATGGCCATGTGATTCATGACTTGATCGCGTAACCTTGGTTTGGATGGTTCGGATTTGTACCATGGATTTGGAAACAGAACCGTTTTCCGATATTGGGTTCGTGCCGGACAGTAACAACGGATTGCGAATTGGGTGAGCCGCAAGCGCTAGCTACGGGCCCGCGCCAAAATCAACGCTTGACCTCCGTTTCCCTCGAAGCTAACGGGAGCAGCGAAGCCGGTCCGATTCCGGAGTGCCAACCTGGGAAAGAACAAAAAAGGACAACCGTGAAAACCAAGGTTTTTGAAAACGCCGCCGCAGCCCTGTTTGATTTACGGGATGGTATCTCCGTGATGAGTGGCGGATTTGGACTTTGCGGAATCCCGGAAAACAGCATCCAGGAGATTCGGCGGCAGGGAATCAGGAACATTCATGCGATCTCCAACAATATTGGCAACTCGGGACGCGGACTTGCCTGGCTGTTGAAACAAAAACAAATCTGTTCCGCCACCTGTAGCTATGTTGGTGGCAACCCGGATCTGGAGCAGCAAATGCTGGCCGGGGAGATAGACGTGACGCTCGTCCCGCAAGGCACGTTCAGCGAACGGATTCGAGCTGCCGGAATGGGCATTCGCGGATTCTATACGCCTGCCGGTTATGGAACGCTGGTCGCCGAAGGAAAGGAAGCCAGGGAATTCGATTTGCCCTGCATATTGGAATTACCACTGGTGGCGGATTTTGCGATCATCAAAGCGGAAAAAGGTGATCCGTTCGGCAATTTGTGGTTCAAGGAAACTGCCCGAAATTTCTCGCCTTTAATGGCAATGGCCGGGAAAATTACAGTTGTCGAAGTCGAACAGCTGGTTGAACTCGGGGAGATTGAACCCGAAAATGTGCACTTGCCCGGAGTGTTTGTGCAGCGCATCTATCAAGGTGTCGATTACGAAAACGTTATTGAAATCCCGGTGTTGGCAGAAGATTAGATGAACAAATTATGCCAAAGGCCGTAGCCGCGGGCCAGACGAAGCAGCAGATTGCCATTCCATTCGACTGCCCGAGGCTAGCGCGAACGGCTACCAACTGAATACGGATTTACAATGAGCGGCGACAATTACCAGTTTTCAGCCTTCGTTTCAACGGAAAAAACGTGAGCGACCAACCTAACCCCTGGACCAATCTGGAAATGGTCGACGAAGTCATCGCCATGTTGGCGGATGGTTCGAGCCTGAATCTTGGTATCGGTATTCCGACACTGGTCGCTCAGCGGATTCCGGCCAGCAAAAATGTTTGGATTCATTCAGAAAACGGCGTGCTTGGCGTCAGCGGTCGTCCCACCAGGGAAACTGTATCGCCAACGTTGATTAACGCTGGCAAAGAGACGATTTCGGTAAAGCCCGGTGCGAGCTATTTCGATAGCGCGACCAGTTTTGGCATGATTCGCGGCGGTCATATCGACGTCTGTATTCTTGGTGGGATGCAAGTCGATACTGAAGGAAGTCTCGCAAACTGGATGATACCGGGCAAAAAAGTGACGGGCATGGGCGGGGCGATGGATCTGGTTCACGGGGCCAAAAAGATCATCGTGATGTTAACCCATTTTGCAAAAAGCGGCGAAGTGAAGTTGTTGCATCGTTGCACGCTTCCTCTCACCGGAAAAAATGTGGTTCATAGGATTATCACGGACTATGGTATTTTTTCTCCGATGGGCGAGACATTCCGTGTTGAAAAACTGGCGCCCGGTGTGACGCGGGACTTGTTGGGACCGGAAGCCGGGATGTGGACGTAGCAGTCGGTCGTTGATCGGTTCCAGTTGGACTTCGCCAAACTTGATTCGGCGACTGGGCAATTGACGGGTCGTTGGCGACTCGATGCCGGCGACCGTCGCAACGGCTGTTGATTTTCGAAGACTCTGAAATGGATGCTCTCCAACCGGAATGCGAGTTTACGGTACGCTGGCGGTGGGTGTTGAGTCATTTGCCGACCGAGCGTACGTTGGCGGCGTTCCATTAACCATTCAAACAGATTTTGCCTGACATGTTTAAACCGATCTTCACTGCAGGACTTCGAACTCCTTTCGGCCGGGCCGTCAAAGGCGCTTACAAAGACGTCCGCGCCGATGATCTGCTGGTCGAGATTCTGGATGCACAATCGCGGAAACACACGGCACTCTGGCAACAGGGGCCGGAAGATGTGATCGTCGGATGTGCTTATCCGGAACATGAACAGGGCTATAACATTGGCCGAATGGCGGCGCTGGGCGTGGGGATCGACGTACCTGGAATGACAGTCAATCGTTTGTGCGCCAGCAGCATGGAAGCCGTTGCGATCGCGGCTGCACGAATCGTCGCCGGTTGGGGAGGCATTTACTTGACGGCTGGTATCGAATCGATGAGTCGCATTCCCCGTCGCGGTGCGAACTTTTCGGAATCCGAACGGATCAAGAATACCACGCCGTTGGCTTATACTCCCAATGGCGAAACTGCCGAGTTGGTCGCTCGTCGGTATCCGGAACTGACTCGAAAACTCCAGGAGGACCTGGCTGAACAAAGTCACACACGTGCCTTCGAGGCCCATGAGAAAGGGTGGTATGCAGACCAGATTCACCCGTATTTGATCGACAGAGACGAGTTTGTCCGTTTTCCGGTCGACCGCAACAAGATGGCCAGTCTCCCTCCTGCATTTGATGAAAACGGCACGGTTACGGCAGCAACGAGTTCGCCGTTGACAGACGGGGCAGCCAGCGGGTGGGTGGTGGAAGCAAAACTGGCCAGGCATTTGGGGATCACAGCGGGTCTTGAATTCGTCGATGCACAGGTAAGTCATGTCGCCCCGGAAGTCATGGGCTTGGGCCCAGTGCCTGCGACACGAAGATTATTCGAGCGCCACAAACTTTCAGCCCACGACATTGCAGCATTTGAAATCAACGAAGCGTTTGCCATTCAGGTACTTGCCTCCGCGCTCGACCTGGATATTCCACTGGACCGCGTCAACGCGTGGGGCGGGGCGATGGCCCTCGGGCATCCGCTGGGAGCCAGCGGCTTGCGGTTGGTAATGACGTTGCATGATCGACTGAAGCAACACGGAAGGAACGGCGCATTGGGAATCGCAACGTTATGCGTCGGAGGCGGCCAGGGCATGTCGATTCTGTGTCGTTGGACGAAACTTTGACAACCCGGTCAAGCATGGAGTTGGGTGTGTCTACCATTTGGACGATAGCAGGTGTGGGAATCGGCATTGTCCGGGAGTCGCGCCAGACGTTAGCATCAAACCTGAGGTACCAACTGTTATCGGTTCAGCCATCAGGCAGCAGGAATCAAGGACCGTATTTTAGAGAAACCGGTCCAACGCACTGGCTTGAATGTCACGCGTTGGGGGCTATTATGACGACATAACTGCAAGGCATTTCAGAACCTGTTGTTCCATAGATTCGTGAACCGTCGGCGTCAGCCTCGGGCCAGAACTGGCGGCAAGATGTTTCTTTCCGTGACGTTAAACCGAGTCTAATGCAGACAGGTCTGGTTTTGAAATGTCCCCTGGCCAGCAACTGAAGCTGAGTAGTTGCGCAAGTTGTTGGTGCCGGCTCCTGGCGAGCCAATACGTCCGGCCAGCGAAACGGAACGTCGTTATACATTTGTCTGTTCGAACGATTAAGTCATCCACAAAAGGTGAAGGTCTGCCATGTCCACCATTCCGCAATTTACGTCATCTGACAAGGCCCAGCGGTTTGTCCAGGCGATTGACAAAGGCAGGTACGACCGTCAGATCACCGCTGGGCTTGGCAAGTTTGTTGACAATACGGTCGAAGCGGCAATGCAGGGTTTTTATACGGAAGACGAACTTGCCGCTTTGGTCGACATCCAGGGTACCGACCGCGACATTGAACAGCGGATGCCGGTCAAGATTACGCGCCATTATTTCGAACAGGCCAAAAACAGCTCCGCCTTGCAACAGTTGATCAAGGCCAGTCCTGCCGAAACGTATGACCTTGCAGGCTCGCAGGATCCTGGCAAACAGATGGACTATAGTCCGGTCGAAGGGCTTTTGCACAAATATGAAATTGGCTTGATTTATGTCGCGTCGACCTGCTCGGCGCATTGCCGATTCTGTTATCGAGAAGAATTGATTGCCCGCAAAGACGTCGCGCGACCGGACGGCGCAATGGCTCCAAAAGGGCTGGCAAAAGTGGAGGAAGTTTGTGGCTATATCCTCGAGCACAACCGGGCGGTTGAAGCCAATGGAGGGCGGCATCCGGAATCAGGGAAGGAAAAACTTCGCGAAGTTCTAATGTCCGGCGGCGATCCAATGGTCCTGAGCAACAAAATTATCGGCAACTGGTGGGCATCGCTTGCGGAAGCCGGAATTGAAAACATCCGACTTGGAACCAAGGAGCTGGCATTTTTTCCGGACCGATTTGATGATGCCTTTTTTGACATGCTCGACAAGTTCCATGAAAGTTATCCGCGAACGAGTATCCGGTTTGTCGTCCACTTTAATCACCCGGATGAATTCTTGAAGAAAGACGCGGGTGGCAACTTTATTACCAACCCGGGAGGTGGTCTGGAATGGCTCGACAACACCATTCGATCCGTACAAAGACTGGCCAGTCGATACTGGGTGAATATTGATAACCAGTCGCCGATTATCAAAGGGATCAATGATGACTCCGATGCGCTGCGGATACTGCAACGCGAGCTGAAACGAAACCGGATTGAGAATTCCCGATTTTACTGTGGTCGCGATATCGTCGGGCACCGTGCGTTCAATGTTCCGATCGAAGACGCTTGGAGAATCCTCAACGAATCTCAAAAAGGTCTTTCAGGAATCGAATCGCATGCGAAATTGTCGATCACGCATTACAAAGGGAAAACGGAAGTCTGCGCTGTGACAAACGCACCGATGGATGTACGACACGGCGAAAATGGGGTGGTCATTTTCAAGCTGTACCGGGGTGCAGGAGATGCGAAACTCCGCGGGAAGGTTGCCATTGTCGGGCGAAATCCCGGGGCGGTCTGGTTCAACGATTACGAAGACCGGGTCATTTTCGATGAAGCAGGTTTGTTTCCAAAATCGAAAGACGATGCCAAGCCCGGCTTTTACTAATGGCGCGTTGGCATTTCAACCTGTGGAGTTTTTATCTGTAGCATTCGTGTTTGTGGCATTTCACTAAGTGAAATACCATTCATCCACGCAGTGAATGGCCACGACCAATGTCGACCGCGCCAGGGCAAATAAGAGGCAAACAAAAAACGATGGCGAGTTTTCAAGAATCATGAATGCAACCGATACAAAATCGAAGAGCCAGGCCCTTTACGAAGAGGCGCTTTCAGTGCTGCCTGGCGGGATCAGTCGGAATACGATTTATCGAAAGCCGCATCCTGACTACGCGGTTCGTGGCGCAGGCTGTCGCGTCACGGATATCGATGGCATCACCCGAATTGATTTTGCGAACAACATGGCTTCGTTGATTCATGGCCACGCAAATCAGCAGATTGTTGATGCCGTGACGTCGCAACTTTCGCGGGGCACCGCGTTTACGATGGCAACGGAAGCCGAGCTCCGTTTTGCCCAGCATATGTGTCGACGAAACGAAGGATTCGACAAAATCCGATTCATGAATTCCGGGACCGAAGCCGTGATGGCTGCGATCAAGGCGGCCCGGGCGATTACCGGCAGGCCAAAGATTGCGAAGTCCGAAGGAGCCTATCATGGCACGTACGACTATGCCGAAGTCAGCCAAAAATCCAAGCCGGAGAATTGGGGCAGTGATGCAAACCCGGAGAGCGTACCGGTCGTCGAAGGAACCCCCCAGGCGGCGCTCGATGATGTGATCGTCTTTCCGTTCAACGATACTGAACGAACGATCGACATTCTTGATCGGCACGCGAGCCAGCTGGCCTGCGTGCTCATCGATCCGTTACCCCATCGAGTCGGTTTGACGCCCGCCAATGGTGACTATCTGGCGGCGATCCGAAATTGGACCCGGGACAACGGTGCACTATTGGTTCTGGATGAAGTAATCACATTCCGAATGGGGTACGGTGGTGCCCAGGACTGGTATGAGTTCCAACCGGACCTGACAGCGATGGGTAAGATCATTGGTGGCGGGTTTCCGGTTGGAGCACTGGCAGGAAAGGACGAGTATATGTCGGTTCTCGATCCGACTCGGGACCGTCTGCCGTTTCCATTTTCTGGAACTTTTTCTGCCAATCCGATCACGATGACTGCAGGTCGCGTTGCGATGGAATTATTTGACGTTGCCGCAGTTGACAAATTAAACAAGCTGGGTGAATACGCGCGACAGAAAATCGCTGGCGCCATCGAGGCGTCTGGCGTGGTGGCCTGTGTCACTGGTGCCGGATCGATGTTTCGCGTCCATCTCAAACCGGAACCTCCGCTGGATTACCGCGCAGCCTACCAAAACGCGGAGGAAATTGCCCAAATCGCCTTCCTGGTCAATTATCTGTACGACCGGGGTTTCATGATGATCAATACGTGTTCCGCGGCTTTGTCGACCGCTTTATCGGAAACAGAGATCGATCAACTGGCTGACACTTTTGAGGCTGGCTTGACTGAGCTGCGCAACAACAGCTGAAGTGCAATCCAGGTACAATGCCGGGTAGTGCCGCTGCATCGCAAGAACCTGGATGGTGAAAATGACTAATTCAGATCGGGCCGGTTGCTGTCTCAGAGTGGTTCCGGGTTGATCGGTATCTGTTTCCTGGTCAAAATTGCCAAAGAGGAATTGCCGCAACCATGAAAACTGTCTTGCTGTTACTGATTTGTGCCTTTGTCCGGCAAGAACCCAATTTGGCACCCGAGATTGCCAAATGGGAAACAGCGATCAGCAAACTGGAGCAACGAAATCAAACCGAGGGCCCGGTTGTTGATGGAGTTGTCTACTTTGGATCTTCTTCGATCCGGCGCTGGGATTCACTTTCTCAGGACATGGCTCCCTGGCCGGCAATTGGTCGGGGTTATGGTGGCGCCAAACTCCCGGATGTCATTCACTATGCACCGCGCGTCATTGGTCCACACCTGGGAAAGTCCAATCCTCGACGATGTCGGGCGATCGTTCTGTTTGTCGGCAATGATATTGCTGGAAAAGCCACCGATGCGTCGCCGCAGGAAGTTGCCAAGCGGTTTTCGACGTTACTTCGCTGGATCCGTCAACAG
>JAHEBQ010000120.1 GCA_024642205.1 Planctomycetaceae bacterium | reverse complement strand
CCTTGGATTCTGCTTCCGCAGAGTGGGATCGTTGTGACATCAGTTTGTTTCCTTTCGCAAACTGTACGCACAATTTCTCAATTGGTTTGATTTAATTTGCTAGTTTTGAAAGGCCCTCTAGATACTCCAGAATACATCATTCCCGCCGGGACACCCCCACCATGAACAAACCAACCAACCCACTCGGTTTTCTGAAGACGACTGCGATTGGCGGATTGCTGTTTCTCTTGCCATTGATCGTGGTGAGTGCGTTGATCGCCAAGATCGTGCCCATCGTTAGGGTTATTGCTGGTTCCCTTGGCGAAGTCCTCCCCAGCTTTATCAGGACTGCGGGTGGAATTCCGCTATTGATCATGTTGGCAATAGCAATGTTGTTATTGATATGCTTCACTGCGGGACTCTTGGCACGCCGGTCATTTGTTCGTAGTTTGTCGGAGGCCTTTGAGAAGAAACTGCTGTTGCTGTTTCCACGTTATGCCATTCTAAAGGACCTGATGGCCGACAGAATCGGTGGCGATCAAGCGAAACCGCGCATGAAGCCAGCGTTAGTCAGGTTTGAAGATTATGTTCGAATCGGATTCGAGACCGAACGAAACGAAGAGGCCAAGCTGGTCGCTATTTACCTTCCCGGATCGCCTGACCCCTGGGCTGGAAAAGTGGTTCTGGTCAGTCCGGACCGCGTGGAGTTATTGAAAGCTGATTTTGGCGCAGCAGTGGCCACCAGCGAACAGCTCGGACGCGGAGCAATCGGTTTGCTGGCGAGACCGTCCGGAAACTCATGATGGTGGATTGCTGGAGACGCGACTGGTGGACTTGCCCGCTGACGATTGTTCGGGTGGGATCCAACCAGGTTGTTGCGAGTCGAGGCGACGCGACAATCGGCGAGGCGCTTCCAAGCCGTCGGCAGTACTTCCAGCCAACCAGGTTAACGAGAATTGGACCCGTCCCCGCTTTTGTAGCCAAATCGCGACACGGTTTGTCGATTTGAAACGACATACAAGCGCGTTGACGAATGGCATACTTGGAAATTCCGATCAGGATCCAGATGTTCCTATTCTACGACGGCGGCGTAAATCACGATGTCAACCAATTCTGAACATGGGCTTGCGCCTTCGCAGAAAAGTACGTCATTTCATATTCTGCGCATGGCGCTTGGGTTCGTTTATTTCCATTTCGGTTTTATCAAGTTTTTTCCCGACCTGAGTCCCGCGGAGCTGTTGGCGACTCAAACCATTTTGCGACTCACGGGAGGCATGCTGGATGCCAACTCTGCACTGTTCTGGTTGGCGGTTCTTGAATGCGGTCTGGGGCTTGCGCTGATTTTCAATGTGTGGATGCGTGCAGCCTTTGTCGTGTTTCTGTTCCACATGGCTGGCACGTTTGCCCCGTTGTTTGTCCTGCCGGAATTGGCTTTCAAAATTTCACCTCTGGCGCCGACACTGGAGGGGCAATATATCCTGAAGAACGTCGTATTCGTCGCGGCCGCCTGGGCGGTTTTTGTGCCCGAACTTTTTGGGAATCGACCGCTGACTCGTGCGAAATTCTCGTCGGTGCCAATCCTCAGCCCTTTAAAACACACGTTCGTCGGACTCATTTCTTCTCGTCTTCCTGCGGCTGCAATTGCCAGCCTTAAAAACTCCAATCACGACGCATCTAGAATACGGCTTGAGATTCCCGATAGGAAAAACCCATGAAACAAAACCTGATTCGATACTCGACCAATATTGTGCTGGGATTAATGCTGATCGGATTTGGATTCGGAGTCAGTTCCACCTACAACCAATATCGTGGAACTGAATTGAGTCGATTGCCGCAGATCGAAGGAATCAATTTGGTAAATTCGCAGGCGAACGCCGACAGCTCGTCCCGCGGATCAAGTCTCGCTTTGCTCAACGTGGGAAAGCCCAGCGCTGGCGTGTCCGAAATGGCAATTGGAAACCCGTCGACAACCAACCCTGCGCGGTCGACAAACGAACTGAAGTTGTATCCAGCCATTGAAAAAGGCATGCGGACACCATTTGACTTGTGGCGTTATTACGGCCGCGGCCCATCGTCGTTTACGTCCCCGGTTTTGCCGATGCGGTTTGAGCAATGGTTGGAGTTTCATCGAAAACAGAAACCGAAACTCATGAGCGATGTATGGAAGTACATGGAGAGCCGATTCGAATTTTCGGGTGAAGCGATACCCGGCCAGACGATGTCGGGTGGCCGGAAACCGATCATGCAAGGTCCGGTCGCAGTCGTTCCAAATGGAATCTCGACCTTTGAGGCCCTGACGGAACTGACACCAGAGGAGATTCGAAAGCGCGATCTGTTCCCCTACAAGCCGTTGGCGCATCCGCTCCAGTCCAACGCCCACATGTTGTTTCCAGAAGTCTGGCTGGCAGCGCATCCTGAGCATCGACGGATTGATGTGGATCTGGATATTCCCAATGAATATCTGCCGGAATTTCCTCCACCGTTGTTCCTTACGACGCACAAGGAATTGGGAGATGTGACCAATGGACTGGAAATCACGATCGACAACTATTACGAGATATTTGACGGACTGTTGACGCCGGAGCAAATGGAGGGTCTCAAGGAATTACTCAGGCCTTCTCCGACCACCTGGTTCAACCACACTAGCCATCGCGTCACCGAAAGCCCATCCAAGGGTGTTGCCTGCATGGATTGCCACGTCAATGGTCATACCAACGGGGCAATCGAGCTCGCGCCGGATTCTCGCCCCAATCTGGCACGTTTGCGGGTCGATACGCCTACGATGCGCGGTAACTACAATTTGATGCAACTCTCCTCAAAACGATCCATTCGCAGCATGGATCATTTTTCGGAAGTTGAGGAGTATTTTGACGGCGATCCAGGAATGCAACAGGCCATCGGTCCGAGAGCAGTTAAGCGGGAAGTAACCAATCGCATGGCTGACTTCAACGCCATTATCGACTTCCCGCCTGCCCCGAAACTCGACGCCTTGAATCGTTTGATTCCGTCGTTGGCCACCGAATCGGAATTGCGAGGCGAAGCGTTGTTTCACGGAAAGGCAAAGTGCGCGCAGTGCCATAACGGGCCGGCGTTCGTCGACGATTATATGCATGATCTGAAAGTCGAGCGGTTTTACGTTGGCCGACCGGAAGGTCCGATCAAGACGTTCGCGTTGCGAGGCATCAAAGACTCACCGCCGTACCTTCACGACGGAAGGTGTCCTACGCTGCATGATACCGTGGAGTTTTTTAACCTTGTTCTCGAGCTGAAACTGACGAAACAGGAGAAAGAAGACCTGGTAGCCTTCATGTTGGTTTTATGACGCAGAGGTCGAATTTTCTCAGTGATTTTCATCGAGTGCGTTTTAGTGTGTTTCGGCAGCAGATTCTTGACGGATCGTTTCCTTGCGATTTCGGAGTCCAACACGGTACAGATCGTCAGAGGTCGTGCTTCGCGGCTGATCCGTTGACTTTGCCGAGTAACTCGTTTCGTCAAACAAGCAAACTTGCTCATTCCGCTGTCCGTGAACCGGATCGTCGGTAGCATCAATATCAGGCGTGATTTTTTCCGGGGCTTGTCCTGGGACATGATGAACTGATTGATCAATGGGTTTGAAAGCCGAACCAGCATCCTCGGCAGGATCCGTTCCTCAATTCGACAACGCGTTGAAGGCGATGCTTTTGGAAGATTTCTCCACATAACAGGCGAACCAACAGGTTCACACCTGGTATCCTCCGACAGGGAAGGATTGTTTTTGCTTTCTGAAAATCGCATCTTCAACAACCTATCAGTTGACGGATGATCGATGCCAGCGCTGGTGATCGATGCCAGCGTCACGCATCGCAACTTCGCAGGCGGAGTCAGGCAGCGGAATGTCCTGATTCCCGTCGAATTGCTTTCCTGCCGATGTAGCTTGTTCGGCGGTATTTTCTGTTTGATCCTGATCTGCTAGTTTGGGGTTTGCTATTACTTCAGGCCAGCATCAGAACTCTGCAAGAGTTGTGGATTTGGGACGAATCACTCATATGTCGGAATCCCAAAACGTCAGCCACTGGATAAACCTGATCAAACACGGAGACTCTGCTGCGGCCAATCGCATCTGGAAGCTCTACTTTGACCGCCTTGTGCGAGCCGTTCGCCAACGATTATACGGGCAGAACCGGGCGGTATCGGATGAAGAAGATATCGTCCTGAGCGTCTTCGACAGCTTTTACGCTGCAGCGGAAAAAGGCCGCTTTCCAGATCTTTCGGATCGCGATGATCTTTGGCGACTCCTGCTTACCATGTCGGCCAGAAAAGTCATCGACAAGCGGCGCCACGATCAACGGCAACGGCGCGGCGGAAATGTGGCAGTGCATTCGTTGGATGCGGGTGAAGACGAGTCGGTGATCATCCAGGCAATCGGCAGCGAACCCTCCCCTGAGATGGTGATGATGATGCAGGAGTCCGTTGAGCAACTTTTTTTTCATTTGGGTGTCGGTCAACTGCAAGATTTGGCGGGTGCTAAGTTAGAAGGGTATTCGAACACGGAAATTGCCGAACGATTTGGTTGCTCCGAGCGAACGATCGAGCGTCGTTTGCATTTGATTCGAGAGAAATTGCAGCAGGAACTGATCTCTGATGACGATTCAACGAAAAAAACTACCGATCGCAGCACTCGAGCGGATTGATGATCTGTGCGCCGAATTTGAGCGCCGTTGGCAAGCGAACCAGCCTCTGACGATCGAAGCTGTAATCTCTGCCGAACTGCCTGAAGACGAACGAGACCTGCTGCTTTCGGAGTTGCTGGTTCTTGAGATCGACTACCGACGTCGCAACGGGGAATCGCCAGCAGTCGAAGAATACATTGAGCGGTTTCCAGGAAACGCCAGGACCATTCGCGGTGCGTTTGGACTCGAGCCAGGCAAAGGCAGAGGATTCACGCCACCCGACATTGAACAGATCGCGAAATTATTTCCGGCACTTGAGATCATTTCGCTGCTGGGTGCCGGGGGAATGGGAGCCGTCTACCAAGCCCGGCAGAAAGGGCTTGATCGGCTGGTTGCCCTTAAAATTCTGCCGGAAGAGTTCGGTCACGATGTCAAGTTCGCTTTGCGGTTCACTCGAGAAGCGCGGACACTGGCCAAGCTCAACCACCCCAACATTGTCTCGGTTTTCGAATTCGGAAACGTCGATAACGTCTACTACTTCCTGATGGAGTTCGTCGATGGCTCCACGCTTCGTGATGTGGTTGGAGCAGGTCAACTCGCGCCCGAACACGCGTTGGCCATCGTGCCTCATCTTTGTGACGCACTACAATATGCTCATGATCAGGGGTTCGTCCATCGTGACATCAAACCCGAGAACATCCTCTTGGCCAAAGACGGGGCCGTAAAAATCGCTGACTTTGGCCTGTCTCGAATCGTTGGGAATGAAGACCAGGCGACCAGCTTGACGCAAACACATCAGGTACTTGGCACACCTCGCTACATGGCTCCAGAACAGTTCGAAGGATCACACCGTGTCGATCATCGCGCTGACATTTATTCTCTTGGCGTCGTCTTTTATGAAATGCTGACCGGTGAACTTCCGGTTGGCCGGTTTGAAGCGCCTTCGCAGAAAGTTCACATTGATGTGCGGCTCGACGAAGTTGTCCTTCGCACACTCGAAAGAGAGCCGCACCGGCGTTACCAGGCTGCCGGAGAAATCAAGTCGGACTTGCAGTCGATTTCTTCGACCCGCGAAAGCGCACTTGCACCAACGGTGGTGCAGGGAACGCGGGAAAACCTGAGTGGAAAAGCCGGGATGCCCTTTCCGGCGATGAGCCTGGAGCAACAGGAAACGGCGGCTCGACTGCTGTTGTCACGCCGCGAGCTGATGGATCGCGTCAGAAATTCGCTTCGACCGCTTCGCTCCGGACAGATCATTCAAATACTGATCGGCATTGCACTGATCATTCTTGGGGCCCAATGCTGGACTCGAAACACCGGCGTGCCACATCGACTGATCTGCGGCGTGATCCTGCACGTGTACGGGGTCGTGGTGATTGGCGCAGCGGGACACGTTTTGACTCGCATCGGCCGCATGGATTATTCCAAGCCCGTAGAACAGGTTCGCGAAATGTTGGACCGAGTCCGCAAAGCATATTTGCTGGTGGGGCCGTTGATCGGCTTTCCGTGGTGGTTGATGTGGATTCCTGTCTCTGTTGCGATCGGATTTGATGCGGTGCTCTATCCGTATTGCTTTTGGCTTTCCCTGGCGATCGGCATTCCGGGCATGGCGCTATCTCTGTGGCTTTACTTGCGAGTACTCAATTCCAAAGAGAGCTCAGCTGAGAAGTGGCGAAAAAAGTTTGCTGGTGAGAGTCTTGCGAAAGCGTACATGACGCTGGAAGAAATCGAGAGAGCCCGAATTGACTAGGCTTGATCACGCAATTGGGAGGTCAGGACTGCTGCCCAAACAGAGTTACGCAGAAACAAGTCTCGGCGGGAGCCTTGGCTTTCCCCAAACGAATCAAGGTCCAGAGCCTTGAGCTGTTTCTGTTACCAGCTTATGACGGAACACGAACATTTCGCCAAGACGCTGTTCGACAAGGCCGTGCCACAAACGACGAGTGACAGATCCTGCAAGATCCTGTTTCCTTTCGGACTGGCATTGGACACGCACCCCAGGCCATCTACTTGATAGCTTTTCGAACGACGTTTCGCTCTTCAACACGATTCCACAGGAATTGACATGGTTACATCCATCGAAAACACGACGCCTCTGTCCCGGTCTGCCCGGCAGGTGGCCGCAGAAACAAACATTCAGAGCAACGATCTTGCGGAGCGACGTTACGACCTTGATGCACTTCGCGCCGTTGCCATGCTGCTGGGGATCGTACTCCATGCGGCACTGTCATTTGCCCCGATTCCATGGACCGTCAAGGACTCGCAGCAAGGAGAGTTTTACCTGGTATTGTTCGCTGCGATCCACGGTTTTCGCATGCCTCTTTTCTTCCTGATCAGTGGTTTCTTTACCGCCATGTTGTGGCGCAAGCGAGGGCTTGGAGGGCTGATAAGGCAACGCCTCAACCGAATCCTGATGCCGTTGGTGATCGGTTGTCTAACAATTGTACCCGCGATGTGGGTGGTAAGCTCGTTGGCTTCCCAAGCTCCCCGAGGCTCAAATGAGATCAGTTTCTTCAACGCGGCAGCCGCAGGAGACACCGAAACGTTGAAAAAGGCAATCGAATCAGAAGCGATCGCGATCGACGCGCTTCACCCAGATTCTGGAGGCTCGCTGTTGACGGTCGCCACATTCTGCGGGCAGCCGGAAACCGTCGTAATGCTGTTGGAAAAGGGAGCCAACGTCAATCAGAAAAACGGTGACTCGGGAACGCCACTCCATGTCGCGGTATTTATGGGCCGCGCCGAATTAGCAAAGCGTCTGCTGGAAGCCGGTGCAAACCCGGAAGCGAAAGACAGCAGCGGAAATACACCCAAGGAAAACTTGAAGGTTGATATTGGAACGACGAACTTCATTGCACAAATGTACGGCGAGAATCTGGAAGAAGCAGATCTCAAAGCAGGCCGCACTGAAATTGCCAAACTTCTGGGCGAGGACCCGGCCAATGCGATCGCAGCCGTTTCCACTGGATCAGGCGTGGTGGCACTGTACGGACTGTTGTTTCAGCTACCTGTTTTCATGCATCTCTGGTTCCTGGCGTTTTTGTGCTGGTTGGTCATGGGCTTCGTGGGCTACGCTTTTCTCGCCAAAACTGTGAAGTTCGACCGATTTCCAAAATGGTGGTTCTGTTCGCCAATCGGTCTGATGTGGTTGGTGCCGCTGACGATGATCCCTCAGTACTTCATGATGCCCGGAACGTTCGGCCCGGACGCATCCGTTGGTCTGCTACCGATACCAAGCGTGCTGGGATACTACGCGATCTTCTTTTTCTTCGGTGCGATCTGTTGGGAGCTTGACGACAGTGACGGCATCCTGGGGCACAGGTGGTATATCTCGCTTCCGGTTAGCCTGTTCATCGTGTTTCCGGTTGGTCTGGAACTGGTGTCGGGAACGTTTGGTGTTCTTTCGCCAGATTCTGCAGGCTCGATGAAGCCACTGCTGGGCAACTTTTTTCAGGCCCTGTTTGCCTGGCTGATGGTGTTCGGATCCATGGGAATTTTTCGCGCATTGCTTTCGCACGAAAACAAAACGATACGGTACATTTCCGATTCAGCATATTGGCTTTATCTGGCTCACCTCCCACTGGTGATTCTTGCCCAGTGGTTCGTGAGAGACATGCCGATTCCCGCGATGGTAAAGTTCATTGGGATCACCATTGTGATCTCGGCGTTTCTGCTGCTAACGTACGAGTACCTCATCCGTTATACGATTATCGGAAGCATGCTCAACGGTCCGAGGAAACGCAAACGGTCTGCCTTGACGGCCTGACATTGAATTTCTGGATGGGACATTTCCGATTCGAAAGGCCGGAGCCAACCCAAATTGAACCCCAAAAAACATTGAGGTTGTTTCTTCCGATGCCAGCCGACGTCCGCAAAAGATCATTTCGCTTGTAAAAAAACGTAGTACCCGAGGCGGGACTTGAACCCGCACGACCGTAAGGTCACAGGATTTTAAATCCTGAGCGTCTGCCAATTCCGCCACTCGGGCATTACCGTGTTTTCAATCCAACTTCAATCCCG
>JAHEBQ010000070.1 GCA_024642205.1 Planctomycetaceae bacterium | reverse complement strand
GGCGGATACCCACGGCCGGTGGGATGCAAGCTTCAAGCCGATCGGACTCGGAGAGCCATTCAATATCAAGATCAAGTGCCCGACCAAGGAGATTACGCTCGGTAACGTCGTGGCTGGCGAAGTCTGGATTTGTAGCGGGCAATCGAACATGGAATGGCCGGTCCGGGCCGCGGGCAATCCCGCTGAGGAAATCGGCAATGGAAACTGGCCGATGATTCGCCACGTTCGAATCGAACACATCGCGAGTCCAGGCAAACTCGATGATGTCATCAATTCTGGATGGCAAGTCTGCACGCCTCAAACGGTCGGTGATTTTACTGCGACAGGTTATTTTTTTGGTCGCAAACTGCACCAGGAGCTTGAGGTTCCGATTGGCCTGCTTCATACCTCCTGGGGCGGAACGATTATCGAGACTTGGATCAGTCCCGAGTCATTAAAAGAACACGCTGATTTTTCTGAAGCTGTCGAGCGCATTGCGGCTAGCGCAGCAAATCCAGCGGAACAGGAACGACAAGCCAATCAGTCGCGTTTATGGCAGGAGGCGTTTCGTGCGGCATTGGACGACCACTCCGACGAATGGCAAAAACCGGAATTGGACGATTCCGATTGGAAGAAAATCGACGTTCCCGGAAACTGGGAATCGCAGGGATACGGCGACTTGGACGGAGTCGCATGGTATCGGCGCAAGTTCAAGGTACCTGCCAAGTGGATCGGCAAAAAGACGACGCTCTCGGTTGCCAAGATCGACGACATGGACCAGACCTACGTCAATGGCCGGCAAGTCGGCGGGTTGGCGGATTGGACGGCCCGGAGAAAATACGAATTGTCCGCTGATTTGTTGAAAAACGAAGAAAACACGATCGCGATTCGAGTTACCGATAACAACGGCGGGGGGGGTATCCATGGCGAAGCCGACAACGTATTCATCCAGTTGGAAAACGAGCCACCTATTTCACTTGCGGGTCAATGGAACTTCAAGCCGGGAACCAGGACAGCCAGCCTTGGCCCGAGACCGCAACCGGCGTTTAACGGGCCTAATCATCCAACGCTGCTGTACAACGCGATGATCAATCCGATCCTGCCGTTCAAAGCGCGTGGCGTTATTTGGTACCAGGGTGAATCCAATGCAGGACGGGCCTACCAATATCGGACGTTGATGCCGATGTTGGTAAATGACTGGCGAGACAAATTCGATCAGGACTTGTCATTTTACTGGGTCCAGCTGGCAAACTTCATGGCACCGGCTGACTTGCCCGGTAATAGCCAATGGGCGGAACTTCGCGAAGCGCAAACGATGTCACTGGACGTTCCGAAGACAGGTCAAGCGGTAATTATTGATATCGGCGAAGCCAACGACATCCATCCCAAGAACAAACAGGACGTCGGCAATCGACTGGCATTGATCGCATTGGCCCAGGATTACGGCAAGAATATTGAGTATTCTGGCCCGATGTACAAGTCGATCGAAATCGACGGCGGAAAAGCCCGATTGGCGTTTGATCACTCGGAAGGATTGATGTCCAAAGGCGACAAACTCCAACGCTTCGAGGTCGCCGGGATTGACAGGAAATTCGTGTGGGCTGACGCCGTAATCGATGGCGAAGAAGTCGTTGTATCCAGCCCTGAGGTTCCTCATCCCGTTGCCGTCCGTTATGCCTGGTCCGACAACCCGGAAGGCTGCAATCTTTACAACGCCGCCGGATTGCCTGCCTCGCCGTTCCGGACTGACAACTGGAAAGGGATTACTCAATATGAGTGAAACGAGGTATCGTACTCCGCCCACCAGGCCGCGTTCGGATTTTGGTTGCGGACTGCGTTGTCTGAGCTTCAATGGGTTGGATTGGTGAGCACGGTTTGTGGCTGAGTGTTGTCAGGATGTTGGCATTGGCAACTTGGCGGCTGAACCAGTTCATCACGCTGGGCTGCGAGTTGGCGATTTCACTGGTTATTGCATCAGATGCAACGACTGTGCCGGTCTGGATTATCAACCGTTGAATCTTTGTTTGAGAGACAATTCGACGGCAGCCAACCTGTGAGGCTATTGCGCCCTGCCGGGGCCATTGCGAATCGATTTCAGATAAAGTCGCTCGACTTTTTCTCTGGCCCAGGTTGTCCTCCGAAGAAAGGACAAACTGGATTTGATTGTAGGATCAATATTGAAACAGCGAATATTGATCTTCCTACCCAACTCTTCCCAGCCATAAGTCGCGACCAGATAATCGAGGATATCAGCAAGTTTTACTCCGTGCAACGGATTGTTTGGTTGTTCCTGACTCATTAGTTTTCTCGAATAAAGCGGACCACCAAGAAAGGAGACAAGCCCAATTCTCTACTACCGACCAACGAATCACCCGGGATCCGGATCGACACTCCCGAGGATATTGTATTCTCAAAGTCTCACGAACATCTTTGAATTCACTTTGGCCTTTTTTAGGAGCAGAGCAGATCCAGTTCATTGATTTTTCTTGTGTTCCCAAGGGTCGAAATGGACCAGTCCCGTTTTTGTCGAGTTCCCGTTTTTGATCAGCCAGGCGGGAACAGTTTTACCATAATGTCTTTCCCCGTCATTAATGCGACGGTCAATATTGCAATCGCACTGGTCCAAAGGGCGATGTCGTAGAATCTTGATGGCATCAATCTTGGATCAAGTCGGCCATACCGAAAAAAAAGCGCTGCGTAAACCACGATCAACAGAATGGCAACGGTGATCGTCCCGCCGATGATCACCATCATTCCCGGCGCTTGAAAGAATAACGACAACGCGGTCCAGATCAGGGGAAATCCCCACGCAATCAGGCTGATCGAGCGCCTTCGCGATGTGAGGTTGTTAAAATCCAGTACTCCGATTTGCCCCAGCGCATCGGTATAGAGCCGGGTCCAGGCCGCAAGCGCCGCGAACATCGTCGAATACAGCACGATTACCGCGCCAAATACAAAGCCGGTTGTTGCCCACGGTCCAAGTGTTTGGGTGTACATGGTACCCAGCGTCGCAATCAGTTGGTCGTTTTCCGGTACTGTTCCGTTGCGGTGCAGTACGGCAGCACCGAGTAAATAAAACATGGCTGTCATGGCGGTGTAACAAACCATCGCCAGGATAGCGTCCCAGTACATCACGCGAATCCAGCCTTTGGCACGACGTTCCCAATCCAACGAATTGTCTTTTGGTCCGGTATAAGATGCGTACCCCTTTTCAATCAGCCAATAGTTGTACGCGAGAATTTCGTCACCCCCGACACCGGTGATTCCAAAAGCACCGATCGCCACCAGCAGTGCCGCTTGAGA
The DNA here is from genome assembly GCA_024642205.1 of Planctomycetaceae bacterium. Classification (GTDB taxonomy): domain Bacteria; phylum Planctomycetota; class Planctomycetia; order Pirellulales; family Pirellulaceae; genus Mariniblastus. Next base: position 31,183 of record JAHEBQ010000070.1, on the reverse strand, counting down.
CGGCCAACTTGGAATCATTCCGGATCCAAGCTCGGCACCTGTTACCGCTAATTCGGTTGTCTGGAGCATTACGAGAGACAAGACTGTCAACAGCGTGAACAATCCGATCATGATCAATGCGGCTTTTTCCAAAACCACGTAATAGCCCCGGTACACCAACAGGGACACGGAAACCCCCAGCAGCAAGGTCGTAAGAAACCGTACCGGAATCGAAAACGAACCGGTGGTAAGTAGATTCGCGGTTCCGAGCCAGGGGAACAGTTGTTCAATGGCCAGTACGACTGCCCCGATGATCCCGCCCAATTGCAATGTCTTGGTAAGCATCAAGACCAACCACATCCAGATTGACCAATTGGCGGAGCCAATTCGTGGCCCGGGGAGTGAATTCAGTGCCCTCATGGTCGTTTCACCCGAACTGATCGCGTGCTTGCCAAATTCAAGTTGAACCGCAACCTTGACGATGCAGCTGAAAACGATGAACCATAGCAGGACAAACCCGGCCTTGGCTCCCATGATCGTTGTCGCGATCAGTTCTCCGGAGCCGACAATCGACGCAGAGAGAATGAATCCCGGACCCAGGTACTTGACACTGTCTACGAAATTCGCAGGTGGTTCCTTCACGTTTGCGGCGGAAAGCTGATAGGGATCTTCAATCGGCATGTTGTCCAACATTAATAACCAGGGATGGCGAAACAGATTATTGAAAGCGATTATTGGGACTTCAAACGCCGACACATTCACGTGCCAGTTTAATCGAACGTTGACCTCGCGGTAACGCTGGGGCTCCGCATACCATTGAATAAACCCACGCAATCTCCTATCCTGATTCGACTTGCCTGACGTTTAATCAATCCAGTTTTTAAGAGTTTATGCCAAAAGACTTTCTCAAAGGCGCGAACGACAGTTACGACGTTGTTGTGATCGGAAGTGGACTTGGCGGGCTGACCGCCGCCAACATCCTGGCGCGCAACGGCCTCCAGGTTTTGCTGTTGGAGCAACACTACAAGCTGGGCGGTCTGGCGACGTGGTTCAAGCGGCCAGGCGGTCATATTTTTGACATTTCGCTTCACGGATTCCCGTACGGAATGGTCAAGAGTTGTCGCCGGTACTGGTCTCCGGAAATCGCTGAATCGATCGTTCAACTCGAACGCGTGCGATTTGACAACCCGATGTTTTCGTTAACCACGACGTTTGATCGCCAGGATTTCACGCGACTGCTGACATCGGATTTTGGTGTGGCTCCGGAAAGCGTGGATCGGTTTTTTGACGCCGCTCGCGGAATGAATTTCTATGACGACCAATCCAAAACGACTCGTGAGCTATTTGATGAATACTTTCCCGGTCGCGAAGACGTGATTCGATTGTTGATGGAGCCGATCACCTATGCAAACGGATCGACCCTGGAGGACCCGGCGATCACCTACGGGATCGTGTTTTCGAATTTCATGTCCAAAGGTGTATTTGTGTTCCAGGGCGGGACCGACAAACTGGTCCAGTCGATGGAAAAAGAAATGAAGTCCAGTGGTGTCGATGTTCGGATCAATTGCGACGTGGAAAAAATCCATGTGGGATCCAATGGAATTCAATCAGTGGAAGTCAACGGGCGAACAATCAAGACCAAGGCCGTTGTATCCAATGCCAATCTGCGCGCGACGATCTTCCAACTCGTCGGCGCAGACAAGTTTGACCAGTCGTTTATCGACGAAGCACAAGCGGTCCGTTTGAACAACTCAAGCACGCAGGTCTACATGGCAATGGCCCCTGACGACACGGTTCCGCGCGAAACGGGTGACCTGCTGTTCTCCAGTACGGCCCAACGGTTTCAAACCGACCTGCTTCTCGACCGCAATATCACCAGCCGGACGTTTTCTTTTTATTACCCAGATACGCGGCCCAATGGAAAGGGACGGACATTGATTGTTTCCAGTACCAATGCAAATTACAACGATTGGTCCGGGATGTCCAATGCGGAGTATGACGCCAGCAAACTGGACCTGGTCGACACGACACTTGACGCGCTCGAAAAATATGTCCCCAACTGCCGCGAACGCATCGTACATGCCGAAGCCGCGACCCCCGTGACATTTGAACACTACACCAAACACCTGGACGGCGCGAGTTTTGGTACGAAATTTGAAGGGCTGACTGTCAGCCGTGCCTTGCCCGATCAAATCCGTGGTCTTTACCACGCCGGGAGCTGCGGGATCATCATGTCGGGATGGCTGGGAACGATCAATTACGGCGTGATTGTTGCCAACGACGTCATCAATCAAATCAGCAAAATGGCAGCCACTTCGCCGGTTGCTACGAGGTAAACATGTCAACAAACCATCCAAGTTTGGACAGGATCCTCGCCGCGATTCCCCACCGCGCCCCGATGTTGTTGATTGACGAGATTACCAGCCAGGACAAATCATCGATCGTTTGTCGCAAGACCTTTCGCGCCGACGAATTTTTCTTCCAGGGACATTATCCCGGCCACCCGCTTGTGCCAGGAGTCATTCTGTGTGAGTCGGCCGTTCAGTCAGGTGCCGTGCTGTTGTCGGAAGTTGTTTCGACCGGCACCGGCATTCCAGTCTTGACGCGAATGGGTGACGTAAAGTTCAAACGCATGGTTTACCCGGGAGACACGATCGAGAATCATGTCAATTTGGATGACGTCGTATCAACGGCCTATTACATGACCGCGCAAGTGAAGTGTAATGGAAAACTGATCGCACGACTGTCGTTCACATGTACGGTTGCCGACCCCAGAACTTGACTGGCCGTTTTTCGAATGCGGCATGCCACTGGGCCGAACAGCGATCGTGCACGGAGTGCAGGCCTACGCTATGACAATTCACCGCTGGAACTCAATATGGACTTTCTTCAACTTGCCGGCAAGACCATCGTCGTGTTTGGCGTCGCCAACAAAAAGAGCGTTGCATGGCACATCGGCAAGACTCTCGAGGAAGTTGGCGCGACGGTCGTGTATGTTGTTCGCAGTCCCGAACGTCGTGAATCGGTTTCCAAGTTGATGGGTGATCGCCCTTGCCTGATTTGTGATGTTGAATTCGAAGATCAAATTGAGCGAGTCAAAACGGAAATTGCCACGAAACACCCGGTGGTTCACGGCATTGTCCATTCGATTGCGTTTGCCGCCTACGATGAATCAGGCGTCAAGCCATTTCATGAAACGACCAAGCAGCAGTTCCTTCGGACAATCGACATTTCCTGCTTTTCATTCATCTCGATCTCCAACACATTCAAGGATCTCCTTGCCAAGGACGCTTCGGTGATTACGATTTCGATTTCGACGACCACGATGGCCAGCGAAAACTACGGCTTTATGGCTCCGGTGAAAGCGGCATTGGACAGCTCATTGGCCTTTTTGACAAAGAGCTTCAGCAATTTTTCTGAGGTCCGCTTCAACGCGGTCGCACCCGGTTTACTGAAAACATCGGCGTCGGCAGGCATTCCAGGTTACGTCGACAGCTATCTCTACGCCGAAAAGGTCATTCCACGCGGGCGCGCAGTATCGACCCAAGAAGTTGCCAACGCGGCTTGTTTTTTGCTCAGCCCGCGATCATCCGGGATTAACTCGCAGCAACTGGTAATCGACTCTGCGATGTCGATCAACTACTTTGATCGTGAAATTGTCACCAAAGTAATGGATAGCCAATAGGCAAGAGTTGTGTCGTCCCCGAGTAAATGAGAAGCTTGGTATTGGCTATAATGGCCAAATCGTCTCTCCTTCAATTTTTTCGATCAAAGCGATTCCAATGGGAATTCGGTTTCTCTGCCAACACTGCGAAAAGCGGCTGAACGTGAAAGCCACACAGGCCGGCCAGGAAGGACAGTGCCCACACTGTCTGGGGAGAGTCACCGTACCCGACATTTCATCCATGCCAAATGCCCCGGACAAGGAGTTCCGGGTCCCTCAGCATGACCGCCGAAAAAACGTCCCCGACGATTCCGCGATAGCACTTCATTCGGTCGACGAGCAAATCACGATGGATGGCATTCCTGCCGAGAATCGTCACCTGGAAGATCTTCCCAAGCCAAAGCGCGCAGATGATGCTCTGACAGATTTCGATTCCGCGAGAGAACCTGCCGAAGTGTTCACGCTGGACAAACCTCAACTTCCTGCCACGATCGGAAAAATCGATCCGATCGCCGAAGCTCCCACGCGGGTTTGGTATTTTCGCAGTCGCGAATGGGGTGAAAAAGGTCCGCTGAAGGGCAAGGCCATGCAGGAATATCTCGACCGGGGCGAGGTCAAAATTGGATGTATTGTCTGGCGCGAAGACTGGAACGATTGGCTTCCAGCCGAAAGAGTATTTCCGAGCTTGGTTGCCGAAGCAAAAGAAAAGCGTCAAAAAGCCAGAGTCAGACGGGCTTTCAAAGAGGCCAATTACAAGTTGCCCGATGCCTGGGATCCACAAGCCGAACTGAAAAATCGCAAACGACGAAAAAACCGGATATTCATCGGGGCGATTGCAACCGGCATTCTTATCATCATCCTGTTGTTGTTCGTGTTGTTAAGGCTTGTCGCAAACAACCCCTAGTTCAGTGTCCGACGGAAAAACTGGAGTTCGAGTGATTGATGCTCGCCATTTCTGCCACCTGGAAAACCAGCCCTCGAAATCTCAAGTCCGGACGCCGGGCCCCGGCAGCGTGCCAAAAAACAGGCTTGAAACCCGGGTGCAACGTCTCGATCCAAATCAAATCTGTTATCATGCGGTACCCTTGCAACTCCTGATGGACTGCTCGGTCAACGCGTCCCTTCAGAATTATTTGAGGTGCGTCTGCATTCGATTCATCTGACGAATTCGATCGGTTGCCCAAGGGGATGTTATTGCCCACGTAAAATTCAGGCCGCACAGGTAGGCCTTTGACAATCAATCAAAGAGGAACCAGGAAATGAGAACGATAACTCGACAAAAGATGTTCGTATTGATTTTGCCCCTACTGGTCTGTTTTTCGTCCCAGTCCGTGAGTGCTCAAACGACAGAGATTCAGGAAAAGCCAGCACCCAAACGACAAGAAAAACCGGACCAAGAAAAAACTCCGGATCCGATCCCGGTCAAGGTTGCCGATGGCAATATTCAATTTACTGCATCGGGAACCTGGAAATCGGTCCCACCATTGAGCAATATGCTGGAAGCCGAGCTGAAAATTCCACGGGTCGAGGGTGATACCAACGACGGCCGCTTGACGATCATGGGGGCTGGCGGATCGATTGAAGCCAACATCGTGCGCTGGCAAGAGCAATTTGTTCAGGGTGACGGCAGCGATACAGCGGAAAAAACCAAACAGGAAAAAATGGTTATCGACGGGCAAACTGTCAACATGGTCGACATTACTGGAACATTCATGGATGCCGTTGGAGGTCCGTTTAGCGGCAAACCCAAAGTGGAACGCCAGAACTACCGGATGCTCGCCGCAATTATCCAAACGGAAGCCAACGGAAACTACTTCGTCAAACTTTATGGCCCCAAGGCCACCATCGACAAGAATGCGGAAAACTTCAAATCGATGATCAAGAGCTTGAAAGTGGCCAACTAACGTTGCCCATGGACAGAATCGCACCAAAGTTGGTGCGATTCGCTTGTTCCCCGATCGTCGCTCCTCGAAATCGCCGTCCATGTGTGAAGATTGATTTCCTTGCAACGATCGGGCGTAACGGCAACCGCCCATTCGCATCCGGTAGCTTGAGACAATTGCAACAGCGATTGGACGGAATAATGGCCTTCGTTATTCTTCCATGGCTGTTGATAACCCATAAAAACTCCGGAACATCAACTCAATTGCGATATTCTCGAATCGCTGCAAGCGTTCGCTCCATGTCCGATGGCATGGGAGCGACGATCTCGATTACGTCGGCCAATGTTGGATGGGCGAATTTGATTCGGTGGGCATGGAGTGCCTGTCGTTCCAAAAGAACTTCATCGTCACCGTCGCGCCGGGTCAGATCTTTCAATTTCAACAGCGCCCGACCGCTGTAGAGGCGGTCGCACAAAACCGAGGTGCCGATATGCGCGAGGTGGACCCGGATCTGATGGGTACGACCGGTTTTCGGCTTCACACGGACGCTTGCAAAACCCTGAAATCGTTCGATGACTTCATAGAAGGAAGATGCCGGGCGGCTGGATGAATGGCCTTCCCGAATCGCCTTTTTTTCTCGCTGATACGGGTGGTCACCAATCGGTTTGTCGATCAAGTCACGGTCATGATTCGGGGCCGGAGAGACGATGGCAAAATATTCTTTTTCGACAACTCTGTTTTCGAACTGGGATGACAATGCGATATGAGCCTGATCAGTTTTGGCAATCAAGATGACACCGCTTGTATCACGATCAAGTCGATGAACAATTCCGGGCCTGGCCGGGCCTCCGATACTGCTCAGTCGCTTGAAGTGAAACGCCAACGCCGCAGTCAATGTTCCCGACCAATGACCCTTCGCCGGATGCACAACCATGAACGGTGGCTTGTTGATTGCCACGAGGTGGTCGTCTTCAAAGAGAATATCCAACGGAATGTTTTCCGGAATTGAACCCTCTGGCTCGGGCTGAGGCGGCAGGAAACGAACCTCTTGCCCGGGCTTGATCCGCGTCGACGCCTTGACGGCGCAGTGGTCGACCAGGACGGCCTTTGAGGAAATCGCTCGCTGCAGCTTGACGCGACTGAATTTGGGGAAATGCCGCACCAGAAACGAGTCAAGCCGTTCGTGATCTTCTTCCTCGGTAACGGTCAGAATCTGCCAACCAGCCCCGGATTCGGAAGCTTCGATTTCTGGGGATTCGTCTTGGTTTGATTCGCTCGGATTGCTCATTGTGTCTCGCCTGTCGGAATCAGGGTAGCATAACAGCTTTTCCAACCACCGAATTCCTCAGATGCCTAACTCATCCCAATTATCCATCCCTTGGAATCGGCATTTCCGAACCGTCTGATCCGCGCGTCGAGGCAGGGCTCCGCGGATTAAACCCGCAGATTCGTACCGAGTCCATGTTTTTTTGGTCGAAAAATCAAGTCTCGCAAGATAGGATGTACGAATCCTCTCGATGGAAATAAACATGTCTCAATCAACCACAAAACGAGGTTATTGCCCAATCTGCGTGAAAAACATTCCGCACTTTCGCGCGTTTAATTCCAGGTTTTTTTATGCCCTGGATTACTTCAGTTTTGGAATTGCGGGTGCGTTCCGGGTTGGCCCTTGGCATTGCAAACATTGCTTGCATAGAACGATTTTTTTAAAAAGGGAATTACGAACCGCCGCTAACTACCGTGTCGACGATCCGGGAACGATATCCAGTGCAGGTTCGACGGATCCGGCCCAAGACCCCAAGGTTGCCCAGCCGATCGGTAATTTGTTGAAATCTGAAAAATCACTTGTCATGCGCAGCAAGCGGCTTAAGCGATTTTCCGAGAAGTACCGTGACTCCATCGTCCGAAGGCTGTTGTCGGGGACGGGCACCATGATGCAAATCCGGGAAGAGAAGAACATCAGTGAAGGAGAACTGGTTGACTGGATCTCCGATCTATTTGAACGTATGCAGGTTCGCATTACGCTACTCGAACAATCGACAGATGCTTCGACCCTTAAACGCCTGCACAGCGAACAATCCGGGGAATCGGTTGTCGATTCGATTCCCAGCGGGCCGACGGTAGAAGGCCAGGTCAGATCACGGTAACGATTCGGTCAAACATCGATTGGACTTGATCGTGTGTGCTTTGATTCTCCGGTTTTCGATTAACTCAGCCTTCTGACTTATTATTTTGCGAATCGATGGTAGAATGACGTCGCCAGGCAGTCAGCTTGGTAAAACCTCTGGCAGAATTTCGGACTCGGCTATGAAATTTATTGAAATGACGGGCGCGACGCTGGACAAAATCATCAGCGACGGCGAGTTGCATTCGCAGGATCTCAACGGTGCAGGTGTCGCTGACGATTCCATTGTTCGCATCAATCAGCAGGGAGACATCGAGGTGCGGCGAGCCCACAAATGGGATGTGATTGGTGGCCTGTTGGGAAATTTCGAAGAACGAATCAGGAAGACGACCGGTTGCGATTGGGCTTGAATTTCATTTCTGAATGGGAACTCCATTAAACCCACGGTAGACAGTCGGCTTGAATCCCAAATCAAGCTTCCGCTTCCGATGCAAGGACCATGTTTTGCGGGCCTCTTTTCTGGCATGGTCATTTATGAACGAGAGACACTGGATTCGGTGTCCGGGTTCGTTGCCTGAATCTTTGGTTGCATGAAACGGAATCGAGTGATCCTACAGGGCAGCAATCGTCCCCGCGTTTGCCCCACATCCTCCGACTCAAATGCGGCGGGAAGGAATGTTCAGTCAATCCAGAATCATCCGTCCATGGCGGAATTCGATCGTTAGGGTCACCGCCCAATCCGCCGAGTTTGGAATTTCCTGATCCGGTCTAATCGGTATCGAGGTCGGTGATAAAACCGGGACTGACCGCTTCGATCTCAAGCAATTCGTCAATCCAGATCCGGATGTCATTCTCGTATTCACTTGCCAAATCATTCTTGACGAGCTGACGGTGAAATGCGGCCGCACCGACGTCCAACAGATCCGCTGCTTCTGCACTTGGAAATCGTTGATTGGGATCGGGCGCAATCAGGCCTCGACAAAAAGCCATGAGCAAATCGTTTCGAGCAACATCCGCCGGAACAAAGTCGCCCAGCCGTTCGGGCAACGTCCGCTTGGCCTGGATCAACTCGGCCAGGTCATTGATTCCGCCAAAGACAGGCTTGCCGGCAAGCAACTCCAGGGTCACATAACCCAAACTGGCTAAATCACTGCGTTGTGTATTCTCGATCCCTTCCAGCACTTCTGGCGCGGCATAGGAAGGCGTGCAGGCACGTCGCTGTGGCGGGTCGGCTGTATCAAACGCCGAACCTATGTCGATGATCTTCGCATGCCCACTGCGTTTGAGCATGATGTTTCCGGGCTTCACATCACCGTGAACGATGCCTTGGCGATGCATGGCCGCCAGGGCTTCGAGGCAGTCACGAACAATCGCGACCGCGACGCCGGCCTTGAAACGGGGTTGCTCCGGGCCGGCCGTGACCAGGACCTCGTTAATGTGCTTCCAACGTCGCTCGCTGAATCTTTCTTTGACTGCACCAAACATTTTTGGCGTCAACAAACGCCGCAAATCAAACCCTTCCACCCATTCCATGACCATCATCCGGATTCGGTCGCGGTCCAGAAAATTCTCCACGACCAACAGGTTTTCATGTTGAATTCGGGCAACCTTGGCAGCAACGCGACCCATCCGCGACATGTCGGAATCGTAGTGATTTGGTGTCGCGTACCGTTCCGGAGAAAAAACCTTGAGCGCTACTGGCAGCGTAAATCCGTCGGAGCCTCTTCGCTCGGTCAAATAGACAACTCCCTGTCCACCCGAACCGAGTTTCTTCAATAGCCGCAAGTGAGTCGTCCAACTGTGTCTCCTCTCGCGCAGAATCAGCTGGTACAGTTCGCAAAGCTCACCGCATTGGTTGGGAACAACTTCTCCATCCCTGGTCACCGTCGGTGACAGGTCATCGCCCGCAGTGTTGTAAAGTGTCTTGCCGTCAAAGTCCAATTCGTGGCCCTCGAATGTGATGAAGAAGTCTCTATCTTATGGCCGCTGGTCCAAAACCGTCTAGCTCATAATTGGGGACATTCTTCGTGGTGACAGAAACGGCTCCGCATTTGAGGCCTGTACCGATTCGTCCGTTCACCGATCCTCCGATGGAACCGGCAACGAAACAGCGAGTTTTACCAGTCGAATCTGATCCGATGTTCGGGTCTGGGGAACCCCAGTCGCTTGTCAACCTGGTTTAGCAGGGTATTTCCCGCCCGGAAGCGGACCAGGTTCTCGCAAAATATATCGATCGTGACCGGGATCCGCCGAGACGACTGCGCACCAACGTGCGGGGTAATGATCACGTTATCCATTTCCCATAGCGGCGAATCGGGAGGAAGCGGTTCCGGGTCGACGACATCCAGACCGGCACCACCGAGACGACCATTGGACAGATTCCGAACAAGGCTGTCCGTTTGGACGACCGATCCGCGACCGACATTAATTAAATAGGCACCCGGCTTGAACAATTCGAATTGCTGATCACCGATCCGTTGTTCATTGGCCTCGGAGAGGGGCAATGTCACAACAACCACATCCAACAACGGTAGCAATTCTTCCAGATGGTCGTCAGGATGCACCTCCTGAATGGTCCCGTTTTCGAGCAGCTCGCGGCATGCCTCGGGGAAACAATCGGTCGCGACGATTCGCCCAACCAGGGGCCTGAGCACTCGGGCGATACGGTGCCCGTTACCGCCAAGCCCAACGATCCCCACAGTTTTCCCAAACAAGTCATCCGTAGGACGGCGAACATACTGCCTGTCTTGCTGCGCCCTCAGGAAGACCGGAATCCGCCGCATGAGTCCCATGAGCAGCGCCATCATCTGCTCTCCGACTTGAGGGGCAAACAACCCGGAACAACCACTGACAACAATCGAGGATTCAATCACTGGCGGGGTCAGGCAATGATCCAACCCAGCAGCCGATGATTGAATCCATCTCAGCTTGTTGGCAGCAACAACCTTTTCCCAGTCCACCGGCAATTTGGCGTGCCCACAAAAAACATCTGCCTTGAATATCTCCCTCGCAATTTCTTCCTGGCTGGCAACAATGACCTCAAAATCATCGCCAGCAATGTTTCGGATTCTTTGTGCATCTGCATTGGCTAGCGGAAAGCAGGTTACGATGGTTTTCGAAGACATAGCTACGCCAATGGATGGTTTGACAATTCCCTGTATTCAAGCGTCGCTGAATCCCCAAGACAGGATGGGCCCGGTTGCCCGATGAAATGGTTACGCAGATTCGAATTCGGTGTTTTCCTCGGTTCGAAACACCGGACAGGCAGAATGCATTCGAACGAGAAAACTCAGCGAATTCTGATTCCTGAAAAGATCAGAAATCAATTTCGAAATCAAGTCCAGCAACCCGACCGACATCCATGGAAATTATTTCTATTGATAATCTGGTTGGGTGAATTCACAGTCAGACGCCGGTAACATAAAATCGGTTGATTGAACGCAATCCAGGAAATTCGCGAATTTGATGACACCATTTTCAGGACCTCCCCGATGACAACCAGAACGGAAATTCGATTTTATGTTGGTTTCATCTGCGTTTTGACCATGGGGATTACGCGAGCACACGCATTCGATAATCCTGATCGTTCCCGGGAACGTCCCAATATCCTGTTCGCGATCTCGGACGATCAGTCCTGGATCCACACTTCCGTCAGCGGATGCAAGAGCGTCAACACTCCTAACTTCGATCGTGTCGCTCGAGAAGGAATCCTCTTTACGAATTCGTTTTGCGGCTCGCCGGGTTGCACGCCATCGAGATCGTCAGTTTTGACAGGTCGGTATCCTTGGCAATTGGAACAGGCCGGAACTCATGCCAGTTCGTTTCCCCAGGAATATGTTGTCTATCCGGATCTGCTGGAAAAGAATGGGTACTTTGTCGGATTTACCGGTAAAGGTTGGGGGCCGGGAAAATTCGAAGCATCCGGGCGAACGCGGAATCCCGCCGGTCCGGAGTTCAACTCAATTGAATCAAAAACGGTTCCCGCTCAAGGCATTGCAGATTTTGATTACGCTGCGAATTTCGCTGCATTCATGAAAGCCAACCCGGAGGGCAAACCGTTTTGTTTTTGGTACGGAGGCAAGGAGCCCCACCGTTCCTTTGAATTGGGAAGCGGCGTTGCGGCTGGCAAGAAACTTGCCGACGCAATGGTTCCCAGCTTTCTTCCTGATGTCCCGGAGATTCGCAGTGATATTCTGGACTATTGTCTTGAGATTGAGTGGTTCGATGAGCACCTTGGTCGCATGATCAAACTTCTTGAAGAAACCGGCCAACTGGATAATACGATCATTGTTGTCACCAGCGACAACGGCATGGCATTTCCCCGCGCCAAGGCGAACGCCTATGAATATGGCATTCATATGCCGTTGGCGATTCGTTGGCCAGACCAGATCCCCGGCGGACGAGTCGTCGATGATCTCATCAGTCATACGGATTTCGCGCCAACGTTCCTGGAAATCGCCGGTGTTGAGCATCCGTCGCAGCACAGCGAGACACCGGCGATGACTGGTCGCAGCCTGCTGCCCCTGCTGACATCCAACGAATCTGGCACGACTTCGTTTGCACGAAGCGAAGTCTACAGTTGTCGAGAAAGGCACTCGTCATCCCGATGGAACAACTTGACGTACCCGCAACGCTGTATCCGCACCCCAAAATACCTGCTGATTCGTAATTTCAAGCCCGAACGCTGGCCGGCCGGAGCCCCTCAAACGCTCGATTCCAACGGACAGCCTGGACCTGAAGACGGAGGATATACAGACATCGACGCCGGACCCTCTTTAACTTATTTGATCAAGCACAAGGAAGATGCTGCGATCGCCGAGTTCTTTGCTCTCGCAGTCGATCATCGTCCCGCAACGGAACTTTACGACATCCAGCAGGATCCGGGATGTCGGTTGAACCTGGTCGGCGATCCGGCCCATGTTGCGATAGAATCCGAACTTGAAACCAAACTGAACGAGTATCTGAAAGCCACCGGTGACCCTCGATTGAATGGAAACGGTGACATTTGGGAGAGTTACATCCGTTACAGTAAATTGCGTTCGTTCCCGAAACCGGATTGGGCCAGGACTTCCGGACGGGACAAATAGCCAGAATTCCGTCCGGGAATCATGTCAGTTTGGGCGAAACGATGCAAATAAAATGATGAAACGTCAATTGCGATTCCTGCGCCAGCCTTGGCTCAGCCGTCCGATTTGATCATTCGGGAATGCCAACATGTTCTGGGTTGAAAATCGAACAAGTCGAGTTCTAATCGCCGGACTATTTGTTTTGGGGCTAATCGCAATACAGAACGGGATTGCACAACAGTCCAACGCTGCAGAAAAACAACCCTGTGCCTTCGACATCGAGTTGTTTAACCGAGGGGCCGAAATCGCGCGAGAGGGTGAAAAAACCGTATTTTCCACGGTCATCCGGTTCCCTCCTTGGCTGTGTCTTGAGGACCGTGCTGACCCGGCAGCGAATTACGATTTCTACTATTCCTTTTACCACGAAAGACACTTTTGCATGAAGTGGGCCGAGAAAATCGATGGTCCGTGGACGACGTTCAATCTCGGTGATCAATCCAACGGGAAACAGCGGTGGGGTGTATTCGACGTTGATGCCTGTCCGATTCGAATGAGCTACAGAGACCTTGCAGCCCCGGACGTTCTGGTCGATGACGGGCACCCACCGTTCATCATGTTCCATCATGGCGAACAGGTTCCGGCCAAAACAAGATCGGGAAGAGAGATCGATCATTGCCACATTGGTTTTGTTGCCACCAGCAGTAACGGTTTCAAATTTTTCGATCCCCTGACAGCGCGAAGCCAACCGGGCGGCGAACCACAAACCGCCACCGTTGACGACGTCACGCGGGACACGTTCATTGTGCCTCTTTACCAGAGTGGTTTTTGGCACAACGGCAACCTGTCTTCCTTTTCCCAACGCGGGCTGTTATGCGAAGCCCCTGGCCCCCACCACCCTTGGGCTCCGAACCCTACTGATCCGCTGGCCATGGCTGGGATCATGGAAAGCACGCCTTCGGATCACCGGAAGATTGAGGCCTCGAAAATTCAGGACACGTACGACTCTCCGATCGCGACTTTTTTTGCATCAACTGAATTCGTAAACCACCCCAGCAAACCCCAGCCCAGTGTGCGGATTCGTGACAATTCGGAACGCTTCAACCACTTGTGTTGTTCGAAACTGCCGAACGATCAATTGGAGATATTACTTTATTTCAACCTGGATCTACTGGATTGCTTCATCGACAATTACCGTTTCATCTGCGAAATCAGCGATCCAGACTTCCAAAAGTGGTTTGTGGCACGCGACGAACAGGAACAGGACATGTTCGATGTCGTTTGTACGCCCGAACAGATTCGAAATCTGGTCGTGGAGGCTAATCAGAAAGGGTGCACGCGATTCAACACTCAGATCCGATTTCGTTGGGCAGCACTGACGTCTTCGTCGATGATGACGGCCAGAAATACTTATCTATCAATTATGTTTCGAAACCACTGGGAGGACGCGAAGACGAAGGCCAGAACACGTCCGTCAAGCTGATTCCCGGCGCCAAAGACTGACTTCTCCGAGTTGACGACAGCATTTTCCCGCAACCGCAATGATTGGACACAAGCCAAATGAAACCATTTCTACTTATCTCAGCAATCATCCTGATCGGAGTTACCGGAAACCGAGTGGTCACTGGCGAATCCCCGGCGAGAAACGCACAGCCCAATGTTCTGTTAATCTACTCGGACGATCAGGGCACCTACGACCTCAACTGTTATGGTTCTACGGATCTGACGACTCCGAATCTCGATGCATTGGCCAAACGGGGAATTCGATTCACGAACATGTATTCGCCTTCCGCCATCTGTTCGGCATCCCGCGCCGGTTTGATGACCGGCCGATTTCCTGTTCGAGCAGGTGTTCCCGGTAACGTATCGTCCATGCAAGGGGTTCCAGGCATGCCAACGACGGAAACGACTATCGCGGAAATGCTCAAGACGAAAGGCTATGTGACCGGCCATGTCGGCAAATGGCACCTGGGTTATTCCACCGAAACCATGCCGCAGTCACAGGGATTCGATTCATCCTTTGGCCACATGGGCGGGTGCATTGACAATTATTCGCACTATTTCTACTGGAACGGCCCCAATCGACATGACCTTTGGCGCAACAGCAAGATGGTCTGGGAAGATGGCTCATACTTCCCTGACTTGATGGTCCGTGAGTGCGAATCGTTTCTATCAACCAATCGCGACAAGCCATTCTTCCTGTTTTGGGCGCTTAACATTCCTCATTACCCGATGCAGGGCGAGAACAAATGGCGGGAACATTACCAACACCTCGAATCGCCTCGGCGACAGTATGCAGAACTGGTTTCAACAATGGATGAAAAGGTTGGCAGGGTACTCGCTAAGCTCGAAGAGCTTGGGCTGACAGAAAAGACGCTTGTGATTTTTCAATCGGATCATGGCCATTCAACGGAAGAGCGTGCTTTTTGGGGAGGTGGTAACTGTGGAAATTTGCGCGGTGCCAAAGCTTGCCTGTTCGAAGGCGGCATTCGCGTGCCTTCCATCGTTTCCTACCCGGGTACTCTGGCCCAAGGTGAAACTCGAAGCCAGGTGGCCTGCGGTATCGATTGGTTCGCCACGATTGGAGAAACCTGTCAAGCCGACATGGCGCAGATGTCACTTGACGGAAAAAGTCTTCAGGGAATTCTCTACGACAAATCCCAACCCAGTCCTCACAAGCATCTATATTGGCACCTGGGAGGTGGTAACAAATACCAGTGGGCCGTGCGCGAAGGTAGTTGGAAATTGCTGGGCAACGCGAATGACACAACCGATCGGCGCATCGACAAGTCGGTGGATCCGATATTCCTGGTCAACCTGGACGATGATGAAAGCGAATCAACCAACCTGGCGCGCGAAAACCCGGAAGTCGTTACGCGTTTGACGGCAATTGCCGAAGAGATCCGCACAGGTTTGAAGTTAAAATAAAACCAACCTCAACAACGGGAACAAGAAATGAACTGGAAGTCAATCCTGGTATCGCTGGTAATGTGCTGGCTGGGTCTTGGGCTCAGTTTGCCGTCGGTTGCCTTTGGCATGGATCGAAGCACCGATTTGTCGCCTGAAACCAGGCCCAATATCATCCTGATCATGGTAGATGACATGGGGTTCTCCGACATTGGATGCTATGGCGGGGAAGTCCAAACGCCGAATCTGGATCGACTTGCCTCCCAGGGCATGCGATTCACACAATTTTATAACAACGCGAAATGCACGACGACCCGGGCCTCGATTCTGACCGGTCTCTACCCGCGCGGAACCAATAGCGACAAGCACCTGCGTCGCAACATGATTACGCTGGGAGAAGCGATGAAGCAATGCGGCTATTCAACGGCACTTTGCGGAAAGTGGCACTTGGGTCGCGAGCAAATCAACCATCCGTTCCATCGCGGTTTTGATTCGTATTACGGCTTACTCGACGGTTGTTGTAATTTTTTTAATCCTTCGCAACCAGACCCGAAATACAAGGGAGGAAAAACAAGAGTCTTTGCCGAAAACGATCAACGAATTACGGAATTCCCTGACGGCTTTTACACTACCGACGCGTTTACGGACCATGCCATCGATGCGATCCAGGCCGCCGATCATGCAGAAAAGCCGTTTTTCCTTCACGTTACCTACACCGCTCCCCACTATCCAATTCAGGCCAAACCGGAGGACATCGCCAAGTACCGTGGTAAATTCAAAATGGGCTGGGAGGAAATGCGCCGGCAACGCTGGAAACGCCAACAGGAAATGGGACTGGTAACGCCAGCCTGGAAGTTGAGCGAGGGAGATTCCAAAGCCTATCCCTGGGAAACGGCAGACCACGATTTTGAAGATCTTCGCATGGCCGTTTACGCTGCAATGATCGATCGCGTCGACCAGAACATTGGTCGAATCCTGAAATCACTTGCCGAGACCGGTCATGAGGACGATACGCTGGTCATGTTCTTGTCTGATAATGGTGGTTGCTCCGAAGAACCAGGCGGCCGCGATCCAAAGGAACGAAACCCCGGGCCAGGTAGTGACTACGTGGCGGTCGGGCCATCGTGGGGATGGGCGCAAAACGCTCCGTTTCGCCGGTACAAGAGCTGGCTGCACGAAGGTGGCATCACCACACCCTTCATCGCCTGGTGGCCAAATAGAATCAAACCGGGCACGATCAACCGAGACGTTGCCCACATCATCGATCTGCTGCCGACGTTTGTAGAAATTGGCGGCGGCGAATATCCCGCCCGGTTCGAGAATAACGAAATCCTGCCCGTTGAAGGGCTCAGCATGACAAGCCTCCTCAATGGAGAACCCCGTGCCGGACACAAGCAAATTTGCTGGCAATGGTCCGGTAATCGCGCAATCCGTCAAGGTAATTGGAAGCTGGTTTGGGACAAACTGGACAAAGATAAACAGTGGCAGCTTTACGACCTTGCCACTGATCGCTGTGAAATCAACAACCTCGCTTCGGCAAATCCTGACCGCGTCAGCCAGATGTCGAAGGACTGGTTTGACTGGGCGAACAAGGTTGAACTGAAAGTGAATCGCTGAGAATCCAATTCTGGTCCAACGAGTTTGTCGATTTCGGATTGCAGGTTCAACGAATTCAGCATGGCGATCGAAGTCAATTTCCATGGATCGAACTCCAATCAATTCTGACAGCCTGAACCGATTGACGGCATTTCGCGGGAACCAAACCTCGCCTTTTATGCGAGAGGGTTGAACAGCTTCCCTTAACCTCAAACATATTTCTCCCAACAGAATGTGCTAAAGCATGCTCCGATGAAAACAAAAAAATGAAACAGATTGTAATCCTGTCATGCCACCGGTTTGATTGCTACATCAGGCTGTGGCCCAGGTAGTGGATTCGATCTGGTCCCGGTTTCGGGCACAATTGCAATGGCCGGAAAGTCACTGCCAGGCGTTTAAGTCAACTTCTTTCCAAAATCCATTGAAAAGACGCTTGGGTCGGACCCTGCTCCAACGCCATCACGAAAGAGAAAGGAAAATTCACGCTGAAAAGCGGGTAGGATGACCCTGGAGCTGTCGTCGGCGAACACCAGGTTTCCGTCAGATAAACGCGCGTTGACATGGAAGATGCCGCTGCGCAGGAATTGAAATGAAGGAGCTGATCGAGGAAGCAAGAGACTCTGGTGCGGACAAAGTAAAATTCAAAACGGAATTCGAAAAGGAGAAACGGCGACTGGCGGAACTCAAACAAAAAGAACCGGGTGTTGGCCTGTTCATACCAGGCAGATACTTGTTCAGTATTAAGTTACGAATCATCATTCTTGGGGTTGGCACAGATTCTGCCAATTTTGATTTATCCTCATAGCGTCGTCACCAGAATTGCCGACTTTTCAAAGCGGACCCCATTAAGAAACAACTTGAACCATTACAACTTCAGCTGAAACGGTTATGGTGACGGTCACGGCCTTACCGGGATACTATTTTTTGGATTTTTCGACGGCGGATCTGCACCCTCCAGGTAAACACCAAACGAACGCTGATCTCGCGGTTTTATCCGTTTCTCCACTCCTCATTCCAGTCCCGCGGTTCGGCGTTGTTCCATCATGACCTGTCGACAAGGAATCAAATTGAAAACGAATACGTTTCGTAAAGCATTCTCGCGGGTCGAAAATGCGGTGGTCATTGCGATTACCGGAACCCTGATCGGAATGCGACTCCCAGTCGTGTAGCAAGTCCGTGAATCGGTACAAAGGAAACAGCGTTTGAACGACCTGCGGTAACTCGCACTGGCATGTGCCAACCATGAAAGCACTTTTCAATTCTTCCTCGTTGGATATACTCACGACGCTCAAACCGACGAATTCGCACCATTTTTTGCCGGCGCAAACACCAATCAAGGCACCAACAAATATGGAACGGGATTTCGTTGTTCTGCTTTTCATGGAACAGAATGACCTCGACTCCCAACTTGATCAGGTAGCCACCGCTATTTCCCCAAGCCGATTCGCGATACAAGTTTCGGTGTCGACATGCTGACCTGCACGACGGGCGAATCTCTATTCACGTCGTCCATTCCGGCATTTCAATTCCCCACCGACTTGGTAAATACGAGTGGTGGTTGCGATGCCGACACCATAAATTCCTGCCAAAACGGCCGTTGGGATGGAATTGCTCCTGGCCGCTCGAACGATGCTGGCTGCATGGAAGCGTAAGTGCGTCAGGCGGCCGTCAACGATCTCGAGGAATGATCAACCTCCGGGGTATGTTCGCACAGAACGGGAATATTCGCCAAGACATGATCTGACAGTACGAGCAACAGGATGGTCATCGGAGAACAATCTGGAAAGCCCGAAGAAGAAGTTCCGGGTTCTTCATGAATCAGGGTGCAATCTGCATCGGCCACGGCCTTGCCAAGAACACGCAATCGTATGACGGCCCGACCGAGCGAGAACATCGCAATCGACACATTGCTTTTCCTGGCGTTTCGTCAGGATGGTCCGGTCATTCAGAGCGACTATTGGTCACTTGATTCCACAGGGGCCATCCTTTGAGAACCCCACACTCGCCGGGCTTTTTTTGCCAATGGGAAAGGACTGGAACGGAAGCTGCTTTTCTGTTCGACTGATGGCCCAGTGGAACGAATCCATTTTCTCATCAGGCCCCCAAGCAATGGACACGACGACCAGCGATTACCTTGACATTTCAGAATTCCGATTCTCAACTTCTCGTCCACGATCGATTGGATTCGTGATTGAAGGGCCACCCGCAGGAGCGAGTCAGGACTACCTCCATGACATTTTGTTGTCACCGGAAAACCGTGACTCGCTGTTGTCGCTCATTGAAACTGAGGGTCTGGTCGTCTGCAAAAACGTCCGAACCAATGCGGCGAGCTATCGCAAGGTTCGAGGCAAATCGAGCCAGGGGAAGCTCAGCCAGGCCGAGTACTATCATCACGACGGATGCAGTTGTCCGCAAAAGCCGCGGATTGTTGAGATTCGATTGCCCTACCAGAACATTGAGCGCAGTGTGGCAACGGCAATTGCCTCTTTTCCGGACGTTGTCCGGTCCATGCTCACGGCATTACCCCCGCGGTTTCAATCCGATCGGGAAATCGCGCGCTGTCGCGACGTTTTTTCCGGCCCGATTGAGTCCTTTCCACCAGCCACAACCTGGGACAAAGTCCAGGGGTACGTTACGCGACTCGTCCGCCGTGAGATGGATGCCGAATCGTGCCGATCCTATTTTCGCGACGTGGACCAGCTGTCAGAGGCGTATGTCGTTCCATGGGAAATGGGGGAAAGCCGATTGATTCTCAACGACTCGATCAATCTCGCCAGAACGATGCAACACCGTCGTTCCTATCAAAAACCGCGCCATTCAAACGAGCAAAATGGCAGCTTGGTAAAGCGTTGGACCGCTGAAGAAGTCTAAATGGGGTAGTGGAATGGTCTTCGAACAGACTACTGTGGCGTCAAGATTTTATTTTGGGCAGTGGACGAGGTCACGAGTCCTTTTGATCAATCAAACGCAAGGACTTGTGGCCTCGACTACAACGACGAACCCTTAATCTCAGCTGTGACAGAACACGACCGAATAATAACACCGATCTTTGGCCTGCGTCTGCAACACCGGGCCTTTGGCTCAATCGTCGGCGCTGAACGGATTCGAAAACTCCGCCCAGTAGATTGCGGAGCATCTTCTGACAAGTCGATCGTCGACACTCGGCTGATGGGTTGGCGATGCTCCAACGGAGTCGATAGAAATAGCTTCCGCAATTGACCGTCTGTAAATGTAACGGGTGCGAGGTGAATAAGCTCTTACCTTTGTTTACTCTCGATTCCCAACCCGTTGTTATCGTTGATGCATGCTTGGAGAGTCAGATCGCTTCCGTCGTGGACTGGTGTCGCGACACGGTCGCTAACGGCCTCGGCTGGCTGGCAACGCTTCCAGATGAAAATCCCAAAAACCACACCCGACGTCCCGAATATGGTCGAAAAAAGGCGATTGTTGGCGAATCAAGGACACGGGCCAAGTTGGTAAATGTCTTTTGATCGCAAAATTTCAATAATCGATCCTGCGTGCGAACAAACGGAAAAGAGATTTCCAGCGTTTCGCTCGCTTACAAAATCGACCATCTCACTCGTCACTTGCGGACGTTATTTTTTCCGCCCTCAGCCAGATCACCTAATCAATCGAAATTCTGCCAATTGGTCAATGTAAACTCGCTTGTGCTGCGGGTTCGTATTGGGTGAGATCGAATGTTTCCTGGGACATCACCTCGTGGATGGCGGTTTCCTTGCTATCGTCTCCGACCATTCCGCCGGCAAACTCAATCTCCCCGATTCGCTCGATAACGCGATATTTTCGACGATAATCGTGATCAATAAAGTCGACAAACCGGATTCGAAATTCCATTTCTCGACTCATTTTTTCCGCCAATAACCGTCGTGTTTCGGATATGACTTTTGCTTCGAAACTTGGGTCAGCCAGGATGTACTGAATCTCGAGCGTCCGTTGTCCGCGCTCGTAAACCTTGATTTCGATAATTGAGTTATTAACCAGCGAGTTTAGCTCGTTGACCAAGCCATTGAAGAACGAGGGATAGAATCGTTTACCTCGATCCGACATGATGAAGTTCGAATCCTTACCTTCGATTTTTGTAATGACGTACTTCTCGGTGCCATCGGGATACTGGCGGAACTCAACCTCGGCGATATCTTTCATTTTGTATCGAATGAAGGGAAAGTCCGTCAGTTTCAACCTCGTAATGATCATCTCGGGCTGGCCGGCGTCATTTGGAGCAGTTTCAACATAGGCGACGTTGGCGAAAATTTCCAATCCGTGATCGGTTTCATGCGCGAGTTCCCCCAATTCCACCGAACCATAGGAGTCTTCAATTTTTGATCGCGTAAACACCGATTCGATATAGTTCCGTTGGCAATCAAAAAACGTTTCGCCACTGACGTTGATCAACTCCGGGTGATGTTTCAACTCAAGGCCAAGTTTTGTAATCGTATGCGCAATCATGTTCATCGGCGATGGAAACACGAGAAGCAGTTTGGGTTTGAACCGGTTGATATCATCGACCAGATCCCGAACTGTTTGCTCATCAATCTTGTCGAACAAATGGTACCGGAACCCCAGGAATCGACTGTATGGATTGAACTTGACCATGTCATCGATGTTGTAGGTATTCCTGGGGTAGAACACGAGCAATCGCTCGCCAGGTCGCCATCCCATCCGGTACCAGCATTTGAAAAACGTGAACAACATGGAGCACATATGATGTTTGGTCATCGTCACCGAAAGCGGAAGAGAAGTCGAACCACCGGTGGCCATTTGCATCAGGTATTCGCCACGACGAAGACGTCGTAGCGATTCAAGCGGCCTCCCTTGGACGGAAAATTCACTTTGGTGTGGATCGAGATAGGCCCACTGGTCCGCCATCACGGACGAACCGGCTTCCGCATAGTCCTCTTTGGTGAGGGCCGGGAGCCTGGAATAAGCCGCGAAGAAATCATCGTCGGACAAGGAGGCCGAGTCGGCCAGAAAACGAGTGAATTTTCCCCGAAAGAACTCGTTGGATGCGTTCGCGCTCCGCAACAGTGATTCAAGGTCGGCACGTATCTGGGGCCGAATATTGGTCAGCCGATCCTCCTGGACAATTTCTCGGTATTCGTCGCGGACGCCGACAAATCGAAACATCCATTGATAAAGCGTTTTCAACATGAGTAGTGGTTTTTGGGGCTCAGAATTAAGTCCGTCGAATTCAAACCTTTGGAATTCAAACACAACAAGCTATGAGAATCGCGGCGAAATGTCGAGTGTCAAGGTTTGACATTCGACATTTTTTTGCAATCCGAATCGGCGGGAATGGCGTAATCGGCCGGACCATTGCCCTCTCGATGGCAAGAACCATTTTGTTTCCGAATTAGCTGGCAATGATCAATTCTCCTTTGCCGCATGGCTGGATCACGCATCGTCGGTACGACGTCGTCCAGATTATTGTCCCACATTGGTTTCATTTCCAACAATGCCGGATCGTTTCAATCAATACTTTGCTTCGGAGCAATCAGCGGCAGGTGTGGCTTGCAGTTTCCCACCGAGTCAAAAAACGATTCCTGGAAGGCCGCTTGATGCGTTCAAATGCCCGTCGGCTCGAGAATTCATCTGGAAGCAGACTTCATTCATCTTCACATTCATGGCAAAAGCCCTCTTCCCAACCATGCCAGCCCTCACCATTGGCTTCAGAACTGCGAACGTTGGACAACGAGCCCCAACTTGCGTTCGAAGAGTCCTTTTCCCGGAGCTTCGGATTACCGGATGGCGTGACGGCCTGCCGTTGAATTTCGCCAGCGGAACAAGTTCGTTGGGCGATTTATGGCTTTTGTCAACTTGCCGATCGACCATTCCCTGATCCCGGTATCCATGAACCAGCTTTCCACCACCGAAGACTTCAAAGCCATGAGCTTTGAGGTGAGCAAACACGGAGACCAGATTCCTGGTCTCCGCACCCTCATAGTGGAGCACAACAAGGCCAATTGCAGTGCGCCTGTTCAATTGAGCTGGAATTCCAACCATGACGGAGTTGATTGTCGACTTCCGATCAGTCCAAGGATTTGATCCTGATATTTCGGAACCATACGGGATTTCCGTGGTCCTGAAAACAGATGTGGCCTCGCCTGTTCTTGCCGAATTTTTCCCAGTCTTTGAACTTGCTGTCCGCGACCCTGGCATTCCAGTCGTCGCTACCCAGCTCAGCCTCGACGACTTTCTGTTCATTCAGCCAGTGCTCAACGTGATTGCCTTTGAGGACAATTTTTGAAGTGTTCCATTGACCAACCGGTTTGAGTGTCTTGTTTTCCGGTGCATAGAGCGCGTAGAGCGAGCCCGATCGGTGCGACTCGATCTTGCCATCCTTGTGTTTGTCGTCATCGAGGACCTGGTACTCCGGCCCGGTGAGGTATGGTTTTTTGTCGCCAAGCGATACGCGGTACATGACGCCACTGTTTCCGCCTTCGGAAATCTTCCATTCGAATTCAAGCTCGAAATCCCCGAACTGTTGTTTCGTGATGATGTCGCCGCTCTTCGTGCCATCGAGGTGCAGGACTCCGTTCTCGATTTTCCATCCGCTCCCAATCGCTTCTTCGCTGTAACCACGAAAGCTATTAAGCGTCGAACCATCGAACGCAACGTTCGAATCAGATTTGGCCGCATTGCTACGTTCAGCTGTCCAGGCACCCGACGCTTCTTCGTCGCCCGCGTCGTCAAGCAGGATCCATTTCCCGTTCAGCGACTTCCGTGAATCAAGCTTTGCGTCAATAACAATGTTTCTCCCTTCGCCCTCGACCGCGAGTACGAACTCCATTCGAATCGAATTACCATCTACCTTAATCCGGTCAATCTTTGCTTCATCTCCATGGGGATTGATTGATCCTGACAGATCATTGTTCCGGCCCTTCAATGCCAGCGTAGATTCCAACGTGTTTCCATCTGGCAGGATGGCGACCGTTTTCCAGTCACCTGCAAATCTGGTGGCAACTTTCTTTTCCGCTTTGAGCGAGCCAGATGCGAGTTCGTCTTCGCCGCTCAACGCCGACCAGTTTCCGACGAGCTTGTTGCCGTCGACATTCGAAACGACCTTGATCAGCAGTTCTTCACCTTGGGATTCAAGCTCAAATTCAAACTTGAGCTCCTTGCCTTCAAAGCTGATATTGGCAAGTTCGCGTTTCTCACCGCTCTCAGACGCCACATATTCGCCGGTGTATTCATCCCCCGAACGCTTGATCGTAATAACGGACATTTTTTCCCCGTCTTCGGTATCCGCTGTCGCATTCCAGGCTCCGACAATTTTTGATTTACCTGAGTCCTGGGCCGCACCTGAATAGGGCGTTAGGGCGCTGATTACGATCACGCCGACGAAAACGCTAAATTTCTGCAAATTGCATCGAGTCATTTTTTGGTCTCATTAACTAATCGGTGATTGAAATGATTGGGCTATTCTAGACTTTTTCATCCAGGTGTGTTCATTGCAAGCACCGTGTCATTAACCCCTGGATCGCTGCTGTGCCAGGAAAGTACGTGGCGCTCGCCAAAATGCAGATTCAAAAACGAGTATTTTCCCGAGTCCTTTAACCCGCCGAGTAACAAATCAGGGTCCTCGCAAGTCTTGATCCGAGGGTAACCATAAATCAAACATCCAACTCATCTGCGATCATTTACTTGCTTTTTGGCCAAAAATCTATCAATAATGCGGCGACATCTTGACCTCTCTGAAAACCCGGAAAAAATGACACTTGTCTCCTTAATAACCGCCCAAATCAGGGAAATGTCGGCAGATAGGAAATTTTCGCGCAAACTCCTTTTGCGTCATCGGCGATTCAAAAAAACGGACCGGCGTCGAGCTTTCGCCATTGACGACCCAACCGTGAAAGAAAGCTGCCTGGTGTCCTTGATCGGCTTGGAATTTTCGCAAGCAGTCGGTGCACCTCGGCGGCATCCAATTCAAGATTTCACGATGTCTCAGGTTCAAGCACAAGTCACATCAGCCCGATTCTTGTTTGTTTCCGTTTGGATCAGGCAGGTTCCGACAATCAAGAAAACGTTGCCATCGCCCCTCCAGAAATCGTAGAATCGAAGTCCAGCAGCTGCACAAATGTCAATTTCCGATCGATACGAGGTTAACGGGGCCATAATACGATTACCATGGGACGCGACGACGTCCGTCGTTTCTTGGAGTCACACAAGTTGGTCCGATGCAAACTCTGAAGAATTGCATAGAAATTAAATAACGCTGTTTCCATCCAAATTTCCTGTTCGATATTCGAAATTCAACCCACCATGATGATTCGCAAGCTCGCCATTCTTGTTTCCGTCTATCTCCTGCTGCCATCGGTTTTTGTCGCGGCCGATCGGCCAAACATCATCCTGATCATGGCCGATGATTTGGGAATGGAAAGTCTCGAGTGCTTTGGGGGAACCAGCTTCAAGACGCCGACATTCAACCGGTTGGCGACTGAAGGAATGCGGTTCACCCGTTGCTTTTCCCAGCCGATTTGCACGCCCTCGCGTAACAAAATCATGACGGGACGCTCAAATGCCCGCAACTATCGCGGATTCGGGATGCTGGACAAAAACGAAATCACCTTTGGGACGCTGATGAAGTCCGCTGGTTATCGCACGGCGATCGCGGGCAAATGGCAACTAACGGGTGGAGGAGGGAGCACCGGAACCAAGGACGGCAAGGGGAGCTACCCCGACGATTGCGGTTTTGATGAGACCTGCATGTGGGCTTACGATCGTGACGTTACGAAACATCAAGCCGAGCAATATTACTCAAAGTTTCCGGAGGGGCAAAAACAGAAGATGTCGCGATTCTGGTACCCCGGAATTCTGAAAAACGGCAGATTGATGGACACCGACGAGAATGATTTTGGACCCGACATCTACAGTAACTTCCTGTTGGATTTTATTGACCGCAACCATGAATCGCCCTTTTTCGTATATTACCCCATGACGCTGACGCACAACCCGTTTGTGCCAATGCCCATTACTTCTGGCGTCGACCAAATGTCGCTGTCCGAAAAGCTATCGAGTGAAACCAGGAATTTTCCAGACATGGTTCGTTACACCGGACTTCTGGTGGAACGCATTCTCAAGAAGCTCGACCAACTGGGAATTGCCGAAAACACGCTGGTCATTTTCACGTCCGACAACGGGAACTACCGCTCACTGGTTTATGAAATGAATGGTCGAACCGTGATCGGTGGAAAGGGACTCCCGCTGGATGCCGGTCTGCACGCCGCGACGATGGCTTGGTGGAAAGGTAAGATCCAACCCGGATCAACATGCGACGACCTGATTGATTTCAGCGATTTCTTTTCCACAATCGCCGAGGCAGGGCAGGCCGAAATTCCATCGGACCGAGTAATTGATGGGCGAAGTTTCCTCGCTCGACTGGAGGGTCAGTCGTATGTCGGACCCACGTACACGCCCCGCTCGGCAATCTTTGTTCACTATGACAAAGACCCGGAAAAGGACGAACCCGATTTCCGCCGCGTCCGGTTTGCGTTCGATGGTCGTTACAAGCTATACCTGGACGGACGAATGTTCGACTTGTCCCGGGACATTGAAGAACTTAGCCCGATGGATCTCGCCGGCGCAGACACAGAAGTCCTTTCAACCAGAACGAGCCTGCAACAGGTGCTGGATCAAATGCCTCCATGGCAACCCGATAATTCGTTCTTTCAAGGCCAGCCGGATCCGCTGACGCTGGAGAGAATCGAACGAATGCGCAAGTTGGCCGAAGACGATTAATGCAATTTTCGCAACCGGTCGAACACTTTAACGACTCCAGGTGCATTTTGATGAAACGAAACCTGACAATCCTGTTGATCCTGGTCGCAGTTACAACAATTGCCAAAACCGAACCTGTCAAGGGAGAACAACCTCTCGTCAATCGACCCAATATTATCTTGTGCATGGCCGATGACCAGGGTTGGTCCGAAGTCGCATTTAACGGCCACGACAAACTGGTTACGCCGGTCATGGACGAAATGGCGCGGGTCGGATTTCGGTTTGACAAATTCTACACACAGGCCCCCAATTGTGCACCGACGCGTGGCAGCATCATGACCGGGCGAAATGCGACTCGGTTCGGTCAGTTCGCTCCCACCATGGCCATGCGACCTGAAGAAATCACGATCGCGGAGATTCTAAAAGAACACGGTTACGCGACTGGCCATTACGGCAAATGGCACCTGGGACCCGTGAAACGAGACGCTCCGAACTGTCCGGGTAACCAGGGATTTGATGAGTGGCTTTCTCATGACAACTATTTCGAAATCGATCCGCCACTTTCAAAAAATGGCGCTCCACCGGAAATCTACATCGGCGAAGGCTCTGAAATCATCGTGGATGAAGCAATCTCCTTTATCGAAAAGGCAGTCAAGAAAGAGCAGCCTTTTTTCACCGTCATCTGGTTCGGCTCCTGTCATGGCCCGCATCGGGCATTCGAAAACGACCGGAAGCTGTACGACGACATCGACAGTCCGATCGCCGAAAAACTTGCGCTTCGATACGGTGAAATTACCGCAATGGACCGGGCTGTTGGGAAACTTCGCGATTCCCTTCGTGATCTCAACGTTCATCGCGATACGATTTTTTGGTACACCAGCGACAACGGTGAACCTTCCAATTCATGGTACAAGCCACGCTTCAATGGCTGCAAAGGCAACATGTTTGAAGGCGGCATGCGCGTGCCTGCAATGATCGAATGGCCCAACGGAATCCCTCAGCCTGGCAACAGCTCGGTCAATTGCGTAACTTCGGACATGTTGCCAACTCTTCTGGACTGGCTCGATATACCGCTGCCCAAAAATCGAATCTTCGATGGAATGAGCCTTGTCCCTGTCGTGAACGGCACCATGAAAGAACGGCCAAAACCATTTGGCGTGTGGCGATACGGGTCCGGCGAATCTGAAAACGGGCTGTGGCTGCCATTTGAAAGCCAAACCGGGACCACCCCAACCACCAGCAACCCCGCGACGCAATTCACCAACTACAAACATCCCGTTGCCCGAACCAAAGACTTTCCTGGCGACGTGGCCTGGATCGACAATCGATTCAAACTCCTAATCGACGTGACGGGGCGCCATAAAATTCTCAAAGATGTGCTTACGCCTGTCACCGACAGCGTTTCTCTGTTTGATCTTGAAAACGACCCGATGGAAACCACGAATGTCGCAAACCAGTACCCGGAGATCGTCGAAAAGATGACTGATCAACTCCACCAATGGCAAAGTTCCGTCGAATACAGTCTGACCGGGGCCGAGTATGAACTCGATGCGCGCCAACCCTAGGAATCAAAACCGCATGGTAATCGTCCGTCGGACCGAATCGGCTGCGCTTTCCAGGCTTCCAGGCCTCCGTGACACCTTCGAGAATCGACGTCACCAGGACCGTGTCGTGGACGGTCCCAATACGGTCAGGTAAGTCCTCGGGGTTGAGGATCTCGAGCCAATTTCCGCGACAACGTCCACAACACTGAGGTAACCGCTGGCCTCCGGATTTTCGCTGCGCCAATGGGAGGGATAGCGCAATCAGAACCGCCCAAAGAAACAACCTGATTCGAATTTACATGGTTGGTTCCCGGTCCCGACTTGCTCAATGAATCAACACCATGATTTTTCCACATCCGGACAACAAAACGGTCATCGCCCCGCAAAACTGCAAGCTTCAGGAACGGCAATCGCCAGGTCAAGCCAGACGTTCGACTTGCAGACGCTGGGGCCGCCATCATCGACTAATC
Source organism: Planctomycetaceae bacterium (assembly GCA_024642205.1). Classification (GTDB taxonomy): domain Bacteria; phylum Planctomycetota; class Planctomycetia; order Pirellulales; family Pirellulaceae; genus Mariniblastus. The sequence continues at coordinate 2,217 of JAHEBQ010000070.1, read as the reverse complement.
CAGTTTATGCGATTTGTTTCGAATTGTCGCATTAGTCTGTCGATGGCAGGCTCGCTACATCCAGCGCTGGTCTTGAGCCGAAGAAACTCGTACCGACAGGATGGACTCGACACTTTTTTGGGCGATGGGCGAATAAATGGCACGAAACAACAGAGGTACTGACAAGAGTATCATGTTCCGATTTCTGGGGAGCATGTTGTTCGTCGCGTTTGTTTTTACAACGTCCGATTGTCAGGCTCAACGCACCAGGGGGTTGTTCAAGCGGAGCGTACGGACGCAGAATCAGGCTCTGCATCAGGCGGCCTCCCCGTCCGATCCAGATCAAATCGAGAATCGCGCCGTTGCTTCCCAGAGCCGTTTCCCCGCCATCTCCCGTTATTTCGATCCGCGGGATTCGCGATCCTGGGACCCCGGATCCGGAGATCCGAGGTACATTGGAGGATTCCATTACACTCATTTCCAAAATATCGGCATTCCCAGTGGCGATATTGGCCTGCGCGGAAATGCATATCACTGGCGGCCTTGGTAGCGGCCTTTGTAGGTAAAGCCCTGGGATCAATTCGTGCTGGCTTGGCAATTCGGATTGCTACATATTGGCGACATACTGTGCCGAAAAGACATTGGAAAACAGGTCATCAAATCGCTGCATTCCGGCGGTAAAACGGATTCGGTTCGATTCCGGCAATTCGCCAGTATGGCTTGCAAGATTTGGCGCAACTCGGTTTGCTTCTGTCCAGCCCGACCTCTCGGTTCATCGATCCTTTTGTTCCCGGAAATCGCCTCAAACCTATCGATGGCTTGCTACGATCCGAACTGCATGGCTAAAAATAATCAAGATTGATCTGGCTGAAACGCGGTTTCACGGGTTTGAAAGTTGCTTTGGCTAATCTGACTTCTAGCCAAGCTCCCGGTGTTCGCGGCGTTTTGCCGCCATCTTTGCTGGCTGGAACGACTTGCTCAGGAATGCGATAGAATCCAGATTACGAACGAACCCCGCGGAAACACCGACACTCGTGTCCTCCACGAAGGTTTACTATTGGTCGATGTCGATCGCGACCGGTTTTGGCGTATTCAGCCCGCAGTTTTTGGATTCGAAAGGAAGACAATGAGCCCGTTTCAAAAGTCCCTGTTGGCAGTGACCTGTTTGCTGCTATGGAGTGCCGTTCCTATTTCCGCGCAGGATTGGCTGCAGTGGCGAGGCAACAATCGCGATGGCGTGGCCGCCGATTTCGTAGCACCCAAGGAATGGCCAAAAACCTTGAACAAAAAGTGGACTGTGAAAATCGGTAATGGAGTTTCTTCCCCCTCGGTGATGGGAAATAAGGTCTATGTGATGGCATGGCTAGATGGCCAGGAGATCATGCGCTGCTTGAATGCCGAAACCGGCGAAGAGATCTGGAAAGACCAATATGCAGCCAAAGGTGCGTCCGGTCCTGCCGGGGGATTCCCAGGCACTCGGTCATCACCAACCATTGGAGAGGGCCATGTAGCGACTCTGGGGGTCGACGGGACGGTTTCCTGTTGGAACGCCGAATCCGGAAAACTGATTTGGCAAAACAACGACAACCGCGGGAAAGTGCCTCGCTTTTCGACATCCAGTTCGCCGTTGATCGTCGATGGAATGTGCATTGTCCAATTTGGCAGCGATCGGGATGGAGGCATTGTCGCATACAATTTGGAATCCGGGAAAGAACAATGGAAATGGACGGAAAATGGAACTTCCTACGGTTCTCCCGTATTAATGAACGTAGGTAGTCTAAAAATCATATTGGCACCAACTGCAACCAAAATGGTGGCAGTTGCCCTGGCAGACGGGAAAGGCATGTGGTCGATGGACTACACGCAAGGCCGCTACAACGCTGCGACACCCGTCGTCGATGGCCAGACGGTCTATATCTCGGGTCCCAGTCGTGGCATTACGGCGTTGGAATTTTCCGCCGACGGTGACAAGCTTGTCAGCAAACAGAAATGGCGAAATGAAGACACCGAAACAACAACTCTGTACAACACGCCCGTCTTGCTGAATGGCAAATTGTTTGGACTATCCACGGCCAATCAACTATTCTGTGTCCTTGCGGATTCGGGAAAAATGACCTGGAACAAGGCGTTATCGTCCGACGACCAGGCGACGCCCCGAACAGGCGGCGCCGGGGGTGATCGAGGAGGTCCTCCAGGAGCCCGCGGTGGTCGCCCTGAACCAGGCGGCGCTGGTCGAGC
>JAHEBQ010000119.1 GCA_024642205.1 Planctomycetaceae bacterium | reverse complement strand
GTTGTTGGATCGATGTCGCCCAAGTCGCAGTAAAATCCCCGAAACTCGCCAGAGTCGCTACTGACTCGACCGACGATCTCGGTGCCATTGTCGTTCATGTCATGGATAAGCAGAGTTGTCCAATTCGTGGGAACATCCACAAGTTCGCCAAGGGCGTATGTTGTTCTGGGAGTCTTGGCTCCGATATGTCCATTCAGATCAAAAAGCCAACTTTTTTGAATCCAAACGATTCCCAAGTTATTTAACCCCAAGCGGGAGCTGGCCCGTCTGGCACCTTCCCAAGGAATACCCGTGTCCACCAACTCGTACGTGATCGCCTGCTGGGCGTTCGTCGATTCCACTGGCGACAGCATTAAACCTGCTGAAACAACGGCCAAAATCATCAAGTTACAGCACAAAACGTTTTTCATCTCGATTTCTCGTGTCTGTTCGCGATAGGATAGAAATGGAACGCACTCTGAGCGTGCGAACGTACGCTCGTGTGTGCACCGCGGGTCGGTTCGTCAAGTTCTTCACGCGAGGCGAACTGGCTCGTTTTTCAGTTAAGGTTGCTGTAATTCGTTTCGTTCTGCTCTGACTTTTTGAGCAACCGTTGAGGGGTTCGGGTTTCTTGTTGCGCTTCGAATGCCAGCCGCGAGATAACTCGCGACTGACATCTGTTAACAGGATGGCTGCGATCAGCAGGGCCAAGGCGCTATTTGTTCTTGCCTTTGCCGTTTCCGTTTCCACCTCCGCCGGACCCATCGTTGTCGAGGTTGGTGACTGTCACCACTGCGGGATCGAGGTTGGCGTAGACAAGATCATCGCTTCCGACGGGATCAAGGAAGATGGAGTATTCGATGTCTCCGTCGGTATCGGCATCATCCACTCCGGTGACCGTGACGGTTTGCGGTGTGTCCCAGTTGGCCGGGGTGAACGTCAGGCTCGCCAGGTCGACGGTCCCTTCCGTGGCATCGGCGGTCGAAATTCCGATCGTGACATCGGCCGTCGGCTCGGTGTCGAGAACGACCTCAAATGAGTCCGAGCCACCTAACTCAGAAGTAACCAAACCAATATTTGGCGAAACTGAGATGCCAGCGACCGGAGTTTGCGAGATAGGGATCAACAGATAGTGCTTGTCAATTCCACCGGAATTATCGGTGTCAGCCCGGCCCAAGATCCAGGACAGACCAGTCACGTCGCGATCACCAATTTGCACAACAGAAAGCGCTGACGCGGGAAAATCCAGCTCTGGATCAGCAATCAGGTCATAGACCCTGACATCATTGGTCAAATTGTCCTGATGCAGCCAGTCTTCTCCTGTCAACGAATTGTAACGGATTAAATCGCCAGAATTATTAATCGTTACTGCTTTCCCTGGGGATTCACCCTGCCAACCGATGCTTCCATCTGTCGCCACCCTCACCGGGTAGCTGGTTAGCGTTTGCTTTTTGCCCCTTCTATCGGGCACGAGAACCTCAACCCTTGCTGCAAATTCTCCGAACTCGTTGATTTTTGAAATCGAATCAATGGAAAAATTGGGAAACAACTCCGTTGTGCCACTGCCGTCCGGTGATGTAAGGGTATGTCGATAGGGGACATCATCGTTTCGTAGCCCCAATACTTGGCGCAGCGAATTCAACGAGAGCGACGAGCCCCGGGAAACCACGGGGATATCGATGATCTCTTCCGTTTCGGGGTTGAAGATGTATGGAAAAACGTCGCCATTTCCATCAAATGATCGCACCAGAATATCACCAAGTTCATTGACAACCTGCCCGCGGTAGCTGAGAGCAGGATCGATGGGTGTTGCGATCTGCCTCATTTCTCTTGGAATGGGATTCCCGAGAGAGTCTTCCGGAAACAGGTCAAGGTAGAATCCAAATTGCTTACCGTCAGGGGTCTTTATGTAGCCAACAATTCGTCCACTGGAATTCACGCCAACAAACGAGCTCTCAACAGCATCGGGCTTCCAGGCCGGGGGAAAGGATACGCCCAGGTCGCCAGCTTGCAGATCATATAATTTGCCTGGTTGGCTGCTATCGATCGTCCCCAAATGGTCATAGATGTAGGCCTGCCTGCCATCCTCGACGTGTAGCCAACCAACGACATAGGCAGTTTCAGGCATCCCATCGGCGTCCATATACAGGCCCAGATGGTTGATGTAGCCAGGAGCTGTTGGAATCCAAACCAGTTGGTATTGGCCAGTGGCATCGACTTGGCCTACGGCTGAATTGTTTGGGAAAACAAAAACTGCCGAAAGAAGAGCCAGGGCTGATAGCACAACGCGTAGGCGTTTCCTGAGTCGCGTTATTACGAACAAGCTGGAATTCATCATCGATTCTCCTGTTTGTTCGCGATAAAATAAAAATGGAACGCACTCTGAGCGTGCGAACGTACGCTCGTGTGTGCACCAGGGTCGGTTCGTCAAGTTCTTCACGCGAGGCGAACCGGCCCGTTTTTTACTAAGTTCAAGTAAAGGCGCTGGTAACGCCCCCACTACGCAATCTCAATTAGTTTTCTTTCCTCGCGACGTGATTTGTTCAACGAATTCAACAAACATTTTGTGTCCCGCCAATGAATCAAAGTCCGAATTCTCACTTAACGCCAAGTCGCTGAATGGTCTTTCATATTGCCCCAGGTCTGCTGCGAGTTGCAGCAATTCCAGGGCCCGTTTGAAATACCGCTCTTTAGTTTCTTCGTTTAAGGGGTTTGTCTTCAGGCAAATTGCGTAGACCGACGCAGCGTTCTCTGCCAGGTAAGCTTCAGTGTCCAGTTCATCCATAACGTTTTCTGCGATGTTGACAGCCTCGTCATGTTGCCCCGTTTCGGCCATGACTTGCGCGCGGTGCAAATCGCAATCGAGTTGCTCGTCAAGTGAGTCTGCAAGGGTACGCGCCCGTTCGGCATCGGCGATCGATTCTTCAAATCGGCGAACGTGACGTAGCGACGTGGAACGCCATCGCAACGTGTCGCAGAGGTATTGGCGAACTCCCAATCCTGGGTTTTCTGATTCCAGTTGTTCTTCAAATAAGTTAACCGCGATGGTAACGGGTTCTATAGCTTCGGTATGTTTTTGATCAAAGCCCAGCACCATTCCTAGTTGCCAATTCGCGATCCCAATGGAGGTCAGCGTATCCAGATTGCTAGGCTGTGCTTTTCGCAGGGTTTCCAGGTCATCGATTAGTTCCTCGCAACGCGTTCTAGCCTCACTCCACCGCCGAAGGTCCCTGATGATCAAAATCCGATTGTTCTTGTAGTTCAGCACTTGCTGGCTTACTTCACCAAACATTTGTGAAGCAATGCGGATGGCCTGTTCCATCGATTGCAGGGCACCTTCGTAGTTCCCAAGTTCATAATCAAGCCGGGCGAGAGAATTGAGCGTATCCAAGTTCGAGCGATGCTGTTCACCCACGCCGCTGATTCTATTTTGCTTCAGCAAGTCCTCCAGGAGGCGTTTGGCGTCCGCCGATTTCTTTTGTTCGATGTAGCAATTAGCGAGGTTGTTCATCACTCGCATTGTTTCGATATGGCCCATTCCATCATGGTTGCTGCGGAGCCGCAGCGCTTCCTGATACAATTCTTCGGCCTTTTTGAAATCTCTGCGCTCACGGTAGACGTCGCCCAGGTTGCCGATCGCGGGGCCGCTAATGCTGCCAATTCGATCGTGCATGTCGATGCCATGGCGCAACGCCCGCTCTGAGTCATCGAGCCTGCCCGCTCGAAATAGGGCGACGCCAAGCGAGTTCCAGCATGCGGCCACCGCAGGTACGTCCCCGTGATTCTCTTCAGCCGACGTTGCGATCTCGCGTGCCAGGTTGATTGCTTCCTCATGCCGTCCCAGGTGGGAAAGGCAAAATGCCAATCTTTTACCGGTCCACAGCGTCGCCGGGTCATTTTTGCCCTTTAGGTCACCCTGCTCAGAATACGCGGCTGTCAGTACGGCAACTGATTCTTCAAATTCCCTAATGTCGAGAAGATAATGTCCTAGCTGCGCCCGCACCCAAGCTCGAACGTCTGGACTGTCTGGCAGAAAGTCATCGATCTCCTCCTTCAATTCGATCATTGCGTCTCGGATCGAAATATCCGGATTGTCCACACCGTTCGGATTTGCTTTTGAAATCAAGCCCGTGATGATAAACTCCGACAGGCCGTCCAAACGTTCGCGGTCTACTTCGGATGCCGCCAGCGCTTTCAAAGTCTTTTGCTGTTGGTGCCAACCGTTGAAGGTGGCAAAGCCAATTGCGGCACAGGCGAGTAAAAGTGAGACAACAATGGCGCCGCAGGCAGCCAACAGCCCTTTGTTTCGGTGGGCAAACTTTGCCAATCGATAGGTGGTCGATTGAGGACCAGCCGACACGGGCTCACTGGCCAAATAGCTGCCGACATCAGACGCGAGTCCTTGCGCGGTTTCGTACCGGCGAGAGCGGTCCTTCTCCAACGCTTTCATGACAATCCAGTCGAGATCGCCCCGGAGTCTTGAACCTAGCTTTTCTGGCGAGGTCCGGCGATCTGAGGCCGTCTGCTGTGCTTTCTGGACAGCGCTCAACCTGGTGCTCGGTTTGGTCGGTTCGTCCTCGCGGATCATCCGCAAGGTTTCATCCAACGCCTGAGACTTGATCTTCTCGCGTTCGAAAGGAGGTTCACCCGCGAGCAATTCGTACAGGATTGCCCCCAGCGAATAGATATCGCTGCGGGTATCAATGTCCAGGTTATTGAATTGAGCCTGTTCGGGCGACATGTAGGCCAGTGTCCCCACGATCTGCCCAAACCGGGTGAAAATCGTCTGCTCGGTTAGCGAGTCGCCTGTTGCCTTGGCCACCCCGAAGTCGATCACCTTGGGGACCGGTTGATCGTCGTACATCGCGACCATCACGTTGGAGGGTTTGAGATCGCGATGGATGATCCCTTTCTGGTGGGCGTGCTGGACCGCCTGACAGACCTTTTGGAACAGCTTCAAGCGGGCCTCGGTATCCAGCCGTTGCTCGTCACAGAATTTGGTGATCGGCTTTCCCTTGACCAACTCCATCACGAAATAGGGACGGCCCGATTCGGTGGCCCCGGCATCGAGGACCTTGGCGATATTCGGGTGGTCCATCAGCGCCAACGCCTGCCGTTCGGTCTCGAAACGGGCGACGACTTGCCGGGTGTCCATCCCCGTTTTGATCAGCTTCAATGCGACCCGGCGTTTGACGGGCTCGGTCTGTTCGGCCATGTAGACCGTTCCCATGCCCCCTTCGCCGATGACTTCCAGGAGTCTGTAGGGGCCAGTCACCTCAACGGTGATCGCGTCACAGACACTTTTTTCATTGCGCGTCTCAACGTGCGTGTCTTCTACCCAGTCCATGAATTCACCTGATGCAAAATGAGCGGCCAGCAACCGCATGACGTGATTTTGCATTTTGGAATCGCCAGCGCACGACTTTTTGACGTATTGCTCGCGTTTTTGGGCCGACTCGATATCTAAGGCGACGCAAAAAATCGATTCAGCGGTGGGGGTCTGGGCTGCCATTGCCAACTCCAATAAATAAGGCTCTGTAAACCAATGCGATTAACGGATCAAAACTGGCTCACAAATTCTAATTCTTTATTCAGAGTCGGAATCGGCGTCGGCGATTTCGGCAAACAGAAATGCCCGGGAAAACGCCCAGTATCGTTTTACGGTCGCCGGGGAAATTCCCAGGATGTTTGCGGTTTCGACAATCGAACAGCCGGTGAAATACCGAATCTTGACAACCTCAGCTTTTTGAGGGTCTTCTTCGGCCAGCTTGGAAAGCGCCTCATGAACGGCCAGAACTTCGTTTGACGGCGGACCAAAGGTCGGTTCATTTGCTTCAACCAGTTCCAATTTTTGGTGGTCCCCGCCGTGTTTGAGGCGGTTCTTACGGCGGGCATTCTCCACCAAAATCCGCCGCATCGCCTCGGCCGCCGCCGCAAAGAAATGACCACGATTGTCCCAATTGGCGTCGTTTTCCTTCCCTACCAGGCGGACATAGGCTTCGTGCACCAGCGCCGTGGCCTGCAAAGTCTGCCCCGGTTTTTCGATGGCTAACCGCTGGCGAGCCAGCAAGCGCAGTTCCTCATAGACGAGCGGGAGCAATTCATCGGAGGCGGAGGGGTCGCCTTGCTGAATGGCATTCAGGATTTGTGTCACGTCGGTCATGGAAATCATAATAGCCGAAAAGTAGTCACGACGCGATTAAGGATTTTGTTGTCGCGGGACGAAGGTTTATCCTCCACCTTCCACAGGCGTTTCGACCTGCGATGGCATTTTTGGACCAGCTCATCTCACCCTTGTTTCCCCAGAGGTTTCTGTTGAAGGACTGATTGGCGTGTATTCCCGAGAACTTAAATGCGCATGGAGTCACTGCACCATTTTGAGGAAGATTTAAGTCAGGGGCCATCCTGTGACCTTGGTCGGCGAACCTTTCGAAACGCGCAAAAATCCGGCGACTTGCAAAGCATAAAGCAAGCCTGACCATTGGTGACTGACGAGCTCTGCTTGGTTTGAGCCGTGTTTTTCCTCATCAATTGATGGAGTCAACGAGGCGAACTTTCAACAGGGCTAAGCACTACGAAACCAATTTTTGCTGCATGATGGAAAGCAGGTTGACCATCCCTCGCTTGGCCTCGCCTTTAGCTGTCGGGATCGAAGGTCAGCGTCAAATTCGATCGAGATCTTGAAATCCCGAAGCGACACATGCACGGAAATTCCCGGCCAAATTGCTCGTTTCAATTTTTTGAACCCGCGGGACCTTTCCGCTGGTCAAAAAATTCCGGTTCTCAATGAGCCCTTTTCCGACCCGATAACGCATTGATCTGTAGCAGCGATTGGCGGAAGCAACTTCACGTACTTTCATCTTCGCTTAAAGTCGCCCAGCTTCGCTTCTCCGTTCGCGAATTTGGTTGGCAAGGATCACCGGAATCAACTCACCTTTTTCAAGGAATCTAGCATGAAAAGTAACTTCGTCTTAACTGGAATTGTTTCTTTAATCGCCTTTGGAAGCTTGGCATTCACCACCCCTTTGATTGCTCAGAATGGGTCGTATGAAATCCAGTGGGTAGAAACCCCGCGACCTGCCACCGTCTCTTTTAATTGCATAAATGACAACGGATTAGTTGGCGGCCATTGGATCGAAGATGCCGACGACTCGGAATACGCATTTATCTACGACTCAAACAGTGCCCAGTTTTTTGAACTTGGGGCGCTTTTGACAGCGCCAAATCCAGCTCAAATGGCCAGCAACAAAGTGAAAGTGCTGGATCTGAATAATCAAGGAAAGGGCGTTGCGGTGATCAATGGCAGCGACATCGCGAATCGACTTGGAATCTGGTTTGATCTTGCTTCGGGGGAATGGGATTACGTTCCAACACCGCGTTCGGTTGAGAGTTTGCCGGACTCAGACTATTACGGTCGACAAATCAACAACTTTGGGGATATTCTTGTTCCGTTCAGAAATTCGGATTCGGAATGGGAGGCTTACATCTACAACCCGTTCGACGCAACGCGTGGAGCAACACCGCAATACCTGGAGTTGGGATTCCCGTTGGCAAGCAATATATTGTTGTTTACGGACATGCGACACGTGATCGGGCGTCTTAGCGCGAGCGATACGACAATTGCTTTCCGGTGGACGACGGAAACGACAGAATTTCTGGATCCCCAATTCAGTGTTCTTTTAGACGTAAATAACCAGGGTGAGATTTGTGGACAAGCTGAGGTTTTTGAGCCGGTTAATAGAAAAAAGTACAGGAGGACATTTGACGCATTCCGTTTTCGTGGCCAAGCAGATTTTGATCTGTTACCACCGGAGACAAAAGTGGCTCGGGCAATCAATGATGCTGGTGATGTTTACGGTACACTCGAAGATGGTGAGTTTTTCCTGTTTTACGAAGGACAAGTAATCCTCGTGGAGGACCTATTGGTCGGTGAGGACGACGATGTCCAGTTTTTCAAAGATTCCTCCATTTACGTGTTTTCACGGCTTCTGGCGAATCGGGAAAGCGACACTGACCTTGGACGGATTGCCGGGATTGCGATCCAAACGATCGGTAAAGGCAATAACCAAACAATTGTCAAGCGGCCTTTCGTTTTGGTTCCAAGATAGGGTTGGACTGAGATCTTCCGAGCCGAGTTTTACCTCGGCTCGGTAGAGAGGCGGAGGGCGTCGACTCGCAACCAGGCAACTAGGAATTCGGGGCACATTGTTGCAGTAATCCGGGCTTTTGTTTCCCTGCAATCCGGTGCATGGGTAATACATTGGAACTGTCCTCGTTCCTCCCGCGATTGACATGAGTTGTCGTTCATCCTGCACCACGATTCTAACAAGGACCCTCTGCGTCAAAATGAAACTAGCCAAACCGGGCCACACAGACAGTGACGCCTCGCGTTGTTTGGCGGTCGGCAGGTAATTCCATTATTCATGAACGCTGCCGGCCCGTTTCGCTAAAAGCCTTGCCTGGCTTTGGATCCTCTTGGTGTTTTTAGGGATGCTCTCTCAAGACTTGATGCCCAGATTTCCCAACGTCGCCGCCTAGTCCAGAAAAACGGACGCGAGACCTGCCCGCTGTCTGGCCCATTGGCTACTTGCGACCGCCCTTGTTGTCATCATTCTTGATCGTGACGGTACCGACGCCTTTGGCCACCGCGGCTCCTCCAACTGCTTCACCGAGCTCAATCCTGAATGTTTCGTCGGATTCTCTTGTACTGTCGCCGACAATGGTGAATTCAACCATTTTTGACGTTTGACCACTCGCAAACTCAAACGTTAACAAGCCAGCACGCTCGCTCACGTTGTAGTCATCGTCGATCGTGGCATTGCCGTCGATGATTGCATACGGGACAGAAACATCTTGGCCCGTCAATTCGGACAGCGTGATCGTAAAATGGCCAGGTGTCGTTGTGCCGCTGTTTCC
>JAHEBQ010000069.1:22269-34839 GCA_024642205.1 Planctomycetaceae bacterium | reverse complement strand
GAAGCTCGCCACGAACTGGAGTGGGCGGAACGAGGCGAACTGCCGATTCTGATCGAACTGGATGATATCCTTGGTGATTTGCACATGCATACCACCGCGACCGATGGAAAAGCCTCGATTGAAGAGATGGCAGACGCCGCGCGGGGCAGGGGACTGAAGTACATTGCGATCACCGATCATTCGCGACGTGTAACGATGGCCAACGGGTTGGACGGCAAACGCGTGCTTGCTCAATGGAAACAGATCGACAAAATCAATCAATCCGCTGACGACGATTTTCTGATTCTCAAAGGAATTGAATGCGATATCCTCGAAGCCGGCGGCATGGATTTACCGGACAACGTCCTCGCGAAAGCCGATTTTGTTATTGCCAGTGTGCATTACGGACAAAATCAGACCCGGCAGCAGATTACCGATCGAATCACCGGTGCGCTCGAAAATCCCTACGTCTCCATGATCGCCCACCCAACCGGCAGGCTGCTCAACAAGCGTAAACCCTACGACGTTGATGTCGACGCAGTCCTGCAGGCCGCCAAAGAGAACCAGAAGCTGGTTGAGCTCAACGCCAACCCAGTCCGGCTTGATCTCAATGATGTTCACTTGTACGCAGCAAAAACACGAGGAATTCCAGTCGTGATTAACACTGACGCACATCGTGTTGCCGGCTTGGACAACATGAAATATGGGATTATACAGGCGCGACGAGGATGCTTGACAAAAGCAGACGTGGCCAACACTCGTCCGTGGAGCAAGTTGAAAAAACTGATTGGCAAGTGACCGTGCTAAACCTGACCTGGATTATTCGATGACCAGGACTCCGGCATTGGTCGCAAGCTCTTCGAAAATGCCAACCAATTGGTTGACATCGGCCGCATGAAAGTGACGCCCGTTCCCGGTCGCAGCCACTGTCTGCATCGGTGTTTGCTCAGCACCGGCACCAAATGTAATCGTGTAAATCAACAGATCCGGGTTAGCCGCCATGACCGTTGCGGCTGCGGCTTCCGGCGTGCTGTCCATGTTGTGAACACCGTCGGTCATCACAATCAGAATCGGAGTGGCGTAGGACCTTCGGCCTGGCCCGAAAACAATGTCGGCCCCCTTTATGATCCCGTCGGCAATATTGGTCATGCCATGTCGTCTCATTCGCAGGTAATTGAAGTCGAAATTGTCATAGCCATTGGCATCTCCCTCCAGCGCGGTTGCATTCCGCTGAGAGATATGTTGTGTTCCATCCGCATTTTCAGGAGTCACGCCGTCACCGACGATTTGATTAAATACCGTGGTCGAAAGTCCGGCCTTGATGTCGATGGTTTCTGGCGCTTTCATCGAGTTGGCTGGCACGTTGGCGAAATCGCTGTAGGCCGTCAGTCCCAATTGTTCTTTCGCGCGAGTCGCGTCAATTTGCTCTCGAAATTTGAGAATCGCCAGTTTCAAGGCCTGCATCCTTGACAGGTCAATCACGCCATTGTTGATGATGAACTCGGTATTCTTGGGTTCAACGGGGTACGTTGTATTGTTGGGGTGGTATTTATCTCCCGGACCATACATTTCCTCCTCCAACTGCAACAGATTTGCGTTGTAGTCACTGACAGCAATCGTACCGGCATCATGGATCAGCATGGACGCCGACTTGTCCAGGATCAGGACAATATCGCGATCCGTCACTTTGGCGGTCGCCCCCGAATTGAGCGCCACGGAATTCTGGCCCAGGAATGAGCCAAAGATCAAAGGGAACTGTGCCATGCTTGGCGACACCTTCAACGAATTGGTGATTGAATCCATCGAACCATTGCTGGTCGGAGTAAAGACGAATTTGTCTCCGGCGACGGCGGCGTTTCCAAACGACATTTGCGTGTCCGGATCGAAACTGATGGACTGACCGAACGCATTGCTCTTGGTCATGATCATGGCAACTTCGTCGCGAATCGCGTCTTCATAGCTGACTTGATTTCCTTCCGTCAGGACACACCGCGACATAGCCTCGGCACCGGCTCGACTTGCGAAATCGGAGGCGCCCTGTAACTTCAACTGAGCCAATTGAATTCGGCCAATGTCGATCGCAAACGCGACGAAAATGAAAACAAGAGTCAACAGGAACAACATCAAAACAATCGTTGCGCCCTGACGGTTGCGATTCAGCGGGATGGAGATCTTGTTCAACATGGCTTTTTCTCGTTCAGTTCGAATGGCGTTTGTCCGGAGATCACTAAAACTTGAGAGTGAAATCTCGTCGGATCGTCGAATTCCCGAACAACTTCTTGATGAACCAGCTGTTGCTGGCCATCGGAATCTGAAGGCTGATGCTGGCTTCATCGTCGGTTAACGTACCCACACGGGTTACGTCTGAAATCGCATAAGCCGTTAAAATGTCGTCGACTCGCTGCTCAATGTCGGATTCGGTTGCCCCTGGGAGGGTTCCGGCCCGGGCGGCGGAAAACGCTGCGGTTGAAGACACCTGGCGGATCATTTCGAAACGCGACCATTCAAGCAGACCAAGCACCAAAATGATGACCGCTGGCGCGACGAGCGCAAATTCCACCGCGCTGGCACCTTTACGTTTTTGGTTTTGTATTTTCATTCGTACTGACAACTGCTATTTTTCCGGATCTCGCCACAAATTTGTTTCATGCCGATTGGGACTGCTGAAACGACTGACTTGTTCAAAACTCTTTTACGAACACGCAATCCGAGACGATTTGATCGCCAAGAAAAGATCGCGATAAACCAAGCCCCGCAATCGCAGGACGATCGGCTACCACCGTCAAACGGAGCAGGGTACCCCGCGGAAGGACATCCAATCCGGCAGTCGTAGCACCCGACTGGGGAATCGAAAACGTCGTGATTACCGGCGCCTCAACTGAATCGGCGTTGACCGTTCGCGCTTCCACCTCAATGGTAATGTTGTAATTCTCGAACCCATGTTGCGGCATGATCTGCACAGCCATCGCCTGAACATCGTCACAGGTTTTGCTCTTGGTCAGGGCAACTTTGGACAATTCAAACGCTGATGCCTGCGCGTTGTATTCCTGAAAAATTCCACCGGAAACCTCAAGGGAACCGAAAAAAACCAGCGCGAGCAATGGCAAGCAAACGGCCGCTTCAACGGCGGCAACTCCATTTCGTTTTCCTGTTTTGGACATTTCAAAGTGTTCGGCTGGAGCTAGAGTCTGGTTTCACCCACGCGGGCCCATTCCAGAAAATGAAAGTTCTGGTAGCAAAAAATTAGGTCCGGGAAACCACAACCGACTGATTTCTCATTCGTGAATTTTTCGACATTTGAAAATAGCTGTCGTTTATTCCGAATCTGCCATTTGACCGGACCCCGGACGCCGTAACTCCGGTAAGTCCATCGGAAATACGGCCTGTGCATGGGGATGCAAATCAGTCCGGCGGCTGGTTGAGAATTGCAACGTGTTGTTTTTCTTCAACATCGTTGCCGACCAGCGTTGCATTTCTTCCACAGGTGGAATGTCGGATCGGTCAAGAGTAGGGCAGGTCCGGGGTTTTCCCCATTGGCACGCGGGTTGCGTCGCTCTGGACAGGCAACAAGGAAACAGGAAACTGGTTTTCACCAGGTTCGTTCTATCCAGTTCGCGAGGAACCCGATGACAAATTACCAACCGCTGACTTCAGAAAAATACTATCACGACTCCTTGCGGCAGGAATTTAAAGCGCGGCGCCGCGAAAAAAACCGGCAAGCCGCCCAGGCATTCGGCCAATTCCTGTTCGTTTTGGTTGTGTTCCTGTTTACCGTAACCGCCGTTCAACAGATGCCCGCCTGGCTCCCCGAAGTCACGGCATGGATGGACCAAAACGGAATCACCGCAACGGTTCAAAGCTGGGTCGATCACCTCAGTTAGTCTGTTCAACCTGCCGGCTCGGCGCGTCTTCGGGAAGCAACACCCTTTTTCTCAATCGCTGCCGCATCGAGTGATTCGCACGGGACATATTCAGGCACCGCCATCCACTGCAGGATTCGCCCGAAGAAAAAGCGCCTCGAGTCGCAGTCACAACCAAGAATCAAATCTTGTTGCTAATCTACCTAGTAACCCGATCCGGAGACTGAAATCTGCTCGATCGGGTGCCAAGTTGTTTTGACCTCACAGAAATCCTGGATGAGGTACGGGTTTTCGGAATCGGGATTTTTCCAGTCCACCGAATAATGTCTGATCCGTTTTACGTTTTCAGCCGCAAATTCCTGGATCGACAGAAGCATTGGTTCGCTTGGGGAATCAATCGCAATGGCGTTGATATCGAGGTGCCGACTGAAATGCTCGACTAACTCGGATCGAAGCCCCGTCAAAATATTGACCACGCCGCCAGGAACATCGGACGTTGCAAGCACTTCGCCAAACGTGATTGACGACAGCGGTTTCGATTCGGAGGCCAGTACGATGCAGGTGTTGCCTCCGGCGATGATTGGTGCCAGGAGCGAGACCAGACCCAACAACGGGCTTTCTTCTGAGGCTACGACGAACACGACGCCCATGGGCTCAAGCACAGAAAAATTAAAGTACGACGCCGAAACCGGATTTACAGAACTGAAAACCTGCTGGTACTTGTCGCACCATCCCGCGTAGTAGATTATCCGGTCGACACTCTGGCTGACTTGTTTCCTTGCCGCCGCCTTGGTGAGTCCCTGAAGTTGAAGTTCCGTGACAAATTGGTCCCTGCGGCCTTCCAGTATTTCGGCGATCCTGTAAAGAATTTGTCCCCGGTTATACGCCGTCCGTGTCCACCACCCGGCCTGGGCGCCGCGAGCCGCGACAACGGCGTTGCGTACGTCTTTGCGCGATGACCAACAGATGTTGCCCAAGGGTCGACCGGCAACTTCAGGAGTGTAGTATCGCCCCGATTCGGTTCGAGGGAACTGGCCACCGATGTAGATCTTGTAGGTCTTCAGGACTTCGAGGCGATTTTTTTCCCCGGACGCGCCATTTGATTTTGCCATGGTTTCGGCTTTCGGTGATTCCGATTGGGTGCAGCAGTTGGGTTATGGGTAGTCGATCATCGGGAACGTCTCAATCGGCTCTCCGAAATCAGTGATTCACATTTTATTCAGAAGTCGAGGTATCCGGCCAATCCGTGAAGTCCGCCTTCGCGTCCAAATCCGCTTTCTTTGTAGCCGCCGAAAGGCGAGGCGGGATCGAACTTGTTGTACGTGTTTGCCCAAATGACTCCGGCACGCAACTGCGACGTCATGTTGAATATCTTGGATCCCTTGTCCGTCCAGACTCCGGCCGACAGACCGTACGGCGTGTTGTTGGCTTTGTTGATCACTTCGTCGACGGTCCGGAAAGTCTGGACCGCCAACACAGGACCAAAAATCTCTTCCTGCACGATCCGATTCGATTGCGCAACATCAGTGAAGAGGGTTGGTCGGCACCAGTTTCCCTTCGCAGGCAGGTTGCATTGGGGCTGATAAAAGTCGGCACCCTCCTGTTTTCCCAGTTCGATGTACTGGTTAATCGTCTGCAGCTGATCCTTGGAGTTTATGGCCCCGATGTCTGTATTCTTGTCCAGAGGATCACCGACGATCAATGAGTTCATCCGGTGTTTGAGCTTGTGAATGACCTCGTCGTGAACCGACTCCTGTACGAACAGCCGGCTGCCGGCACAACAAACGTGGCCCTGGTTAAAGTAAATTCCATTGATGATCCCTTCGACGGCTTGATCAATCGTCGCGTCGTCAAAAATGATATTGGCTGCCTTGCCACCGAGTTCCAGCGTGCAGCGTTTCTTGGACCCGGCAATGGCTTTTTGAATGATCTTGCCGACCCGGGTTGAGCCCGTAAACGCGATCTTGTTGACGTTATTGTGATTGACAATTGCCGCACCGACGCTGCCGTGTCCCGTGACAATATTAACCACGCCCGGTGGAAGTTCGGCCTGCTGGAAGATCTCCGCCAGCTTAAGTGCCGTAAGTGACGTCGTCTCGGCCGGCTTCAGCACGACCGTGTTCCCGGTTGCCAGCGCAGGCGCGATTTTCCAGGCTGCCATCAATAACGGAAAGTTCCAGGGGATGACCTGTCCGGCAACGCCCAACGACTTCGGTTTGCGATTGGGAAACGCATACTCCAGTTTGTCGGCCCAGCCGGCATGGTAAAAAAAGTGGGCAGCTGCCAGCGGGATATCAATATCTCGCGATTCACGGATCGGTTTGCCGCCATCCAAGGACTCGATTACCGCGAACTCACGGGCTTTTTCCTGCAGCAACCGAGCGATTCGAAAGATATACTTGCCACGTTCCCGTGCCGCCATTTTGGACCAGACTTTTTCGTAAGCGTTTCGCGCTGCCTTGACAGCCTGATCGACGTCGGCGTCGGTCGCCTCCGTGATTTCGGCGATCCGCTCCTCGGTCGCCGGGTTGATTGAGCCAAAGGTCTGGTCTCCGCTCGATGGCTGAAACTGGCCGTTGATGAATAACCCATAGGATTTCTCCCAATGGACGTGTCCGATGCTTTCCGGGGCCGGTGCGAGGTCCCAGGTGGCCTGTGATTCACTCATTGTCTTTTCCGAAAAACTCATACTCAAACCAAATCTTGTGCCATCGCTCAAGCGAAACCGGGTTAATTTCCAACGACTTTGTCGAAACCACATTCAATCAATCGAAAAGTAATCCGGGGATTGATAGGCGCCCGATTGCTGTTTGACGATCTGCATCAAAACATCGTTTGCCAATGAACTGGCTCCAAACCGGAACCACTTGTTGTTCAACCATTGGACGCCCAGGGTTTCCTTGACCATGATCAGGTAGTGCAGAGCGAGCTTTGCTTTCGAGATGCCGCCGGCCGGCTTCATCCCGATCATCTGCCCCGTTTTGACATGATGATCGCGAATCGCTTCCAGCATGACCAGCGTAACGGGCAAGGTAGCGGCAGGCTGGATCTTTCCGGTTGAGGTTTTGATAAAATCGGCGCCAGCTGCAATTGCAATGTCACTGGCCAGACGGACGTTGTCCAGCGTACCCAATTCGCCCGTTTCAAGGATCGTCTTGAGTCGAGCGGAACCACACGCTTCCTTTACCGCTGCGATCTCATCGTACACGTATTGATAGTCCCCTCGATGCAATCGGCCCCGTGAGATCACCATGTCGATTTCATCGGCACCTTGATCGACTGCCATTTTCACATCCGTTAACTTGATATCCAAAGACGAATTTCCGCTGGGAAATGCCGTCGCAACGGAAGCCACGTTGATACCAGACTGAGCGAGTGAAGCCTTTGCCAGGCCAACAAAATTCGGGTAAACACAAACCGCCGCGACACAGGGAATCCCGTCGACGGCGTCGTGAAGGTGACGAGCCTTATAACAAAGCTGTTTGACTTTACCTTCCGTGTCCATTCCTTCGAGCGTGGTCAAGTCGATCATGTTGAGGACCATTTTCAGGCCCTTCAATTTTGCTTCATTCTTGATACTGCGTGTTGCAAACCGGTTTACCCTTTCAACCACGCCGACTTGGTCGACCGTTGGTGAGTTTGCTCGAAAGTTGGATTTTAAAGCGCTCATTTGGTTCTCAAAGATAAAAGTCGCCGTCTGCAGGAATTCCTCAAAGAGAACGCGTGGCCACGCAGAGCCTTTTGACAACGGCAACCGTCGGCGTGTAGTCTACCACGGACGGACGCATTTCCAATCCGCCCGCTCAACGTTACCGGCGTATTGGTCAAGCGCCAGGCGATTCTTCGGTCGCCTGGTCCGTCTTTCCTGCTGCACGTCCAGCGGGCTTACGCGGCGTTGCGTCTTGCGACGCGGAAACCAGGGCGATGGTTTCCGCGGTTCGAAAACCGGCGGAGTCCATACTGGGAGAAAACGCGCGTGCCAATCGTTCTCGCGACTCACGCATCATTCGATTGACAAACAGCAGCATCCCCATCACGAGACCCAACGCAACGAATCCGGCCAGCGCGGCAAATTTTCCCAGCTGCGATCCAAGTTGATTGACTTCATCCAGAATATTCTTGTAATCCTGGACGGCTAATACTTCGAGCCCGGTTTCCTCATCCGCTTTACCGGAAATTGAATTTGGGCCTTGAACCTTGACGCCGACGCGCGAGACAATCGATTCGCGATCGTAGTCATGCTTCCGGCCTTCCTCGGTTTTTCCCAGTGGGTCATGGAAGTAGAAAATGGGTTCGCCAGGGGGAAACTGCTGTTCGGACAAGTCGACCGTCGTTGTTGCAAGTTGCTCCGGTAGTCGAGCCGGGGGATTGTCGTCGGTTTGCGTTTGCGCTGCTAGGACTTCCGCGAACAGGGGGTGCTGGAGAATGGTTCCCTTTTTGTCGACCAGCATGACGTATTGCGTTTTGATATTTTCAAATTCAATCAGATTACCGAGATTGGCCGTCACGGCAACGATCCCCTCAATTTCGCCGTAACGAATAATCGGCGTGGAAAATGCAACCTTCCAGGTTTTCGATTGCTTACTTTGAAATACCGCGGACAAATGCGGTTTCGAAATAATCGGGCGCGAACTCAATGATTCGTGATCCAGCTTCAACGAAGAAATCCGTTCATCGTTCAGCGCCAGATCCTCCTCCATCCCGGTAAAGTAACTGCGATACGAATAGTTGCAGCCTAGAGTACGGTTTTCCTCGTCACCAAATTCGGAGGCAATTTGATTACCATAGCGATCACTGACAAACCAACTTGCTGCCGTCGGATACTCGTTTTCCTTGTCGAGCATTCGAGGTGCAAGAAAGACCTGTTCCATTTTCTGTCTCAGCTCGTGTCTCTTAAAGACGTCTCGCAGTTCTCCGGCCTCTGGGTCTGGCTCGATACCATCGTTGGAGTTGCGATTGGGATCGGCAAGTTGAATCCTGAGTTTCTTCAGTCCGTCATCGGCCATGAGTTCATCGAACATGTCGAGAAACGCTCGATCCCGAGCGAGCTGTCCGACGGCTCGAAAATACTCCTCGACCTGTTCGGTGGCGCTACGGGCCGCCAATTGGGCGGCGTAATCGTTGCTTTCCTGCGCTTTGGCCGTGACTGCCACCTTGGTCCTGGACATGGCTTCGCTGAAGGCTCCCCAGCCAAACGCGGAAACGACTGCCATCAGCAGAACCGGGCCGATCAAACCCAGTAACATCAATGGACGCCTGGCCCGCACAAGTTCACGCTGCCGTAGCGCCAGCAAGACACTCTGCACGTTCGTGAATCTGCGCTTTGGATCCGCAGCAATGCATTTGTCGATAATATCTGCCAGACTTCGGTCGACGCCGGGAACCTGACGATGCTCCACGGGTAGCCGGGCATTCATCAATACATCCCGATACTTGGCCAGGCGTGCACCAATGTCTTCGCTCGACTCGATCGACTTCGCAAGTTCTGGACTGTAGTACGGCGGTTTGCCGGTTAACATGCTGAACAACAAGGAGCCCAGGCCATAAACATCCCAACCCGCATCCGGGATCGCGGACATGTCAGCTTGCTCGGGAGCCATGTAGAACAGTGTTCCAAGCGCCGGTGTTTCGTCGGTGCTCAATCGAGCCTGTCCAAAATCAGCGACGCGTGGTTTGCCGTTTCGATCCAGCAACACGTTTCCCGGCTTGAGGTCGCAATGCAGAATTCCCTTGCCATGCAACAGTAACATGCCAGTGGCGATTTCCTGAAACAACTCGACGGCCTCTGAAGCCGGCATGACGTTGCCTTGTTTCAAGCGGTCTTCGAGGGAGCCACTGTCGATATAATCCATGACGTAATAGGGAGGATGAGCATCCCAGCCAACGTCCAATAACCCCACGACGTAGCTGTCATTGGAAAGGACGACCAGTTTTTGGACTTCCTGTGCCAGCAATTGCAGATCGGCACTGGAGCGCCGCGTGTAGAATTTGACCGCCACCTCTCGGCCCGTTTTCAAATCCGTCGCTGACCAGACCTCTCCATAGGCGCCGCTGCCAATGAAACGGCGGAGCTTGTATCCCGGGATCTGAGATGGTGGCCGAGTCGATTCGAGACTGAGTTCCCGCGCCTGTTGTATTTCGGCGGCTGATTGATCTTGGGTTCGGTCCGAAGACATCGGGAGACTTTTTGAGTTAGACCTTTTCTCGACGGCTTCTGTCCGCCTGTAGCATTATATGCGGCAGTTTCGCAGGCGAGAAGCGGAATGACACGATTACGCGCCCCAACCTGTCAGCCGGATTCGCTGGATTCGTGTTCTGGAACCGTTCTGCTTCATCCGTCTCCAATACGTTCACCGACCACGAACGCCTGTCGGACTTCCAGCGGAATTTTCGCCAGCTCCAGCGTCTTCAAATTCACGAACACCCAGGTGGTCTCGGCCTCCGCCAATCGCTTTCCATCTGCTGTTCGCAAAATCTGGTATCGGCGATCAGACGAGACCTTTTCCATATTGGCCACCCAAGTCTTCACGATGATTTCATCGCCGAGCAGCGCAGGAACCTTGTACTTGATTTTGTGAGCGCGCACCACGAATCCGAATCCGGTTGAATGATACCTGAGCGACGGCCAACCAACCTGTTTCGAATGCGCACCGGCCGCATTCAGGCACCATTTCAAATACACCAGATTGTTCACGTGTTCCATTTCGTCGAGATCGTCGATCCCAACATTCACCGAATACTCGTATACGGAACCCAATTTTTCTCCTTGCCACGTGGAATTTTCTCGACGATTAAAACGAATACAGAATCCTCATTTTGGTCCGAGTACCATTTTCGCGAAACTGGTTGCATCAACTTTCGCCAGGATTGGGTTGACCCAACTGGCTTCAAATACCGGTCAACCGAAAAAGACTCGCCGCAAGCGTTCTCACCAGGCGTTCGGATGCAAGACCAGGCTGTTGCTTTCTAACAGGGTTCGCGTTACTCACTGACGCCAAATTGACTGACATGCGACACGCGAACCAAACGGACCAGGAAAGCTACCATTGTTTTCAGTGTCACCAAATGTATCGGCCACTCTTCGACATTTCCGCGATGAATGCGGAAAAAACCGAATGTCCGACCCAACAGCAAGCAACTGAATTGGGTGAAAGCGATTACAATCGCGATCCCGATCCAGATTCTTTTTGGCCGCTGTCATGGAAATGGAATGCCCACCGGAAGGCAGGCCAAACATGCAATTCTGGTTGAGCCCCGTTGGCCAAACGCGAGACATGCCTCGAACTTTGGCAAGTCAATGGATTGACTTTCGTGCCAAATCCAACCAAACTCAAACGAACACGGGAGGTTGACGCGGCGGATCACGGAGGGGTCCTCGGTTCTCCGACTCAAACCTCCCCTTGAAGGGGGCGCTTCGATTAGCGTCCCCTTCAATTTTTGTTCTTGCTTCCTCTTTGCGACTGGTACTGCATCATGAGATTTTTGCCCGCAATCATTCTTGCTGTTTTCACGTTCACAGGATTGGGCATCGTGCCAGGTTCGGCCTTTGGCACGGTCCAGGAATCAACGGGGGAGCCAGAGGCGTCCAAAATAGATTCCGGGATGTTGTCGGCTTTGAAACTCAGGAGTATCGGGCCGGCGCTCATGTCCGGCCGAATTGCAGACATCGCTGTCGATCAAGTCAATCCGAATATCTGGTATGTCGGAGTCGGTTCGGGGGGCGTTTGGAAGACGACGAACGCCGGAACAACGTTTGACCCCATCTTTGACGGACAGTCATCCTACTCAATTGGTTGTATCACGATTGACCCCAGCGACAACAATACGATCTGGGTGGGTACGGGTGAAAACGTCGGTGGTCGGCATATCGGCTATGGTGATGGAATTTATGTCAGTCATGATGGCGGGAAAAGCTTCGCGAACATGGGACTCAAAGCAACCGAGCACCTTTCCAAGATTGTCGTTCATCCGAAGAATTCGAATGTCATCTATGTCGCATCGCAGGGGCCGTTATGGTCCGCCGGTGGCGAAAGGGGTCTGTTCAAGTCGATTGATGGCGGAAAATCGTGGAAAAACGTGCTGAATCGAAATGGCGAAAAAGGGGGCGACTTTACCGGCGTTACCGACATCGCCATGGACACAACGAATCCTCAGGTGCTCTACGCCGCCACACACCAACGTCATCGAACCGTTTGGGCGTTGATGAACACCGGACCTCAATCGGGAATCCACAAATCGGTGGACGGTGGGGAAACCTGGACGGAACTCAAATCCGGCTTGCCAGGAGAAGACAAAGGAAAAATCTCACTTCAGGTCTCGCCGCAAAAATCCAACGTGGTTTACGCGACGGTCGAACTTCCGGAGCGCAAGGGGGGATTCTATCGCAGTGAAGATCATGGCGCGAGCTGGACCAAAATGTCAGACTATGTCGGTGGCGGAACCGGTCCGCATTATTACCAGGAAATTTATTGCGACCCCCATCGATTTGACGTGATTTACCATGCCAATGTTCAGCTGGGCCGAACCCAGGACGGCGGCAAAACCTGGGAAACGGTCTCCAAATCGACGAAACACGTTGACAATCACGCAGTTGCATTCAGCCCGACCGATCCCAATTTCGTGGCAGTCGGGTGTGACGGAGGACTGTATCGGTCGTATGATTACGCCCAAACGTATGCCTTCTGTGGCAACCTGCCAGTCACCCAGTTCTACAAAGTCGACGTCGATTATG
>JAHEBQ010000069.1:0-22259 GCA_024642205.1 Planctomycetaceae bacterium | reverse complement strand
GCAGACTGGCAAATCACGATTGGTGGCGATGGCCACGACAATGCAATTGATCCCCTAGACCCAAACGTGATCTACTGCGAATCACAAGAGGGCTTCATCCGTCGCTTTGATCGCAAAACCGGCGAGTCCATCGACGTTCGACCTCGTCCCGGCGCTGGGGAAAAGGACTTTCGGTTTAACTGGGATGCGCCAATTTTGATCAGTCCCCACGACCATCAGCGGGTTTATTTTGCCTCCAAACATCTGCATCGCAGCAACGACCGGGGTGATTCATGGGAGACGATCAGCCCGGATCTTTCCAGAAACATTAACCGTTACACGTTGAAAATGATGGACCGGGTTTGGAGCGTCGACGCCGGCTATGACTTGCTGGCGATGTCGCAGTACGGAAACATTACGTCGATCAGCGAGTCGCCTGTCGTAGAAGGCCTGCTGTATGTCGGTACGGATGACGGTTTGATACAGGTGTCGGAAGATGGTGGCCAAAACTGGCGCAAAACCGACAGGATTTTCGGCGTACCGGAATACTTTTTTGTGAACGACATCAAAGCCGATCGATTCGATGAAAACACGGTTTACGCGTGCGTGGACAATCATAAAACCGGCGACTACAAACCCTACCTTGTAAAAAGTACGGATCGCGGCAAGACGTGGACATCGATGGCGGGCGATTTGCCTGATCGTCACCTGGTCTGGCGAATTGAACAGGATCACGAAAACAGGAACCTGTTTTTCCTTGGGACCGAATTCGGCTTGTTTTGCTCGCTCAACGCGGGCGAAAACTGGATCAAGCTATCGGCCGGTGCCCCGACGATTCCGTTTCGAGACCTGGCGATCCAGCGTCGCGAGAACGACCTGGTGGGAGCGACCTTTGGACGCGGTTTTTATGTGCTCGACGATTACACACCGCTGCGAGAATTGACGAACGAATTGCTGAAAGACAAAGAACTGTATCTGTTTCCGATACGCCAAGCGCTCTGGTATGTGCCGGCCGACAAACTGGGGGGGCCCAAGGGCTCACAGGGCGATAGCTATTTCGGGACACCGAACCCCGATTTCGGCGCCATGATGACTTATTACGTTCGCGACGAGATGAAAACCAAAAAGGCGTTACGAAAAGAGAAGGAAGCGAAAATCGCAAAAGAAGGTGGCGACGTGCCGACGCCGACATGGGAGGAACTGAGAGAGGAAGAACTGGAACAACCACCGAAAATCTATCTTGAAATTTCCGACCCTTCGCAAAATGTGGTGGCCCGTGTTGATGGAAGCACCGCCAAGGGAATTCATCGTCTCACCTGGAATTTGAGGTACACAGGATTCAACCCGGGACCGATGGTGGTGCCCGGCGAGTATTCTGCTCAGGCGTTCAAAATGGTGGATGGCGAAATCACGAAACTGGGCGAATCCCGCAAATTCGATGTCGTTTCGATCGTTGACCCCGGTATCGAATCCAGGGACGTTAACGAAACGGTTGAGTTTCAACTCGAACTGGCAAAATTTCGCGACGCGGTTCGGGCGGCGACGAGCTCATTGAATTCAACCAGCCAACGGATGGAAGAGATCAAAACGGCGATTCAACGCAGTCCCAACGGAACGCCGGAATTGATGAAAGCCGCCCAGGAAATTGAATTGTCACTCAAGGCCGCCGACCGGTTGCTCAACGGCGACAGTGTCCTCAGTGCAAAATTTGAACAGGACGTTCCGTCGATCGGAAGCCGCGTCAGTTCGGTGCTGTTTGGTTCCATGGGAAGCACTCACGGGATCACGAAGACACAGCGAGAGCAAGTCGAGATTGCCAGGAGAGAATTCGCTACGGTTGCGAAAGATGTTAAAAAGCTCCTGGAAGTTGACCTGCTGGCTTTCGAAGACAAGCTAAATGAAGCGGGAATTCCGTGGACGACCGGTCGTGAGATTCCAATTTCCAAATAGTTTCCGCGCATGGCCCGGGCGCCAGCCCTCGATTCCCGCGGTTGATTGACCGATATCGAGTATCGTTGCGGTTTGACAGAAAAAAAACGAAATTCGCCAACAGGAAATCCTGCGTGATGCGCGATCCAATTCCGGCTATCAATTTCTTCCTGTTCGGTTGACGAAAAACCTCCGATCGTCAACGCTATGATCCATGTCGATCGAATTCACCTGCCCTCATTGCCAAAGTCTGTTGCGCGTCGAAGACGCCAATGCGGGAAAGCGTGCGCGATGTCCGCACTGTGCAACGATCAATCGAATCCCCGGCGAATTGGTGGATCAGAGACCGGCCGCACCCGTTTCCCACCAATTTTTCATTGATTCGGTATCGGGTCAGACCTACGGGCCAATCACCAAACCAGAACTGGACCAGTGGGTCAACGAAGGGCGCATTTCGGCTGCCTGTGTGATCCGGGCAACAGGAGAATCAACCGGTCAGTTGGCGCCAGTCTATTACCCGGCATTGGCTGAGAAGGCTCCGCGTTCCGAGTTTGTGCCCGCCATGAAATCGGCCGAACCGCCCCCCGTTTCAGCGCTCCCAGAAACCACTGGTTTCAATCCTTACGCTTCGCCAAATCCGGCAAAACCACGGGATTATCAGACGCCCCTGATGAATGGCATCCGTCCGTTTCGAATTGATCTCGGGGAGACATTCTCGATCGCCTATCAGCTTTTCATGCAGAACATCAGCCTGTTGATTTCAGTTGCGGCGGTCTGTTTGATCCCGCAGGTTCTCATCAACCTGATTGAATATTTGACGCAGGACGATCGCCGCAATATCGGGCCACAGGCATGGCTTACGATCCTGGTTCTCAATCTGATTCAGACCTATTTGGTGATCGGACAGACGCGAATTTCTCTGCGAATCGCGCGAGGCCTGCCGGTGACTTTTTCCGAGTTGTTTAATGGGGGGGACAAGTTTCTTGCGATCATCGGATTTTCCTTGTTGATCATCATTCCTGTGGCATGCGGGATGTTGTTGCTGATCGTCCCGGGTGTATTTCTGGTGCTTTTTTTCTGGCCAAGCTACACGCTGATTATCGATGACAAGACAGACGTTTTCGGCAGTTTTGGCATGGCATTTCGGATTGGCGAAGTCAACTTGCTCAATTCGTTTGTGTTGGGTGTGGCGAGTATTGGAATCGTCCTGTTGGGGTTCTTCATGTTCGGCATTGGTCTCATTTTCGCCAGTGGGTATGTTTCGGTTTTGTGGGCGGTGGCGTACCTCGCGATGTCGGGCCAAATCGCACTGCGCCCCAACCAATGACCCGATCGGAAAGTACTTTGACCGTGCCCAGAATTGCAGCCGTCACGTTTGACATGGACGGCCTGATGTTTAACACGGAAGATCTGTACGACCGAGTTGGTCAAATCCTGCTTGAAGCGCGGGGTCAGGATTTTACGCTTGAATTGAAACTTGCGATGATGGGTTTGCCGGGCTCCGTTGCCTGGGAAGTGATGCGTCAGCGTTGCGGGATTGACGATTCGGTCGAACAGCTTCAAGCAGAAGCAGACCAGATCTTCAGCAGCATGCTTCCGGCCGAGATCAGGACAATGCCCGGACTTGAGGCAATCCTGTCAAAACTTGAAAGCCACAACATCCCCAAAGCCGTTGCCACCAGCAGTCACCGGCGGTTTGCAAGTCAGGCACTTGGCCATTTCGATCTCCAGCCACGATTCGAATTCGTGCTGACTTCCGATGATGTAACCCATGGTAAACCTCACCCAGAGATCTACTTGACCGCTGCCAGACGGTTGGGCGTCGACCCCGGTTCGATGCTGGTACTCGAGGACAGTCAGACAGGCAGCCGAGCGGCCGCTGCAGCAGGAGCCTATACGGTTGCGATTCCAACGCAACACAGCCGGGGGATGGACTTTTCACATACGCATCATGTTGCCGATCGTCTCGACGATGACTGGATCATGAACCTGTTTGAGTGACGTGCGAGTCCGGAATGGAAACGTCAAGTTGCTGAAGATTCGCGGGTGAACTAAAATCAGTTTGTTTGAGCAACCCATGTCAGGCGGTATCCCATGCTGGAGTTCATCGGAAAAGGCAAGAGCCACCATTGCAACGGAAAAACGCGTCGCGACTTTTTACGTGTGGGAACGCTCGGCGCGATGGGGATGACGCTGGCAGACTACCTCTGGGCACAACAGCACGGCGCGGTCAAAGAAGGCAGCGATGATCGGGCCTGCATCATGATTTTCAATCTTGGTGCCCCGAGCCAGCTGGACACCTTTGACATGAAACCGGATGCGCCGGCAGAAGTCCGTGGTCCATTCAGACCCATCAAAACCAATTCAGATCATTTCCAGGTTTCTGAAATCCTTCCGATGCACGCGAAGATTGCGGACAAGTTTTCGATCGTGCGAAGCTGCTACCATACGTCTGCTGCGGTTCATGATGCAGGCTGGCAAATGATGCAAACCGGGCGCCAGTTTACGGGCGGCGTTGAAACGCCCCATGCCGGTTCGGTCGTCGCATTTTTGAAGGGACGGAAGTCGGATCTTCCCCCGCATGTTGTATTGCCCGAACTCATGGGCCGAGGTGGAGGCGGCTTGCCGAATGGACAAGCGGGCGGGTTCCTCGGAAAGTCATTCGATCCATTTGCCCTGATGGCTGATCCATCCAAACCAAATTTCAGGGTTCCCGATCTTCTGCCGCCCGACGAAATTGGGACGGTGCGCCTGGAGCGACGTAAACGGATGCGAGAAATCGTTGACGACCAGATCGGCCGGTTCGAGAAAAGTGACGACGCCAGACTTCTGAATGAGAATTTTCACACGGCGTACCGGTTGATGACCAGTCCCCAGGCCCGGGAGGCATTCGACCTGTCACAGGAAAAACCGCAGACCCGTGAACGTTATGGCATGAATCGGTTTGGCCAATGTTGTCTTCTTGCGCGTCGGTTGATCGAGTCCGGCGTACGTTTTGTTACCATCAATACCTTCCTGACCGTGTTCGACGAAATCACCTGGGACATTCACGGTTCCAAACCGTTTACATCGATTGAAGGAATGAAAAACATCGTGGCGCCGACTTATGATCGGGCCTACAGTGCCTTGATTGAGGACCTCGATCAGCGCGGGATGCTCGATCTTACGCTCGTGACAAATCTCTCCGAATTTGGACGTACGCCGAAAGTCAACCCGGCTGGTGGTCGCGATCATTGGCCCCAGTGCTTCACGGTCGGGTTTGCTGGCGGCGGGGTCCAGGGGGGACGCGCCGTCGGCGCCAGTGATCCGATTGGAGCAGTTCCGGCGGATCGTCCGACGCCCCCTGGCGATGTGGTGGCGACGATTTTCCACGCGCTTGGACTAGATCTGCAGGCGGAGCTTCCCGGCCCGGGCGGGCGTCCGTATCCACTGGTTGATTTTGGCTCGCACGAAATCAAAGAGCTTTTTTGAGATGTTGCTGCGGGTGCTTTCGCTGCCGACTTGTTTAATGGCATGACAGGAAATAAAACGCGTGAAGACTGTTCAAAACATGGTTGGCATGATTCTGGTCTGCGTTTCCGCGACGTGGATTTGCGGAAATGGAATCGCCCTGTCCGACGACCGGGGAATCATCTCCGCACGGGTTCCGGAAAAGATCGAATTTACGAGGCACGTTTTGCCGGTGCTTTCCAAGGTCGGTTGCAACTCAGGCTCCTGCCATGGCGCCCTGGCAGGCAAAGGAGGTTTCAAACTTTCACTTAACGCCTACAACCCCGCGGGGGATTATTTTGCGATGACGCGTCAGTCGCGGGGGCGGCGGATTGAGTTGGCGGATCCCGGGCGCAGCTTGTTGTTGACGAAACCAACCGGTGCGGTAGCGCACAAAGGTGGATTGCGATTACAGGTCGACTCGGACGATTACCGGATCCTGGCCGACTGGATTGCCAATGGGGCCCAGGGGCCCTCCAAAACCGACGCGAAACTCGATTCCATGGAAGTCTTGCCGAACGAAATTTCCCTGGACTTGGGGGAGTCGGTCCAACTCAAAGTCCGGGCGCTTTACAGCGACGGTCGAACCGAAGACGTCACCAAGTGGGCCAGGTTCACGTCATCCAACGAACCGGTGTTGTCAGTGGACGAACGGGGCAAAATCAAAGTCGTCGGTCACGGAGAGGCCGAGGTCGTTGTCTGGTTTTCGAGCCATTTGGCAATGTCAAAGATTCAGGTTCCTTTCGACCACTTGATTGACGACGAGGTCTTCCAGCACGCACCGCGAAATAACTTCATCGACGAACTCGTTTTGGCGAAACTCCGTTCCCTCAACCTCGCGCCTTCGCCCAGATGTGACGATTCGACATTTATCCGTCGGGCATTTCTGGATACGATCGGAATGCTGCCAACGCCTGCCGAGGTCATTGCGTTCACCCAAAATGACTCGCCGGATAAACGTGAAACACTGATCGACGGCTTGCTGAATCGGGAAGAATACGTCGACTACTGGACCTATCGCTGGTCGGATGTGTTCCTGATCAACGGCAAACGGCTTCGCCCCGAAGCCATCAAGGCCTATTACCAGTGGCTACGCAAGAATGTCGAAGACAACCGGCCCTGGGACGAAATCGTACGGGAAGTCCTGACTGCGCAGGGGAGCAGCTATGAAAATGGTGCGACCAACTTTTATGCGCTCCATCAAACACCTGAAGAAATGGCGGAAAACGTCTCCCAGGCGTTTCTCGGTTTGTCGATCGGGTGCGCGAAATGCCACAATCACCCTCTGGAAAAATGGACCAACGATCAATACTACGCCATGGCAAATCTTTTCTCTCGCGTGCGCGCCAAAGGATGGGGCGGCGATGCAAGAAATGGCGACGGATTACGAACGCTTTTTCTGGCTTCGACGGGAGAGCTGGACCAGCCGTTGACGGGGAGACCACAACTGCCCACGCCGTTGGACGGGGTTCCGATGGCGTTTGATGACACCGGCGATCGGCGAGTCCATTTGGCCACCTGGATGACGGCCAGGGAAAACCCATATTTCAGCCGTTCGATTGCCAACCGGGTCTGGGCGAATTTCATGGGCCGGGGGCTGGTTGAAAACGTGGATGATATGCGAATCTCCAATCCCGCAACCAATGAGCCACTCCTCGCGTCCCTGTCGACATTTGTCATCAGGAACGACTACAACCTCAAATCGCTGATGCGCGCCATCCTTGAATCCGAAACCTATCAACGGAGCAGCAATCCGATTTCAGACAACTTGGAAGACGATCGATTCTACGGTCGATTTTACCCGCGACGCTTGATGGCAGAAGTCTTACTGGATGCTGTTTCACAGGTCACGTTGGTTCCCACGGAATTCAAAAAGATTGCTTATGACGGGGCAGATATCAAGGACACCAATGAATATCCGCTCGGTACGCGGGCAATCGAACTCTATGATTCCGCCGTCGTGTCGCAATTCCTTTCGACATTTGGCCGCAATAAACGGGATATTGTCTGTGAATGCGAACGGACCAACAAACCCAGCATGGTTCAGGTCCTGCATCTCGCCAATGGAACGACGATCAATGAAAAACTCATGTCCGGCAGCAGCTGCGTTTCCGCAGCGATGAAACTTGAACCGTCAGAGGAAAATACCAGGACCATCATCCGTGACGCGTATCTGAAAACACTGTCGCGACCACCCAGCAAAATCGAAGAACAACAGTTAATCCAGGTGTTCAGTGATGTGAACGACGAATCTCGTCGGGCCGCGATTGAAGATCTGTACTGGAGCCTGATGAGCAGCCGGGAATTCCTGTTCCAGCATTGAGGCGTTACACAAATGCGATTTGTCAAAAAACTGATGCTGACTGCAGGCGCCGCGTTATTGATTTTTGACGTCGGCATTCAGGCAAGTGCTGACGAACCAATTTTCGCGGATGCGAATCGTGTCCTGACAAAATATTGCGCAGGCTGTCATAATGCGACTGATTCAAACGGAAAATTGGAGCTCGATACATTTGGCGGACTGATCAAAGGAGGTGAACATGGCAATGCACTCACGCCAGGCAGCGCCGCTTCGAGCCGGATGATTCAAATGATGCGGGGCAAGCTCGAACCTGGAATGCCACCCGAAGATGAGCCGGCTCCCACGGATGAGGAAATTCAGCTGATCGCGGATTGGATCGAAGCAGGAGCAAAAGGGCCCGCCGAGGGAAACGACGACTGGGCCGCGTGGGCCGCAAAACCGAACACGCCCGTCGTGGAGTCGAAAGCGACTTACCAACCCATTACGTCGCTCGCTTATTCCAGCAACCAGCAAAAACTTGCCGTTGCCCGATTCGGAAAAATTGAACTCCGGGACGCAGATGGAAAAAGAATTCTCAAGACGCTAACCGATTTGCCGGGCAAAGTAACGTCGCTTTCATTCCTGCAGAATGACGAACTCCTGATCGCGGGGACAGGAATCGCCGGTCGGTACGGAGAAGCCGTACTGATCCAATTGTCCGACGGTAAAATCGTGCGGCGGTTTGCGGGCCATCGCGACCTGGTTTATTCGGTCGCAGTCTCGGCGGATCAAAAATGGCTGGCAACCGGTGGCTATGACCGGAAATCCGTGTTGTGGAAGATCTCATCGGAAAAGTCCGTTCGTGAGTTTCTTGGTCACAACGATGCAGTTTTTGAAATCGCATTTGATCCACAGGGTGAACGACTGGTCACGGCAAGTGCCGATGCGACAGTCAAGATCTGGCGAGTCGCAGATGCCGCGAGATTGGACACTCGCGGCGAACCCCTGAATGAGCAGTACACGGTAGCAGTCAGCCCGGATGGTCGATGGATCGTTGCCGGAGGCGAAGATAACCGGATACGTAAATGGGAACTTGTCTCGCGCGATGCCAACCAGACCAACCCGCTGATGATCTCTCGGTATGCCCACGAATCAGCGATCCAGTTGTTGCGCTTTCATGGTAACGGTGACTTCCTGGTTTCGGTTTCCAGTAACGGGGCAATCAAGATTTGGGAAACCAGGTCGATGACCGAAGTTTATCGCTTCAACGATGCTGCCGAGGATGTTCAGTCAATCGCGGTAGGTAACGATCGACTGGCGGTGGGTCGAATGGACGGCACCCTGGATGTGTTACGTTGGCCTGCGGACCGACTAGCCAATCCAGCGGATTGGGCGGTCGCGACAAGCGTTCCGACCGTGATTTCGGGAAAGCGGGAACTCGCGGTCGATTTCACCGAGAAAACTCTCGAGGAGGTTGAGCCCAACGATCGAGCTGTTGAGGCCATGCAGATACGGGCTCCCTTCCAGGTGGGCGGAACCATTTACAAAACCCAAGCCCCTGATATCGACACGTTTCGGTTTGCAGCAACCAAAGGCCAACGTTGGATCATCGAAGCCAAAGCCGAAACGGACAAAACGCTTGACACGCACATTGCCGTCCTGGATTCCGCCGGTCAGCCAGTGCCTCGAGTCCTGCTGCGCAGCATTCGCGATTCCTATTTTACGTTTCGCGGCAAGAACTCCAAACAAACGGGAGACTTCCGCATTCACAACTGGGAAGAGATGAAACTCAGCCAGTTGCTGTACTGCAACGGTGAAGTCGTCAAGCTCTATCATTACCCGCGAGGTCCGGACTCGGGCTTCAATGTTTATCCGAATTTCGGCAATCGTCAAACGATGTTTGATACGACACCGATTGCCCATGCCCTTCACGAACCCTGTTTCGTCGTTGAAGCCTATCCGCCCGGGACCCGTTTACCGGCGGCCGGTTTGCCCCAGTTCATGTTGAACTACGAAAACGACGATGAGGGCCAGCAGGAACTGGGCACCAATTCCCGATTGACTTTTGTCGCGCCTGCCGATGGAGAATATCTCGTTCGAGTCCGCGATTCGCGGGATTTTGGCGGTGAAAACTTCAGGTACAGGCTGACGGTTCGGCCGGAATCACCGGACTTCGCGATTCGCAACGTTCATGGTGCCAATCCTACGTTGCTTCGCGGCGCGTTCAAACGTGTGGGCATTACGGTTGATCGAATTGACAACTTTTCGGGTCCCCTGGATGTTGAAATTACTGGCTTGCCAACCGGTGTTAAAGCCGAAGGCCCAATCACAGTGGAAGAAAATGAACTACAGGCGATGTTTACCTTGTTCGCTTCCCTCGATGCGCAGCTCTCCCAGGAAGGCCTCAACAACGCGATGGTCAAAATCAGCGCAACGGTCAACGGTCGCCGGGTCAGCCGATCAAAATCGCTTGGCGAGATCAAGCTTGCGGATCCTCCCCCATTGTCGGTCCAGCTCGGACATGCCCCTGGGAAGACGCCACAATTCGACCAATCGGGTTTACCGGTACTTGAAATCCTTCCGGGCGAAACGATCACGGCTCAGGTCGCTGTAACCCGATCCGGCTACAATGGCCTGGTTAATTTCGGTAAAGAAGACGCGGCTCTCAATCTCCCGTTTGGCGTCTATGTCGACAACACGGGGCTCAATGGCGTCCTGATTCCAGCGGGCCAAAACGAGCGGACTTTTTTTCTGGCCGCAGAGGAATGGGTCAAGCCTTGTTCGAGGCTGATTTTCCTGGAAGCGGGGGAGGCGGGAAAACCGTCGTCCAACCCGGCAGTTTTGAGGGTTATTACAGGAAAAGACAGGAAAAAGACGGAACCAGATCCCGGGAATCAGTAAGGTCTCGCTTGTATATGAAACAGGGACAGCCGCCTGTTCGTGACAAGAATCCACCCCAACCATGGGGACATTTCCGCTGCCCGAGTCGTACCGCACAAGCCGCCGGCCAGCCTGATGATCGGTTGATTGGTTGGGGTCTGTTGGTTGGGGTCTGGAAATTTTTGCCGTTATCAGTTTTGATACAAGTTCAACCCGCACCTCGCCGAGAAGGAACAACATGGACGCACCGATTGCAATTGTGATGGCAGCCGGGAAGGGAACACGGATGAAGTCCGACCTTCCCAAAGTCCTTTGCCAGGCCAGTGGGAGACCACTGATTCGCTACGTCCTGGATTCGCTCAAAGCCGCCGGCGTGGCCGGAATGGTCGTGGTGGTTGGATATAAATCAGAACTGGTTGAATCCGAGCTCGATGGAGATCCCGCCATCCGGTTTGCCTATCAAACCGAACAGCTTGGTACCGGCCACGCGGTGATGATGTGCCGCGAGCAATTGGCAGGGCACGATGGGCCGGTTGTTGTGGTCGCGGGCGATTCGCCCATGATGCAAGCTTCATCAATCAGGACTTTACTTGATGAATTCAAGCGATCCCGCCCGGCGTGCATTTTGGGGACCCTGGTACACGACAATCCGACCGGATTGGGCCGAATCGTACGGGATAGCGACGGAAAATTCGTCGGAATCGTCGAACACAAAGACGCGACCGAAGAGCAACGTCAAATCGCCGAAGTCAATATGAGCACTTATATTTTCGACTGCCAGAAAATGCTGCGGGCTCTTGACCGTCTGACGGATGACAACCGGCAAAAAGAGTATTACATTACTGATCTGCCCGGCATCCTGCTTGGGAACGATGATGATGTTCGGGCTTTGCCAGTGCTCAAACCGATTGAGGCATTGAGCGTCAACACGGTCGAACATTTGGAGGAGGTTGAACGGGCAATGCAAGAGATATCGCACTAGCCCGACCGAACATGCATGTGGCTTTTCGCTCCTTCATGGAGCCCTGGTTCGATGAGCGAACCGTCACCAACTTCCACGAACTCACCAACCAACCACAAGCGTCAAAATGCGAGAATTGAAGATCTTCAGCGGGCGGGCCAATCCCGAGCTGTCGCAAAAAATTGCCAGTTTTCTTCATCTCGAACTGGGAAATGTGAAACTCTCGACCTTTCCCGATGGCGAATATCACTGCAAGATCGAGGACGTTCGTGGTCGCGACGTATTCCTGGTTCAGCCCACCTGCCCACCAGTCAACGATACCTTGATGGAGTTGCTGATCCTGATCGATACGTGTCTAAGAGCGAGTGCGGAGCGGATTACCGCGGTCATTCCGTATTACGGTTACGCTCGGCAGGACCGGAAAGACGAAGGGCGAGTCCCCATCACCGCCAAACTGGTCGCGAACATGGTGACGCGGGCAGGTGCCGATCGAGTATTGACCATGGACCTGCACGCGGCCCAGATCCAGGGATTTTTTGATGTACCCGTCGATCACATGTATGCGGCCCGCGTTCTGAATGATCATTTTCGAGCAATGAATATACCCAACGATCAATTGGTGATCGTTAGTCCTGACGAAGGCAGCATTAAGCGTGCGGTCGGACATGCCAAACGGCTTGGGGGCGAAATTGCAATCATTGACAAACGGCGACTTTCTGCCGAACACGTTTCCCAGGAGAACATTATCGGAGGCTCGCTGGAAGGCAAAGTCGCACTGATGTTCGATGACATGATCAGTACCGCCGGGTCAATTGTCGGCGCGGCGGAACTCTGCAAGAAAAAGGGAGCCAAACAAATTCACGTAGCAGCATCTCATGGTGTTTTTGCAGGACGCGCGATCGAGCGGTTGAAAAACGCACCGATCGACAGCATTGTCGTCACCGACAGTATTCCGATTCCACCCGAAAAAATGTTACCCAACATGGTCATCCTGAGTGTGGCGCCGATTCTGGCAGAAGCGATCAAACGAATCCATCAGCACAAGTCGATCAGTGCGATCTTCGGGAATGACGACGTCGGCGACGGCGAAGCGTAATCGCCTCAGCGACCGGGCATTTCAGGTCGAAATCCCTACCGGTTGATGCCAGATTCCGGTCCAACGGATCGGTGCGTCAGGTTTCTTCCGACCCGATACTGGTTATTCCCGGGCGGGTGGTTCACGGCGGAAAACAGCGACGACATCTTCGGCGGGAACGACAAACAACTGGTTATCGGACTCGAAATCGACGGGAATTGCGTTGCCCGGGTGAAAAAGGACTTTGTCGTATTGTCGCAACGGCAAATCTTCATCATGTTCGATGGCCGCAGAAATGGTGACAATTCGACCGGTAATGGTCGGGATTTCCGCCGAATCGGGAAGCGCAATCCCCCCTTTGGTCTTCTTTTTCGGTTCGTCTTTGCGAACGAGCACGCGCAGCCCAATTGGCTCGACATACTCGAACTTTTGTGCGCGAGCTTGTTTTTTACCCGGCTCCTTGGCCATCCGACAATTCCTTGCAAACGTATTGATAATCGAAGGACCCCATTATTGCTTGTTTTGACCAAACGTCGAGGCATCAAGTTCTTGCAATGTGGATGTTTGCGAGATAATCGAACGGCTTTGAACCGGTAAAAAGCCTGTCAAAACTGAAACTTGGGCTTGTATCCGAGGAAGATTCTGCGAAAATGCCCCGTTTCAAGACAGCAATAATCGATGTGCGCACTGCGCCGTCAGATTGGCTGAATTCCTTTGGATTGCAGCCCGCTTGGCCGAATTCCCCGTCGTGTCGCGGTGGTGTTCTGCTTTAATATTTAACATCGAAACAATTTTGCACTACAGGTTATTCAAGTGGCAGAAACACTGAACGTGGAGAAGCGAGAGCAGACCGGCTCACTGCGCATGAAGCGGTTGCGTCAAACGGGAAAAATCCCCGCTGTTCTTTATGGGCACGGCGAAGGCACGGAAATGCTCTCCATTTCCGAAAAGGAACTGAACAAAGTCATTGGTCATGGTAGCCACGTTGTTGAGCTCAAGGGTGCCGCCAAGGCAAATGCATTGATCAAGGATGTCCAGTGGGACGCGTTTGGAATCAAGATTATTCACCTCGATTTGACGCGTATCGACGCGACCGAATCGGTGGAAGTCACGCTCCCGATCGAGCTGAGGGGCGACGCCACTGGAACGCACCATGGAGGGGTGGTCAATTTTCACCAACATCACATTACGATTCTTTGTCCGGCCAATCTGGTTCCGGATAAAATTGAACTCAAAATCAGCGATCTGGATGTCGACCAGATGATTGATGCCAGCCAGGTCCCATTGCCCGAGGGTGCGGAACTCGCCGAAGCTGGGACGACACCCATCGTGTCTTGTGCATTGCCGACCGAGATTGGCGAGGCGGAATCTGGTGATTCCGAGGCAAGTGAGCCGGAAGTCATTGGCAAAAAGGAAGTTGAGGAGTAACCTCGGTCAGATACGATGAAACTTGTCGTTGGCCTCGGTAACCCCGGAAAAAAATACAACGGAACCCGACATAACGTTGGCTTTGAGGTGTTAGCACGCCTTGCTCAACGCTATGACGCGGGGCGACCAAGAGCGAAGTTTAACGCCGAAGTCGTCGAGACAATAATAAAAAACCAGAAAACGATTTTGCTCAGCCCGCTGACTTACATGAACCTGAGTGGTCAAAGTGTTCGGGAGGCAGTCGAATTCTACAAGTTGCCCATGACTGACTTGTTGGTCATTTGTGACGACATAAACCTGGACGTTGCTCGGCTTAGATTCCGGCCGAGCGGGTCCGCAGGTGGTCAAAACGGACTCAAAGACATTATCCAACGTCTGGGAAGCCAGGCGTTTGGCAGGTTGCGAGTCGGCGTTGGCCGCCCACCTCCCCAATGGGACGCAGCGGATTTCGTGCTTGGCAAATTCTCCCGAGAAGACCAGGCAGAAATCGACAAATGCGTGGCAAGATCGGTCGATGCGATTGAAGTCTGGGTGGAAAAGGGGATGCAAACGGCGATGAACCAGTTCAACGCCGACCCCAAACAGGAAAACAGGAAAAAGACGAAACCGGTCGAACCAAATTCCGACGAAACTTCGACCGGTCGGGATACAACGCAAACTAACGAACAATAAAAACGAGCTCAATAAGGAAATTCGAACGTGGCTGAGAATGTTTACGAATGCATGTTCATCTTTAACGCCAATGCGTACGCAAGAAACCCGGCGGGTGTCGCGAATTGCGTGGATGAATTGGTTAGTTCCAATGGTGGTGAAATGCTCGCCAGTCGTCTCTGGAATGAGCAAAAGCTGGCTTATCCGATCAAGGGGCATCGCAAAGGTGCTTACTGGTTGGCTTATTTCCGCATTGACAGCAGCCAGATGGTGAAATTCAATCGGGCGTGTCAACTGAACGATACGATCCTGAGGCAACTGGCAATCAAACTCGATCCGCGTCTGGTCGAACCGATGGTTGCGGTTGCCAAAGGCGAAGTTACGGCGGCTGCCCTTCCAACGGACAAATCCGAAACCGAATCTTCGGACGGTAGACCAGAGGCAGTCGTGGCGGAATAGACAATCGCCAATACTTGATTTTTTTGGATTTTCCTGCCGTGGTTGACCAAACGAGTCACATTCGAATTGAAAATCGACTCCACAATTGTTGATTTGCGGAAACCACGGATTGGAGAGCCGCCAAAAAAAACTTGATGCTGGCTCGGGTCAGCAGATCGTTCCTGAGTTTTTTGGAGAATATCATGGCCAGTTACAATCGCGTCATATTAATCGGAAACCTGACTCGTGATGTAGAATTGCGTTACACTCCGTCGGGAACGGCCGTGACCGACATTGGGCTGGCCGTCAACGAACGAATCAAGAGAAACGATCAGTGGGTTGAAGAAGCACATTTTTTTGATGTAACGCTGTGGGGAAGAACCGCCGAAGTTGCCGCGGAATATCTTTCCAAGGGGTCATCGGTTTTGATCGAAGGCCGCTTGAAACTTGATCGTTGGGAACAGGACGGACAGAAGAAAAGCAAAATACAAATCGTGGGCGAAAAGATGCAAATGCTGGGTGGTCGCTCCGGAAGTGGTGGAGGAAGCGGGCAACCGGCCGGGATGCATCAGGCGGCTAACAAACCAGAACCAGTGCACCAATCAGCGCCGGCTCAGGGAGCTCCGCCCGAAGACGAGGTTCCGTTTTAAGCCGGAAGATAATCAGGTAAGGTCCACCCCAAAGGTCCACCCGATACAAATTGGAATTGCATTTGAGTCAACAAGGCTCAAAAACGGATTTTAAACAGACAGAACAAGACTACGAAAAAGAGAATTCGATGCCAGCTAAAATGAAAAAACTGAAACGCAACAAAACGCAATATTCACGCCTTCCACGCGGTGAGCATGGCGGTATCGAATTGCTGTTGATTCAATCGGTCGACCATCTCGGCAAACAGGGCGAAGTCGTTGAAGTCAAGCCTGGTTTTGCCAACAACTACCTGTTACCCCAGGGGTTGGCGACCGTGGCCAGTGATCATCACAAACGAATGGTCGACAAGCACAAGGTAAAACTTCACGAAATTGAAGAAGCACGCCTGAAGGACCTCAAGGACCTTGCCAAGCACATCAGCAAGCAGAGCATTACGATCGAAGCCAACGCGAATGAAGAAGGCCACCTGTATGGTAGTGTCGGTGCAGCCGAAATCGTGAACGCGTTGAAACAGAACGAGATCATGCTGACCAACGACCAGATCCGACTCGAAGGCGTCTTGAAAGAACTGGGACTTTACACGGTCAAGATTCACTTGCATCAGGAAATCGAAACCGAACTCAAGGTCTGGGTTGTGCCGACGGTTGACGACGCCACTTAATGGTGCCGGACGATTAAAACTGTTGTTAAATCAACCGTTTGCGCATAACGCTTGATCTGACCGGCCGGAACCCGGACGGTTACCAAAACCACGGACATTACCAACAGCTTTTCCAGGTTGCTCTCATCTGGACTTGGCCGATGATCGAATCTGCCAGGTCCGTTTTTTTTCTGATCGGACGTGGCGATGATTGCGAGATGACCGCGTTTTAGTCGTGTGCTAACTCGCTTGATTCCGGTGGACGATCCAATTCCTGTTTCGGGCGCTTGCCAGCGCATTGGACTGCCGTAAGATACAATTCGCATCGTTGGACGGTCCCGGAGAACAATGGAATGCCTGATCAATTCAACACGAGAGCCGGCAACCAGCGTCGGAAGTTCGTAAAGCAGGACAAGCCGATCGATCCGCTCAACCGGCAACCCCCCTTCAATCTTGAAGCTGAAGTTGGTGTGCTCGGAAGCGTCATGCTGATGCCCGACACTTGCGATGAAATTGTCAACATCCTGAGGCCCGGGGACTTTTACGACGAAGCCCATCAGACGTTGTTTCGGCATATCATGGATATGCACGGGAGTGGCAAAAAGATTGACCCGTTACTGCTACGGGAACGCCTGATTGCCAACAACGAATTTGAGACTGTTGGCGGAGCCGCTCGGCTGGCTGAGATTTTTACGTCCGTCCCGAATGCGGCTCATGTTACGTACTATGCGAACATCGTCCGTAGTAAAGCGACGTCTCGACAGCTGATTACGACTTGTTCCGATTTGCTGAACGAAGCCTACTTGCCCGAAGGGGATCCCGAGGTTCTGCTCAACGATGCGGAACAGAAGGTATTTGCGATTCGAGAAAGCCGCCAATCCAACAACCTTGCGTCAATCGACGAGATTCTCTCCGATGCCATGGATCGCATGGAAGCCAGGATGATGGGCAAGGGTCAGGAAGGTACCGTCGAAACCGGATTCACGGATCTGGATCGGATGACGGGCGGCCTGCATGCTTCCGAGTTGGTGATTCTGGCCGCTCGGCCAAGTATGGGGAAAACCGCGTTCGCCATGAACATCGCGGAACATGTGGTCATGAAGGCCAGGAAACCCGCTTTGTTCATCAGCCTGGAGATGGCCTCGATCGAGTTGATTGAGCGGATGCTTTGCTCGGTCGCAAAGGTCAATGGGCATCAACTTCGCAGCGGGACGCTGAATCAGGAGAATCGAAAAAAGGTCGTCGCGGCCGTTGCCCAACTCAACAACGTTCCGCTGTTCATCGATGATTCACCGACTCGAAATGTATCGGAGATCGCCGGTGCTGCCCGGCGCATCAAGCGACGCGAAAACGGATTGGGCCTGATCGTGATCGACTACCTCCAGCTGATTCAGCCAGACAACGCCAACGACCCCCGCCAGGAACAGGTCGCCAAGATCGCGCGTCGACTCAAGGGTCTGGCCCGTGAACTAAAAACCCCGATTCTCTGTCTGTCTCAGTTAAATCGCCAGGCGGAAGATTCCCGGGATCACCGGCCGAAGCTAAGCCACCTGCGAGAGTCCGGGGCCATCGAGCAGGATGCCGATGTCGTGATGTTCGTCCACCGAGAGAGCTATTTTCAAAAAGGCCAGCCTGATGAAGAAGTCAATCAGCATGACGCGTTGATCATTATTGAAAAACAGCGTAATGGGCCGACGGGCGATGTCGAATTGCATTGGGAACGCGACTTTACCAGATTTTCCAATCGGGCCCCGGAACGCTACAGTGAGTTCGACGACTTTCCCAGCCTCACGTAGTCCGGCGAAACGCGGAGACGCCGGATGCCTGTCCCTTGTGACTCGCTGAACCGACAATACCTGAAAAACGTCGCCGACGTGTTGTTATCAGTCTTAGCGAGATTAAACCCAACAAGACGAGACTGGAGGGTTCAGGTACGCTTGTGAGCCTCCACGCAAGTCCGAAGTCAGTGGCTAAATCGCCAGACACCCGCAGTGTATAGTCCCCGGCGGCCAGACCCTGATAATAAATGTGTTCGTTGTTGTAGTCTGTGCCATTACTCGAATCGAGCAACGTTCCCATGAACGAACCAGACGAATCGAACAAATCGAGGTTTAAGTCAGCAAGACTTCGTGATGCCGAAAATCCAACTCCAGGATCCGTATCCGTGATTTCCATATTCCAACTGAGAATGGCGGACAACTCACCGAAGCTTGCCGGTTCAATCGAGAAATCATAATACAGATCATTCGTTCCATCAAACGTCCCATAGTCCCATCCGAAATCGCCAATATTGGTAGTCGGATCGGAGGTTGAACCGTTGAATTCCCCCCCCTCGAAAATATGGTAACTGTTCAGGATGTTGAGTTCGCCAAATCCAAATACTGCGTCCAGCGGCCGGGTAGTGGTTCGATCCCAGGAACCAAACTCTTCCTTTGTCGCACCGGCAAAAAGCGTCGCGCGAATCACTTCATTTTGAATAAAATTCGTACCACTTCCTGCATCCCGCAAGAGCGCAGCCGCACTGGAAACGACGGGAGTCGAAAAGCTCGTCGCGCCCGCAGATGGAACGACAATCTCGACCGCAAACCGCGGGTCACCGTAGAGCGACGTCAATGTTTGCGAATGACCGCCATCTGATCGCCCGACCGTGATCGAGTTGTAGCTGGGCGCCAAAAGCTGGGGAGTCGCGCTTGTCGACCCATTATTGGCACCAACCACCATCACGGTATTGTCACGATTGATGACAAAATCGAAACGTTCCAACAAATCGTCTGCCTGCGCCGTCGTGAGCCCGTTGCCAATATAACTGTGGTTTCCGACATCAAATGCAGTGGTCGCAGACGGGTCTCTGCCGGTGCTAGCACCGGAAATGTTAATCAAGTAATCGTTCGCATCGTAGCCAGTAATATTGGTAATTCCCGGCGTCATGCTACTTGTATTGCCATAAAAGTTTCGACCGACGGACGTGGCATGGGAAAGAGCGCCACTCGTTCCAGACCCTTCAATGAATGTTTTCCCCGTAAACTGGGCATCGCCGACATTGGGCATATAGTTGCCGCTGTCGGGGGCCTCGGCCTGCATTACGATGATGCCAGATCCGTCTTCCAGCATGCCCCCTTTTTCAGCGACAAGTTCGGTGTATCCGATTTCCGACTTGTAGACCTGGGCCGAAACAAGACAAGTTGGCAAACAGAACAATCCGAAAGCAAAAAAAATCTTGATCATACGCACCGGTGAATACATGGTTGTTGCTCGCAGGAAATTGGTGGGCGGAAGTCCAGGCAAGTTGAAGTGGTTTTCTACAAAACGCCTTGAACTGCTACGACTAATCTGTGGATTCCGCTCGGCAACGGGCTCAAGTTGAAGATCTCGGGTTTAGATGAGACGCACCAAAATGCCGAATTATCCAGTAGTTTCGAATTTATCGTCAAAAATCTTCGGAATGAGCCCAACTCCGAGAACGAACGCCAAGTCTATTTATCGATAACAATCGAGCGCTTGTTTGGTCAAATCCGATTCCTCGTCAGAAACTACAAAATTAGTCCGATCGCCTTGACGGTTATAAGACGCACATAATTTGATTTACTTGACAACGATTGGGGAACCCCGATCATAGAAGCAGAAGAAACGATAGCGTTTCAAAACAGTTTTCTCACAATCTCGTCGTTGGATCCGCTGCGGGCAATGAAAGCCACTGACATCGTCATAATCGATGAAACCGAATCATGCCCCTATCTTGACGGCAAAACGGCTCGAATGCCTTTGCGCATGCCACTGACGAAAATCACATTGCGGCAGGCGGACCAGCGACTTGCCGAGGGGCATCGGCGGACGGGCGAATTCGTTTACCAGACAAATTGTCCTGATTGTACTGCCTGTGAACCCATTCGATTGAACTGCCGGGAGTTCCTTTTCAGTCAGAATCAGCGCCGGGCCCGAAACAAGGGAGACCGGAAATTCCGTCAGCAAATAGGGCCGCTTCTTTCGGATGCTCCGCGAATTGCATTGTTCAACAAACACCGGCGACTCCGTGGACTAGCCAAGAAAGACACTGATATCGACGCCGAAGAATACGTCTGGGGGTTTGTTCGCAGTTGTTTTGAGTCATTCGAAATAAGCTATTGGCTCAATGACGAACTCGTATGCCTCGCGGTTTGCGATGCCGGCGCTACGAGCTTGTCAGCGGTCTACACCTTTTTCGATCCAGACCTGAAATCAGATGGACTGGGGACTTACTCGATCCTCAAACAGGTTGAATTTTGCCAATCCAACCAACTGCAACATCTCTATCTTGGATATTACGTCGCCGATTCCAAACATATGCAGTACAAGTCCAGGTTTCGGCCGAACGAGCGATTGATCGACGGCAATTGGGTTCGGTTCGATTAGGCTTCCAGCCGCCGTGGTAACCGGTCCGGCTCGGCCATTTCCTTGATCGTTCAATCGGTTTGCGTCATCCGGGCTTTGGTCATTTCGATGCCGTCTATTCTTCGATAAACAACGAAGTGACCTGCGAATACCATTGGAATCAACTTGATGCCAGGCGACAGAGCCGCGAGGCGGAAACCCAGAAACTGACTGTACTCGGCACTGAGAAATTCCT
Source organism: Planctomycetaceae bacterium (assembly GCA_024642205.1). GTDB lineage: Bacteria > Planctomycetota > Planctomycetia > Pirellulales > Pirellulaceae > Mariniblastus. The sequence goes on along the minus strand of JAHEBQ010000069.1, from coordinate 1,254 downwards.
TGCCATCAATGTAACAACCCAGGGGCTGAATGCTTGCTTTTTGTACCGCCAATTGCCTGCTAAACCCTATGCAAGTACACCGGTGGATGAAAACCGAAAGACAACGAACGACAAACCAAATATTCATTTTAACGCTGAAAACTCAGTCCGCTGCATTTGACTTTGATGGTCTCCGGGTTCAATGGCCGCATCGCACTTATGGTCTGCCCGCCGATCCCGAATACCCCTCGAGAGTAACACGCAATGGATCCAGAAAGACACTTCGCCCAAGCGTCGACAAATGGGAATTCCAACCCGAAAACAACAAGGAAAAATCGCATTCGCAAGATGCGGTTCACGAACTCAAGAGATACCCGGAAGAAATTACCGAAAAGGACCTCGAAAAACAAGTTGCACCGGCTGTTCGAGGCCATATGCGCGACTTTCTCCGTATCGTCGAATCGCGCGAACGGCCGAATTCCGTTATATAAAGAAGGAGACATTATTGACGCGAGCTGCATTATGACCAATTTATCGATGAAGTTAGGCCGCACACAGAAGTGGGACCCGGCAACACATACAGTCTTCGATGAAGATCAGGCAACGAAGTTGTTGCAGCGACCCTATCGCCAACCTTGGGTTCATCCCGATCCGAAAAGTGTTTAGTATTCCGAACACCCGAATTTTTCAATCTACCGAGGAACCGATGTCGCAAAACCCAATTACCCGCCGAAAATTTGCTGTTGCTACGACCGCAGCGCTGATCACGACGTCAACTGCAGGTTTGGTGATCTCCCAGGACGAGGAACCAGAAAAGCCCGGTAAATCAGAGCAATTACCTGAACGCCGACCGGAAGAGGCAGATTTCGAGCGCGATTATGAGCCCCCATCATTCAAACCTGTCTGGAAGAAACAACAGATCAACCGCGAGATGGCACAGGATTTCGTAATCTACGCCCACTCCGATTTGAAGATGGTTGAGATGCTGTTGAATCGAGAACCAGGCTTGCTTAATGCCACGCTCGATTGGGGTGGCGGCGACTGGGAAACAGCGCTGGGCGGCGCCTCACACATGGGCCGTCACGACATCGTCGAGTTTCTACTTGCCAATGGAGCGCGAATGGACATTTTTTGCGCGACAATGTCGGGACTCCTCGATTCTGTCAAATCCATGCTAACGCTAGAACCAAAATTAATCGATGCCAAAGGTCCGCACGGGTTTACTCTGCATTTCCATGCACAAGTCGGGCAGGAAAAATCGAAACCGGTATTGGA